>JANQEO010000033.1 GCA_028278325.1 Candidatus Binatia bacterium
AAGGGGAAGCGGTAGTCGTCTCCGTACGTCTTTTGGATGAACGTCAGCTCGTCGCCCTTGATGAAATGCTTGGCGACGATGTTGCGCGATCTCCTTTCCAGCCAGCTGAGCCAGTGCTCGACCTCGTACTCCGCCGGCGTGCGCCCGAGAATATCTTCGTACAGACCGATCACGAACGCCCGATCGCTACCGCCCCTGGCGGACGCGTACTCCGGCGACGTCACGGTTCGCAGAATCTGGCGGTTCTCCTCGTCGGCCAACATCCGGTACTGATTGATGTACTTCATGCAGTCGATGCCAACCTTCATGTCGTAGTGGACACGCTCCGGAACCGCGATCTGACCGACAGCGGCGATCACGGCGTGGGCGACCACGAGTGGGAGCAGACAACGCCCCCGCCGGTACAAGACGATAAACGCGAGTGCCATACAGAAAGTCATGACCGCCAGCACGGCAGACGGGAGGTGGAACGCACCGATAACGACAGCCGACAGTGTCGTCGCGATCCAGGCTCGCCGGCTGAGCTCATACAGAACGGGCCATAGGAAGGTCAGCAGCACGACTTGCTGCCATGCGGCCCAAACCAGCCGCTCGCCGATCCACTTCGTAATGGTCGGGAAACCGCCACGGACAAACTCGAACCAAGGCTCGTCGTATGGTTCGCTCACCACGAGCACCATGACAACCAAGAAGGCGATCATGCACGAGGTCACCGCCACCGCTTCTATCCATGCCCGAAGACGACGCGGCTCGCCTCGTCCCTGATCTTCTTCAGCGCGTCGTCGCCATGACATGATCACGGCAGCGGCGGCGATCAACCACAGGGGAGCGAGCACCAGCTGGTTATCGAAGTAGCGGAGAATCCAGATATCGGCGAAGATCGCTGCCAACACGACGCCAACCTCGAGCAACGGTCGCCTGAGATTTGACTGTCCCAGCTTCGTCATCCCACCACCCGATTCGCGCGCAGATCCGGCACACATGTCTTCAGCAACGACATCGGATTATACGATCCCCCAAACTGAACTGATCTCGGCGGTGCCAATATCAACGTAAGAGATCGCTGAGATGAGAGATCTGCGAGAGCATCGATGCGGCTGCCACTGCACCTCGACAGCCCCAGGCCCACTTGCGGTGCATCGAGAAAAGCGAGGTGCAAAAAACACGACGGAGTGCGATGTATCGGTTGTCGCGGCCGGAAATGGCGAGATTTCCAGGCTAGGATGACCCTATGGCGGTTTCGTCCAACTTGGTGCTGTTCAGCGAGCTATTGATCGATCTGTGCGGCACCTTTGCCTACGGTTTCATCGCCCGCGAGTTGATTCGAGACCGTCGGCTGATCGGTGGCCACAAAGCGTTGCGGTGGCTGGCGGCCTGCGCGGCGCTCTGGTACCTGGGCAGTCTGGCCGACGAGATCATGGCGGTCCTGATTTCGGGCCGTCCCTGGTTCGGCAGCACTCTCGATGTCGGCCGCGGGCTCTCCTGGCTCGCCGCCTTCTCGCTTCTGGTTCATGCCGCCTGGCGCATGAAGCGAGAGCAGGCGACCCGACCCGGCAGTCCCTCCCCGCTCTGGCTCGTCCCCGGCTATCTC
This sequence comes from Candidatus Binatia bacterium, assembly GCA_028278325.1. Lineage (GTDB taxonomy): Bacteria > Desulfobacterota > Binatia > UBA1149 > JAJCZL01 > JANQEO01. The sequence continues at coordinate 1,592 of JANQEO010000033.1, forward strand.
TCGCTAGCCGCGTTCCTCCCTCCGGCCTTCGCCTACTGGCGCTCCGGGAGTACGCAGCTGGCGCCGTTCGCCGGCGATCTCGCAATCTGGATCAGCCTGCACACCTCGGCGATGCTCGGGATCGCGACCGTCATCCTCCTGCGAACCTACCGAATCACAGAGGATCAAACCCTCAAGCGCTTCATTCGCTGGTTTCTCCTGTCACTCGCGGTCATTGTCGCCGTCGTCGGTGTCACCGTACAGCTCCCACTCACCGACACGTGGCGTCTGATGGCTCAGGGTGCCGGCCTGATTCCTGCGATCGTGCTGCTCATCTTCGTGCAACGCCACACCATGCTCCGCCTTTCGGTACGCCTGACTACCTTGCGTCACTTCGTGAACTCGGTTCTGGTAGTGGTTCTGATCATGGCTGCAGGACCCTTCATCAACGCCGGCGACAGCGATGTCTATCGACGCATCGTCGTGTGGTCGGTCCTCCTTGCCCTCTTCGGCGGAACGGCTTACTCGGCGACGGCACATGCCATCAGCAGACGCTCGGCCGCTCTTCGCCGGTTCATCGAGCCGACCGTCCGGGTTCCGGAGCTCGAAGACCTCCTCCGCAGCTTGCGATCCATCGACCTCGGGAGAGACGTGCTTCAGAAACTGGTCACCGACCGGCTGAGCCAGTGGCTCGGCACCGGCGCGAGGTTTGCGGAGCCCGGTCCTCTTACCGACGCTCTCCGCACTCACTTCGAACGCTCGGACGAGCCCTTCTGCGATCTCGTCACCGCTCCTGGACCGATCGCGCAGCAGATGGCCGAAACCCACACTCACGCCGCCTTCGCACTCCGGATCGGCGACCGGGTCGACGACATACTGTTGATCGAATCCGGGGTTGCCGGCGGAGGCGTCCGTTCGGGCGAGTACGAGATGATCGAGCTCGCCCTCGGCCAGCTCGCCACGGTCATCGAGCTGCAGGACGCTTCTCGGGCACGGCTGGAGGCCGAGCGGAACTCAGCCGAGCGCGAGCGTCTCGGCACCCTCGGCATGGTTGCCGCCTCGCTGGCTCATGAGCTCAAGAATCCGCTGTCGTCGATGAAAGCTCTGGCGCAGACGGTGCACGAGGAGCTGCAGGCTTCCGAACAGGAAGAGCAGGCAACTGACCTCGCCGCCATCATCGAGCAGATCGACAGCCTCGATCAGGTCACGCGCGAGATTCTCGGGTTCGCGAGACCGGCTCCAGGCGACGCAGCCGATCTCCCGGCTTCCGTCGGCAGCGCCGTCTACATCCTCGGCGCTGAAGCCAGACGTCGCGGGGTCGTCATCGAGACTGATGTAGCACCCGACATCGGACCTGTACACGGCAGCCCGGCTTCGTGGCAGAGCGTGATCTTCAACCTGCTGCTGAACGCCGTTCGCCACGCGCCCGACGGCTCGGTCGTCTCCGCACGTCTCTTCCAGGACACTCACAGCCGAGTGGTCTTCGAAACCTCCAACGGCGGCCCGGCCATCGACTCCGAAGTGGCCGCACACATCTTCGAGCCCTTTGTAAGTGACGGCGGCACCGGCCTCGGCCTGCACGTCGTTGCTCGCCGTGCGCAAGAGCTCGGCGCGACGATCAAACTCAGCAACGAGCCCGATACAATCACGTTCTCGCTCACCGTCGAGCCCAGGGAGGACTGAGTGGTCTCACCCCGAATTCTCGTTTGCGACGACGAACCGGCTGCTCGCCGCGGCGTCACCCGCGCTCTGGGTAGTTCGAACTACCGCTTCGAAGAGGCGTCAGACGGCCTGGCCTGTCTCGAGATCCTCGCCGAACGACCGCAGGATCTGGTCCTGCTCGACCTCCGCATGCCCGGTCTCGACGGCTCTGCCACCCTCGAGCGCATCGTTGCGATGGACAACCCGCCTCCGGTCGTGGTGCTGACTGCCGACGACAGCCTCAAGGCGGCACTCGGAGCCGTCAAAGCCGGAGCTGCGGACTTCATCACCAAGCCCTACGAGATCGACGCACTGCGCTTCGTTGTCGAACGAACTCTCGAGCGCGCTGCATTGCAGGCCGACAAGAATCGACTCGAGAAGCAGGTGGCTCTCCTGTCCGGCGGCGGCAACCTCATCGGTTCCTCATCCGCCATGGTGGCCGTCCGCGACGCCATCGACCGCGTCGCACCCACCGATGCACCCATTCTCATCACCGGCCCGACCGGCACCGGCAAAGGCCTGGCGGCCCAACGGATCCATCAGCTCAGTGCGTTTGCAGATGGTCCCTTCGTTTCGGTCAACTGCGCGGCGATTCCCGACACACTCGTCGAAAGCGAGCTCTTCGGCTACCGAAAGGGCGCCTTCACCGGCGCCGACAAGGACTCACCGGGGCGGATTCGAAACGCCTCCGAGGGCACGCTCCTCCTCGACGAGATCGGCGACCTGCCGCTCGCCGCCCAGGCCAAGCTCCTCCGTGTCCTTCAGGACGGAGTCGTGGAACCACTCGGTGGCGGTCCCTCGGTGGCGGTCGAGTTTCGTGCCCTGGCCGCAACTCATCGCGACCTCCGGGCGATGGTCGAAGACGGTTCCTTCCGGGAGGACCTCCTCTTTCGACTGCGGGTCGTCGAGCTCGAAATGCCCGCACTGAGCGAGCGCGGAGCCGACGTCATCGAAATCGCGCAAAGCATTCTCGCCGAGGTCTCTCAGCGACCGATCCGACTCACGCCCGAGGCCGAAACAGCCCTCGAGCGCTACTCCTGGCCCGGCAACGTGCGCGAACTCCGCAACGCCATCGAGCGCGCGACAATCTTCTGCCGTGCCGGGATCATCCAGCTCGAGGACCTTCCGGCCGAGATCGCCGCACCCGGGGATCGGAGCGCCGAGGATGACCACCCGGCCCGGGATCCGGGGGATGACTTCCAGACCGCCAAGGCCAAGGTGGTCGAGAGATTCGAACGGACCATCATCGGCGAAGCGCTGCAAGCAAACGACGGCAATGTCTCCGCAGCTGCTCGCGCCCTTGGCATGCATCGTCAGAATCTGCAGAAGAAGATCCGGCAGTTGGGACTCGAATCCACCAGCCCTGAATGATGCCCCACACCCCGCCGACGAGGTGCGCCAGCGGCACCGGCTCGAAGGGAGCGGCATCGCTGACGAAGACCTTGCCACCCGTCGAGAACTCGAAGGCGACCTTGGCAAAGTAAGCGACGATCGCCAGCGCCAGTGCCCAAGCAAGCCCACGCTTGCCTGCGTTCCATGCTTGCCGCAGTGACTGCGCAGCCATCGCCGTCACCAGCGCACAGTCGATGCCGGACAACCCGCGATAGCTCGCAAGCTGCGGCTGGACCCACCACAGCGCCGCCGAGATGAGCACCGCCGAAGCCACGACGCAGAGCAGGAAGCTCCAACGTTGGCCGGCTCTTTCCCACAGCACACCGAGCACCACGAACACCAGCAGGCTCCAGAACAGATGCTCGAACGTGAAGTGCACCCAGTGCCCAGCCAGCAACCGCCACAGCTCGCCCCCACCGATGCCGATCCGATCGTACGCGAGCTGGGAGCTGAACGCCGGAGCGAGAAACAGCACCGCCGCTGCCAGAGAGAGCAGAAGCGAAAGCCAGGCGGCGGACCGCGAACGGTCCACCGCCGCCAGCGCGTTCACACGCGTGGTCATTTTCTGATCCGGCTGATGGCGAAGACGAGCCCCGCGATCAGAATCGCGATACCCGCGCTCATCGGGTCGAGGGCGCCGCCGCCCCCTCCGCCACCGGAGCTTCGGTTGCCGCCGATGTCGACCTGGCGACCCGGTCGGCTGGGTTGCTGCCGCTGCGGTTGCGCCGGAGCACCCTGAGCATCAGCGGCCTGGGCCAGCCGCTGCTTGTTGTCTGCCGAATTCGCATCCGGTCCCAGGTTCGCGGCTGCGTTGCTTCGCAGCTTCTCCAGCCGCGATCGCACCCGCCGTTGCTGCTCCCGGTCGCGTTCGATGCGGAGCGCGTTGCGGCGCTCGATCTTCCAGCGCTCGTACTCGGCGTCGTTCTCCAGCACCAGGAACGAGGTGTACTCGGTCACGATCGAAAAGCCCTCGCCGAGCCTGATCACCTCATCGACCACGCTCGCCCTCGATCCCGTCCGGTCGGCCTCGCGCAGCAGCTGCTGGATGCGATTGAACGCCCACATGCGCTCGATCTCAGGGTTGTTGTTCCGTCCATCCGAGAAGTCGAGTTCCACCCACTGGTCAAGCAGCTCGCCTCCGAGTGTGGCCTGGATGCGGACCTTGGCCGGACCCTCGTCGCGATAGCGGCCGTAGATGCGCAGCGGCGACCCGTGGAAGAGGTTCGGCAGCTCGGCCGGCGTGATGTCATACACGCCAACGTCTTCGATGGTGATCTCCAGATTGGTACCGACCGGCCGCACGAGCTTGCGGCGGAAGGCCTTGGCCTGGCGCGTGAAGTCGTCTCCCCGCGACAGAAACGCCGCCAGTCCACCCGCATCCTCTGCGATCTGTTGCAGTAGCGGCCGGTTGACCTCGTTGCCGACACCGATGCAGTACACCCGTGTCGACGACGGCCTCTGACTCACCAACGAAAGAAGCGTGTTCCTCTCATCCTGGTCCGTCATACCGTCCGACAAAATAACCACGTTCAGGGGCCGATCGTCCGACTTGTACTTGTAGGCAAGCTGTAGCGCCGGACGGAGAACCGTTCCCCCCCTGGCGCGCCGCGAGTTGAGGAACGCTCCGGCGTCCTGCCGGGTAACCTCCTCGACTGCCTGCAACTGACCGAATGCCGTCTCCGGGTTGACATTGAAGCTCATCACCTCGAAACGATCGTCATCGCCGAGCTCGTCGACGAAGGCCGAGATCTGGTTGCGGGACAGCGCCAGCTTCCCGTCGTCTCCCATGCTGCCGCTGATGTCCATCACAAAGACGTAGTCCATTGCTTCGACCAGGTCCTCGAGCTCCTTGCCGGCCGTCAGCGTCAGTTGGAAGAACCCATCCTCGCCGCGGCTCTTCGATGTCACCAGATCGAGACCGGTATGCGGCCGCCCCATCTGAAACGCCAGAACCACGTCGCGATTGAGGTCGCCTCCCGAGGTTTCGAGACTGGCCTGCACGTAATCCGCAGCGTGCTTGGCTATGACGAAATCGTCGGCATGGCTCGGGCTCTCGATGGCCACGATCGGGACCTCTGAGGCGACGTTGAGGTTCATGGCGAAGCGGCCGCGGGTCCTCGAGTCGAGACCACTGTGGGTCACCGTCGCCAACGGGTAGACGTAGGTCGCCCAATCGTGATCGAAGTCGAGCTCCTGATAGTACGCAATCTGCACCCGCTGCTCGGCATTCGGACCGATGGGGAAGATGCGCATCTCGAAGGTCTTGAAATCGACCTGCTCCAGAAGCCCGGGATCACGCCGCGTCTGCTTGTAGGAGTTGTAGATCTCGCGAGCGCGTTCCTTCTCCACGACCTCGCCGACCATCTCCGTACCGTTGATCCACATGCTGAAGTTTGCGACGGAAGCGCCCTTCGGCACCGGAAAGGTGTAGAGGGCCTCGACCTGCCGATTCTCGGTATTGCGAAACACCTGCGTCACCTCGGTGACGACGATGCCGTTGTTGAACGTCACCTCGACGCTGTGCTCCTCGATCTCGAGCACCCCGCCGAAGCCCCCGTCGGCGATCAAGAGACCCGCTGCGTCGCCCACACCCGCCGGAACGAGCGCGAGCCCGGCAACGAGGGCCACCATCGCGATCCACTGGGTTCTCAAACTGTGCCGAATAGATGCTGTGTGTCTCATGCTGACCTCCAATCCGGTGTTTCCTTCCACCGGTCGCAGGTCACCAGTGCGCATTCCGTGCCAGACTCTCAAGATTGACTAAGTGATCAAATAAAAGACTTTAGCGACGTCCGGCAATTCCACGTCAAACCTAGACTGCAGCATCGAGACTGCAGCATTCCCCCCAACTGCTGCTCTCAAACCGCACCCGGGAGAAGCGAAGGTCTTTTACTCCCATGTGCAAGATGAGATGGCCCACACGAAACTGGAAGATAGGCCCATCCCAGGGGCAGATGGTGCCGGAAAAGGTGTCGGGTAGACCTGGGCGGTTTCCCGCCCGGGCCCCCCACAGATCCGGACGTGCAGATTTCCCGCATCCGGCTCCTCAGGCGCATGGTTTCGCTGCGCGGCGGTAGATCGAATGGACGACTCGTATGGGTGGTAGCGGAAAACGTTCCAGGAGACGATGGAATCGACTCCACGAAAGGCATCGCCGCTGCGACCTTCGCATCAGCCAGTAGTGCCACACCCGTTTGACCTGATGGCGAAACAGGTCGAGAGCCCGACCGTTTCCAGTCACGCCGTAGTAGGAGTAGTGCCCCATCAACACGGCACGGAGATGTCCATGTTGGTCCACGATCGGCTTGTGTCGGTTTCGCTTGCACCACAGATATACGCGTCTGAGCGACCGAGCAAACCTGTCGCGCGCTGTTCTGCGCTTGACGACCGGTTTCCTCTTCAGCGAGCGCCCCCAGTAATGGGTGAATCCGAGGAAGTCGAAGGTCTGTGGCTTGCCACCATGCCCTCCATTCCTGGGATCATCAGGCCGCCTATAGTCGATCAGTCGCGTCTTCTCCGGATGTAACGCAAGGCCGTACTTGCCGAATCGTTTCGGTAACACCTCCATCACTCGACGCGCGTCCGACTCGTCTTCAAACACGATGACGAAGTCGTCGGCATACCGGACGATATGAGCCGGTCTCCGCATTCGTGGCTGCACCTGCTCGACGAACCACCGGTCCAGTACCTCGTGCAGGTAGATGTTCGCCAGTAATGGCGAAATCACTCCGCCCTGAGGCGTGCCTGTCTCGTTTCGCCGCAGCTGCCCGTCCACGAGCACTCCAGCTTTTAACCACTTGTCGATCATCCTTCGAATCACACCGTCTCGCACCCGCTGGTCGAGAAAGCCCCGTAGGATCTTGTGATCCATGGTGTCGAAGAAGCTCGAGATGTCAGCTTCCAATACCCACCCACCGCTTATCCCCATCAACCTGTTCCACAGGCTGTCCAATGCGTCGTGTGCAGATCGACTCGGTCTGAAGCCGTACGACAGATCGTAAAAGTCCTGCTCGTACACTGCTTCTAACACCATCAGTACCGCCCTTTGTAAGACCTTGTCCTCAAAGGTCGGTATCCCGATCGGTCGGGTCTTGCTCCCGTTTCCCTTCGGAATCTCCGCCCGGCGCACCGGTGGCGCGTAGTACGTCCCGGACTTGAAGCGCTCAAGGAGTGACCGCAGGTTGTCGTCGAGGTTCACGGCGTACTCCGCCGCCGTTACCTCGTCACACCCAGCCGCCCCATCTTTGCGCGTTTCCCGGTACGCCTCATACATCCACACCAGGTCGATATGGTGAGCAAGTGTCACAAGAACCATTTCCGGTGCTTGCCTCGCCAGCTCAGCTATCCGATGCAGTCTCGTTGAGACGCTTCCGAGGTCCAATGCCCTCGCCATCTTTCCCTCCA
>JANQEO010000320.1 GCA_028278325.1 Candidatus Binatia bacterium
GAACAGCAGCGTTGCGCAGACTGCAAGCCTTGCGCTTCGCACCTTGCGAGCGGGCTTGTTGAGGGGGCTCAACATCGGTCGGGATCGGGCCAGTCGGTCGAATCTAGCCCGACCCCGTCACCGAGTTAAGTCGGCCGGGGTTCAGACCCAGCGCTGCCGGACCAACAGAACGGCGGCCTGTGTACGGTTGGCTACGCCGATCTTGCGGAAGATCCGCTTGAGCTCCGACTTGACGGTCTCGCGAGACACGTGAAGGCAGGTAGCGATCTCGGCGTTGGTCAGGCCGTCACAAACGAGCCTGAGAACCTCTTTCTCACGTTCCGTGAGGTTGGGTTTGGGACGCTCCGGCTCGGGCCTGTAGGTCTCTCTGAGGACCTGGGGGCGAGGCTGCTCGGTGGTAGCCTCAGCGGTTGCGGTGCTGGCTGATTGGGTGTCGTAGTAGCTTCTCACTAAACTTTCCTATCCTCTCTTTGCGAACCTTGTTCGGGGGTCCTAGGACCACCGGTGTAACTCTACTCAGCAACATTCATGCCACGATCGCCCCCGAATGGGGGACGCCAGATCCTTGTAAGTTATTGTTATAAAACAATTAAACTCACATGAGCCAGGATCCGGCCAGGGCTCGCATACCCCCAATAGGGTTGCGACCCTGCAACATCTGGTGCCTCTGCCGCGTTACATCGATAGTCTGGCAGACCCTACGACTTGATGCGACTATAGTCCTATATTCGGCAGCACCGCAAGGGGGGTAGGCTCCAGAGCCGTCGTTTACTTGAGAGGCCATGTCATCAGCCGTGCAGTCCGCTAAGTCGCTCATAGAAGAAGCCCAGGCCCTGTTGGCCGAGGCAGCGGCCCTGGCGGGCGGCCACAGGGCAAGGGGGGACGGCAAGGTCGCTGACAACCCCGGCATGAGCCGCCTGAGCGAACTCGGCGATGAGGAGGGGCAACGGGGGCACCTGGATGCGCTGGGTGCCCTCGTAGAGGACTTCGCCGACGTCAAACGCCGGCTGGATTCAGTCGACGCTGAGCGGGTCGCCGACCTGCTGGTGAGAATCTCGGCGACGGTCACGGGGCTCAACGCCCTGCGCGAGAGGATCGCCCTGATACGCCGGTCACGCCGGGTGCTGGGCGGGGGGTTCTGAACTCAGCCTTCGCTGCCTTGCTTGGCCAGCAGGGACTCGATCAGGATCGCGTAGTCGTAGCTTACGTCGTGCTCGAAGGAGCCGCGTATCTCCCGGCCGTTGATGTAGAGGGTGGGAGTCGAGGTGATGTTCATGCGGGATCCGGCGCGCGCATCCTCGACGATCTGCGGCACCGTTTGACCTGCCTCCATGCACGCGTTGAACGCGTCGACGTCGAGCCCGATCTTGCCGGCCAATCTGGGCAGGTTGGCGTCGAAGAGTTGCTGCTGGTTGGCGAAGAGGATGTCGATCATGTCGCCGAACCGTCCCTGCAAGGCGGCGCACTCGGAGGCCTCGGCCGCCCGGCACGCGTATGCGTGTATGGTGCGCCCGACCACTTCGTTGCAGCGTACGTCCAGCGGGAAATGACGGTAGACGACGCGGACGTCGTCCGGACGCCTCTCGAGAAGCCCCTTGAGGCGGTCGTGATTTCGCCTGCAATGGCCGCATTGCAGATCCGAGAACTCGATGATGGTGACCGGTGCTTCGTCGGGGCCGAGGACGTTGCGCTCGCCGCTCGGTGCATCCTTTACCGGATGATCGGTATACCAGACGTAGAACTGGGGATCGGCGTCTCGCACATCCTCGAGGGTGAGTAGGTCAGCAGGCAGGGTTCCTACCGCCGGCCAGTTGGCCGCCGCCACGCCGGCCACGGCTAGCGCCGACAACCCCACGGCCGCCGCGAAGTTTCGATAGGAGACGGCAGAGCCTCCGCCCAGCGGTGTCTTGATGGCCTGGGAGATTGATAGCAGGGCGACTGCCAGAAGGCCGAGCGTGACTATATAGAGGCCGGTGCAGAGCAGGCAGACGGTTTTCAGGACGAAAAAAGAAACCGCCGCCATGTACGTGGAGAAAGCCAAACTACCCGCGATGGCGATGCCCGAAAGGGCCATCCATCTGGCCTGTACCCTGCCCTCGGCCTGGCGCGCGAGCAGCAGCATCGCCCCGGTCGCCGCATAGGCGAGAAGGGCGAACCAGGCTACGGGAATGCCGAAGACCTTCGCGTAGGGACTCGACAGAACCCTGTCGCAGTTCACCGAGTCGTTTACGTTGCAGAAACTGGTGTAACCGTCGCCGAGGGCGTCGATCTTGGCGTGGACGTTGCTGATCACGCCGGAGATAACCGCCCCGGCCACGCACAGAAGTATGCCGGCCAGTAGAAGGTTTGAAAGGCGCCGTTCGGTCATGGCGATGTTGACTCGGGGAGCAAGGGGGAAACGGAGTCCAGCAACGTCAACGAAACCTAACGGCCTGCTGGCTGGTTTGCAACTCCGTGCCCCGCCGACAGATCTGCGGCCTCTTCATGCCTGCCCAGGCGGCGTAGACAGGTAATCGTGGCGGACAGAATCTCGGGCGCGGGCGGTTCGGCTGCAGCTGCCGCCAGGTAATCATCGATTGCGGCGGCGCAGCCGCCTCTGCGTTGCTTGACGACCGCTCGGTTCGCCAACATGGTGGCTCGGTGTCCCCCCTTGTCCAGGGCGAGGCTGTACGAGTCGATGGCGCCGTCGAGATCTCCGCTCATGAACTGGTACTCGGCACGCCCGGCGTGCACTGCCGCACTCTCGGGTATCACCTCGAGAGCCTCGGACAACACCGACAGCGCTTGGCCGATACCCGCTCTGACCTGGCGGGCCGCCGCCAGGTTGATCCACGCTGATGCGAACTTGGGCATGGCCTCGATCGCCGAGCGGTAAGCATCCTCCGCCTCTCGGAATCTTCCGTTCCGTGCGAGCATGTTGCCTTTGTTGTAGTGAGCGGCTGCGTAGTCGGGCTTTATCGCCACCGCCGCTTCGAAACTCTTCAGTGCTTCCTCGGTACGCCCCACGCGGCCGTAGGCCGACGCCAGTTCCATGTGGGCCCTCGCGCTTCTCGGTGATGCGCGTACTGCCGACTCGAAGAGCGTTACCGGCGTTGCCCATTCACGGCTGCGCTCGTGGTCTATTACCGCGTAGAGGCAAGCCACCGACATGAGGCCGGCCAGTGCCGGAAGACCGTAGCGCCTTACCGCGGAGTCGCAGAGACTGCCGCAAGCAAGGCAAATTCCCAGCGAAGGAAGATAGAACAGTCTCTCGCCCATGATGGTCCCGATCTGGTAGACGGTGTTGGAAACGATCGAGTAGCTGACGATCGTCAGGGCCAGCGCCATCGCGACCGCGCTCCTCGGTTTGCGCAGGACGTACACGACGGCAACCAAGATTCCCGCAGCCCCCACGAGGCTGTAGCGGTCGGCCACGAAGCCGGCGCCGATGCCCAACTCATCGAAGGAGTAGTCGGCCGAAAGCGGGATCGGGACGAAGGTCAGGTAGAGATAGCGCCCCAGGATCGATACCGCGCCAAGAAGGCGGCTACCGGTATCCAGGCCCGTCAGCGGGTTGTCGAGAAGCGATATCTCTGATGACGGCAGAACCTCTCCCGCCAGGCCCCTCGATCCCAGATATACGCCCAGTGCGACCAGTAGCGCGGCGGTCCACACGAGGTCACGGCCCCGAGTGCCTGTTGGTAGAGGCATGAGGACGGCCGCCGTCAGGGGTAGGGCCAGCAGCGTCACGGCGTTTTCTTTCGAGAACAGCCCCAGTAGGAGGAACACTGCCGATGCGGCGAGTGCAGGGATGCTTCGCGTCGTTCGGTAACGGAGACCGGTGATTAGGGACACCGCGAATCCGATCGCCGCCATGAGTTCTGCGCGGCCCACCGCCCATGCCACGGCCTCGCTGTGAATGGGCAGGAGCGCGAACATCACCATCGAGGCGAAGGCACATCGCCTGCCCATGCCGAGCTCCAAGGCCAGCAGGTATGCGAGCCAGGACATGACGGCGTGTAGAGCTACGTTGACGGCGTGGTAGCCGAGTACATCGAGTCCCCCGGCAGCGTGGTTGAGGGCAAAGCTGAGCGTAACCAAGGGGCGATAGCCCGGGGCGTCGCTGCGCGCGCGGCCCCACCACGAATCGCTGGAGAAGATACCCGCCGGACGGACAGGCCCGGTCACCCATTCGTTGGAAACGATGGCGTTGCGGTCGTCGGATACGAATTGCCCGTCGAGCGACGCGTGGAAGGCCAGAGCGCAGATCAATGCCGAGAACAGCAGGGCCCTGGCTGAGGCCACGCTCACGGCAGCTCCTGCAGGGTCAGCCGAGAGGTGATATGTCGCTGACGTCTAGCTCGGGGAAGGGGTCGATCGGGGTCGTTTGGATGTTGCTGGCATCCGTCGTCGTGATCTTGAAGTCGGCCGGCGTGGGGGCGGCTGTCGACTCGATGTTGCACTTGGCGACCGCCAGCGGCGTGTTGAACCCTTTGACGTCTACTATCGCCCCGGTCATCCTCGCACCGCTGCTGGCCGTGAACGCCGACAGGACATCGTCCAGCAGAACTTCACACTCGACCCCGTCCTTGAGGCCTATGAAGCCGCCCTGCCCCGAATAGTCGACGTCGAACTGCAGCGCGCCGATGTCGTTGACCTCGGTCACCACGCTAAAGGTGACCGAGTACTTGGCAGAGGCGTCTCCCGGTGCACCCGCTTCCTTCTTCTGGCAGGCCGGCAGGGTCGCAACCGCCGCGCAGGCCGACAGCATCACGACGGAGCGTGCCAATGAGCTCAAGGTTACGTGCGTGTCTCGTATGGATGACCTCATCTGCATTACCTCTGTTTCGGTGTACCCGGTGATCTAAGGGGTCCGTCGAACTCCCGCTGCGCTGGAACCCTGCCACAACCGCCCGTTTTTACAATGGCATCGGCCGTCAAGAGAGGGGTACGGCCTCGACGACGGCCATCTGGGGAAACTCTTCGAGTGCATTGGTTTCTACGTCGCTGGCGTCAGTGGCGGTAACAAGAAAGTCGTCAGTAGTCACGACGTCGCGCGACTTGAAAGTGCACTTGGCGATCAAGCCCGGCGTGGAGAAGCCGTTGACGTTGACCATAGCGCCGGTGACCTTACCGTTGCCCTTGTTTGTAAAGGCGGCGAGGCCTGCGCCGATCAGGCTGGTACAGTCGACGCCGTCGGCCTTGCCGACGAAGTTGCCGCTGGGTCCCAGGTATTCGACGTCGAATTGAAGGGCGCCCAGATCACCGTACTGGCCGACCACCATGATGGTGATCTCATACGGTATGGCCGCCGTGCCGCCGTCAGGTAGCGGGGTGCCCGGGCTCCCGCCTCCGTCGGTGCCGGAACCGCCGCCGTCTCCACCGGAACCGCCGGGGCTGCCTCCGCCGCCGGCCGCGCCGCCTCCGACCAGGGGAGCGGCGGGTTGGGTAGCGCCGGGAGGCTCCTGCGGACGAGGCGCGACTTCGGCCTCGGGTCCGGCGCCGTCCTCGACGCGTCCGTCGCGAACGCGGTCACGGCTGGGACTAGGCCGGGTTATCGGGCGATCGCGGTCACGAGTGGCCGAAGGTGAGCTCGGTGTGGCCGGTTGGGGTGTATAGTCGTCTCTTACGCGCTCCCTTGCGACACGTGAATCTCCGGCCCGGCTGTCGACGTCTCGCCGGTCAGGGGCCGAAGAGACACTGGCGAGCTTTCTCGCCGACAGAGGGTTCCCCGCGCTGTCGAGCGCTTCCTTCACACTGATGCGCAGGGCGCCGGCGATGTCGCTGCCGCTCTGTCCGCTGCTTTCCGGAATCATTCTGCAGGCGGCCAGATCCAAGGGAGCCGAAAACGAAGTCGACGAGAACGCTTCCACAGTGAGGGTGCCGTCGCCGTCGTCGCTGAACTTCATGGCGATGAAGGGCAACAGTGTGGTGCAGGCGGGCTCGCCTCCGCTCATGACAGGGTGAGCGCCGGCTGCAGCGTAGTCGACCGACAAGACCAGCCGGGAAACGCCGACGGCCTCCTCGCCGAGGGATACAACTACGTCGACCGGCTTCTCCGGCCGGGTGCAAGCGCCGGCCCACAGCGCTGCCGCGACCCCCATCGCGAGCGCGGCCCTAGGTGCTCGATACTTCATCCCTTATTACAGTGTAGTCGAGGTCGTGGAGGTACTGGAAGGGGGTGGCGACGTCGTGCTCGGGGTCGTGTCGCAGTCGCCCGAGTCGGCGATCTCGCTTATCGCGCCCACGTCCAGTTCTGGGAGGGGGTCGAGGTCGTCACCGCTGTCGTCTTCGGCGTCGTCGACGACGATGGTGAAATTGCCCGACGTGGGCGTGCTCGTCGACGAGAAGGTGCAGATGGTCAGGGTGGTGCCGGCGGTGGCAGCCGAGGCCTTCGACATGTTCAACGTCACTTCACTGTCATCCGTGTCGATGACCCTGCTGTCTTCGGCCCAGCCCGTGCCTGCGGTGCATGCGACTGCGACGCTGACTTCACAAAGGCTGCCGCTGACCGAGAATGTGACCGTGAACTCGATGGTCTCGACGTCGTCGACGTCGGCGGAGTCGAGAGTGAAGGTCACCGTATATTGGGCGATCTCACCGCTGGTAGGCGCGCAGGCCGGTATGAGACCGGCACAAAGAATCAGTAGGAGTAGACGACGGATCAAGGGACTTGGGGGAATTCTAAGGGAAACCCGGGCGGCCCGCTACTCGAAAGAAAACGGCCGCCCTCCACGAGGAGGGCGCCCGTTCAGTCTAACCGAGTCCCATCAGTGCCGGGACTACGGACAGAAGCAGTAGTCCGAGCATGCGCCCGGGCACGCGCTGTCGTCGGTCCCGTCGCAGTCTTCGAAACAATCCGAGTCGGCCTCGTCGTCACCGCAGCGGCAGACTTCACCGAGAACGCTGAACTCGATGGCCCCCGGTCCAGTGATACCGCCTGCATCGTTGATCGCCGGCGAGGCCGTGGTCGGGATGCAGAAGGCCGCGGCCGCCGACGGCGCCACCGAGTCCGCTCTACACTCACTACCACCGCAATCCGCGTTGGTCGTGCAGTCGATGGGCGGATCCTCGTCGACGCACTGCATACCCAGAGGATCCGGAGTCCCCTGGCGTTGGATGCGGCTTTCCAGACAGGGCCTGGGAACGAACAGACACGTGGTGCCGGCGCCTTCGTTGATGCACTTTTGGTCGTTGGTGCAGGGCACGAAGTCGAGGACATCGCATTCGCCCAGAGTGTCGCCCGACGCGCAGGTGTCGGGAGTTTCGGCCCCGCAGATGAGGTTGGAGCAGTTGTTGGGCCTGAACTGCGCCTTGTTTGCGTCGGTTTGGCCTCCGGTGCCGACGACGCAGGAGTCGCCACCCGTACAGTCGTCGTCGCTGAAGCAGGGCTCATCCGGGTTGTCGTTGCAGAAACCACAATGGCACTGTACGCCGCAGGAGATGGGATGCGCGGGGGCAATTCCGCAGTCGTTGTTACCGCAGTCGCCGTTGCTGGTGCAGACTGACTCGTCGTCCGTGCAGCGCAGACAGTCGGCGTTGCTGGTGCAAGGCGTCCCGTTGTCGATACATATTCCGTTGCCGAGGTCGGGGTGGAAGGCCACCGTACCGTCGGCGCAGGGCAGCATTGCGTCGCGAATGACCTCGTCCGTCGATGTCCCGTTGAAGATGATCGACAGGCCCAGGCCGGACACGTTCTGGCCGGGCTGGGGCGGGCAATCCGAGGACATTCCGCCGAAGTCGTCGCTGACAGCATGCACGGTGCAGGCCAGGCCCACGTTTGCCGTGTCGCCGGAGCAAGTGCCGACGTCACCTACCTCGGGCGTGCCACCCGTAGCGCACTCGGGGCAAGGCCTGGTGTTGGGTCCGAGGTGGACGCGAGAGCGCAGCTTGACGTCCGTCAACGAGTGACCGGTTTGCGCGTCAGCCGTCCCCGTCAGATCGCTGTTGAAGAAGGTCGTCACGCAGGCTCCTACACCTGCGGCGACCAGGGGCAGAGGCGGTCCGAAGAAGTTGACGCATACGTCCAACGCTCCGCCCGTACACTCGATGTCGCTTTCGCATATGACCTGCGTAAAGGCGCAGCGCTTCTCGTGTATGGGGCCGGTGAGCTCGCACTCGGATGCGCGCGCGCAGCGCTCGCCGATGCCGGCGTTACAGTCACCGACGTCATTGCAGGGTGTCTTGGAGATCGAGCAGATCTTGGTCGGGTCGGTGCTGTCACAGTCGCACAGATCGGTGCAGACCTCGCCGCCGGGGCAGGCGGGGTCGTCCCTCTGGCCGCAGGGGTTTCCGCTAACACTGCAGCGCCGCTGGTTGGCAAGCGTGATTCCGGCGCCGGCGATCAAGGCAGAGTTGTGGCCTGCGCCCGTCCATCCGCTGTCGAGTTCGGAGCCGGCAAGAACGGTGACCTTGACGGCGCTACAGTTCGCTCCGCCGGGTGCCGCGCAAGGGCACGTGAGGGTCACGGACTGGCCCACACCCTTTTGAAGGTCGATCAATGCATCGGTGGCGTTGACGTCGGGAGCCTGGGCCGTGCCGCTACTGTTGACGTCGCAGATGCACAGATCGAATCCACCGCAGTTCGAGGAGCCGACGCCGGTCTTCAATACTTCCAGCGCGTCGGTTGCCACGGGGTCGGCGCCGTTGGTGGCCGGCTGTCCGCAGTCGCCCAGAATGGCCATGGACGAGCCGGGCATGGCCAGCACGAATGCCAGTACGGCTGCCGGAATGATTGCGAGTCCTGGTTTACGCATCCTCAATACTCCTTTGTGGCTGAACCCGTCAGAAGAGCCCCCGGGGTTGCCGCTACAAATCTATTAAATGTCCGTTTCCGGGTAGTGGCAAGGGTGTAAAAAACGACGTGTTTACGCGGTTTGGCGCTCTGCGACAAACGAAAAAAGCCGGGCTCGCATCCGCGAACCCGGCTTTTTTTCTTGGAACCGTTTGGCTGCTCTCCGCCTAGGGGATGAGCAGGCAGTTGTCGTCGCAGCCGTCGTCGGGGTCCTCCAGACAGAAGCCGCCCATGTCACAGCCCGTCTGTGCGACGAAGTTACAGCGGGTTCCCGGCGGTTCGCCGCCGAACTGGCAAATGCCACCCGGATCGCACTCCTCGCAGGGAGCTTCGACGACCTGGTCGCCGCAACTGTTGGTGCAGGTGCACGATGCGTCGCAAGAACCTCCAGGAGGATCGCATTCCTCGAGGCAGGTCACGTTGCTGTCGCCACAGACCTGTTGGTCGATAGTGGTGATATCCACCCTCGCGGTGGTGGCGCCTGAGCATTCGCCCGGATCCGGTGGTACGCAGTCACCGTCGACGTTGCAGTTCGCGCCTGAGGTAATGCAGGTCTTCTGCAGCAACGAGGCATCAGTGACGTTGATACTGAAGTCGCCGGCCAAAGGCGCGGGCTCGGTGTCAGCCTTCTCGAAGATGCAGATGGCCAGAGCCTGAGGCACCGACCAGCCGTTGCTGTCGGCGAAGCCGTGGGTCAGAGAATCGCCGGCATCATCGTCGTTGAAGGCCTCGAGAGCGCCGAAGCCGGCCGCCTTCTGGCAGACGACCATGTCGGCCATGCCCTGGAATTCGCCGTTCGCCAGGCTGTAGTCGACGTCGTATTGCAGAGCGCCGAGGAGCGGGAAGGGCGGGGGTGCGTCCGGCAGGTTCTGGAAGGTCAGGCAGTATTCCAGATTCATGGGATCACCCATCGTGGTAGTAGTCGGACCCATCGTCGTGGTCGTCGTACCATTACCGAGCGTCGTCGTTGTCGTCGAGCTGGAAGTCGAGGACGTGGACGAAGTCGACGAAGTCGAAGAGGTCGAGCTGCTGGTCGAGCTGGTTGTGCTGCTCGTGGTGCTGCTCGTCGTCGACGAGGTCGTCGAGCTGGTGCTGGTCGAAGTCGTCGTCGTCGGCTCAGGGTTGCAGCCGCCGGCCACGTCGCTCACGCAGGTACCCGGGGTGCCGCCGCCGCAGTCGTCAGACTGCACGGTGGTATTAGCGATGAGGGCGCTGAGGGAGAAGCCCGAGTCGACGTTGCAGCTGAATAATTCGATGAAATCCAGGAAGGTGCAGCCGTAGATCCTGACGTCCACCACGCCGGTGGGAGGCGGGCCGCCCACTGCCGTTTCCTCGATCATGCAGTTGGGATTGGCCGCAATTACAACCGACCGCGCACAGCCTATCAGGCCGGTGGCTTCGTCGACGCTGATGCCGGCCGCTTCGAAGTCTATTCTTAGGGTGACGTCGGAGCAGGTGTTGAAGCCCGAGCCGGCGATCCCGAAGAACGCGAGCAGTGCGTCGGTGCTGCTGCTGCAGCCCGAGTAGAACGAACCTAGTGATAGGGCCATCGCGGCTGCCACGATCTTGTGGGTCAGCTTTCTCATCCTCGTAGGTCTCCTTTGATTCTTGCGCAATGAGGTAGACACGTCGTCTTTCCCAATAGGCATCACTTATGCATCAATTGGCGGTCTGATTCCGCTGACTTGCAGAGAAGAGGAGCGCAAGCCCTTCATCAAACGTAGCTGGCTATCCCCGCTCTTGTCAAGCAGCCCCCGCAGCCCCCTCCAATACTTCTAAACTCTTGATTAGGCAAGGCTTACGGCTTGATTTACGAGCAGTGCTGGGTCTATAGATTGGCTATCGGCAAGCGCTTGCTCCGACCGGCCGCGTGGCCGCCCCGACCTCTCTCTTGCCGCGCCCGGCTCGTCAATGCCAATCTTGTGTTCAAGCATCGTTAAGTTGCAGCAATTTGGAGGATTTATGTCCAAACGGTCCTATGTCTGTCTGGCCTTAGCGGCCGCCCTTGCCCTCTCCGCCCCGACTTCCGCCCCCGCCTTCCTGCAGGCCACCCAGAGCGAGGGTGTCGTCGGCCAG
Source organism: Candidatus Binatia bacterium (assembly GCA_028278325.1). GTDB lineage: Bacteria > Desulfobacterota > Binatia > UBA1149 > JAJCZL01 > JANQEO01. Next base: position 10,850 of record JANQEO010000320.1, read on the forward strand.
AATATAGGCGGCGTGTGGCTGGCCGTGCACCAGGTCATGCCCGAGTTCCGGGTGCGCTTCGATAGCGAGGTCGGCTTGCCTTTCAAGGTCGGTGAGATCAGCGAGGAGCTGGAGGTTCTTACCGGCGGCTACCTCGACGGCGTCGAGATCAGCGAGATCATCAACGCCAAGGCCGCCAGCGATCACGGCGTCTTCAAGGGCGACGTCATCACCCGCATCAACGGCCGCGACATCACGAGTCAGAAGGATGTCGAAGAGGTCATCTCCACCGACGTCAGAGCTTACCTGGTCACCATAAGACGCCCCCGCCTCAAGTTCAGCGATGTGGCGCTGGTCAAGATCAAGTACGAGCCCAAGATGGGCGAGGAAGACGGTCAGTCCGTGATCGAGGGGGAGAACATCAGGGTGATCTTCGTCGATGCCGAACTCCCCTTTGCAAAGACTGTGGATCGTCTTCGTTCCAAGAACGAACTCTGGGCGGTCTCCGAAGCGGAGCTCAAGGATCTGCGGGCGCATTGGCATGAGCTGCCCCGAAACGAAAGGGCGCCTTTCAGCGGCGGAAAGCACCGCGTGGTCGACGATGCCGAGTTCGACTCTGCGCTTAGGTCTGACCCCAACGCCAAGGGCGCCGACTTCGCGCTCATCAGCACCCTGGAGGGTAATCCCCTGATGGGCGGCGGCCAGCGCATAGCAGTCTACGGCTTTCGTGGCGTGGATCCCGATAAGCTCCAAGGCTCGTATGTGCAGGCTACTATCGCGGCCGCACCTTTCCCCATCTCTCTGGAGTTCAAGGGAACTTTCGCGTTCCATAAGATCTCCGAGTACTCCGACGCGGAAGTTGCTCACCGTAAGGCCGAAGCCCAGAAAAAGGCGGCCAAAGAGGAGGACTGGGACGAGATAAAGCTCGCACCGGATGTTCCCTCGGAGTCCCCCAAGAAGGAGCCGGCGAAAGAAGAATAGCGCGCCGCCGGCAACGCGCCATAAGAAAAGGCCCGCTCCCCGTGAGGGAAGCGGGCCTTTTTTGGTTAGCCCTTCAGCTCAGAGAAGGCTGCCTATTGGCAGGAGCACTGAGCCTGAGGTCCGCCACCCAGGCAGTCACAGACCGGAGCCGGTGCGCCCGGGCAGTTGATCGAACAACTCGAACTGTCGCCGCAGACTCCCGACGAGCAGGTATCGAGCTCGTCGAAGTTCGGTACGTTGACGCCTTGCTGGCGCAAGCGTCCCGGCCCGCCGAGTCCCGCCGTATTGTTGATCGTACTGTTGATCGTCCTTGGTATGCAGAAGGTCGACACACTGAAGACGTTGGTGGCGTCTCCGCCGCCGGTGGCCTGGGCGACGATCTTCTTGCACTCGCCGGGATCCGGCGGGACACAGTCCGAATCTTCGTTACAGCTCGCGCCCGACGTTACGCATTCCTTCTGCTGCAGGAAGCATCCTTTCGGCTGTTCCTGACAGATGCCGGCGCCGATGAAGTCGTTGGCGTCGCCGAGGACGTCATCGTCGATTCCGGCCGCGCAGCCGTTGGCCTTCTCGCAGTTGCCCGTACAGCGCTCGCCCATCATCGGGCAATCGTCGTCGGTCTCGCAGGGCCCCAGCGTAGTTTCGCAGGTCGCGTTGCAGGTGCCGTTGGCCGAAGACTCAGGGCAGTTCTTGAAGGTGAACTTGTCGCCCGAGCACTTGTAGAACGGCAGTCCGCCCGCGCACCAGCCTTCGTCTTCAGGCCGGCCGAGAGGATCGGCGGCTGCGTCGGGTTTGGGCAGCGCATTGAAGGTCGCCGTATCCAGACAGACCTGCTGACATGAGCCACTCGGGCAGGCATCGACGCAGTCCAAGGGTGCCGCGCAGTTCGAGGACTGATCGGTGCACACGCCTCCGCCCGGACAATCGGCCGCGTCTATGCAAGCGCCGTTGTTGTTGGTGCCGCCCACGCACTTGTCCGTACAGTCGAGCAGGCTGCCGTCACCTCCGGCGCAGTGCTTGGGATTGAAGTCGCAAGTACCGCCGCCGCAGTCGGCGTCTTCGTCACAAGGCTCCAGATCGTTGGTGCCGCCGTTGCAGCGGGTCGAGAACCCGAAGCCACTGCTGCCCGCCGCGCATACCTGCGTGAACTCCGCTCCCGCTGTGCACACGAACCCGCAGTTGTTCGGCTTCGTGGTAGCTCCGCCGTCTTGCGGGCAGGGGCAGTCGAAGTTCTCGAAACCGGGGGCGGTGCAGGACAGATCGTTGTCCAGGGAAACGGTTCCGTCGGTCTGGGGCAGGAAGTTGATCGACAGCCCCGTGCCGGAGATGTTCAGAGAGGTACTGGCGGGGCAGTCGTTCGACGTGGTTCCGAAGAACTTCGTGCCCGCCTCCACGCGGCAAGACTTCCCGTTGTTCGCTCCACCGTTACAGACGAGCGCTAGGTTGCAAGACCCGTTCGGCCCGCACTGGTCCGTGGTCGACGTACAGGTCTCGCCCGTCGGACAGTCCACGTCGAAGCGGCACGGGGTAGCCGTTGTTATGCTGCAGGTTCCCTGACAGACCTCGCCGCTCAGGAAGCCCTCGGGGTCATCACAGAAGCCTCCGCAGGTCGGGCAGGGCACCGAGTTGGTGTTGCCGAGGTGGACGACCGAGAGCTGACGCACGAAGTTCTCGTGGGTGCCGTCCAGGACGTTGAAGGTCCCGGTCACGTCCTGAACGTGCTTGGTCTGCACGCACACGGCCGTCGCGCCCGCGACGATCGGAAGCGGTCCACCGTTGGGGAACTCGATGCAGTCGCGCGATGTGTCGCACTGCCCCTTGCACACCTGGCCCGCAGGACACGGTGTTCCGAGACAGGTTCCGCCGGGTGCCCCGGGGGCTGTACAGTCGGCATCCATCTCACAGAAGAACGTCTGTGAGCCACCGCTGCAGACCTTGCTCTGCAAGTCGCAGAAGTTGCCGGTGGCAACGCCGTTCGCGTCGAAGCATTGGGCCTGGCAGTCGCTTTCGCTCGAGCAGAAAGCCCCTGCATTGAGAGTGTTGGCATCGCAGATCGAACAGTCGGCGTCCTCGTCCGTGAAATTCGTGTTGCCGTGTTGGTCGCAGCGCGTGTCCCCGAAGGCATCCCAGTCACAGACCGGCAGCTGGAAGCCGCCCAGATCGCAAAGAGGATCGTTGGAGGTGCCTATGCAGGTGTTGGTGCGCGCGCAGTTGCCCGCACCGGCGGCTTCGCAGTCGGCATCCGTGTTACAGGAGATCTGCCGGGCCGGGCCGGTGCCGCCGTCGATCACCAAGCGGTCGCAGACCCCTACGGTGGCCTTTGCATCGCAGTCGCAGTTGATTCTCGACGTGAAATAGCCGGCTCCGTCCGCCAGTCCGCCTTCGTGGGAGGAGCCTGTCCAGCCGTTGTCGAGGTCGGCGGTGAAGCCGTTGGCGAAGAACCTGCTGCGTGCCTGGTTGCCGCAGCTGCACTCGTACACGTCGCCCGGTCCTATGCACTCGCCGGGGCACGCCGAGTCGTCGGTGCCGTCACATTCTTCGCCCAACAGGAGGAAGGGATGCGGAGTCTGGTTGACGGCGTTGTCGCCGCACTCACCGCCCGGAGGATAGGCGGTTTCGACCAGGCTCGTAGCCGAGAAGTCGCGGTCGCCCGGATCTTCCTGAGAATCGGAGGCCTCGAAGGCCAGGGCGTTGAGGCAAGCAATCGCCGTGGCTCTGTCGGTTGCAGCGCCACCGCAGACGTCGAGGGCGGCGAAGTCGCCGTCCGTGCACTTGGCGTTGATGGCGTCGGCGTGTTTACCCTCGGCCTTGTTGATCTTGTCGGTGGTCTTTTCGTTACCCGCCCCCGGACCGAGGTCCTTGCCGCAGTTACCGGGATCGAAGTTCTGTAGCTTGGTCGAGTTGATGTCGTCGCGGCACTTGAAGATGGCCTTGGCCACCTTGTCGGTTAGCTTGACTGTGGCTTTGCTCGCCGCGGCGAGACATGCGGCTTCCGCCGATGTCAGGGGGATACCCGGCTCGGTTGTTTTGAGGCTGCCGTAGATACCGTCGATGAGGCCTTCACCGGTAACCGTCATTGCCAGGGCGCCCGCACACTGACCGATGTCGCCCGAGTCGTCGAGGGTTGCATCGAGGGCCAGACTGGTTTCACAAAGCGCGCCCGGGTAGCCGATGTTGATGATGTCGAAGTCGCCCTTGGCGTTGCAAAGCTCCGGGAAGTTCAGCTTGGGAGGGCAGGAGGCGTTGCCGATGCAAGAGATGGGCGTGAGGCTGCACTCGCTCGCGCACTTCTTGACGCTAGACTTACGCGCCTTGTCTAGGGATTTGCAGACCTTCTCGTCTTCCTTGGTGGCCGGCGCTGTGCACAGGGCATTCAGCCCTGCGCCGTCGAGGTCGGCGATGCAGGGCAAGCTTCCGCCTTTGCCGGCGAGGACCTTGTCCGTGCACTTCGCAATCGTCTTTGCGTAGGTCTTGGCGGCCTTGGAGGCGCCTTTTCCTACCTTCTTCAGGCAGGTGTTCTCCGCCTTGAAGAACGCCGAAGCGTCGCTGCTGCCGGCAGCAATGAAGAATCCCGTCACGAGCAGCGCGAGTATCGCTTTCGAGGTCGAATTTAGAGCCATTTGATTTGTCTCCTCCTGGGCTGACGCGTCATCCGGCGCGTCTCTAGCGGCCATTCAAGTCACCAGCGTTACCGGCAGGCCCGTTCGCCAAGTACCGGCTACGCGCACCCCACCCGGCACTTCCGATGAAGAGCCTACGCGGGCCACAAGCTTGCCTAACGTTAGGAAACTGTTGGCAAGGTTGTCAAGATGGAAATCCCTTATAGACCCACGGCTTACCCGAATGGGGGCGGCGGGCCGGAAGGGCCGTCAACCGGGCCGGAGGATGATCTTCGCTGCGGGTCGTTGCCGGCTGCTCAGCCCCGGTCTTAACACGGTGCGTAAGGGCGGACGCCCCGGCAGCTGCCTTTCGGCAGCCACCGGGGCTTTCGAGCGCTCCCTAACGGGGGTTGGCTAGTAGCGGAACTCGTTCTTCAGATCGAGAGCGACACGCGCCGGACCGGGTGTGCCGGACGCGAGGTTCACTGCGTTGTTGGATGTCGGCGGGATGCAGAACGGTCCGCTGATGACTGTGTAATCGGTTCCGGGAACGCCCTCGGTGCGGATCGGATCCAGGAAGCACTTCTTGTTCTGGATTATCGTGCAGTTACCGCAGTCGCCCTCGGGACAGTCCGAGTCGAGGACGGCACAGTCGGTGTTGTCGCCGCAGAACAGGAAGCCTTCGCCGTTCGCCCGCACCTTGCCGTCGCAGAACATGTCAAAGTCCGCCAGGCATAGCCCGAGGTTGCCCTCGACATCGATCTGAGTGCAGTTGAAGCCGGTGCAGCCGTTGGGCAGTCGTGGCGCGCCGAAGCTCCCCTCAGCGGAGCAGACACCGGCTGCGATCGCCGCGCAGTCGGCGTTGTCGTTGCACGCCACGCCGGTGTTCCCCGAGCACACCGCGCAGGCGCAGGCTTCACTCGCGTTGGGCGGCGTGCAGTCTGTGCCGAACGGCAGGGTCTCAACGCCTGTGGTCAGATCGATGTTGATGTCCAAAGGCGCCCCGGTCGTTGTCCCCGGCTCGAGGAAACAGTCTAGACTCGTGGGGCCGAAGGTCTGGTCGAGGCTGTGCACGTCACATGCAAATCCGTCTTCTGTGCCCCCAAGGCAGGTTCCGCCCTGGATGCCGTCGTTGGGGATATCCTCGTCGGCGCTGCATACACCGTTACCCGGCCCGCACACTCCGTCTCCACCGGCATCGTCACAGTCGGGATTGTTTGTGCAGACCTGTCCCTCTGAGATTGGCGGTGCCGTACAGGTACGCGGAGTGGTCGCGCACTCGCCGTCCGACTGACAGGGGGCGCCTACATCGCCCTTGGTGCAGGACCTGACGCAAAGCGGGCAGGGCTGGGTTTGGCTGAGGCCCAGACGAACCAGGCTGCGCACCAGTGAGGTGAACTGCCCGATGCCCTCGGAGGGGTCGGCCGTGCCACTGACATCGAGATCGAGACGGTTCCAGACGCACACAGGGCTGTTGGCAGCGCTGAGGGCCGCCGGTCCCGACAGGTAGTAGACGCAGAAACCGCTGTCGACGGGGCCGCAACTCGCGATGTCGGAGCCGAACGGAACCGTGCAGGGGATTGTCGGGTTGGTTCGGCAGCGCAGGTAGTAGCTGCCTTCCGTAGACGTCGTGTCTATGCCTTGGATGAGGCAGTCTCCGTTGGAGTTACCACAGGGCTCTACGGAAGTCGTGGCGCAGACGCCGTCGCCGCCGACATCGTCACAGTCGGAATCCTGGCCGCAGGGATTGTCGACGTTGACCGGTGGCGCCGTGCAGGCACCGCAGCCGATCTTGGCCGGAATCGCGTAAAGGTCGGGCAGGTCCTGGCTATGGCCCAAGCCGTTGTGTCCGACGTCGAGGAATGCTCTGCTCGTCAGTTGTATCTCGTCACAGGCTCCGTCCGTGACTTCGCTCGAGCAGGTCGGGTCCTCGATGCCGACGGTACACTTACAGTCCTTGTCTTTCGTGCAGATCGGACGGTCGGTCTGGTTGCTGCAGTGTTTGAGGCGCGACACGCCGGTCTTGGCCAGCACAGTTGAAACCACTCCCACCGGGCAAGCCGTGGCGCCGAACTCGTAGCTCGCCAGAATGATCTCGTCCGACTGGGTGTTGCTCTCGTCCTCGGCGCAGGTGATGGCCGAAGGCACGTCGATGGCGCTTCCGCTACAGATGTTCAGAGAGAGTATCTCGGTGTTGGTGCAGGAATCGGTGAGTTTTTCTTCCGCCTTCTGGCGAATCTTCTCGTTCTTGCCCTTGGCGTCGTCATCGACACAGCCGATACATTGGTCACCGGTCAAGAACTCATCGCAGTCGCTGTCCATCGTGCAGGGCCTTGCGCTGACACGGCAGTGCAGGTCTACATCGGGGTCGTCGATCTTGTCGGCGCCGCCCTGGCATTTCGCAGCCGTCTTTTGCTGGGTCTTGACGTACTTGCCGTAGTTCTTCGTGAAGGCGCCCTGGCACTTGGCATCTTCCTTGGACAGCTCGCCGGAGCCGTTGCCTATGATGGCGTTGATGCGTGCGCCCGTCGAAGTTTCGGCAACGCAGGCCATGCAGTTCACGACCTCTTCGAAGTCGCCGAGTGGATTGGTGCTGACTCCCGTTCCCCGCGTACACGGGTCGGCAGCACAGGACGTGTACTCGTCGAGCACGGCCTGGTTGGCCGGCAGGGTACACAGCTTGTTGACCTTGATCATGGCCTTGGTGATGGCGTCTTCGATCTTGCTGTCGATCTCGGGATCGTTGAGGTCGTTACAGTCGGCGCCGCCGCTGACGGCACCCTTGGCCTTGAGTTTGTGGCACTTGGCCATCTCTTTGTCGGCCGTCAGGGCCAGCTTACCCATCGTTTTTGCCAGGGTTTTCCGGCACTTCTGCTGGTCCTTGTCGAAAGCCGCCATCGACGGCGTAGCAAGCAATGAGGCAAGGAATAGTCCCCCCACGGTTATCCCGACGATGCCTAGATACCTTTTCATCTGCTCCTCCTGAGATTGCAGCGGGCGAAGAGTTTTAAACCTTTGATAATAAAGGCGGCCCTATCTGACGGATGCTAGTTTGGCCTCGTCAAGACTGTCAAGAGGAATATTGAGGACGGGTTAGGCATCGCGCGGCATCGCCCCCGGGCGGGGGGTGGTGCCATGGTTGTGGCGGCGCTCGTTCGACGCCTTTCGAAGCTGGCCGGACAGTCCGGATTGACCGCCGACCTGGGCCGGGGCAAGAATATTGGTGCCTCCCTACCTGAGGAGAGCCAACACTTCGGAGAAGATGTCAGATGACTTCACCTAGAATAGACGTGGCGCGCCTTTGCGTTCCCTCGACCTTGGCGCTGCTTGTGGCGTTCTTGATGTTTGCGCCTGCGGCCGTCGACGAGGCGCATGCGGGGGGCATGGTCTGCCGAAAGGTGGTCGCGCCCGAGGCATCCGGCGAGGGACGCAACGCGTTGAAGGCCTCACGGGTCAAGTGTCACAGCGACGAGTTCCTGACCGGGGGTGTCTGCTATCCCTCGGAGCGCCCCGAGTCCGACGGCAGCTGCCAGACTTCGGCCATGGGCATCATCCAGACCATCGCCGATGCCGGTGACACGACCCTCGGCGCTTTCTACACCTGCCTGCAGACGGGCGGCAGCGATTGCCCCGTCGAAGAGCGCACGCGGGCAATGGCCATCTGCTGCAAGTTCAGCGAGAAATAGTCCGGCTGGGTTGAAATGCCGGTACTGCCCGCCGTATCGCTGCGGGCAGTACCGGCAGACTCAGAACTGCCAGGTCAGCTGGAAGGACGTCTCCGAGCGGCCCCGGCTTCCACCCGCCAGGAACCACGGGTCGAAGATGAGACCGTTGCGTGAGTCGTCGTCCAGGCCGCCGTAGGTGTCCCAGGGTAGGCCGGCCCAGATCAGCCTCGTCGTCAGGTTGAAGGCCAGATCCGGGATGACGAACCAGTCGAACCCGATCGCCAACTCCTGGGAGTAGGCGTTGATCGGATCGATGAGATAGATCATCGCCGGCACCAGCGTTCCACCTCTGTAGAAACCGAGGATCGCGAGCGTCCCCAACACCTCCCACTCGTGGATGGTGTCGCGCAGGCGCGGCCCCGACAGATCGTCGATCGACGGCAGGTCCAGCGGGCCAATCAGGCCCCAGGACTCACCCGGCAGCAGGAACTCACCCGTCGCGGGGTTACCGCAGAAATGATTGGCGGGGCTTCGGCTCGTCACGTGGCTGATAGGCTGCGACGGGTCGTCGTCGATGAAGCAACGGCGCTCCTTGAAGTTGATGATGTGGTGCCAGAACAGCTGACCCGTGATGAAGAACGTCGTCTTCTTGTTCAGCGACTTGATCCAAGTCGGACGGTCGAAGGCCAGCATGCCTTTCCACATCGAGCGCTTGGAGATGCCCGGGAACAAGGGGGGCACGCCCGGCGCGAGCGCCGTTTGAGCGACCTGCTTGTCGCCGTCGAGGAAGGGTAGGTCGAAATCGATGATGGTCTCGAGCCGCCACACGGTCTGGGTGTACTCGGCCTCGAACCAGTTCAGCGACGCACCGATTGTGTGGATGTAAGGCGAGAACGCCGTGATGCACGGCTGGTTGGCCGCCCAGGGCGGCGAGCCGAAGGGGCCGCCCACGTTGGGGTCGCGGCCCAGGCCGTCACAGTAGGCCGAAGCCGTCACCGTGCCGTTGGGATCCGGCTGCCCCATCGAGTTGAACATCCGATCGAGAGGGACGCCCCTCACGGGTGCGGTGGGAGAGCCATCGGGTGAGGCGCGCTGGTATAGGTAGTTGAGCGTCCACTCGAAGCCGCCTTCGGTGATGAAGTGGAAGCGCACGCCGAACTGGCTGTTTTCCAAGGGGTTCTTTTGGTAGTCGCCTTGGTTGAACAGCGTCGTACCGTCCTTGAGGCTGTCGCAGATGCCGCGCTTGGAAGGGTCGGGGTCGGTCGAGTTGGCGTTGCTGCAAAGCGTCTGGGTCTGAAGGATGCCGTCGCCGGCCGAGTTGAAGATCGGGTCGAGAAGTTTCACACCCCACGGTCTGGGCAAGAAGGCCACGCGGCCGGGCACCCAGTCGAAGCCGGGATTCCAGTACACCTCTAGGAAAGGCTGGGAGAGGTTTCCGATCTGATCGAAATCCCACAGGGCCTTGATCATGAACATGGGGATTCGTATCTCGTCGAAGCCGAAGCCCGGAGGCGGAAGCTCCTGGAAGAAGTGCCAGCTCAAGTCGAGAGGATTGGCACGGTCGAGCATGCGGAAGCCGTCTGTCTCGCCCCAAACGACCTGCTGCTTGCCGATGCGCAGATGCAGCGGCAGCTTCTTGAAGTAGAAATCGAAATAAGCCTCACGAATGTCGAACTGCCACTTGATCCGGTCGCGCACCGAATCGTCGATGGTGTCGAGGCTGACCTCGCGGGCCGTGAGCGGCACGCCCCTCAGGTTCTCTCTCTCGATCTGACCGGGCCTGATGTCGTAGATGCTGTCGTATACGCCGCGGGCCAGCATGAAGAAGTCCGAGCGCTTGAGCCAGGGGATGTTGCGGCCGAAGGCCTTGCCGTTCTTGAGCCACTTCCACTCCAGGCGCAGCTTTACGGAGTTGCGCTGCATGATGAACGCCATCTCCTCGAAGCTGCGGTGACGGATGATGTTGGTGGTGCGAATGTGCCCGGCGAGTTCCAGATCGCCGTGCGTGCCCGAACTGCGGTAGCCCGCTGATGCGACGGCCGGAATGATCGTCAGCGACAGTGCAAGTATGAAAGCCCGCTTGAGAGTTGTCATCAGCCTCCCCCTCACCGTGATTGCCTTACGGTGACCGCGCCTATTAATCGCGCCCGGCGTTCTATTGCAACGGTGCCAGTCAGTCTCTAGATAGATTTTATCAGGGCGCCGCGGCCTGGCTAACACCTGCGCCCGCGTGGTTCAAGATTGAGCAAGCCTCCCGCCGATCTCGGGAGGCCCGATCCGCGGAGAGGGAACGGGTCCGGTGGCCCGGCCGGTCTTCAAAACCGTGATGTCGGCCTTGACGGTCGATGGAGGGTTCGACTCCCTCCCTTCTCCGCCATTTCCGCTATTCCCAGCCCTGTTGCTGCCCGTAGTAGATGGGTCCGCCCAGGTACATGGCGAAGCCTATACCGAAGACGAAGGCCAGATCTGCCTCCGCCTCGCTGCCCACGATGCCGCGATCGCACAGGCCTCTCGCCGTATCGTAGAGAGCGCGCAGGCAACGCTCCACGATCTCGTCTTCGCCGGCGACCTTGGAGCCCCGCTCGCCGGCCAGGGCGGCCAGGCCGTCCCATTCCCCCTGTTTCTTGCCGCCGTCGTAGTCGTAGAAGCCGCCGCCCGACTTGATGCCGAAGCGTTTGGCTTCGCGCAGTTTCCAGACCAAAGGGTCGTGCTCGGGCGGGGTCTCCGCAGCGATGGTGTCGAACATCCCTGCGGCGATGTCGAGACCGGCCTGGTCGCCTAGTTCGAAGGGGCCCATGGGAAGGGCGTTCTTGCGGATGGCCGCGTCGACGGTCTCGATGGGAGTCCCCTCCATATATAGGTCCTCGGCCGCCTGGAAGTAGGCCGCCAGCCCTGCATTGACGAGGAATCCGGGGGAGCCATCCTGCAGAATCACCGGGGTCTTGCCGATGCGCCGGACGAAATCATGGGCGGTGGCGACGGCTTCGTCGCTCGTCTCCTTGCCGCATATGATCTCCACGAGCTGCATCATCGGGTGCTCGGCCGGACTGAAGAAGTGCAGGTTCAGGAAGTTCGAAGCGTTGCCGCCCTTCTCGGAGAAGTAGGGAGTCAGCACGGACGGTCCCATCGAGCTCGAGTTGGAGGCGACCAAGGCGGAGCTCTGTATGCCCTCTCCCAACGCGTTGTAGAACTCACCCTTGATATCCCTGTTCTCCATGCGCGCTTCCACTACGAGGTCGCAGTCGAAGAGGGAGGAGATGTCGGAGCTGACTGCCACCGAGTTCACCTTCTCGTCCACCTGGGCCTCGCTGAGCTTGCCCTTCTTGAGGGCTCGCGAGTACTTGGCCTTTAGCTTTTCAGGAACGGACGCCGCGAACTCGGCAAGCGGCACGTGCCCGACCACTTTGTAGCCGGCCTCCAGGGCCAGCCAGCCTATGGCGTTGCCCATGTAGCCGTCGATGCCGTCGACTCCTACCTTCTTGATCTGACGAGCCTTGCCGGCCAGATCCTTGGGCAGCTTTTGCACCTGCTGTTGGGTGAAGAAGAACCGCATCCCCGCCTTGCCCTCGGCCGAGGTCGCTACCTCTATAAAGGCGTCTCTTTCGATCTTCATTGCTTCTTTAAGCGGAAGGGGGGCGCCTTTGACCATTACGTCCAAGGCTTCGTAGGGCGCGCGCGGGTTGGGCCGCCCCATCGTAGCCTTCTCGATCATGGGCAATACCATGGGCTTGAGGTTCTCGGCGTTTTGCAGGTCAGCGGGCGGAGTGCGGTCGATGCCCGGCAAGGTGTTGCGGAGGAAGTCGGCCGCGAACTGCTCGGTGTCCGAGCCGTCGGGCACCACCGCGTCGATCAACTTGATCTTGGCGGCATCCGCCGCCTTGAAGTTCTTGCCCTGCAGTACCGCCGTGAAGGCCGCGTCTCCGCTCATGGGGTCCTCGGCGTTGATCAGGCCGCAGCGGCGCGGCGCGCGTTGGGTTCCGCCCAGGCCGGGAAAGATGTTCAAGCGGATCTCGGGGAAGCCGACCGTACTCTTGGGCGTGGCCACTATGCCGGCGCAGGCAAGTGCCAACTCATAGATTCCCCCGAGGGCGAATCCGTCCACGAGGGCTACCCACGGGTAGGACGACTCTTCGATCTTGAAGAGGAGTTCGTGGCCTTCGTCGATGAGGGTCTCGAGGTCCTGCCGTGTTCCCGACATGAGCTCGCCGATGTTGGCGCCCGCACCCAGACCGAACTTGTTTCCCTTGAGGATGACTCCGGCCAGCGGTTGCGATTCGTTGGCTGCCGCCAGCTCGTCGAGAAGCGCCGCCAGATCGCTGACCACCTGCCGCGAGAAGGTGTTCATGCCGCCGCAGTCGAGGGTCACCCAAGCGATGCCGTCACGTACCTCGTAAGATAGAGTCCCCATGTGAATTCCTCCCCTAAAGATCGCCGTAACCGATCAAGTCAGCGGTTATCGTGATGCTGCTCCAATTGCCAGCCGGCGACGTTGACAGTCCGAGCCCTGGCTAATATTCACGATGCCGGTGGCAGACAAGTCGCGAAAGCGTGTGTCGATTCTGGGGTCTACCGGTTCCGTGGGCACGACGGCCTTGGAGCTGATCGCAAAGTTCTCCGGTGAGTTCGAGATCGTCGCTCTCGCCGCAGGCAACAACGTCGCCTTGCTCAAGCGCCAGATCTCGGCGTTCCAGCCGTCGGTGGTGTCGGTGGCGCGCGAGTCGGATGCGGCGGAGCTCAGGGCGGCCCTGGGTCCTGACGGGCCCGCCGTTCATCATGGTGCTGACGGTCTCACCACAGTGGCGACCGCCCCCGCCGACATTTTACTGTCGGCATTGGTCGGCGCCGTAGGCCTCGAGCCCTCCCTGGCGGCCATCGACGCCGGTCTCGATCTGGCGCTCGCCAACAAGGAGGTCATGGTTGTCGCCGGCGAGCTGATGCGCAGTCACGCTCACGCGAAGTCGGTGAAGATCCTTCCGGTCGACAGTGAGCACAACGCAATCTTCCAAGCTTTGCAGGGCCGTGACAGCAGCGACGTTCGCAAGCTCCGTCTAACGGCATCGGGCGGGCCGTTTCGAGAGCACTCACGTGAGAGATTGCGCACGGTGACACGTCAGGAGGCCCTCGACCATCCGACCTGGGACATGGGCGACAAGATCACCATCGATTCTGCCACCCTGATGAACAAGGGGCTGGAGGTCATTGAGGCGAGATGGCTGTTCGACACCGAGCAGAGCAACATAGATGTCGTCATCCATCCTCAAAGCATCGTGCATTCAATGGTCGAGTACCGTGACGGCACGGTCGTGGCAGTGATGGCGATTCCCGATATGAGCATTCCCGTCGCCTACTGTCTGTCCTATCCCCACGTGTTGGATCTCGGCTACCTGCCGGCGCTGGATCTGACCAAGGCGGGAGCCCTGACCTTCTTTCCGCCCGACCTTGAACGCTTCCCCTGTCTGGGGCTTGCTTACGAGGCGCTCGAGGCCGGCGGCACCATGCCCGCGGTGGCGAACGCGGCCAACGAGATCGCGGTCAGCCGCTTTCTCGCAGACGATATCAGTTTCATGGACATACCCGCGTTGGTTGCGGATACCATGCGGCGGCACGAGCCGGTCGCCTACTCGAGCGTTACGGATCTGCTGGCAGCCGACGCTTGGGCCCGTGATCACGCTTCTAAGCTACCCTCTCAGTTGGCGGCAGGTTGAGGCACGGCCGGGCCTATACCTGAATGGAGAGGCTCGCACAGCGATTCCTCCCCGTCTTCACCATCGTGCTGGCGGCTTCCTTGGCGCTGCGCAAGCTGGGGGACTTCGACACCTGGTGGCATCTTGCCGCCGGCCGTTGGTCCGTGGAGAACGGTGCGGTTCCGTATACAGACAAGTTGTCTTTCACTGTGCCCGATCACGAGTGGATCAACCTGCAGTGGCTCTTCGACGTCGTTAGTTACGCCGTCTTCAGCGTAGGCGGAGCGGAATCCCTCTGCATCTTCGCGGCCGCGTGCTTCACGCTTGCGTTGGTCATTCTTATGCGAAACGTCGCCGCCTCCCTGGGGCCGATCGGATCCTCGTTGCTCGTGCTGTGGACGCTCACCGTCATCTACGAGCGATTCCTGATCCGTCCCGAGATGTTCTCCTTCGTTCTGGTGGGACTGTCGCTGGTACTGCTCGCGCGCGCACACCGCGACGAGGGCAGATCGCTTTGGCTCTTGGTGCCTTTGATGATTCTGTGGGTCAACGTCCACTCGCTCTTCATCGTGGGCGTATACTGCATCGCCACCGCGATGGTCTCTTGTTGTCTGTGCGAGCTCTCCGTGCTTCCGGCGGTGTGGAGGAGGTCGGGTCATCTCGGCAGGGCAGGCAGCCGCCGCATGTTGATGTGGGGAAGCGCCGCGCTGCTTGCCACCCTGGTTAATCCTTACTTCGTCGAGGGCGTTATCTTCCCGTTCGAACTCCTCAGCCGCATAGACGGCTCCACGAGGACTTTCAGCGTGATCGGGGAGTTCCGCCCGCCGTTCTCCGGCTACTTTCCGACTCTCGTAATCGGCTCCTATCAGGTGTTTTTCTTTTTCTCCGGGGCGGTCGTGGCAGTCGCGGCACTTCTGACCGCGCTGCCGGGAGCGGTCGCGACACGGCGCGAAGAAGTACCGGTAAGGTTCGATCCTGCCGGCCTGCTATTGTTCGTGGGCATGGCATACCTGTCGCTCAGCGCGCGTCGCAACACGGCGATCTTCATCATCACGACGGCTCCCTTCGTCGCCCAGTGCCTGGCCGTGATCAAAGCGAAACTGCCGGCGCCGGGCGCGAGGCATGAATCGGCGGCCTGGGCGCGCACAGGCGTCGCCTGGGTGATGGTCGCGGTCTTGTGGGTCGGCACCGCACTGGTCGTGACCAATCGCTTCTACCGCTGGGACGACCAGACCCAGGAGTTCGGCGTCGGGGTGATGGAATACAATTTCCCGATCCGAGCGGCCGGGTTCGCGCACGATATCGGGATCTCTCCCAACCTGTACAACGACATGACGGCAGGTGGCTATTTGAGCTGGGCCCGTCCGGTGGACGAGGGCGTCTTCATGGACGGGAGGCTGGAAGTCTATGATGCCGAGTTCTTCGGCAAGTACACTGAGGGACTCAGGAATCCGGCGGTCTGGGGGCTTCAAGCCGAAGAGTACGACATCAACTCAGTGATACTGTTTCATCGCTGGGGCAACCGCCACGTTCTCATAGCCGCGCTTGCACGATCACCGGCATGGTCCCTGGTGTACTACGACGAGGTCGCCGTGGTCTTCGTGCGCACGGACGGTGGTGAGGACGCGATCGCTGCCGCCCGAGAGCTGTATCCCCGCCACGCCGAGGAGATCGAGAAACGCTTGTCGCGCGCTGCCGGTTCTTGGCAAGAGCCGAGAGGGGCCTCGGTCGCCGCGGTCAGCTTCGCGACGTTGCTCGACACTCTGGGGCGCGCTCACGATGCAGCCGAGTATCGGTTGCTCGCGCTCGATCTCGGCCTCTCCGCCCGCAGCGAACTGGCTACGCTCCTACGCCTGTCCAACTACTACCTGCAGACGCGTCAGAACGCGCAGGCGGCAATCTACCTGCGACGTGTCTTGGAGAGAGATCCCGACAACGAACGGGTCATCGCGGCCCTCGAGAACCTGGGAGTCTGAGTGCCTCACGGAGACCACAGGATACCGCCGGCCGCCAAGGCTCTCGCCGCAGTCCTATTATCCGTCTTCGTGCTCCAGGCATCGTCGGCCGCTCGACGCGATTCGGTTACCATCGACGAATACGAACACCTCCCTGTCGGTCTCTACGTTCTCTATACCCACGACTACAGCCTCGATCCGATAAACCCACCGCTGGTGGGAATGATCGCCGCACTGCCCTTGCTGCGCTCGGCCCCGGCCTTCGAGACCGATGCGAGTTGGGGTCACTGGGGCCTCGGCTACACTCTCATGCGCCTCAACGTCGGCGAGTATCAGGAGATCTTCGTACGCGGCCGCACGATGATCGTACTCCTGAGCGCCTTACTCGGTTGCCTGGTCTTCGCATGGGCCAACCGTTTGTACGGATGGCGGTCGGCATTGGTGGCCGTAGGGTTGTTTTCCTTCTCGCCCTCCATGCTCGCGCACGGGCACCTTGTGACTCTGGACGCGCCGGGCGCTCTGGGGTTTGCGGCGACGGTCTGGGCCGCCTGGTGGCTACTCGACCGCCCCGGCATCGCGCGCGCCGCGTTGCTCGGTCTTGCGCTCGGGGTTGCCAACCTACTGAAGCTATCGGCCTTCATACTCGCATTGGTCATTGTCGCCGTCGTCGTCATCAGGATCGTTACCGAGCGCGGTGAGGACCGTGTGCCGATTTCGCGCTGGTTGTTGCTGCTCATTGTGACGGGTCTGGTATCGCTGTTCGTTCTCAATGCCGGGTACGAGTTCCAAGGAACCCTGGCACCGCTTTCGGAGGCAGCGCTTGCCGAGGGCGGGATGCTGGCCGGTATCCGTGACGCTTTGCCTTGGTTGAGGCTGCCCTTGCCGCTTCCTTTCGTGGACGGTGTCGACATGGTCTTGAACGTGGGCAAAGGCCACGAACCGTCCTATTTCCTCGCTGGAGAACTCTCGAGTGAGGGGTGGTGGTACTATCACCTGGCCGCGTTCGCCTTCAAGACGCCGATTCCTCTGTTGATCGCAGGGGCGATCGCGATGGGGCAGTGGATCTTCGGGCGCCGCCGCGGCTCGCGGGAGTACTGCTTGTTCGTGACCGTAATCGTGGTGTTCGCGGCCAACTCCCTGTTCAACTCTTTATATATAGGAGTGCGTCACGTACTTCCCGTCTATCCCGTTCTGTTCATCGCCGTTTCGCCGTTGTTCGCGAATGCGTTTCAGCGAGCGGCAAGCACAGGCAGGCGTTCGGTGGATCTGGCTGCTGCGGGCTGCGTCGCCGCGCTTTTGTTGTGGTTTGCGACGGCGAGCGTCCTTACGGCGCCTCGCTATCTCGAGTACTTCAACGAAGCTGCCGGCGGTAGGGAAAACGGCCACGAGCTGTTGGTCGATTCCAACATCGACTGGGGCCAGGACCTCTTGCGTTTGAAGGATTACATCGACGCCGAAGGCATCACGCGGATCAACCTGGCCTATTTCGGACGGGTCCACCCGGCGGTTTACGGTATTCCCTTCGTGCCTCTGGAGGGCCCGGCCGACCGTGGTGTGACGGCAGTGTCGGCCAGTTTCCTCATGGGCCGTCCCTACTTTTGGTATAGGGGCGGCAGACTTGGCTGGGTCAAGTCCAATACCTATACATGGTTGCAGGAGCGTGAGCCGGTGGCCCGAGTCGGCTCGATGTTCATATACGATCTGTAGTGCCGGACTCTCCCGCAAAGACCGATCGCGCCACTCGTGTGGTGCGCGTGGCGGCCATCAGCGCCGTAGTGCTGGGCCTCGAGTGGCGGCTGGCCGATCCGGAGACGATCCTGTCTGATCCGGTGTTGAGGATCACTCCATGGGCAATGCTGGCGCTGCTTTTTCCCGTGGCCATCGGCGTGTGGACCTTCGAGATCGCGGGCAAGCACAGGTCGGCCGTGAAAGCCGATCTCCTGTGGTCGGTTCTGGTAGGGACCTTCTTGTATCTGGCTGTTCTGCTCGTGAACTTCTGACCGGCGGGCGCCGCTCAGCCGAGGTCACCTGCGCCCAAGCCCAACCTTCGCGCCGCATACCTGCGGTAACGCTGTTGCAGGTCTCGAGTCAGCTCTCCGACGCGGCCGTTTCCTATCTTCATGCGGTCGACACGAAGGACCGGAACGACCTCTATCGTCGATGAGGTGATGAACATCTCGTCGGCGTTGGCGAGATCGTCCGTCGTGATGCGCCGCTCGCCGACCTCGGTTAGGCGGCGCGCGATCTTCATGACTATGGAGCGGGTGACGCCGGGCAGGATCCCGTCGCCGACCGGCGTCGTGTAGATCTTTCCCTTGCTGACGACGAAGAAATTGCTCGTCGTTCCCTCCAGCACGGTCGAGTCGTCGAGGCGATAAAGAGACTCGAACGCCCCTCTGTCGGCAGCGGCCATCTTGCCTCTTACGGCAGGGAGGTAATTGAGAGTCTTGAGCTGGCGCATCGCCGGGTTTACGCCTCGCCCGAATCCGACCAGGTGAACGCTGACCCCGTTTGCCCGCGCCAAGTCGAGCCCGTCCTCGAGAGGACGAAACAGCATCAAGCGTGTCGGCTTGGCGGCGCGGCCCGGGATGAGAGTGACGGGTCCGGACCCCCGGGTAATGGTGAAACGTATGGCGCCCGCTCCGGTAACGCCGTTCAGCTTGGCCAGCCGTACGCTGCGGCCCGCCCAGTCTTCGCCGGGATCGAAGGGGATCCCTAGGGCTCGCGCCGACTTGGCCATGCGGGTTACGTGCTCCCTTACCGCGAAGGGCCGGCCGGCGTAGACGGGCCAGGTCTCGAACAGGCCTTCTCCGAAAAGGAAGCCGCGATCGGTTGCCGGCACGGCAGCCTTCGACAGCTCTACGTAGCGTCCGTTCAGGTAGCAGACCGGCGGCTTCATGATGCCAGCGCCCGCGCCGGGGAGGTTTCCGTCAGTAGAGCCCGCCGGAATGCGACCGACTTGGTTTCGGTTTCGTCGAGTTCTTTGTCCACGTTCGAGTCTGCGACGATGCCGCCACCTGCCGAATACACGATACGGCCCTCACGGCACACGGCCGTACGTATGGCGACGCTGAGATCGACGGAGCGCGACCCGTTGAAGCATCCGATGGCTCCCGTGTAGACGCCACGCGCGCAGGTTTCGACTTCCGAAATGATCTCCATCGCCTTGATCTTGGGGGCGCCGGTGATGGAGCCCCCGGGGAAGCAAGCCCGGAGTATATCGGCCAACCCTGCCTCGTCCACAAGCCGGCCGCGCACTTCCGATTCCAGATGGTGCACCGTCGCGAAGGTTCGGGGCCGTGCGTAGGACGCCACTTCGATGCTGCCGATACGGCACACCCTGCCGAGATCGTTGCGCTCCAGGTCGACTATCATCACGTGTTCGGCCAGCTCCTTGGGGTCGGCTGTAAGTTCCGTGATCTGGCGGCGATCGCGCAGCGGATCGGCCGAGCGCGGCCGCGTTCCTTTGATCGGGAATGTGGAGATTTCCGCGCCCCGCACCTTGAGAAAAGTCTCGGGCGAGTTGCTGAGGATCTGGAAAGCGCCTGTATCGATGAAGGCTCCGCGAGGCACCGGCTGGGCGCGCCGAAGACGCCGATAGACGGTTGCCGCCGCAGACTGCTGGGCGATCCATATCCTGCGAGAGAGGTTGGCCTGATAGATCTCGCCTGCGGCGATGGCGTCGCGGATGCGTGCGAAGGCTCTGCGGTAATCGGCGTTGGGATCGCTGTCGCGGTCGAGCGGCGGGGTCATGCAGCGGTTGAGGTGGATGGATGGCTGCGTTGACCGCCTCTTGCGAGGATTGAAAGCGATGTGTAGCTGCTCTCGTTTATGCGGGTCCCATCCGTCGACTCGATCGTAGGTGCACAGCAACGCCAGCGGTAGGCCCGAGGGATCCGCTCCGGATGAAGGGCCGCGCTCAAGGAAGCTTGCCAATTCGTAAGACAAGTAGCCCACCGTTCGCGGCAACTCGGCGCCGCTGCCGGGCGCGCCCTCCGCGTCGCATGCGTGGCGGTCCACGTAGTCGGCGATGGCTTCGAAGGGGTCACGGTCGCCGCCCGACGTAGATCCTCGCGGCCACTCGTGGCAGACGCCGCGAGCGTCCACGACGAGCACGGACTCGGGAGACGAGCCGGCGAACGAGAGGTCGCCTTCGCCTCTATCGAGGAAGAAAGCGAAGGGTTCGCCCGAGTGCGAAGCGAACAGGGGCCACGGCGCCGGGCGGCTGTCTGTCGATGCCGTCGTGTTCACGCAGAAGGCAGTATTAGCGCGGTTGCAGATCGGGCTCGAACATCGCAGCCCGAGGTTGCGTGGGGCGGCTCGGGTGTCTAGGTTGAATCGCGTGGATGCCTGCTTGCGCCTTCTCCACCGCGTCGCTTCCTCGACCGTAACGCTCTCGGCCCAGATACCGGAAACGCATCCATCCGTCGTCGTGCTGGGCACCCAACGGCTCGGCTCCGGGGCGGTGGTCTCCGACACCGACGACGTAGCGTTGGTGCTCACCGTCAACTACGTCGTGCTCGGTGCGACCCGGGTCATCGTGACCGACCTCCGTGGAAACTCCTTCGAGGGCGTCGTCGCGGCTCAGGACTTCGCTTCGGGGGTCGCCGTGGTACGCGTGGACAGGCCGACGCAGTTGCCGCGTCCTTTGAAGCCCGGGACCTCCGTGGGGCTGGAACGTGGCGATGACGTTTTCACCGTAGCGAGCGTCGGTGACGAGGAAAGGCGTGCCGCAAGCGGGGTGGTGACATCCTTGGAACCCATCGACGCCTACTGGGAGTACCGTCTCGAGCGCTCGATCGCGTCCACTTGTATGACGGCCGGCCTGGGCGGGGCGCCGCTGTGCGACACGGCAGGCAGAGTCGTCGGCATAGTCTCGCTGAGTCTGGGTATGATCGGCCGCGCATCCTTGGCCATCCCCGCGGAGAACTACTACGACCACGCGGATGAACTCCTGGAGCACGGCCGCCGCGTAACTCGGGCGCGCCGTGCATGGGTGGGAATGTTTTGTTCGGGGGTTTCCGACCAGACCGTAGTTGCCGGACTCATACCCGGCGGCCCCGGCGACCGCTGCGGACTCAGAGTCGGTGACGTGGTGGTGAGAGTGGACGGCACGCCGGTGTCGACGCGCGCCGAGCTATACCAGAGTCTATGGGTGCACGGGCCCGGGGAGAAGGTGGAGTTGGCCGTATACCGTGACGGGGCTATCGCTACCCTGGACGTAGAGAGCGGTGATGCGGAAGAGTTCTTCGCCTGAGTCTCACTAGGCAGCGGCGGGAGCATCCTCCGAGGTTTCCGCGCCGCCATCGGCCGAAGGCTTGCGGCTCGGACCGGCCAGGAACACCATCAAGCCGAACAGCGTGATCGCGAGCGTCACCGAAAACATCGTTGCGTAGCCGTGTCGTTCCGCGATGGTGCCGAAGAAGAACGAACACACCGATATTCCCAAGGTATAGGACCCGCTGAACAGCGATTGAGTGCGGCCGATGTTGCTCGCACTGCTCCAATCCGCCACCAGTGCGTTCATGGTCGGGTAGAGTAACCCCTGGGCGATACCGAAGATCACGCCGATCACGGCCATACCGGCCGCCGATCTGATGAACACCAGCATCGCCACCGCCAGGCTCATGGTAAGCATGGCCGGCACCAGCACGGCCCGCCGCCCCAGACGGTCCGAAGCGCTGCCGAAAAGCAGACGGACGGCTACGGCGGCGACGCTCCAGGCCGCGAAGAAGATGCCGACGCGTCCGAGATCGAAGCGCTCGATCAGGACGGGCACGAAGGTTGCGGTGGCGCCGAAGCCGAAGCCGTAGCAGAGCATGGCGACGGTTGCCGTGAACACGGCGCGTTTGGCCAAGCCCGCGTCATAGCTGACTCCGTCGGCAGGCATCACGAAGTCCGGCGGCCGGGGCATCCGTACGGCGAGCAGGAACGCCAAGGTGCCGAGCACCGCGCCCGTGGCGAACATCGCGTCGAATCCCCATCTAAGGATGATCTCCTCGCCTATCAGCGGGCTCAGGGAATGAGTGAGGACGGTGGAGATCCCGAACCAGCCGATCGCTTCGGCGCGCCGTTCGAAAGGCGCGAACAACACGGCGAGGGTCTGGCCCGCCGTGAAGGCGCAGGTGAAAGCGATCCCCTGTATGGCCCTGACCACGTAGAGGGTCGGGCCGATGGACTCGAGGTAGATGAACCACAGCGAGCACAGAGCGCTGACGAGAGTGCCCGAGATCAGGATCCGTCGGCGGCCGAAGCGGTCGAGCAGATAGCCGATTATCGGGAGGGCAATGAGGCCGGCGAATCCTTGGACGCCGACGACGCGTCCGGCGATTTCCTCTCCACCACCCCGCTCCAGCACCCAAAGAGGGATCAAGAGGAAAAAAGCGAAGTTCAGGAAGAAGACGAAGTTACAGGCGGCGACCAGGAAGAACGCCCTCGGTATGGGAACTCTACTCCCGGCCATCCCGCCTACCTAACCGGCGATCGGCCCGCAGGCAAAGGACTTTGCGCCTGCTTGAATTGAGTTCCCCACTTGGGGATGATGTCGCCCGCATCATGTACGAGCGTTTTTTCGGCCTCCGGGAGCTGCCTTTCCGACTGACGCCGGACCCCAACTACCTCTTCCTCAGTCGGAAGCACGGAGAGGCCTTCGCGCATCTTCTGTACGCCGTTCGTGAGGGCAGCGGTTTTGTTGCGATCACGGGCGAGATCGGTGCGGGCAAGACCACCCTTATAAGGACACTTCTGCGAGAGCTCCGCGACACGAGAGAGAAAGTCGCGGCCGCCTACATCTTCAACCCGGTCTATTCCTCTCTGGAGTTGCTGCAGAGCATCAACGCGGAGCTCGGGCTGCCGTCGCGGAGCACCAGCAAGAAGGAACTGACGGAGAGCCTCAATGATTTCCTTCTGAGTCAGAAGATCGACGGCGGCCGTACCGTGGTCATCGTCGACGAGGCTCAGAACCTCGACCCCCAAGTACTCGAAGAGCTCAGGCTGCTTTCTAATCTCGAGACCGAGACCGAGAAGCTCGTTCACATAGTGCTCATCGGCCAGCCAGAGTTGCGTGACCTCCTCGAGAGGCCCGAGCTGCTTCAGCTCGCCCAGAGGATCACCGTGCGTTGGCATCTGGCTTCACTGAGCCGCAGCGAGACTTTCGACTACGTCCGTCACCGGATGCGCATAGCGGGAGGATCCCAGCACGGTGACACCTTCGACGTCAAAGCACTGGGTTCGCTCTACGAGCATTCCGGAGGGGTGCCACGCCTCATTAATATACTCGCGCACCGTGCGTTGCTGGTTGCTTATACGAAGGGCTCGCAGAAGGTCGGGGCCGCCGAGGTAAACCTGGCGGCTTCGGAGCTGGAAGAGGGACGCTATCCAATCGTCAAGCTCGGACGCCGTTGGCTGTACCGAGCGGCGGCAGGAATCGGCGTGGCGGCTGCGGCCGCCGGTGTGGCCTTCCTGTTGCTGGCACCGTTGGGCGGCGACGACGGCAGCGCCATGATCGAGACGCCGCCTCAACTGCCCGAGGCGCAACCGGCACAGGCAAAGGTCACCGCGGCCGAAGCGCCGGAGTCCTCGCCCGCTTCCGACAGAGCTGCGGAGAAGTTCTTGAAGCGCTTGTCGCGCACATCAACCTTCGATGCGGCTACGACGGCGGTGTCGGCTCTGTTCAGAGCTTGGGAGCGCAACGCCCTGAGCCAAGAAGAAATCTCGGCCGACGCTTTCGAGCTCGAAGCCGTCGCCAAGGCCCGCGGCCTCAATTATCTCGCCGGAAAGATGGGTATCGAGTTGATCAGGGCTATCGACCTTCCTGTGATTCTGGAACTCGAGGTTCCGGGAGACACGACCCCGCGTTATGCGATGCTGGCGAGTCTGGATTCGGACGAGGCCACGCTGACTGCCGAGAAGAATGTGAGCATGTCTCGTGGCGCGCTCATGGATGTGTGGAACGGTAACGCGCATATCCTGTGGAAGGACCACGAGCGCTTCCGACGCAGCATGGGGCCCGGCAGCGGAGGGCCGGCCGTATTGCGTTTGCAGGCCTTGCTCAGGGAGGCCGGCCTATATGACGGCATCGTCAACGGTATCTACGGGGACGACGCCGAGAAGGCCGTACGTGATTTCCAGACTGCTCACCGGCTGGCCGCCGACGGAGTTGCAGGACCCGTCACGCAGATTCTCCTCTACAACTCGATCGCACGTTTCTCGAGGCCCGAGTTGACACCCGTGACGGCTGCGGGCGGCCGCGCTTCGTGAGCACCATCCTCGATGCTCTCCGCAAGCTGCAGGAAGAGGCGGCGGCGGAGAAGCGAAGGTCTGAGACTGAGACGACACCGGCCGAGACCTTCGTGCCGGAACCTCCGGAGCCTCCCGCTACGCCCTTGGACTTGAGCAGGGCTGCCATTCCCACCCCGCTTTCCGACGATCTCGACGATACCGGCGCCGAAAAAGAAAAAATCGTTTCCGAACCGCCTCCCGCTATAGAGCTGGTAGAAGAGGCCGCGGTATCCGAGCCCACCGCCATAGAAGAAGAGTCGGTCGAAGTTGGGCAAAGCGTGATCGAAGAGGCTTCGGAAACGGAGACGCCGGCCGCGCTCGACGCAGAAGAAGACCTCGCCGTCGCGCCTCCTCCCGTGAGCGAAACGCTTGCGCCCGAGCCGCCTCCCGGGCGCGAGTCCGAGCCTTTTGCCTCGCCTGAACCTGACGGCGGTCAGGTTCAGGAGGATCAGGCCGCTCAGCCCCAACCCGATGAAGTAACGGATGAGGAACACGCGGCGACACCGCAGACCGCGCCCTCCGTGCCGGTAGACCTGCCCGCCTTCGAGCCCGAGGCCGCGCCTTCGGACATACGCCAGCGCTTGAGAACCTGGGGCGGGATCGTTGCCGGCATCCTGGCCTTGGTTGTAGTCGGCCAGTACGCCTTCGATTATTTCTTCGCTCCCCCCGCGGTCGTGCCGGTCGCGAAGAAGCCGACGCAGCCGGCGGGTGAAAAGACGCCTGCCAAGCCGGCCCAGGCAAAAGCGGGCAAGACCGGCGGAGACGCCGCTACCCCCAAAGCGAAGAAGGGCCAGGAGTCAGCCAAGACAGCGGCCGCTTCGCCGGCGGCCGGTGGTCCGCCGAGAGCTTCGACGAGAGTGCCGGCGAGCCGGGCCGAGACGGCGAAGCCCGGCCAAGCAACCGCCGCCAAGCCGGCCCCGGTGGCGAAGCCTTCGCCTCAACCCCCTGCCGGCACTCCGGCCGCCCCTAAGGCTCCGGCCGCCGCGCCCGCGAAAGAGACTCCGGGCGCAGGGGTGGCCGAGACCAAAATCGCCAAAGCGGTAGCCCCGCCACCGGTCGAAATTCCTCCGGCTGCCGAGCAAGCCGTGCCGCCTGTGCCTGCGACACCTGTTGTTATCCCGCCACCGGCTCCGGAGGTGCTGTTGAAGGTGCCCGCCGGGGCGCCGCAGATCTCCTTGGTGTTCGTGCAGTACGCTCGCGAGCCGTCCCGGCGGATGGCGTCGGTTCGCAATGCCTCCGGCACTCTTCTCGTGCTGCGTGAAGGTGATCTCGCCGATCCCGCTCAGGGGCTGAAAGTATCGTCGATCGGCCGCAACTGGGTAGACTTCGCATGGCGAAACGAAGTCTACCGCGTCTTCATGAACGAGTTCTGAGGGCGCCTCAGTGCAGGTAGCCGAAGGATCGTAAGTCTTCGAGATCTTCCGCTTCGATGGCGACGCCCGTCCCGGCACGACGCCGAGGCCGCCAAGAGCGCATGGATTCTTCCCAGTCGAGCAGACGAGACCTCAGCCCTGCGAAGTCTTCGCCGGTCCCGAGATCCGCCAGCTCCTCAGGGTCTTCGGTCAGATCGTAGGCCTCCCATCGAACGCTGTCTTGGAGAGGAGACTTGATTACCTTCGCACCCGCCGTGCGTGCCATCGTGGAGCGCCCATCGATGCCCTCGACATGAGACCACGGGCTGTTGTCGTAGCGCTGCCGCGCGGGCGCGGCGGCGGCGAAAACAACCCTGGCGCTGTCAGCCGCGGCCGGCGTTGTCGGTAGAGCCTTGCCCGACAGATCGCCGGGACAGTCCATATCGAGAAGCCCGCAAAGCGTCGGCAGGATGTCGACCAGTGACACCGGAGCGCCGATCCGCGCGGGCGCCGTGTCCGGCACTTTCAGAACCAGCGGGACCCTCAGCAACTCTTCGTAGAGTGTGAAGTCGTGGGCGAAATAGAGGCCGCGCTCGCCGAGGCTCTCACCGTGGTCGGATGCCAGGATGACGATCGTGTTTTCGTCGAGACCGCGCTCACGAAGTCCGTCGAGCAACCTCCCGACGTGATCGTCGACTTCCCGCACCGCTGCATCGTAGAGGCGTTTGGTTGCCTCGACCTCGTCAGCGTCGACGTCTTCGGAGAAATACAGATCCCGCGGCTTGATCCTCCCGTTCTTGAAGCCTTGCACGATGTTGCTCTCTAGTCCTGCGTCGCCTAGCGCATCGAGATACTCGGGGTCGGGCTCATAGGGCATGTGCGTGTCCATGTAATGGGCCCATACGAAGAAAGGTCGGTTGCCGAACCCGTCGATGATATCCAGAGCCTGGTCCGTAACGGACTCGGCGCTCAATCGGCCCCGTTTCTTGGAAAGCATCCTTCTCGTTCTGAACTCTTGGAATCCGCGTCTGTGCCCCATGGCTGGCATGCCGAGCCAGGGGTTGGTTACTACCGCTCCGGTTCGGTAGCCCGACGTCGACAACAGCTCGGCAAGCGTCGTAGTCCCTGGACGCAGCCGGTCGGCTTTCGTGTGATTGACCACGCCGACCCGGTCCGGGTAGAGCCCCGTCATCAGGGCTGCCATTGCCGGCATGGTGAACGGCGCCGGTGAGATAGCCGCTTCGTAGACCACCGCGGACGAGGCGAACTCATCGATTCGCGGGCTCGTCGGTCGTGCATAACCATAGAGGCCGAGACGATCGGCTCTGAGTGTGTCCATGACTACGAGTAGCAGCGAAGGCCGGGGAGCCCGGGTGTCTCTGCTCGCGACAAGGTAGAGACCCGCCGCGATCACGAGCACGGCGATTGTTGTGGTAACGAGGCGGGCGAGTCTCATCGGTCTATGTATTCACTACCCCCCCCCCTTGATGAGGGGGCCGGTTTTCTTTCAAAAACTTGAACAAAATGGCCTCGGACGCCCTCGTGAGAACGCCGTTAGCGGCTTATAAGTATTTAGAATTATTAGCTAAATTCAGTGCGGGCCGTAAGGCCCTGAAACGAGGGTGGTTTCGCCTTACCTTGACTCCTTTGCAGGGCATACGTAGCTTTTTCGCACGGTCCTTGACGCCAGCCATCGCGCAGCCGGGCCGTTCACAAGTGATTGATATATCTCGTTATTTCCTCCGAGGACAGTTGCTGACGGCGCCCGGGGCGACGCCGGGCCGCGGTGTGATTGTGCAAGTGGCGCTGAGGGAAGGTGAGGATTGGCGGTTATGAAGCAGGACTCCACAGCCGAAAACGAAGCCATGAACAAGAGCATAGGCAAGCTCATAGAGCTCGGCAAGGAGCGTGGCTACGTCACCTATCAGGATGTAAGTCGAGTGCTTCCTCAGGAGGAGTTGGTCCCCGAGGAACTCAAGGCCGCCTTCA
The DNA here is from genome assembly GCA_028278325.1 of Candidatus Binatia bacterium. Lineage (GTDB taxonomy): Bacteria > Desulfobacterota > Binatia > UBA1149 > JAJCZL01 > JANQEO01. The sequence goes on from JANQEO010000320.1 coordinate 38,334, forward strand.
GCATACTGACCGAGAACGACATCGAGGTCATCGAGGGCTTCAGCGAAGACACCCCTCGGCCCAGTGCGCCCGATGAGATTCCTGATGTGGACTCCGACGCTTTCTTCGGCGACGACGAAGAAGAGTGGAGCGTCAACGAGACGGCGCCCGAGGAGACGCCGAAGAAGAAGCGTGAGAAGGTAGTCACCAAGGGGCAGGCCACCAAGGAGTCCGCCGATACCGGCAGGGAATACAGCGCCGATAGCAGCGATCCCGTCCGCATGTACCTGCAGGAAATGGGCAGCGTCCCTCTCCTGTCACGTGAGGAAGAGGTCACGATCGCCAAGGAGATCGAAAGCGGGCTGCACGAGGTCAGGGACTGCGTCTACGGTTTGCCTCTCATGCCTCGCTACGTCATCGGCCTCGCCGAGCGTCTCCGCGCCGGTGAGATCGAGCCGCGCTTCGTGTTCGGCGACGACGGTGAGGAAGAGAAGTCCACTCCCGAGCGTGACGAGCGCCGCAACAAGCAGTTCCTCAAGGATGTCACGACCCTGAAGCGGCTGTACAAGTCCTACGAGTCGTCGATGCCGAGCCGTTTCTCGCCGCCGCCGTCGCAGAAAGCCGCACGCAAGCCCACGGCGAGAGAAAAGAAGTTCGCTGTCGCACGAGAGAAGATGTGCGACCACCTCATCGGCATGAACCTCAGCGAGCGCCACATCGAGGCCGTAGTGTCCAAGCTCAAGGAAGCTTTGACCCTCTACCGGCGCCAGCAGAGGATCATTCAGCGCGCCGAGAAACGGACACGTCGCGATTCCAAGCAAATCCTGGAACTGGCCCGCCAGATTTCGACGGGTTCCGCCAACGCCAAGCGCAAGGCAGCCGGCAATCTGCGGATGGGCGCCGAGGCGGCGTTGAAGCTGGCCGCGCAGATCCGCGAGGCGCGCCGGGCACTCAGCGATCTGGAGCGTGAGGTCGGACTGTCCGGGGAAGACCTGTTGTGGGCCGTGCGTATCATCCGTCGCGGCGAGGACCGCGCCATGCGCGGCAAGAAGGGTCTGATCGAGGCCAACCTTCGTTTGGTAGTCTCGATAGCCAAGCGTTACACCAACCGCGGTCTCGGGTTCTTGGATCTCATCCAGGAAGGCAACATCGGGCTCATGCGCGCTGTCGACAAGTTCGAGTACCAGCGCGGTTACAAGTTCTCCACATATGCGACTTGGTGGATTCGCCAGTCCGTGAGCCGCGCCATCGCCGATCAAGCGAGGACCATCCGCATACCGGTTCACATGATCGAGACCATCAACAAGGTCTTGAGGACATCGCGGTATCTGGTTCAGCAGCTCGGCCGCGAACCCACGCCCGAGGAGATCTCCGAGCAGATGGAGATGCCTACGGACAAGATCCGCAAGGTCCTGAAGATCGTCAAAGAGCCGGTCTCCCTCGAGACGCCCATCGGCGACGACGAGGAGAGCTCACTGGGCGATTTCGTCGAGGACCGGCAGTCGGTGTCTCCGTCGGACGCTGCCGTGGCGCTGAGCCTCGAGGAGCAGACCCGCAAGGTGCTCGCCACCCTGACCCCCCGCGAGGAACAGATTCTCAGAATGCGTTTCGGTATCGGTGAAAGGACGGACTACACCCTTGAAGAGGTGGGCCAGAAGTTCTCGGTGACCAGGGAGAGAATCCGTCAGATCGAAGCCAAGGCCCTGCGAAAGCTTCGCAACCCGCAGCGCGCAAGGACCCTGGAGACCTTCGGGGCGCGCTAGAGCGTTTCGCGGCCACAGCCGTCCCGGCGTGTGTCGGCTATGGCAACTCGCTGCCGAGGTTGAGACAATGGGTTGGTGGAGGAGGGGATGGCCGATAGCGACGCCCCCGCGACTACCGACACCCCACTGAAGCGGCGCCTTCGTCACGGCGCGATCGTCTGCGGGGTCCTACTCGTCGGTGTCTATGCGATCCTCGTAGTCAGCGCCGGCGGCATCAAGCTCATAACGAGCATGGTGGCCATCAAGCCGTGGTTGCTCGCCCTTCCCGTCATCGCGACTCTCCTCAGCTACGTGACGATGTCGCTGTCCTACCAGGGGATAGCGCGGGCTGCAGGCAGTGTGTTCGGGGGCCGCGACATGCTGCGCATCACCTTCGTCGCCAACACCGCCAACTATGTCTTACCTAGCGGCGGCTTTAGCGGCTTCGCTCTGCGTCTTGTCATGTTCACCAAGCGGGGAGTGACTGCCGGCCGTGCGGTTCTGATCTCGTTCACCCAGACTCTGTTGACCAACCTGATGTTGGTCGTTTTCATCGTCTACGGCTTGGCCAACCTGATCTACTCTCAACGTGTGGACTCGGGCAGTCTGATCGCGGCGACCGTACTGATAGGCGTACTCGGCGCCTTCCTCGTCTCGTCGTTGCTGATGTTCTACCACGCGCGCTTTCGCGGGATGGTGCTCGGCTGGACGGTCAGGTTGATCGACAAACTCCTCTCTTTCACTTCCCACCACGAGCGCTTCAGTCACCGAGTTCACAGGATGTTCGCTCATGTCGGCGAGGGCATGGAGTTCTTTGCATCCAAGCCCAGGGCCATGGTGGGCCCGTTGTTTTGGATCTTCCTCGACTGGTTACTGACCATCGGAGTTTTGTACGCCGCCTTCTACAGCGTCGGCATCCCGTTGGCGTTCAGCCAGGTCGCAGTGGGATTCTCGGTCGGGATCGTACTGGCCATAATTTCTTTCGTACCGGGAGGAGTCGGAGTGCTCGAAGTGTCCATGGCCGCTGCGTTCGCAAGTATGGGCGTCCCGCTCAAGGAGTCGGTCCTGCCGGTGTTCATCTTCCGAGTTTCCTTCTACGTGGTGCCGGCCTTGATCTCTCTGGTCCTGGCGAGAGGCGCTTTTGCCGACGTCGATGTCGCCGAGACTTTGGCTGCCGAGGAAATGCTGTGAGTGCCGGCCATGCCCTCGGTTTCGATCTCGGCGGACAGTCCGTCAAGGCCGCTTTGGTCGACGGTTCCGGCAACTTGCTCAGGTCGGGGAAAGCGCCTACCGGCAAGGACACCAGTGCGGAAGCCCTGAAGTCGACGCTCGGAGCCCTCAAGGCGGAAGTGGGTGCCGACGACGTGCAGGCGCCTTACGGCCTGGGTTTTGCGGGGGTAGTCGGTGACGACGGGGTATTGCAGGGTAGCCCCAACCTTCCGCTGTTGCTGGGTGAGAAGATTGGCGAGCTTGCGGCTCAAGGTCTCGGGGGCCCGGTGGAGATCGACAACGACGCTAACTGTGCCGCAGTGGCCGAGGGCTGGGGCGGAGCAGCCGACGGAAGCCGCGATTTCATGCTGGTGACCGTGGGCACCGGTGTCGGTGCGGGCCTGGTGCTCGACGGCCGGGTCTTCACGGGTTCGACAGGTCACGGCTGCGAGTTCGGCCACATGATAGTGGTAGCCGGCGGACGCGCCTGCGGCTGCGGCGCGAAGGGTTGCATCGAGGCCTACGCTTGCGAAGCGGCAATCGCTTCGATGGTCAAGGAGAGGGGTGGTTCACTCGAGGCGGCCCTCGCAGCTCTTTCGGAAGAGAAAGGTTACGCCTACGCGCAAGGGGTCTTCGAGTTGGCTGACGAGGGCAATGCCGAGGCGTCCGAGATCTGCGAGACAGTCGTGACGATGTTGGGCATCGCCATGGGTTCGGCCGTAAACGTTCTCGACATCACGACGCTGGTCGTGGCAGGCGGCATAGGCAACGCCGTCATGGCGAGAAAGGCCGCGCTCGAGAAAGCCATGGACGAAGTTCTGTTCGCGCGTTCGGTATCCGACGTCGACGTCGTAGCGTCGGCGCGCGGACCCATCGCCGGTGCCATCGGTGCCGCGCGAATCGCGATGCTCGCGCGTTGACTCCCCGAGGGGCCACTACTAGGTTCGCAGGCGCTGCGCGAGGCTGATCGGTTTGCGATATTCGCGGCACTTGGTGCCGACCCTCAAAGAGGATCCGGCGGACGCCGAGGTCATGAGTCACCGCTTGATGGTGAGGGCGGGGCTCATACGTCAGGTCGCCCGAGGGATCTATGACTTGTTGCCTCTGGGCCTGCGCACCGTCAGGAAGATCGAGTCCATCGTCAGAGACGAACTCGACCGCGCCGGTTGCCAGGAAGTGCTGCTTCCGATCGTCAGCCCGGCCGAGCTGTGGCAGGAAAGCGGCAGGTGGGACGTCTACGGTAAGGAACTCCTACGCATCAAGGACCGCCATGACCGCGACTTCTGTCTCGGTCCCACCCACGAGGAAGTCATAACCGATCTGGTGAGGCGCGACGTAAGGTCTTACCGAGAGCTGCCGCTCAACATCTACCAGATTCAGACCAAGTTCCGGGACGAGATCCGTCCGCGCTTCGGCCTGATGCGTGGGCGCGAGTTCATCATGAAAGACGGCTATTCGTTTCACGTCGACTATGACGATTGCCGTCGCGAGTACGATCACATGCGCCTGGCCTATTCCCGGATCTTCGACCGTTGCGGGTTGACGTTTCGTGCAGTCGAAGCCGACACCGGTGCGATAGGCGGGCAAATGTCCCACGAATTTCAGGTGCTGGCCGGTTCCGGTGAGGACTTGATCGTGAGTTGCTCACGCTGCGACTATGCGGCCAACGTCGAAAAGGCCGAAGGCGTAGTGGCGGATACGCCTATCCGCTTTCCTAGAACTCCTCTCGAGGAAGTTGCTACGCCCTCGGTGCGCACGATCGAAGAGGTATCCAAGTTTCTCGACGAGCCACCCCGGCGTTTCGTCAAGACTCTGGTGTACATCGCGGATGGGAAAGGCATCGCGGTGTTGTTGGCGGGCACGGATCAGCTCAGCGAACCGAAGCTGCGAGCCACCCTCGGCGCTGACGAAGTGCGGCCAGCAACAGAAGAAGAGATAGAGGATTTTACCAACGCTCCCCAAGGCTTCGCCGGCCCCGTCGGACTCGACCACCTCATCATCGCCGACAAGACGCTGCTCGGTTGTGAGGGGATGATCAGCGGTGCCAACAAGGTCGACACCCACTATAGAGGTATAGATCAAGACCGCGACTTTCCGGATGCTCAGTTCGCCGACTTGCGCGCGGCCAACGACGGAGATCTCTGCGGGCGCTGCGGTAACGGCAGTGATGCCGGTCGGTTGGAGGCGCACCGGGGCATCGAAGTGGGCCAGATCTTCTACCTTGGAACCAAGTATAGCGAGCCGCTCGGTGCGACCTTCCTCGACGCCGACGGAAGCAGCCGTGTCATGGAGATGGGCACATACGGCATCGGCATCACCCGCACCATGGCCGCTGCCATCGAGCAGAACCACGACGATAATGGAATCGTGTGGCCGCTGGCCATTGCTCCCTACGAGGTGGTGATCATCGCCACTAAGTGGGCGGACGAGAAAGTCCGAGACACCTGCGAATGGATATACGAGGGGCTGGCCACGGCGGGCGTGGAGGTTGCTCTCGATGATCGCGACGAAAGAGCGGGCGTCAAGTTCAACGACGCCGATTTGATCGGCTACCCCTACCGTTTGACCGTCGGGCCGCGAGGTCTGGAGTCGGGCACGGTGGAACTCAAGCGCAGGAGCGAATCGGATCAGGCGGAGCTGGTGGTAAGCGACGTTGTCGAAGAGGTTGCGGCGCGCGTGCTGGCCGACCGGGAGGCTCTGTGAAGGTCGTAAGGACCATCGAGGACAAGGCCCGTAGCCGCCTCATCTTTGCTCTGGATGTGGGTTCTCTGGAAGAAGCCGGTGAACTCGTTCAGACCCTCGAAGGTTCGGTGGGGATGTTCAAGGTCGGCAAGCAGCTCTTCCTCAAGACCGGTCCACGCATCATAGAGTACGTTCATGAAAGGGGAGGCAAGATCTTCCTCGATCTGAAGTTCCACGACATCCCGCGCACGGTGGCACGGGCTGCAATGGAAGCCACACGTCTGGGCGTGTCCATGTTCAACGTTCACGCTTCGGGGAGCACGACGATGATGAGTCAGACCGTGTCGGCCGTCGATCGGGTGTGTGCAACCGAACATCTTCCACGGCCGCGCATACTCGCCGTGACCGTGCTGACGAGTCTCTCGAATCCCGACCTTCGCGCCATCGGAGTCGGCGGCGAGGTGGCCGACCAAGTAGTGAGGTTGGCCAAGCTTGCCGAAGAATCGGGGATGGACGGGGTGGTGGCTTCGCCCCAGGAAATCGAGGCGATTCGTAAGATCTGCTCGCGCCGTTTCGTGATCGTCACGCCCGGGATACGAGAAGCCGGCGCACCGGCCGACGATCAGCACCGTATCGCTGCTGCGGGTGAAGCCATAGCGAAGGGAGCCGATTATGTCGTCGTCGGTAGGCCCATACGTGAGGCAAACGATCCGCGCGCGGCCGCCGACCGGGTAGTCAAGGAAATCGCTGCAGCGCTGCCGTTGTCAGTAGCCGCTCATGCTGCCGACGCCGGTTCGGACTGACTCAGGAAACTACCGCGCGCACCGGCGTTGCGCCGGTTCCCACGGCTTCGCATACGGCGTCGGGCAGTGGCCCCTCCATGAGCGCTGACACCAGCCATTTACCGCTGTCCTCGGCGGCGAAAGAAGACGAGCACAGCAGTCCCGCGGCGCGATTCGACTCGGAATTTACCCAGGCGAGAAGTTCGCCGCCGCCGCCGATGCGCCCGGCACGCTGTTTAAGCTCATCCAGAGAAACGGACTCTTGGAATCCGAGAACGGCCAGGTGGGATTCGCCGGCTGCCACGGAGAGAAGAGCGTCCTCGCCGCCGAGGCCGAGATGACACAGGCGTGCGTGGGGCAGGGCGCCGAGAGGCAAGCTCTCGCTGAACGCATCCGGTCTTCCTGCTACGACCACGGAGTTGCCCGCCTCGAAGGCCGGCCTCAGTAGCTCGATAGACACCTCGGTTCCGGCATCGATGCCCTCTGTGGAGTCCGGTATTCGCAGTATGCCATCGGCTCTGGTCACGCTGCTTATGGAGCCTGCCCCGCGCGGAAGAGGGGATATGACGTCTTCGCCGCCATGCCGGCAGACGCAGACGCGCAGAAACTCCTCCACGCCGAGTCGTGATGCGATCTTCCGTTTGACCCGGCCTCTGAAGGATTCGGGAGGCCCGGCGGGCTTACCGAGGAGGGCACAGACCAGAGGCCTGAGGAGTTGCTGGTATACGACAACCGCCGACACCGGATACCCCGGTATCCCAATGACAGGCTTTTCGCCGACCACTGCGATCAGGGCCGGTCGGCCCGGCATGATGGCGACGCCGCGGGCGAGCACTTCTCCACAGCGCGACAGTGCGTCGACCGTAAAGTCCTTGCTGCCTGCCGAGCTTCCGGCGATTACACACACGACGTCGTTGTCGCGGGCAGCGTTTGCGATCGCCTCGGCCAACGCGCTTTCCTCATCGCTCGCGCGCCCGAGATAGGTCGCCGTACCACCCCACTCACTCACGAACCCGGCCATGATCCTGGAGTTGAACTCGATGACCTGCCCGGGTTCGGGTACGGACCCCGGTTCGACGACCTCACCGCCGGTGGCGAGCATCGCCACGCGCGGTCGTTTGGCGACGGCGACTTCGTTTACCCCGCAGGCCAGCATCGCGCCCATATCCCACGGCCGGATGGTGTGCCCCGCCGGCAACAAGGTAGTGCCCGCATCTATGTCTTCTCCGCTTCGTCTTACGTCCTTTCCGGGAGCCACCGGCGCGACGACTTCGAAGCCTTGGTCGTTGCGCTTGGTGTCTTCTATCCGGATGACCGCGTCCGCCCATTCCGGCAAGGCGTTACCGGTGTCGACGGGACGGCAATAGGTCCCGCCGTCGTCGAGTTCCAGGTTGTCGGTAGCGGTAAGCAGCAACGGCGTCTGCGCTGAGGCGGAACGGCAATCAGAGGTGCGCACCGCGATGCCGTCCATCGCCGAAACGCGGTGGTAAGGTGACGAAAAGGCTGCGCGTACAGGCTCCGAGGTTACACGACCGAGAGCATCCTCGGTCTTCACGCGCTCGCGTTCAGGCTCGCGCGTGTGGCTCAGAAGCAGGGAGACCGCCGCCGGGAGTGGAGTTCTGTTGCTGCCGGGTCCGTGTGCCACTGCCGATCCTTATAGTAGGGCCACGTCGACGATGGTGCCGGCCGCAAGCAGATCACATGACTTGTCGATCCTCATCAGACCGTCGGCCCTGGCCAGTGTGGAGATCGACACCGACTTGCCGAGAATGGGGCTGGCCGTGGGCATGTCTTCACCTTCGTCCAGGCTCACCCTCACGAAGTCGTCGCGGCCTTGAGTAGACTTCACGTCTTCGGAAACTATGGCTCTCACGGCGGGCCTGGTCGACAGCAGCTTCGTCAGATTTTCACCACCCATGCGCCGTACCAGCACGGAGCCGAAGAGGTGGAACACCACAGCGACCGCCGCAGGGTTTCCCGGCAGGCCCATGATCGCCTTCTTGCCGGCCCGGGCCAGTATCGTCGGTTTGCCCGGAGCGATGGCCACACCGTGGAAAACGATTTCGGAGCCGTCGAGACTCTCGATGGCTCTGCGCGTGAAGTCCTTGGTCCCTTTGGAGCTTCCCCCCGAGATGAAGACGGCGTCGTTTTCGTCGACCGCACGGGCCAGCGTTGCGTTCATGGTCTGCTCGTCGTCGCCGACCACTCCGTAGTCGTTGACTACAGCGTTGCATTGAGCCGCCAGTGCGCCGAGCACGTACTCGTTGACGTTTCGCACCTGGCCGGGCTGCAGAGTGATGCCGGGACCGATGATTTCGTCGCCGGTCACTATGAGGCCCACGTGTGGCCGTCGGTGGACGACTGCGCTCGTATGTCCCGCGATCACCAGAGCGCCGATATCGGCGCCCTTGAGCCGCCGGCCCGGGGAGAACACCAGATCTCCTTCGCAGAGGTCTTCTCCGATACGGATGGTGTTTTGTCCGGCGACTGCGGCCTGGCGTACGAGCACACGGCCGTCGGGTAGCTCTTCGGTATTTTCGACGATGACGACTGCGTCTGCGCCCGGGGGCATCATCGCTCCGGTAGCCACCCGCTGGGCACCTCCCGGCTGTGCGGGTTCGGTGGCGGGGCTTCCCATCGTGACCTCACCGGTGATGTCGAGGACGATCGAGCCGTCGCTTGCAGCGGCAAACGTGTCGCGAGCCACCACGGCGAAACCGTCCATGTTGGAGCGGGTGAAGTGAGGAACGTCCTCGAGGGCGCGCACCGGCTCGGCGACGACGCGCCCCAGAGCCTGGCGGAACTCGACGCTTTCCGTGTCCAGGGAATCGAAGGTGCCGATGAGCTCGTAGGCTTCCTCGACGCTGATCAGTGAGAGGAAGGACTTCAGTTGACGAGCCTCTTGTGTTGCAGGGAGGGCAACTCGCGACGAACCTCGGCCAGGTAGTCGGCGTCGAGGCGAGCGCACAGGACTTCGCTATCATCGCCGCCGGCTTCGGCCATGCACTTGCCCCAGGGATCCACGATCATGGAGTGGCCGTAGTCGGCGAAACCGTGCTGGCTATGACCATACTGGTCGGCGGCCACCACGTAACATTGGTTCTCTATCGCGCGTGCCCGGATCAAGGGCTCCCAGTGGGCCTCACCGGTCGTCGCCGTGAACGCCGACGGGAGTACGATGATCTCGGCGCCGAGTTCGGACAAGGCGCGAAACAGTTCCGGGAAACGCAAGTCGTAACATACCGCCATGCCGATGTTGCCGAGTTCGGTTTGCGCACAGACCGGAGCCGTACCGGGGCTGCGTGTAGAAGACTCGGCGACCGTCACCTTACCTTTGATGTCAATGTCGAACAGATGGATCTTGTCGTACTCGGCCACGACGTCGCCCTGAGGTCCGAACAGCAAGGAGCAGTTCAGACACCTGCCGGAGTCCGGGTCCAAGCGCAATAGAGACCCCGCCACGATGTAGACGCCGTGCCGAGCCGCCAGGCCGGATACGAACTCGGATGTAGGGCCGGGAACGCTTTCGGCGTTGGCCTTTTCCTCCGACTGTCTGCCCCGCCACGAGAAGAGTTCCGGCAGCACGACGAGGCGAGCGCCGTCGGCCACGGCCGAAGCGACCAGGCGGGCGGTGTTTTCGAGGTTGGCGGCCTTGTCGGGACCAGACTTTTGCTGGATGGCGCTCGCGACAAAAGTCTGCATGGGCACGCGGACGCTAGCCGCCGGTTGGGTTTTCGTCAAGTTAGGCGTATGAGGGCGGCGTTCAGTGGGCCCTTGTGACGTAGAGAGGGACGGGGAGCACTCGCGGGCTGTTCGGGCCATTCGATTGTTGCTCCTTGATTTGGGTTTTGGCACCCTGAGGAACGCGTGCTCAAGTCGTGGTTGCGCGCGTAGGATCTAGACTGGCTACCGGCGAGGCTGTCATGGGAACGGAACGGCTCATCAAGCGCTATACCAACCGCAAACTCTACGACACTCTGGAATCACGGTACGTAACCCTCGAGGAGATCGCCCGGCTCGTGCGAGAGGGTGCGGATGTGAGGGTGGTCGACAACGAAAGCGGTGAGGATCTCACGTCGGTAACCTTTGCGCAGATCATACTCGAGGAAGAGCGTCGTAAGACACACCTGGTGTCGGTGCCGTTTCTTCGGAAGCTCATCCGGTCGGGTGAGGCGCGTGTGCAGGATCTGTCGGATCGTGCGAGCCGCGGATTCGAGGTCATCGGCGATATAACCGAGAAAGCCGGTGATCGTCTGCGCGGCGTCGTCAAGGGCGGGAGCAAGGCCATCGAGGGGAGCCGCGAGTTCGTAGACGACATCCTCAACGTTCCACAGAAGCGGCTCGAGAAGTTCCGTGATGCGGCCCGCAAGTCCGTCGAGTCGATACGCTCGAACCCGACGGTGCAGCGTGAGCTCGAGAGGGTTGCCAGCAGCCTCCATGCGATCGAAGACGCGGTAGACAAGCTGCGCGACGAAGGCGTCCTCGAAGACGAAGAAGATATGGACATCGAGTCCGAGGCTGATACCGAGAATCGCTCGTCCGGCGGGTCCTCCCACGGAAGTGGCAGGGGAGCATCCGGATGGTCGGAAGTCAGACCGGACAACAACGACGGCGGCAACGGTCCGGAAGACGATTCGGTCGAGTCTGTGGAGCCGGCCGGGGAAGACAAGGCCAAAGCCGGATACTGATCGAAAGCGGCTCCCCGCATGCGTCGCCCTGTCGCCAACTCGAAGACGAAGGAGGCCGTCCAAGACGAGACGGAACTCCTCGACCGCCTCAAGGCGGTCGCCGAAAGCGTGGGCCTGGACGTCCGCGAAGAGAAGCTGGTAGGGGGCGCAGGCTACTCCGTACGTAGCGGTATCTGCAGGGTGAACGGAAAGGACACCGTAATGCTTGACCGCAACCTTCCCTTGAGCGAGAGGACGGACGTGCTTGCCACGGCGTTGTCCAAGATGGATCTCGACACGGTTTACATGGAGCCGGACCTCAGGCGCGTCATTCTGAGGACGCCCGAAGACGACGACAACGAAGAGACGGGTTCGTCGTGAGCGAGGATCGTCTCGAAGATTTCCGTGATTTCATCAAGCAGCGCGGCTTGAAGTCCACGCGGCAGCGCGACGAGATTGCAAGCTGGTTCTTCAAGCTCAAGGGCCATCTCAGTGCCGACCAGGTATACCGAGAGATAAAGAAGAAGTATCCGGGGATCGGCTTCTCGACCGTCTACCGGACCCTCAAGCTTCTGTGCGAGGCGGGCATGGTGCAGGAACGGCACTTCACCGGCGGCGAGGCTCTTTACGAGAACGTCTCCACTCACCATGATCACTGCATCTGCACGTCGTGCGGCAAGATCATCGAATTCGAGAACGATCAGATCGAGGGTCTTCAGGAGGCGGTGGCTCGTCAGCACGGCTTCGAACTGAAGAACCACAAGATGGAGCTTTACGGCTTGTGCTCCGACTGCCGTGAGGCGGGCAAGAGCTGAGCCGCTAGGCCGTCACGCGTCGAAGAACAGGGCGGCGGCGTTGGCACCTGTCGCTTCGTAGACCCTTTCTTTCTCCAACCCCATGACTTCGGCCAGCGTGCCGGCAACCTCGGCGACATAGGCGGGTTCGTTGCGTTTGCCCCGATACGGCATGGGTGCGAGGTAGGGTGCGTCGGTTTCCACCATCAAGGTGTCGAGGGGCAGCTTCTTTACGGTAGCGCGTAGCTCGTCGGCCTTCTTGAACGTGATTATCCCGGTGAGCGATACGGTGAGGCCGTGGTCGATGTACCAGCGAGCGTCCTCGTAGTTCCCGGTAAAGCAGTGGACGACCCCCCGCAGGCCGCCGGGGCAGACAGCGGAGACGACTTCGCGGATGTCGGAGGCGGCGTCACGGCAGTGGATGATGACGGGCAGGTCGTGCTTGACCGCCAGCGCAAGGTGGCGGGCGAAGGCCTCTCTTTGCGCCTCTCTTGGTGAGTTGTCGTAATAATAGTCCAGGCCCGTCTCGCCTACGGCGACGACTTCTACGCGTTCCAGCAGGCCCCCGATGCGGGCCTCGATGTCGTCACAGTACGACGAAGCGTCGTGGGGGTGGATGCCCGCGCTAGATCTCATGAACGGGAAGGCCGCCGCCAGATCGGCCGATGCTTCGCTGGACTCGATGGGACCCCCGCCGCCCACCGCCATGATGTGACTGACGCCTGCGGCCAGCGCTCGCTCGACGACCTCCTCACGATCTTTGTCGAAGGCGTCGTCGGCTAGGTGGCAGTGTGTGTCGGCCAGACCTACTTGCATGGATAAACGTTGATGGCGTCAGTCGCCGACATCGAGACGAGGGAACAGGGACTCGGGGTCGGCGAGTTGGTGTCCGGGAACGAATACTCCGCCCCAAGCGGGCGCGGCAAGCGACAGAGGCTCCGGGTGCACGCTCAGCATGTTGCGCAGTCTCTCGGCCGTTTCCGGCATGAAAGGGTCGATCAGGCGTGCGGTGTGGCGGAGCGCGTCACAGAGAACGTGAAGTATCGCCCCCACCCGCGGCCTTTGCGATTCCTCCTTCCACAGTTTGAAAGGGGCGGTCTCGACGATGTACTTGTCACAGGCATTGAGCGCCTTCCAGACGGCTTCGAGGGCGACGTGGATTGCGAGGTTGTCCATGTGCTCCTTCATCTCGGTCTCCGCCGTCACGAAAGCCGCCTCGAGCTCCGCGTCTAGCGCCTCGGTGAGGCCTTCGGCCGACTGAACCCGGCCCGCGAAGTATTTCTTCTGCATGGCGAGCACACGGCTGGCGAGGTTGCCGAGCCCGTTGGAAAGATCGGCGTTGAAGCGTGCGATGAAAGCGTCTTCCGTGAAGCTCGAATCCATTCCGAACGCCATCTCGCGCAGTAGGAAATAGCGGAAGCTGTCCAAACCGAAGCGCTCCTTCATCTCCAGCGGCCTTATGACGTTGCCCAGGGACTTCGACATCTTACTCTCGCCCATGTTCCAGTAGCCGTGAACGTTGAGGTGATGGTAGACGGGGTACCCTGCGGCCATGAGCATGGTGGGCCAGAACACCGCGTGCGGCTTGAGGATGTCCTTGGCGATGAAGTGCTGGGCACCGGCCCAGTAGTCGGGTCCTTGCTCACCCTTTAGGTGGTAGAGGCCGCTCAGGTAGTTGATGAGGGCGTCGAACCAGACATAGGTGACGTAGTTCTCGTCGAAAGGAAGCTCTATCCCCCACGCCAGACGGCTCTTCGGGCGCGAGATGCATAAGTCCTCGAGGGGCTCTCTGAGTAACCCCAGCACCTCGTTCTTGTAACCGGCCGGTCTGATCATGTCGGGATGCTTTTCGAGATGTCCGATGAGCCTGTCCTGGTAGCTGCTCATCTTGAAAAAGTAGTTTTCTTCCTTGATCCACTCGGTCTCGGTCTCGTGGTCCGGGCATTTGCCGTCGACCAGTTCCCGTTCAGCGTAGAACCGTTCACAGCCGACGCAGTAGTTGCCGCCGTAATCGCCGAAGTAGATGTCACCGGCGGCATGGACTCGTTCGAGAATCTCCTGGACCAGCGCTACGTGGTAGTCGTCCGTCGTGCGGATGAAATGGTCGTAGGTGATGCCGCAAGTATCCCAAGTCGAGCGAAAGATCGCGCTGATACGGTCGGCGTAGGTTCTCGGGGTCGTGTCGCTCGCATGAGCGGCTGCCGCAATCTTGTCGCCGTGCTCGTCGGTGCCGGTCATGAAGAACACGTCGCGACCGCAGGACCGATGGTATCGCGCAAGGGTATCGACCACGACGGTGGTGTAGGTGTGGCCGAGGTGCGGTTCGGCATTGACGTAATAGAGCGGTGTCGTCAGGTAGACTCGGTCGGTCACGGCATCCTCATTATCAGCCGCGGATGTCGAGCAACAGTTCGCGAATGGCCAACTTGGCGTTGGCTTGGCGGGCGAGCGCACTGCGGGTGAAGCTCATCTTGGAGGCCTCCGAGATGAGGCGCTCCGTATGCGCGGGATCGAGTCCGTCGAGGAGGTTTCGCAGATCCGGATTTGCCTCCGCGACCTCGGCTCCCGCGCTCGCTTCTATCTTGGCGACTTGCCATTCCAGCAGCATTTCCAGCCATTCGTCCCGCGGGTTCTTCTTGTCGGCAAGCTTCGTTACCAGCGGCTCGATGTCGGCTTGCCTGTTGCCCCGTACCGCTTCGAACTCGTTGATCAGTGTAGCACGCAGTTCGAGACCTTCGGGATCGTAGGCCAGAGCTTTCGACGCGCGCCCGCGTGCGATGGCCGAAGCTTGCCCGGCGGTCTCGGCGGACCGGCCCGCATCGGTAAGCAGGCTGATCAGCTCTTCCTTGGTGAGGGTTCCGAAGCGGATGATCTGGCAGCGTGAGCGTACTGTCGGCAGAAGCAGAGCGGGGTTGTCGATGACGATGACTATGATGGAGGCGCCGGGCGGTTCTTCGAGGAACTTGAGCATCGCACTCTGAGCATCCACGACGAAGCCGTCCGGGGCGTCGATGAGTGCCAGGCGCGGCCCCGGGCGCTGGGAGCGCAGAGACATGAGACGGATGAGTTCCCTGATCTGGTCGATCTTGATCGGCTTGCCGGAGTCCTCCGGTCGGCAAAAGGCAACGTCGGGATGGGTGCCGGCGGTGATCTGACGGCAGGAGCCACAGTCGTCATCGCAGGTCGTGGCCTCCTCGCACTTCAGGCTCATCGCCCACCAGACGGCGGTCGTCCATTTCCCGACCCCCGACGGGCCGCTGAACACGTAGGCATGATGAACGCCCTCATGTTCGCGATCACGCACGGCTGTTCCCAGGGATTCGAGCCTCGCTACTATCCCCCTGTGTCCGATCGGCCGGGTCATCACGATGGGAGGCGCGCCGCGATTGCATCGACGCACGCTTGGGTGACGGCCTCCAGAGGCGCGTTGCCGTCGATCCGGATGATACGCCCCGGCTCGGTCGCCTGTAGGTCGGCGAAGCCGTCGCGAATGCGTCTGTGGAAGTCGAGGGGTTCGGCTTCGAACCGATCTCCCGGACCTCCGGCCCCCTTGCGGGCACGGGAGAGGCCTACCTCTATGTCGCAGTCTATCCACAGGGTCAGATCGGGGACTGTCGACGAAGACGCACGATCGTTGAGCTCTCGCAGCCAGCCGAGATCGTCGCGGCTGCGCCGCCCGTATCCTTGGTAGGCCATGGTCGAGTCGCTGTAACGATCGGATATGACGATGGCGCCCCTGGCGAGTGCGGGGCCGATGACACTAGCGACGTGCTGGGCACGGTCTGCGAGAAACAGGAAGAGTTCGGCCAGCTGGTCGAGTTCCGAGTCCGGATCGGCGAGCAGCCGTCTGATCTCGCCGGTGACTTCGGTGCCTCCCGGCTCTCTCGATGTCACGACCTCACGACCCTGGTTGCGAAGGTGTTCGGCGACGAGGGAGCACTGAGTGGACTTGCCGCACCCTTCGATACCCTCGAATGTAATGAAGTACGACATCGAGCGGGCACCTTAGCCCCTGGGGGTGAAATCGCAACAGCGGAGTCGTCAGCCCCGGCACCGGAGAGCGTCATCGTCGTGCAGTTCTACGGAAGCGCGACGCCGCCCCTCCCCGCACACAGCCTCTGACACCATAAGACAGCGGCCGGCATCATCGATGACGAATGAGACTTCGATCGAGTCGATGTGGTCGCCCAGCCCGCGGAGAGCCAGGTCGCCCGCCGACGTTGACGGCGGCAATGCCAGAGCCGACGAGGCTGCGTACCGCGCACAGAGCACATCCTCCCGTGCGCGCAGCTGGAGAACGAGTTGTTTGGATGCCGTCAGCACGGACGCGGTCGCTGCCGACAATGCTGCCGCGAGTATGACGGCGGCGAGCAGAGCCGCACCGGACTGATTGGTCTTCACCGAGGCGGGGCCACGGCGAAATAACCGGGCTGAGACGTACCGATGGGCATGGACAGCAGCGCGATGTCCCGGGCCCGTCGAGCGGGCGTGCCGCGATCGTCCAGAGCCAGGAGTCGCGAGCCCGCCGGGAGTTCATCGATGACCGTCATCTTTTGCCTGCCGATCCTGTGCCTGAGGCTCAATCCGCGGTCGCCCGTCTCGAGCGATACTACGGTGGTCTCGGCGCTGCCGGCGTCGAGCCGGCCGTCGCCGTCGAGGTCGGCCGCCAGCTTGATCCCGGCGCTCGTCAGATCCGCAATCGGGTGACCGGGCAACGGGTTTGTGCGCGCGGCCGCCAGCCCGGTATCGAGAAGGTGTTCGACTTGTCCGCTTACGAACAAGCGTCTCTGTGCTAGCCGGTAGTCGTGAACGAGAAGAGTGGCCGTGGTCAGCTGGTGGAAGACGGCAGAGATCACGAGTACGGAGAGCGCGAGGCCGACCATGGTTTCGAGCAGACTCACGACGGCCCCGTACGCTCTAACCCGGACACGTTGTCGAGCGTTTCAGCAACATCGCGAAGGCGACTCCGGCTGTTTCTCTGCCGGTCTTGTCCTCCACGGTGGATCGAAGGAGCATAACTCCGGGCACCCCACCGGCGCGGCGCGAGAGCTTGCAGTCGAAGACATCCGGGCAGGACGTGATGCTCGAGCACGCGACGGCTGCTTCGATCTGCAGCGCGTTGCGCGCAGCGGACTGCATCGACCATCTCCGCTGGCTCGCCTCCAGCGTGCGGGCGGTCGTCGCCAGAACGGACGCGTTGGTCGCGATCACGGCGGCGGCCAGAGCCGCCGCCGCGATGGTTTCGAGCAACGCGGCGCCCTTCTGTGCCCGGGCGACGCACGCTTTCATCTGATCATGCCTCTTTGATTGACCACGATCACGGTTTCATGAGCAGAGCCCGTCCTGCTCAGTCTGATCGTGGCGTTGTCCGCGAGGCCCGAAGCCCGAAACGACACCCGCCCTCTAGCTGGGGACTTCTCTATCCTCGCGCCGCCGCCGATCAGGCGCCGTGACACACCGTAAGAGGACTCGATGGTAATTTGGTCAGCACCCGGGCGTAGGACAACCCCGGCGACGTCTCCGGAGAGAAACGCGAGTCTGCGAGCTTCGAGTAGAGCGGAAACCAGATCCGCCTTTCCATGTTGCAGACTACTACGGCTGACCAGCGCACGAGTTCCGCTTACTACGAGTAGGGCCGTCAGCGCGGTGATAGAAGAAGCCACCGATAACTCGATGAGCGTGTAGCCTGACACGCTTTTGTTGCGGCGACTCCCGTTCACACATCGCACTTGCACGATGTCTCATCAGGCAGTCAATCAAGAGGCTGTAATGTGCCGACGAGGACGGTGCGGACCCCGGTGGACACCGTCAGGCTACAAAGCTAAGAGCAGTCCTATGGATCTCAGCTTCGGCGCCGAGTACGAGGCCTTCGCGGAAGAAGTGCGCGCCTTCCTCCGGAAGCACAAAAACGACAGCATCTCGAGTTCTCTCAACATGGCAGGGTCGGGAGAAGAGGCCGCACGCATGAAGAAGTGGCAGGAGATCCTCGTCGAGAACGGTTATGCGGCGCGCACCATTCCGTCAGAGTACGGGGGCTACGGCGCCGAACCCGATCTGCTGAAGACGGTCATCATAGACGAGGAGTTTCGCAAGGCGGGGATCTCACGAGGGCTCTCGAACCAGGGGATCAGCATGTTCGTGCCGACCTTGTTGCAGTACGGGACGGAAGAACAGAAACAGGCCTACGTCGGTCCTACAATTCGCGGCGATATGATCTGGTGTCAGGGGTACAGCGAGCCGGATGCGGGCAGCGACCTGGCCAGCCTGCGCACGTCGGCAGTGCTCGACGGCGACGAGTACGTCATCAACGGGCAGAAGATCTGGACGAGCACGGCGGTAGAGGCCGATATGATGTTCCTGCTGGCGCGAACGGATCCCGATGCGGGAAAGCATGCCGGCATCAGCTACTTGATCGTTCCCATGGACAGAACAGGCATCGAGGTGCGTCCTCTGAAGACCATGCTCGGCACGGCATCCTTCAACGAAGTGTTCTTCGAGGATGTGCGCATACCCCGCACCAACATAGTCGGGGAGCCGGGTCAGGGCTGGGAAGTCGGGCGTGCCACCCTGGTTCACGAGCGCAACATGCTCGGGGACACCAGCCAGACGGAGAACATGCTCAAGCGCTGCGTGGATGTACTGCGCGATTACGGTGCACTGGAAAGCCCGGTGTTCCGTGATCGGCTCATGCGTATCGAAGCACGCGTACTGGCGATGAAATACCACGCCATGCGATTGCTGACCGATCGCCTCAAGCAGCGCCATCCCGGCGTTGCCGGCCTGATCACCAAGCTCAACGGTTGCCAGCTCAACCACGACATCTGCGCTTTGGCGGTCGATGCCATGGGCGAGTTCGGGGTGCTGAAGCGCGACTCGAAGTACGTTCGGGACGAGGGTGTGTGGCAGAGCCAGTACATGTTCACGCTCGGTCTCATCATCGGCGGAGGCACCGCGCAGATCCAGCGCAACATCATCGGCGAGATCGGGTTGGGCTTGCCGAGGGAGCCCAAGGGCCCGGAGAGGACCGCCTGATGGATTTCGGGCTTTCGGAAGAACAGACCATCCTGCAGCAGTCTCTCAGGGGCTATCTCGCTTCCGAGGTGTCGATCGAGAAAGTCAGAGCGATCATGGAGAGTGAGGACCCCGGTACCGGTGACCTCGGCACACGCCTGGCCGCTCAGGGCGTGCAGGGCGTATTGATTCCCGAACAGTGGGGAGGTTCCACGCTGGGGCTGCTGGATGCCTGCGTAGTCGCCGAAGAGCTGGGCAGGGCCGCGACGCCGCTATCGTTTCACAGTTCGTCGGTGATGGCGCCCTTGTTCCTGGCGGCGGCCGGCAACGACGAGCAGCGGGAGCAATGGCTGCCCGCAATGGCGACAGGGGAGCGGCTCGTAAGCGTGGCGCTCGATGCCAAGATGATCGTCGACGGGGAACTCGACGGCAGCGTGTACTTCGTCGCCGATGGTCAGACTGCCGACGCGCTGGTCGTGACGTGCAAAGGACCCGGAGGACGCTGCATCTACGTTGTTCCTACGGATACTCCTGGCGTAACGGTGCACCCCCTACAGACGGTAGACGCAACCCGCCGGGTCACCGAGGTTGTTTTCGACGGAGTCGAGCTCGATAACGCGACCATGATGAGTCACGCCGACGCAGAGCTCGTGTATCAGCGCTCCTTGCAGGCGGGCCGAATCGCCCTGGCTGCCGACGCGCTGGGTGCTGCCGAGAGAACCCTCGAGCTGGCGGTGGAGTACGCCAAGTCGCGCAGACAGTTCGGCCGCGTGATCGGTTCGTTTCAAGCCGTCAAGCACATGTGTGCCGACATGGCCGCCGAAATCGAGCCGTTGCGCTCGCTGATCTGGTACGCGGCGTTCGCGTGGGATGAAAAGCGCGAAGAAGCCGCGCTCCTTGCGCCGCTCGTGAAAGCACACGCGGGCGAAGTCGCCATGCGCGCGGTCACGACCGCCGTTCAAGTCTTCGGCGGCATGGGCTTCACCTACGAGTGCGACATGCACATCTGGTTCAAACGGGCAGGCTACGACCGGCAGATGCTGGGTGGCCCGGAGAAACTGCGCGCCGAAGCCGCGCGCATGTCCGCGCTCAGACCGGGCTAACGCCCGATCACCTTCACGGCCGTCGCCACGTCGTCGGTGACGATGCCGTCGACGCCGAGTTCGAGGAGCCTTACCATCTCTTTCTCATCGTTGATCGTCCATACATGGACTTCGAGGCCGAGCGCGTGTGCCGCCTCCACGAACCTTCGAGTAACGATGGGGATGCCCCTGTGCTGGGTCGGGACCTGCAACACGGGTGCCGGTGGCCTGTAACCGCGCAGGATCCTGGAAGTCACCCTCGCCACAAAAGCCATGACCTCGCGTCCGGCAAAGCTCGTCGTTACATCAGGCGCGGCTTCCCGTATGCGCTTCATGATGCGCACGTCGGCGGCGGCAAGGAGTGTGCGTTCCAGAGCCGCC
Source organism: Candidatus Binatia bacterium (assembly GCA_028278325.1). GTDB lineage: Bacteria > Desulfobacterota > Binatia > UBA1149 > JAJCZL01 > JANQEO01. The sequence continues at coordinate 58,663 of JANQEO010000320.1, forward strand.
GCGCCCTCGAGGACTTCGATCACGTCTTCGACGATGTCGGGCGCGTGCTGCTTGATCTCGATGTTCAAGGCGGTATCGGGGAACGCCTCGGCCACCTCGCGTAGAGTGGGGATGCGCAGATCCCGGCCTCGGAAAGAGTGCTCGCCGGCGGTATCCCGGAAGTGGTGGCCGGCGTCGAAGCTGCGGACTTCTTCAAGCTCCAGGTGTCTTACAGCGCCCGAGCCTGTCGTGGTTCGGTCGACGGTCTCATCGTGAAGTACGACCACGGTCCCGTCGCGCGTCGCGTGGACGTCGAGCTCCAGTACGCGGGCTCCATGCTCGACCCCGGTCGCGAAGGCATCCATGGTGTTCTCCGGCCGGTGACTGGAGCCGCCGCGATGAGCGAGGATTCTGGGTTTGGGTGTGTCGAAATAGTGCATGTTCAGAATCGCCGAAGGTTTCAACTAGGATACCAAAAGCATGGAGACCATCGAAGTACGCATCGGCGAGTGGTTGGCGGGCGCCATCGACATGTACAGGAAGAACTTCGTGCTTCTCTTGGCGACCCATTTCGTTGCCGTGATGCTGGGCGCCGTGACATTCGGACTCCTGCTCGGCCCCATGATGGCGGGCTTGATGCTGATCACCCTGCGTCTCGCGGACTCCGCCGACCCTCACCCTCAGGTCGGTGACCTCTTCAACGGTTTTTCCTACTTTCTCCAGCCTTTGCTGTTCTTTCTGGTGTGGTTCGGCGCGCTCTTCATCGCTCAGAGCATGCTGGCGACGGTGCCCGGTATCGGTCAGCTCGCCGGACTCGTTCTCAACATGGTCGTCTGTGCGCTGCTCCTGTTCGGGATCCCGCTGATCGTCGACCGGGAGATGGATTTTTGGAGCGCCTCGGCGGGCAGCTATGCGGTGGTCAGCCGAGCGTTCTGGCCGTTGTTGGCGTACTCGGCTCTTGGCTCGCTCATCGCCAGCTCCGGGGCGATTCTGTTCGGTGTCGGCGTCATTCTGACGATGCCGATCTACACGTGCATGACGGCACTAGCGTACCGGGCCATCTTCGGTGTAGACGAGAGCGGCGAGAACCCGTCAGGGCGCCCGCCGGCGATCGACGTGTGAGGTCCCTGCAACCGCTTCGAGAATGGACTCCCGCGCGTTCTCTACGCACCCTCGTCCGGCATCGATAGCTTCCGCCGCGCTGGCATAGTCGAGCAGGCGGATGTGGCCGAGTTTGGGCGTGAGCATGATATTGGGCGGATCGCCGGCCATTCGGCTGCGGGTGATGCGGTCCTGCATGATGTTTACCGAGGTGGTCAGGATGTCGAGAAAATTGGGCGTTCGTTCATTGCGTTTGAACAGCTGAGTGAAGGCTCTCGATTCTTGCAGCTTGGCAGCGAGCCCTTCCCAGAATTCGTTGCGTGCCGCTTCATCACCGCCAACCCAACGTTTCGCCAAGCCTTGACGCTTACGGGCGACGATGTCGGAGTTGAGGTTCACTGCGATCACGACGTCGGCACCCAAAGCGCGGCAAACCGAGGTCGGCACCGGGTTGACCAGGCCCCCGTCCACGAGAAGTAGATCATCCACCTCCACGGGCGCGAAGACCCCGGGAAGAGACATGGACGCACGCACCGCGCGATCGAGGGGCCCGCGCTGAAGCCAGATCTCGCGGCCACTGCCGAGATCGGTCGCGACGACCGCCAACGGTAGGCGCAGGTCCTCGAGATTGGTGTGGCGGATGTCGTCGTGCACCAGGTCGACCAGGCGATCGCCGGCGATGAGTCCTCCGTTGGCGAGCTTGATGTCGAGCAGCCGTAGCACGTCGCGAGGAGTCAGATTGCGCACCCGCGCTTCGAGCTTGTCGAGGCCGTACATCGTATAGGCCGCTCCCACCATGGCGCCGACCGAGGTCCCGGCGATGACGTCCGGGCGAATCCCCGTCGCCTCTAGGGCCTGCAGTATGCCGATGTGGGCCCAGCCGCGAGCGGAGCCGCTGCCGAGGGCCAGTCCTATACGTGGTTTACCGGGCATGGTGCCGAATCATCGAAAACGCGGTTTGCTGCTGCAGTATACTATCTTTTCGGGGAATCCGTCGTGAACGTTGCGTCTTCTACGGCTTTACTCTCGCGCGCCGGAAGCTGGCGGCGTGCCGCCGCCTACCAACGTTTCGTCAACGAGAACTCATTGATACTGAGCGCGGCGGCGGGCTACGTCGTGGCCGGATTCCTGGCCGGGGAGCTGCTCGACTGGGGTCCGGAGATGCGCCCGTACTTTACCTTCGGCGCGCTCAACCGCTTCGCCCTGGTGTTCTTCATTCTCTTCTTCGTAGGACAGTTCTTGGCGCGGGCCTCATGGTTGAGACTGGGATTCAACGGCTTGGCCGATATCGGCACCGACATCTTCCGCACTTATCTGCGCCCGGAGGCCGTTGCGGGGTTCGCGGTCGTGTATGCCGCAATCCCTCCTTTCATGGGCACCTTCAGCCGGCTCAAGCAGTCCATCCCCCTCTATCATCCCTTCTCGTGGGACCAGTCCTTCGCGGAGCTCGATCGGGCATTGCACTTCGGCCACGACCCGTGGACGCTTCTGCATCCCATGATGGCTTCGCCTGCGGTTACGGTGGTCATCGACGACCTCTACATGGCCTGGTTCGGATTGTTGTTCTGCACGGCCCTGTGGATGTCATGGACCTCGAGGCGCCGGTTGAGGGCGCGCTTCCTGATCTCTTTCGTTGCCATGTGGACCGTCCTGGGCACGATCATGGCTGCGGCCTTTTCTTCGGCGGGGCCTTGTTACTACGAGCTGGTCACGGGCAGTCAGGGAAGCTTCGCTCCGTTGCTCGCCTATCTGTCGGATGTGCACGCGGTCGAGCCTTTGTGGTCGGTGCAGGCCCAGCACGGGTTGCGCGAGGCTCTTGCCAGCGGTGAGTACATGCCTATGGGCGGTATCTCGGCGATGCCCAGTATGCACGTGGCCGCCGCGGTCTTGTTCGCGCTGGTCGGCTGGCAGGTCAACCGCGCACTCGGCGTTGCGCTGATCGTCTACGCTGTGATCGTTCAGCTCGGCTCAGTTCATCTGGGTTGGCACTACGCGATCGACGGCTACGTCAGCGCCGTAGTGACCGTCGCGATCTGGCACTTGGCAGGACGCTTCGTCGACAAGAGCTCCTGGTTCGAAAGCCGGGAGCCTGAACTCAGCCGCTGAACTCCTTCAGGGCGCGGAAAGAATCGAGAACCTCGTAGTCTTGGGTGAGCTCTTCCGGGGCCTCGCCGATCTGTTCGATTCGCGAGCGCTCGCTGTTGCCCATGAAGCGCGCGGCCTTGGCAAGATAGGGCAGCTGCAGCGGGTCGAGCCCCATCATGCGCGTAGCGGTTGCATCGACCGCAACCGGGTCTTCACCGAGCACCAGCAAGCCGCTGGCTTTCGCCCGGCCTTGTATGGGGCCGTTTCCTTCCATGCCGACGATGCCGTCGACGATTGCGAACCTCGGCATCGCCAGCGACGCGTTTATGTCGACGATGCTCTCGTGGATTCCCGCCCAGTGGAGAGGATTCTTCGGCCAGCCGTATACCGATCCCGGCACGATCCCGAACATGTTCTTCATCGACAGGGTGACCCCCGCCCAGTGATGGGTCTTCAGCTTGGGCATGGAGACGAGTAGATCGGCGTCCAGGACCGTGTCGGGGAGATAAAGGCTGCCCATGGACGTAAAGCTGCTTGCCAGGGAAATGCGTCTGGAGACGTCGTAGTTCAAGTCGACGTATCCGGTGTCGAACTCGCGCAGCACCTCGAAGAGTCCGGAAGCGCTCAAGAGATATTCGTTGTCGCGGCGATGGCCGGGGCCTTCGGCGACCGTCACCCGCCGCGCGCCCATGTTCCTGAACACTTCGATGGCGGCCGCGATCAAGCCCGGATGGGTGTTTATGACTCCCTCGGGATCGTACTCCACGAGGTTGGGTTTGAGCACGACCGACTTGCCGTCGACGTCGAGACCGAAGAGGTCGATCCCTTCGCGCAGGCGCTCTGCCAAACGCTCGTCGTAGGCGGCGGCCAACACGGCTACACGCGAGCGATCGCTCTTCTTGTAGGCGCTCGCGTCCCAGCGCACCGCGTCGTCGGCCGCGCGGGTGCATGCTGCCGCATAGCCGGTGACGACTGCTCCGGCCGCGCCCTTGAGAAAACTCCTGCGCGTAATCATGACAGCGAGAACTTACCCTTGCCGCCGGCAAGTGCGGCCAGCGCCAGCCCTATCGACCTGGTCTCACCGAGGAATCCGGTGCGGTGGTAAGAGCGAACCAATCCGTCGACGAGTGCTTCAACGGGGCGGCCCCAGGCGCGGTTACACAGGATGGTGAGGGAGAGGCTGAGGCCGGAGCCGTTCTCCTTGGCCATGCCTTGCAGTGCTTCCAGCGCGTCGCGACCGGTGTCGTTGTCGCGCCGGTCCTGAAGCGCGAGCAAAGCCAGTGCGGTGATGTCGGGGAAGGGCGGCATGGTTTCTCCCAACACTCTCTTGTTTCCGTAGTTCCAGCCGCCTCCGTAACAAGCGCGGTCGTAGAGCATGAGTTCGCCCGCGGCGATCCGCTCACCAAGCCCTTCCAGTGAGTCCGGATAGGCTTGCCTGAACTTCTTGAGGGCGAAGAGGCTGTAGGCGGTCGGCTCGACCCAGCTCGAGGTTCCCTGGTGCCAGGCCCATCCTTCCAGGTTGGGGTCGACTTCGGTGGCCAGCGTTTCGGGAAACCACCTGAATAAGATCGTGGTCAACCACCCCGCACCTTGGCCGCGGCGCTCAGCCAACCAGCGTGCACCGGCCGTAACCGCTTCTCGATGATCAGGCCTTCCGGTCAGGGCGATGAGCGCCAATGGTGTGGCCCAGGAGCCGGTTTCGTCGCCGGCGTGCATCGCCCATCCGCCGCTGTGCAACTGTTGAAGCGATAGCCAGCGCTCTGCTCGGGAAAGGCTGGTCGAGACCTCCGGGGTTGCCTCCAAGGAATCGAGCCCGATCAGGGCCAGGCTGGTGGACTCGCAGTTGCTGACGTTACCGGAAACCGACCCCCAGCCGCCGTCGGCGTTCTGCGAGTCGATCAACGCTTTGGTCAACGGCTCGATCATGACAGCGCCGGCCGAAGCAGGCGTTTTCTATTGTACTATTTTTGCCGCTCTGCTTCGTCGTCTTCCGGTGGCAAGGCCAGCGACGGGTCGAACCAACTCAGGATGCGATCGTTCTCTTCTCTCGGGTAGGTATGGGAGAGATCTTCTATCTCGCGAAAGGTGACGTCGGCTCCTGCGCCCTGCAGTGTGTCGCGAGTCATCCGCGCCGTCTCCACCGGGAACATCCAGTCGCGGGAACCGTGGGCGATGTAGACTCTCTTACCGGCGGCTCGTTCGAGATTGCCGTTGCTCGCGTTCGCAGGATGAAAAACGCCCGACACCGCACACAAGGCAGTGTACGGTGAGTTCTCCTTGAGACCGCAGAGCAGGCAGTAGGTGGCGCCGTCGGAAAGGCCGGTCAGCAAGATCCGCTTCCTGTCGACCCTCCATTGCTCCGCGACGAACTCTATCATCGCTCTGAGAGACTCATCATCGATGTCCGGCCCTATCATCGACCAAGTAGGCCCGCGCGAGGTAGGCGAAAGAAGAATGAACTGCCGCCCCCGCGCTTCGCGCAACCAAGTCCAGACGAATGTACGCCCGCTGCCGCTGCCGCCGTGCAAGGCGACCACCAAGGGCAGCTCGCGGCTACCGTCGTAGGACTCCGGCACATAGAGGGAGAAGCCCCCTCGGGCTTCCGGCTGCTCGGAGCCTTCACTGTGCATGAGTCCTACTTGTACGCCGTCGGCCGGCTCGCGAGAGAGGTTCTCCAGCCGGTCGTGGAAGGGGCTCTCGAGAAAGAACTTGCTGATCGGGGGCAGGGCGTTGAGAGAGTACAAGACTTCCAGAGCCTGGCAGTTCTTGTGCATGCTCTGCAGGACCCTGGGAATAGCCTGGTCGGGAGGCACGTCTTCCAGGAACAGCTCGAAGGCGCGTCCGCCGAGACTCGCGGCTTCGCTCAACCGATCGTGCAAGCCCTCGAGCCCCTGAGGGGCCTCCACCTTCGCGAACTCGCCGATGGCCGCATCGAGGTGTTCCTTTATAGGCTGGCAGCGTTGTTTTAGGTGGCCGATGTCGGGCGGATGTAGGTGGCGCTGGACGGTCTCCATCGCGGAGAGTGCGCTGAGTGTTGCGCTACCGATGCGCGACAGCGCGTCCTCGTATGCGTCCGTCAGCTCCACTTATCTTCTCGACAGCTCTTCCAGGGCGGCTCGCGCGCGCTGACCGTACTCCGAATTCGACCTGGCCGCCTTGGCGTAATGGGTCTTTGCGTCGCCGACGTTGCCCGCCTTGCGCTCGGCATTGCCCAAGTAGTAGTAGCCTGGTGCGGTCGGCAGCAGCTTCAGACTTGCTTTGAGATCGCTGCGGGCTCCGGTGACGTCCCCGGTCTGTTCGCGCAGGGCCCCGCGCAACAGGGGATAGAAGAAGAACCGATCGTTGAGTTTGTAGGCCCGGGAGTAGTCGGCCAGTGCGTCCTTGTCCCGGCCGAGGTCCTCGTAGGCCTGGCCGCGGACCGCAAAGAAGTCCGCCTCTGCAGGTTCCGCCGAAACCGCTTTCTTGGCCAGAGCTAGAGCCTCACGTGGTTGTCCCTCTTGGAGTTTCTTGCGCGCTTCGTCGGCGTTGTCGTAAGCAGGCTGCCTCTTCTTCAAGCGTCTCACGGCAGCGGCGTAAGCGCGCTCACCCAGCACGCCGCCGGCGGGAAGTGCGGCGGCGGTCGCACGGTTGGCGTTGACACGTTCTCGCGACGGCGGATGAGACGCGAACATGCCGGAGAGCCAATCCTGGCGGCGGCCCTCGGAGAGTTTTACGAATGTCTCTTGCAGGGTGACGGCGGCGCGAGGATCGTAGCCCGCCTTGGACATGTATCTCATCCCGTAGCGGTCGGCTTCGAGTTCCGCGCCGCGGCTGTAGGTTTGATTGACAAGTGTGGCGCCGACGTTGGCAGCAGTCCCAAGGGCATCGGCATAGGTCGACCCTTTCGCAGCCACGCCGGCGGCAAGTACGCCGGCCTGCAAGACCATCGCGCGTTCCATGGCTTTGGCGGTGTGACGGGCCGCTGCGTGCACGATCTCATGTGCCAGCACGGAAGCCAGCTCTGCTTCGTTCTTCAGTTCCACCAGCAGGCCTCGGTTCAGTCCGATCTTGCCGGCGGGAAGCGCCCACGCGTTCGGTGTCGAGTGGTTGAGCACGACGAATTCGTAGGGGAGATTCGGGCGGTCGCTGAACTTCGCGATCTTCTTTCCGACGCCCACCACGTAACGGGTGAGTTCCTTGTCGACGACATAGGGGCCGCCCTGCATCTGCTGGGTCGGTAGGTAGTGGCTGCGCCCCAACTCCAGCTCGCTGCTCTCCGAGACGAGCGTGAGTTCGGATTTTCCCGTAACGGGGTTGACCGCACACCCCGACGCCGCCGATATCAGAAGCGCGGTCGTCACCCATGCCGCCCCGTGTATCGACGATTGAAAGCGTTTCTTGTACCGGCTGCTTGCCAGTCGTCCTCGTATGGACGATAGGACGGGGGCGAGTAGGGTCATGAAGGATAAAATAGCGTTCTCGGTAGTCGGTGTCGTCAGCGCCGCAGTGTTCGGATTCTTGGTCTGGCTCATTTATTTCAAGGACTCTTCGGGCGGCACAGGTGATTCTTTTCGCATGCTGCCGGCTGTCAACGCCGCGCTCAACGCCATGTGTACATTGTGTCTCGTGACCGGCTTCGTCGCCATCCGTAACGGTTCCAAGCGCCTACACATCTCGATGATGCTGTCCGCCCTGGTTTTCTCGGCCCTCTTCTTGGTCAGCTATACCATTTACCACAGCGTACACGGCGACACGAAATTCACCGGCACCGGCCTGGTGCGTCCCTTGTATTTCGGTGTGTTGATCTCACACATCGCGATGACCGTGGTGATGCTGCCGACTGTGCTGACGACGTTGTTTTTCGCGGCAAGCCGGCGTTTCGAGCGGCACAAGAAGATCGCGCGTTTCGCGCTGCCGGTGTGGCTGTACGTTTCCGTCACCGGTGTGATGATCTATTACCTGCTGGAGAACTACGGATGACTGTGAACACCAAGGCGTTTCTCGATGAGTGGCACCGGATCGTGTCGAGCAAGGATCTCGAAGCGCTGCGCGACATCCTGGCGCCTGAGGTGACTCTCGGCCCGCCGCCTTATTGGATGCGGCTGGAAGGCCGCGACATCGTCCATTATCTGCTGGGCCTGATAATCAACACGATCGACGGCTTCACCTATCACCGGCAATGGGCTGAGGAGAGTGAGCTGGCCCTGGAATTCAAGGGCAGGGTCGGTGAGATCGAGCTGCAGGGTGTCGATCTCATTTCTCTCGACGATGAAGGCCGAGTGCTCAACCTCGACGTGGTCCTGCGTCCCGCCAACGCGATCGATGCGCTTGCCGAGATCATTCGTCCGCAGATGATGAGGTTTCTCAACGACAAGGCGTCATCGTAGAGGGCATCGCCCACGTGGGAAGGGTGAGACGAGATGTTACACGCTGCGCTTGGGCCGGCAGCGACCCCGTCTATATCGGCTATCACGATCGTGAATGGGGTGTTCCTTGCTACCGGGACCGCCGTCTCTTCGAGTTTCTGATCCTGGAGGGCGCCCAGGCCGGGCTGAGCTGGAGCACCATACTCGCCAAGCGCGCCGGCTACCGTAGGGCCTTCCACGGCTTCGACGCTGTCAAGGTCGCCGCGATGACTGCGGCCGATCGCAAGAGGCTGATGAGCGACGACGGCATCGTCAGGAACCGCCTGAAGATAGACTCGGCCGTATCCAACGCCAGGGTATTTATGGAAGTCCGCGCCGAGTTCAAGACCTTCTCACGCTTCGTGTGGAGTTTCGTGAATCACCGGCCGGTGCAGAACCGCTGGCGCTCCTTGAAGCAGGTTCCCGCCGAGACGCCGGAGTCGCGGGCGATGAGCAAGGCCCTCAAGCAAAGGGGTTTCCGTTTCGTAGGCCCGACCATTTGCTACGCATTCATGCAGGCCGTCGGCATGGTGAACGACCACGTCGTGTCCTGCTTTCGTCACGGAGAAGTCGCGTTGCAGTCGGAAAAGACGGGCCGGAAGCGCTGAGGAGCCGCCCTCAGAGGCAGGGCGGGCAGTCGAGGGTCACCGGCTGGCCGACGCCGAACTGGAGAACGACCAAGGCGTCGGTTGCCACGATTCCCGGGCTCGATTGGTCGACATCACAGACGCAGCTCTGACAGGAGCCCGATCCCACCGCCGTCTGCAGGACGGCAAGCGAGTCCGTCGCGTTTATGCCGCCGTTCTCGTCGGCGTCGCCGCACGCGACCGGCTGGCACTGCGGAGTCGTCTCGATCAGGCAGGCCCCCGAACAACAGTCGCCGTCGTCGACGTTGCCGTCGTCGCATTCCTCGACTCCCGTTCGGACGAACCCGTCTCCGCAGGATGCGGCAGCGCAGTCGTTCAGGCAGGCGTCGTCGTTGGCGGCGTTGGCGTCATCGCACTCTTCGACGCCGGTACGGGTGAAGCCGTCCCCGCAGAAAGCCAGAGTGCAGTCGTTGAGGCAGCCGTCGAGGTTGGAAGCGTTACCGTCATCGCATTGCTCGGTTGCCGGTTGTAGGACACCGTCGCCGCATACGCCGTCGAGTTGACAGTCGATGTCACAGCCCGCGCCTTCGTTGAAAAGACAGATGCCCCCCTGTGTACACTCGGGACCGGCCGGGAAGGTGCAGAATGTTCCAGGCGGCTCGCCGCCGAACTGGCAGAGCCCGCCCGGGTCGCACTGCTCGCACGGTGCCTCGAGGTTGCCGTCGCCGCATGCGTTTTCGCACTGGCATGTCGCGCTGCAGCCGTCTCCGCCGATCGTGTTGGAGTCGTCACACTCCTCCAGGCAGGTAATCGAGCCGTCGTCGCACTGGCAGGTCTCGATTCCGGCTATCTCTACGCTCACGGTCACGAGCTCGAGGTCGAGGTTCCCGGCAAGGCTGACCGTCACGTCGAAGTCGCCGGGAGAAGGCGCGGGCGCGCCGTCGCTCTTCTCGAAGACACAGGTCGCAAGTACTTGCACATTGGCGTAGCCGTCATCGTCGGCGAAACCGAGAAACAGAGTTTGCGTGGCGTCATCGTCGTTGAAGGCGACGAGCCCGGCGAGCGTTGCGTCACGCGCGCATGCTACACCCTCGGAGGTACCTTCGAAGGTGCCGGAAGCGCCCGAGTAGTCGACGTCGACTTGCAGCGCGCCCAACGGGACCGTCAGGGGCGGAACGTTGGCTTCCTTGATGAACGTTATCCCGAAACTCTGGACGGCCTGTGCTTCCCCCACGCACAGGGCGAAGGCCATGAAAACGGCGAGGGCAAACCCTGCCGGTCTCGGTATCATCGATCCTTTGGTCATGGGGTAGTGCTCAGGCACCGGTCCAGACGGATACAATGGACGTAGAAGCAGCCTCGTGTCCAGGCGAGGCGCCGACCGTACAGCAAACGCCTTGTCGCCTCAGGCTAGCGCCCTTTCCACTGGGGCTTGCGCTTCTCGGCGAAGGCCCTCGGGCCCTCTCTGAAGTCTTCCGACGAAAACAGGTCGGCGACCTCACGGAAGTTCATGCCCAGCGCTTCCTCCAGAGGGCGATCGAGACCGCCCAGTGCCGCTGCTTTGGTCGCTCGCACCGACAGGGGTGAGCATTCGCTGATCTCCTCGGCCCAGGCCTTCGCGCGCGCCTGCAGGTCCTCGGGCTTGGTGATCTCCTGGACTATGCCCAGGCGATGGGCTTCCCGGGCGTCGATGTGTTTGCCCGTCAACAGTAGTGCCATGGCGTTCTTCACGCCGATGAGACGAGGAAGACGGTGCATGCCGCCGGCCAGGGCGGCCAGCCCGACCTTCGGCTCCGGTAGCCCGAACACGGCCGTGTCGCTGGCGACGATGATGTCGGCAGCCAGGGCGATTTCGAAACCGCCGCCGAGGGCCACGCCGTTTACAGCCGCGATGATGGGTTTGTTGCAGTCGAAGCGGTGCGTAATACCGCCGAAACCGGTGTCCGGGAAACCACTCTGCCCTTCTCCGGAAGCGGTGGCTTTGAGATCGTTACCGGCCGAGAAAGCGCGGTCCCCGGCCCCCGTCAGGATCCCGATCCACAGCTCGGGGTCGTCGTTGAACTTGTCGATAGCGTCGGCCATCTCGAAAGAGGCCGCCGGATGCAGCGCGTTCATGACCTCGGGCCTGTTCATGGTCAGTGTGAACACGTGCCCCGAGACTTCGGTACGTATGAATTCGTAAGAGTCGGATCCCACCTTGACAATCTCCCTAGCGATAGTTTCCGCGGCAGTCTCGGCATACTGCCGTGTCCGACACCCTCTGACCAGCGTTGCTATTGGCCGGGGTAAGACTCTGGGCTATGGTCTCGGGCCGGCGGACGTTGATCAGCCGCTGACTCTCTCGGCATGGCCTCTCAGATACACAGGGCGGATACCGACGTGCGTGTGGCGGCATGCTTCGACGTGATGCACGAACTGCGGCCCCATCTCCAGCGTCAGGACTTCGTCGAGACGGTCAAGTGGATGCAGGAATACGACGCCTACCGCTTGGCCTACGGAACCGACCACAACTCGGTGGTGGTCGTTGCCGGCTACAGACTTTGCCACTATCTGGCCTGGGGTCCGACTCTGTATGTGGATGACCTGGTGACAGCTGAAGCGCACCGCTCCAAGGGCTACGGTCACAGCATGATGGATTGGCTTCTGCAGGAGGCTGCGGCCGAGAACTGTGAGACGTTACAGCTCGATTCGGCGTTGTGGCGCAAGGAAGCACACCGATTCTACGAAAGAGAAGGCTTGGAGAAGGCTTCGTATCACTTCGGTATCGACATCGCCCGGGATTCTAAGGAGGAAGATCGATGACCCCCGCACTCTATGCACTGATCGGTTTCGTGTTCTGGACCATCATACTGTTGTTCGGCGTCGCGGCCGCGCGCACCATGGCCGTGATGAAGGGTGAGGCGCAGCCGAACGAGTTCCCCGCCGGCGTTCCCCACGGTTCGGATTTCTACTGGCGCCTGAATCGCGCCCATATGAACTGTCTGGAGAATCTACCGCTGTTCGCGGCAGTGGTGCTCGCCGGCAGTGTGTCGAACCTGGATTCGGAGAGCTTTCATTCGATGGCGCGCATCTTCGTCATAGCAAGGGTTGCGCAGTCCCTGGTCCACCTTTCGTCGGGTTCGAGCATCGCGATCAACATCCGCTTCGCCTTCTTCCTGACGCAGATCGTCTGCCTGATCCTGATGTCTCTACAACTCGTGATGTAACGGCGCGAAGAGCGCTGTTCAGAACAGCAGGTTCGGCAGGTCGAGATATACGCCGATGAGAGCGGGACCGTTGAACACGTAGAGCATCGCTCCGAAGGCAAGGAAGGGCCCGAAGGGAATCTCCATGCCCAGGCCGGCACGGCGGCCGAGAACCATCACAATGCCGATCAGGCTGCCGACCAGGGAGCCCACGAGGAGGGTGAACAGAACCGCCTCCCAGCCGAGAAAGCCTCCCACCATTGCGAGCAGCTTGACGTCGCCGAGGCCCATACCCTCTTGTTTGCGCAGCATCTGGTAGGCCCAGGCGACACCCCAGAGGATTCCTCCACCGATCAGTATCCCGATGAGGGAGTCCATGACCGTGATGTGCCCGACTATGAACGCTGCCGCCGGCGCCACGATGATGGACGGCAGGGTGATGGCGTCCGGGATGATGTAGTGGTCGATGTCTATGAAGGTCACCACGATCATGGCGCAGCCCAGCAGGAAGTAGAGCACGGCCTCGAGAGGTCCGAAGGCGGCGCGGGCGACCAGCACCGCGAGTAGGGCAGTGAGCGATTCCACCATGGGGTAGCGCACGGAGATCGGCGTGTTGCAGCCTCGGCAGCGGCCTCGAAGGACGACGTAGCTGAGTATGGGCAGGTTTTCGTACCAGCTCAGAGTCCGGTCGCATATCGGGCAATGGGAGGGCGGGCGCACCACCGACATCCCTTTGGGGACTCTCACGATACAGACGTTGAGGAAGCTGCCTACGCAGAGGCCGAGCACCAGGGCCAACGTCTCGATCATCATCTGCGGCGTCACGGTGTTGATTGTGCTTGCCGTCAGGGCCGGCCGCAACTCCGATGCTTTTCGATAGCATACGGCAGTGCTTCACGAGTCGTGCCGACGACTTCGGTCAGGGAGCGGGGATTGCGGGCATACCGGTCATGGCCGGTTGTTCGGAGTTATCCCAACGGTAGTCGTGAGCCGCACCGGGATGGCGGGCCAGGGCACGGAAGGATCTCGCATCGGCTTCCTCGATGGTGATCTCCACGCCGGGTGATGGCTTGAAGGTTTCGAGGTCTTCGACGGCTGAAGCGTATTCTTCGTTCTCCACTCGGTAGAGCTCTTGTGTGGCGGCGAGGTTTCTGAGGTCCTGCTGACAACGGGAATCGTATGCCGCCGCCCGGAAATCACCGAAGCGCGGTATGGAGATGGCCGCCAGGATGCTGATGATGGCGATGGCGACGAGTAGCTCGAGAAGGCTGAAGCCATTTCGATTCATGTCACAGCCCGCCGAGAACGGCTGCGGAGTTCAGAATCGGTTGATAGAGGGCCAGTGCGCTCATCCCGACGGCCACGGCCATGAGGATCACAGCAGCAGGTTCGGCCGTGGCGACGAGGCGGTCGACGGCTTCGCTGCGCCGCTGGGCGCAGACCGCGGCCATTTGCGCGAAGGCGCTCGGGTAGTCTCCGATAGCTTCCGCTTGGCGAAGCAGGCCTACATCGCTTCCGGAAGCATCGAGCCCGGCGCGGGCCAGCGCTTCGCTCAGCGTCGCTCCGCGCAAGACGAGCCGCCTCATACGGGCGATGCACGCTCGTACGTAAAGGTTCCCCACAGCAGAAGCCGAAAGAGACAAGGCCTCGGCGACATCGCATCCCGACGCGAGTAAGGCGCTGAGCACGCCGTAGACTCTCTGCTTGTAGGACGCTGCCACGATCGTGCCGATCGCAGGAATCGAAACCGCCAAACGATCGAGCGCGTGACGGGCGGAGGCGGAGGTGCGATAGGCGCATGCGACGAGCAGTACGACGCAGGCCAAGGTCAGGAGCGTGCGCGGACCGTAGGCGGACGTGAAGGTGCCGGCTTTCAGCAAAGCCCTCGTGGCCGGCGGAAGGTTAGCGCCGCCCGATGCGTAGAGATCGGCCAGTGGCGGCAATACCACCGTAGACATCAGGGTCATAACCGCCATCATCGTCACTACCAGCAAGCATGGGTATGTCAGTGCGGCCGTGATTCGACGACGCTCCTGATCGGAGGACTCGAGCTGGTCGACCAATATCCCGACCGACTCTCTTACCGTTCCCCCGCGCTCTCCGGCCCGAATGACGGCTACTTCGTCATCGCCGAGGGCCCCGGTAGTCGCTCTCAGCACCTCTGAGAGGCTACGGCCTCTCTCGACTGAAGTTGCGATGCGCGCCAGCAGAGCGGCCGGGCTGCCCCCGCATGTTGCGCCGGCTCTGAGCGCCTCGCCCAGGGGCATGCCTGCGCTCATCAAATCGTGAACGCGTCTCAGCGCCGCGCGCGTCGCCCGCCTACCCACAGAGCGGCGACGGGCTCGAGCCCCGGGCGGGGTTCTCATCTTGGGGCGCCCTGGCCGTTGCTCGCGTTTCCACCGGCAGGCTCAGGACAATGTGCGAGGACTTGAGCGATACTGGTGTGCCCGTCCGCCACGCTGCGCAGTCCTGCCTCGAGCAGGCTTCGAGCTGAAGGGGCGCGGGAGTCGAGGGTGCCACCTCCGCGGCGCGATCCTTCCAGTACTTCGAAGATGGCGAACCTGCCCGCGTATCCGACCCCTTCGCAACGTTCGCAGCCGCGTGCAACGGGCAGGGAAGACGGGGAGGCGACGCCATGGCGCTCGAATATCCGCCGTTGCGCATCCGTGATCGGAGAGCAGCCCGCGCAATCGCGGCACAGGGCGCGAAGGAGTCTTTGTGCGACAACCAGGCTGACGGTCGACGATACGAGGTGGTCGGCGATGCCGAGGTCGCGCAAGCGAACCAGGGCCTCGTTGCAATCGGAGGTGTGGAGAGTGCTGAGCACCAAGTGGCCTGTCAGTGCAGCGCGGCAGCCGATCCCTGCGCTGGCTGGGTCGCGCATCTCGCCCACCATCATGATGTCGGGATCTTGGCGAAGCAGCGCGCGCAGCACCGTGGGGAAATCGCGACCTACGGCGTCGTCGACCTCGACCTGGGAGATGCCGCCGAGCCGAAGCTCGACCGGGTCTTCCACCGTCATGATGGACCTGCTTGGACCGCGCAGATGGCCGAGGGCGGAGTACAGTGTGGTGGTCTTGCCGCTCCCCGTGGGCCCGACGACGGTGATCAGGCCGTCGGGTTTGGATAGCGCGCGCCTGAACGTAGCCAGAGTCACGTCGTTCATGCCCAACTCGGACAGAGCCAGGCTACGGGCCCCGTGCTGCACTATGCGCAGGGCTACCTTGCACCCGCCGACCACGGGCATGAACGCGGCACGAACGTCGAGACGGCCGTCGGCGCCGATGTCGACGCCAAAGGCTCCATCCTGAGGAAGCCGCTGTTGGGCGAGATCGACGTTGGCCAGAAGCTTGAGACGGGTGATCAGGGCCGAGTGCAGGGATGCCGGCGGGCGGGCGCAGTCGTGCAGCAGTCCGTCGCTACGCACGCGTACACGCATGCCGCTTTCGCACGGTTCGAAGTGCAGGTCCGATGCTCGACGCCGGGCGGCTTCGGCCAGGTAGGCGTCCACGAGCCGCACGGCCGGGGCACGGGTCGCCTCTCCTCGTGAGCCGCGCGCAAGGCCGTTGCCGCCCTCAGCGACACTCGAAGGATGGTCGACCGGACGCACGAAGAGGGCCTATCGACGCAGGCCACCTCAGCGCAATCCCGGTCGTGTAATTCGATCGGGCTAGTGAGTTATGGAACCGGCCACGCTGCTACCGTGCATCCAGCGCCTCATCGCGTCGACGGGCGCGATGTCGGTGCCGAGATCATGCTCGCGGCGTAGGTAGAACGTATTGACCAGCGCGTGCTGGCCACCAATGACCCCGTGACTTACGAGGTCGGTCAGCACGGCCCAGCTGTGCAACGGAGGGAACTCTACCTCGACCATGCGGCTGATATCGGCTTGGAAGTCATCGTCGTCCTTGAGGTAGTCGTGAAGACGAAGCATCGCACGGTCGTAGGGCGAGGAGTCGACCAGTTCGGCCTGAGGGATGCCGGCTCGTTTCAGAGTCCTGAGAGTTCCGGAGAAGGCACGCCCGAGCAGCCCCGGGTTCAGTGACCTGTCACCTTGCCGCTTGATGCCCGCCGCTTCTCCAAACTCCTCGAGTAGATCCGGCATCAGCCCGCTCGACTTCCAGCGGCGAGGTTCGCTCGGGTGCACGTTGGTGAAGAAGCGGAGGATGCGATCCCCGTGAGTGGCGCCGCTGGGAAACGCATCGGTGTGGATCATCTCGTTGCTCGAGTGGCGGCTCAGCTCGCGGCCTTTCTCTTGGAGAGGCCGGTAGTTGACCTTACCGATTCGCCAATCCTTGCAGTACTCAGGAACTATTCGTGTGAGGAACTTTTGTACTTCCTGGTTGTGCGCCCGCAATATTCGCGCGGTGCGCTCGCGGCGAACCTGGTCTTTCTTGATGCCGGTTATGTAGTCGCCGTCGGGATGAAAGCTGATGTTCTTGAGGGTGATGGCGCTCCCCAGGTCGTTGCGTAGGAACTCCAGGTCGTCTTGGTTCGGAAGCGTGAGCAGCCCCGGCGGGAATACCAGGATCTGACCGCGGGTGAGCCGCTTGCCGAGACGGCCCTCGGCGCCGGCACCCGGGCTCAGCATGTCCTCGGTGACGGTAAAGAGCGAAGTGCTCGTTCTGTGGCCAGCCATCGTTGCTCTTGGTGTGCCCTTCGACCGTTTTCGAAACTAGGGTCGGCGGTTCCAAGAGTCAACTTTGTCAACACCGTCAAGCGGCGTTGACAGTATGCGTTGCGCCCAGGTAGGTTGCCGCTTCCTTTCGACGGGAGGTAGCGATGCGACAGGTGTGGATTCCGAAAGCCGGTGAGCCCGAGGTCCTGCAAGTGAGGGAGGCGCCCGATCCTGAGCCGCGCGCGGGCGAGCTGCGAGTCCGGGTCGAGGCATCAGGCGTGAACTTCGCGGACATCATGGGACGCATGGGCATCTATCCCGATCTCCCCAAGATGCCGGTGGTCGTCGGCTACGAGGTGGGGGGACGCGTCGACAAGGTCGGCGGCGGCGTAGACGCGAGTTGGGTCGGTAAGGACGTGTTCGCGATGACGCGATTCGGCGGGTACTCCGATGTCGTTTGCGTTCCCGAAGCCCAGTTGTTCGAGCGCCCGGCCTCGATGAGCGCCGCCGAAGGCGCGGCCATTCCCGTCAACTACTACACGGCCTACCAGTTGATAATCGCCATGGGCGGCCTGAAGGCGCATGAGACGGTTCTCGTCCATTCGGCTGGCGGGGGCGTAGGCATCGCTGCCATCCAGCTCGCAAAGCATATCGGCGCGACGGTCATAGGAACGGCGAGCGGGCCCAAGCATGAATTTCTCAAGGGCATCGGTGCGGATCACCTGATCAATTACCGAAACGAGGATTTCGAGAAGCGCACCATGGAGATCACCAATGGCAGAGGAGTCGAGCTCATCCTCGACGCCGTAGGCGGCGACTCGTTCAAGAAGGGGTATCGCGTGTTGGCGCCAACCGGCCGCCTGGGTATGTTCGGAATGTCGGCAGCCGCGACGTCCAAGACGCGGAGCATCGCATCACTGGTCGGGACTTTGGTGCAGATGCCCTGGCTGCAGTTCACTCCACCGTCGTTGATGAACGAGAACAAGGGCGTCTTCGGCGTGAACCTCGGACACATGTGGGGAGAGATCGACCGCTTGAGAGGGTGGGGCGAACATCTTCTCCAGCTCTACGATCAGGGCGTGGTCAAGCCTCACGTCGACAAGGCGTTCTCCTTCGACGAGGCGGGGGCCGCCCACCACTACATTCAGGACCGCAAGAACACAGGGAAGGTAATCTTGACGCCATGAGCCACAAGCCCCGCTTCCCTCCCATCGCAATCCTCTTCGTCATGCTGTTCGCGATCGCCGTGACGGTCGCGGCTGTTACGCCCGTCGGCGACGACTTCCAGATCAATCCCCCAGGTGCTTTCAGCTCGTCTGCGTTCCTGCAGGCGAAACGTCACGTAAGCGCGGCTTCCGACGGCAGCTTCGTGGTGGTGTGGTACGGGTCCAACGGGTCGGCCGATCCCTACAACATCTACAATGCAGTGTGGGGGCGCCGTTTCGACAGCGCCGGCATGCCTCTGACGGACCGCTTCATGGTCAACAGCTACACGACGGGTAGCCAGGCCAACCCTGCGGTGGCATCGACGCAGAGTGGTAGCTTTCTCGTGGTTTGGCAGGGCTCTCCCGACGGTACGATAAGCGGCAACGAGGTAAAGGGCCGCATGTTCGGCGCCGACGGGTTGCCGGCCACCGACGAGTTCCAGGTCAACACGCACACCGACATGTTCCAGGGAGAGCCGAGCATAGCTGCGTGGGACAACGGTGACTTCGTCGTGGTATGGACCAGCGTGGTCTTCGGGCAGGCCGCCGACATAGCCGGCCAGCGCTTCGATTCCGACGGCGATCCCATCGGCACCGAGTTCGCCGTGAACTCCTACACGACCCTGGCCCAGGGAACCCCGCAAGTGTCGACGACGTCCAACGGGTTCGTTGCCACCTGGGGAAGCCTCGACATCGACGACAGCGCCGTCGGTGTTGTCGCCCGCCGTTTCGACATGACCGGCGCCGGGATCGGTGACGACTTCATCGTCAACACCTACACGACCTTCGATCAGGAGGAGCCCGATGTCTCGGCCGCTGATGACGGCTCTTTCGTCGTGGTCTGGGAGAGTGGCGGTCAGGACGGCGAAAACGAGGGGGTGTTCGGCCAACGCTTCGACACCAACGGCATGCCCGCGGGCACCGAGTTTCAGGTATCGGTCACGACGACTGACTCCCAGCATGAACCGTCGGTGTACTACGACGCTGACGGGATCGTGGTGGTGTGGTCCGACGAGCCGCGCACGCCGTCGCTCCAGGATCCGGTCGAGACGACTGCGCGCTGTTATGACGTCGACGGCAATCCTCTCACCGGCGAGGTCTCGCTGTCCGAGGCAATCGACTGTCTCGATTGCAGAACGTCGGTCACGCGCGGTGGCACCGGCGAACTTGTCGCGGCGTGGACAGGGCCGCCCGACGGTCAGTTCGGCTTTGCCGTGCGGGCTAGACGCCTGGACTTACCGGCTTCCGGCGCCTGCGGAGACCCGGTCGATCCGGCTCTTCTGCTTGCGCGGGTCGGCACTGAGGCGGTCAACGCCTCGGACGCGCTCTTCGTTCTGCAGGCCGCTGTGGGCGCGGCCCAATGCCTGGAGTGCATATGCAACGTCGACAGCGAGGGGGGGATCACGGCTACGGATGCACTCCTGGTGCTTCAAGTCGGTGTAGGGCAGACCAACATCGTATTGAACTGTCCACCCTGCTGACCTCGATCGAGGCGGTTGCAGGATCAATCTGGTTGATCGTCTCTCTGCCGGTGGCAGGCGGGTTTCAACTATGTCCGGACTCGCCGCGTAGGTGGATGAGGTAGTTCACTGCGATCGCCGCGCCTTTTCGGTTGGGCAAGGACGCAGGAATCACTACAACCGCCAGCGCAAGAAGCCACAGGCGCCCCGACTGCAGGTCGTCTGGTCTCAGCAGCAGCATGAAGACGACGATCACGCCGGTGAGCCCTGCGGTCGACAGGTAGATGAGAGCCCAGGTGTCCTTGGCAAAGGGCTCGTAGTCCATCCCGCAGGCATTGCATGTTTGCAGCGGCGTATACCACCTCTTGTAGAGGGGGCCTTGGCCGCAGCGGGGGCAGCGCCGCCGCAGCCCTCTCAGCAAAGCCAGAGCCGGCGACGTTGCCGACGGAGGTCGGGATTCCCCGTGCATGCTAGGCGAGAAACATTCGGTAGGCCGGGTTGTCGGTTTCCTCGATGTACTCGTAACCGATCTTGTCGAGAAAGCCCCTGAACTCGGCCCGTTCGGTTTCCGGCACCTGCATGCCGATGAGGACGCGTCCGTAGTCGGTGCCGTGGTTGCGGTAGTGGAAGAGGCTGATGTTCCAGTCGTGGGGCATCCCGTCGAGGAACTTCATCAGCGCGCCGGGCCTCTCCGGGAACTCGAACCGGTAGAGAACCTCATCCGGCACCCCGGCAGCGTGTCCGCCCACCATGTGCGCGATGTGGAGCTTGGCCATCTCGTTGTCGCTGAAGTTGATGACGCTGAAGTGTTTGTCGGAAAGCGCTTCCATCAGGGGAGTGAGGTCGCTGCGGTTTTCCATGCCGACGCCCACGAAGACGTGGGCCTCCCGATCGTCTGCATAACGGTAGTTGAATTCCGTGATGTTGCGCGTGCCCAGTGCGCGACAGAACTCCTTCAGGCTCCCGGCACGCTCCGGGATGGTAACGGCCAGGATGGCCTCGCGCTGCTCCCCGAGTTCTGCGCGTTCCGCCACGAATCGAAGGCGGTCGAAGTTCATGTTGGCACCCGAGGCGATGGCGACCAGGGTCTTGCCGCTGACCCTGTCGCGCTCCACCCAGTGTTTCATCCCGGCGATGCTCAAGGCGCCGGCCGGCTCCAGAATGGAGCGAGTGTCCTCGAAGGCGTCCTTGATGGCGGCGCAGATGGCATCGGTATCTACTGTGACGATCTCGTCGACCAGCCGCCGGCAGATCCCGAACGTTTCCTCACCGACCATGGCGACGGCGACGCCGTCGGCGAACAGACCGACATGGTCGAGCAGGACGCGTTCGCCCTTTTCCAACGACGCCTTCATCGCGGCTGCATCGTCGGGTTCGACGCCGATGATCTTTGTGTCGGGTGTGACCGATTTCACATAGCTGGCGATGCCGGAGATGAGGCCGCCCCCGCCGACCGGCACGAAGATCACGTCTATCGGCTCCTCGTGCTGCTCGATCAGTTCTTTCCCGATGGTCCCCTGACCGGCGATTATGTCGGGGTCGTCGTAGGGATGTACGAAGACCCTCTCGGATTGCATGGCCGCTTCACGAGCGTAGGCATAGGCCTCGTCGTAGCTGTCGCCTCTCAGTACGACCTCGGCGCCCAGTGATCTGACGGTTTGCACCTTTATCCGAGGTGTCGTCACCGGCATGAAGATCAGTGCGTGACATCCCAGGTGGCGCGCGGCCAGGGCGACGCCTTGAGCGTGGTTGCCTGCAGAAGCCGCGGCCACGCCGCGGGCTCTCTGCTGTTCGCTGAGGTGGGACATCTTGTTGAAGGCGCCCCTAACCTTGAAGGAGAAGATCGACTGCTGATCTTCGCGCTTGAGGAGAACGTTGTTGTCGAGCCGCTGTGACAAAAGCGCGGCAGGCTCGAGGGGAGTCTTGACGGCCACGTCGTAGACGAGGGCGGCGCGTATCCTTTCGGGGTAGTTCTCAGCCATCGGCTTGCGGGCACGATGTCCCTGCGAGGCCGAGGCTATCAGACGTGAGCGTGAAGTTCAGGCGGGTGCGATCAGGACTCGCTGGTCTCGACCGAGGCGTCGTTTTTCTCTCGCAACAGCTCGATGAGGCGGTCGGCGCCTCCGTTGGAGATCACTTCTTGGAACTGGGAGCGGAAGTTCGAGACCATGCTGACACCCTCGATGATCACGTCGATGATCTTCCAGGCATCTTCGCGGTTGCGCATACGGTAGTCGACCAGAACGGCCTCCGCATTGGGCCGCTTGATGTGGGTCTTGACCGTCCGGTCTCCGCGCGGCTCCTCGCGCTCGCCGACGACCTCGATCTCCAGCTTGGTGTAGTTGTCGAGGTTACGGCCGTATGTCGTCGACAGGTGTCGCTTGAACTCTTCGGAGAACTCGTCGAGCTGGGCCTCCGAGAGATTTCGCCAGTTGCGGCCTAACACCAGGCGCGTGATGGTCGGGTAATCCACCGTCGACAGGAACAGCTTCTCGAGCTTGTCGATCTTTTCCTTGGACGGCATGTCGCCGTTGTTGAGAATGTCGAGAGCCGTTCGGGCCGTCGTCTCGACGATCTCCTTGGGAGGGGTCGGCGCGCTACCGCCCAGGCTCGGCACCAAGAGCAGCACCGACAGTGCCGTAACTATGGGCGCTATGGAAAAGCTCTTTCTAGAAGTCTTCATCATCGAAGTAGTAGAGGTCTTCTTCCTGCTCGTCGTCGACTTCCGTGCTGTCGTTGATCAAAGCCGTACGATGCTGGCTGTAGGCGTTACGTACGAACGTATAATAGTCAAGGGAGGTTTCCTTGGCGTCCCGGACTTCCTCCAATATCAGGGAGCGCTCGTGAATCTGGCGGCCGGCCCAGAGCGCTGCGACCCCCCAGGGTTCGATCCAGAGGCCGAGCAGGATTCCGCTTATATCCGACACGATCGCGGTGATGTCTCGCGGACTGGAGGGCCCGAAGACCGGCAGCATGGTGTAAGGGCCGGACTCTACGCCCCACACGGCGAGGGTTTGGCCGAGGTCCTCCGGGTGCCGTTCGAATCCGTCGCCTTCGGTTAGATCGAAAATGCCGGCGATACCGAGGGTGCTGTTCAAGAAGAACTGCCCGAAGGCGTGAACCGCCTCCTCGCCTTTGCCCTGCAACGCGCTGTTGAGTGCAGTCGTGGGCAAGCGCAGGTTTCTGAAGAAGTTGGTTGCTCCATTCTTTACCGGCTCCGGAGCGATGCGGTCCCAGCCTTCTGCCACCGGCTCCAGGATGTAGACGTCGAGTGTGTCGTTGAAGCTGAACATGGGACGGTTGAAACCTTCCCATGGATCCTCGTCTATCGGTTCCACCTCGGCGCCGGCTTCGCCCTCAGAGCCTTCACCGTGTTCGCCGGCCGAGCACGGCGTCGCGGTCAACAGGACGAAGGCCGCCATGACTGCCAGCAATCGTGCCGCGGGCGCCAACAGCGCCCTGATCGAGTCAGTGGTCGTCATCTCAGTCATCACCACCCCGATTAGAATTGTAGACGAACTTGCCTATGAGGCGCTCCAAAAGTACCGCCGACTCGCTGAAGGTGATCTCGTCGCCGTTTACGAGCACGTCGAGTTCGCCACCCATCTGCAGGGACAGGTAGCGATCGCCCAGCAGGCCCGACGTCACGATGGAGACCGAGCTGTCGATGGGGATCTCGAGGTCGGGGTCGACCTCGAGCGTGGCTTTCGCCCGGAACTGTTCGCTCAGCTCGATGTCGGTGACCTGGCCGACCTTGACGCCGGAAATCACGACCGGAGCGCGCGGCTTGAGCCCGCCGATCTCGTCGAAGGACGCGTACAATGTCATCCCCTCGGGGCCGCCGTAGCTCACTCCGCCTACAGTCAGCGACAGATAGGCGACGGCCGTCAGGCCGGCCAATACGAAGACGCCGACGATGAGGTCACGTATAGGGTTCTTGACCATGATCACACTCCCCAGAGAGCGGTAATGAAGTAATCGAATATCAATATGCTGACAGAGCCAATGACTACCGTAGAGGTCGTAGCCGAGCTCACACCGGAAGACGTCGGCTCACTTCTGTAGCCTCGATAGGTAGAGATCAGGCCGATGAGCACTCCGAAGATTCCGGCCTTGAGGAAGCTGCCGGCTACGTCGTTCTCGAAGTCGATGGAGGACTCCATGCTCGTCATGTACGTGCCCGCGTCTATGCCCATCAAGCCGACCCCTACCAAATAGCCGCCGAACAGACCGGCAACGATGAACAAGGCCGTCAACAACGGCATCACCACCGTCATGGCCAAGGCTTTGGGCGTGACTACCAGATGCACGGGGTCGATGGACATCATTCGGAGACCGTCGAGCTGCTCGGTTGCCACCATGGTTCCGATTTCCGCCGTCGTCGCGGAGCCGGCTCTACCGGTAGTCAGAAGGGCGGTGAGCACGGGCCCCAACTCGCGGACCAGGCTCAGGCCCACGACCGCTCCCAAAGATTCTTCTGCGCCGAAGCGCACCAGCGTGTTGTATCCCTGAAGGCTCAGCACCATGCCGACGGCCAGACCCGACACGGTGATGATGATGAGCGACAGCACTCCCAGTTTGTAGATTTCCTCGCTGAAGATACGGATGCGCGGCGGCGGCGTGACGATAGCGCGCAGGATGGATGCGGCGAACGCGGCCATGCGTCCCAGTTCGAGAACGAAGGTCAGGCTGGAGTATCCGACGGTTCGAACTTGGGTCAGCATCAGGCATTGCCGGGCGGCGAAGCCGCGGCCGCCTCGGACTCGAGGTCGGCGATGTCTTCCGAGACTTCTTCGCTCAGCAGGTTGTAGATTCTCTGGTCACTGCTCGACTGCAGCTCTTCCGGCGTTCCGGCGACTGCCCCGTCCGGCAGCAGCACCAGGATGCGATCGGCCATGCGCAGCGTCGAGGCTATGTGGTGAGAGACGAGCAGCGTCGTCATGTTGAACTGCTTGTTGATGCGAACGATGAGAGCCTCGATGCGCTTGGCGGATATGGGATCGAGCCCGGAAAAAGGTTCGTCGCAAAGAAAGATCAACGGCCTGCGGATGATCGCGCGCGCCAGTGCCGCCCTCTTGCGCATCCCGCCCGAGAGTTTGCCCGGCAAAGTCTTGTCGAAGCCGTTGAGGCCGACGGCCTCGAGCCTGTCGTGAACTTGTTCGGCTATCTCGGCTTCAGACATGGAGGTGTGCTCCCTGAGAGGGAAGGCGAGATTCTCGAAAACCGACAGGGAATCGAGGAGTGCGCCTCCCTGGAACATCATGCCGAGCTTGTCACGAACCTCGTACATGCGGCGCTCTCCGAGCCGGGTGATGTCGTCGCCGGCGACGACGATGGAGCCGGAATCAGGCGGTGTCAGGCCGCCCACGAGCTTGAGCAGGGTGCTCTTTCCACAACCGCTGCCGCCGATGATGACGGTTATCTCTCCGTCGCGAAACGAGCAGTCCAGGTTGTTGAAGACCTGATGGTCGTCAAAGGAGACGCTGACGCCCTCTATCTGGACTGCGATGCTCTCTGCCACGGGGGCCCCGTCAACCACCACTCCGAAAGTCGGGAGACCCTAACTATCAGCCGCCAGGGCGGATTCCAACGTGTTTTGTGCGACGGGGCGGGGTTTGACTGAGTAGCGCAATATTGAGATTGATATTCAAAATCAACAAAGGCTTATCAATTGATACTTTGGGATCAGACTCTGGGCGAACTGCTGGTGCGGGGCGGGCCGGTCATGTGGCCGCTCGTGGCGTGCTCGGTCATCGCCATCGCTCTCATCATCGATCGCTCCCTTGCCCATCTCAAGATGCGCGTCGACTACGACGGTCTAGTCTCGGGAATGCGTGGCTTGGTCGAGGCCGGGAGTCTGAGTGACGCGCGTGAGTTCGCCGAAGACCGTCCCAACCCTGTTTGCCGTGTGGCGGTCGCCTACCTCGACGGTCTCGATCTGACCGACGAGGCGAGGGCGTCCATCGTCGAGCGCGAGGGTGCGCTGGCTTTGGAAATGGCCGAGCGTCGTCTGCGCGGCCTGTCGACCATCGCTCACGTAGCGACCCTCATGGGCCTGTTGGGAACAGTGGCGGGTCTGGTCGGCGCTTTCCATCAAATCGAGCTCAACGCCGGACAGGTCGAGCCCTCGGATTTGGCCCAAGGAATATGGGAAGCGCTGCTGACCACCGCCTTCGGTCTGTCGATTGCCATCCCAAGTCTGGTGGCCTTCCACGGGTTCGAGAGCAGAAGCGACAGGATGGCCCGCCGTATGGGATTCATGGTGTCGTATCTCGATCAGTGGCTGGGTAAGACCACCGGCCGCGTGGATACCGGTGACGGTAGCCCTCCCGTTGCGCCGACCATCAGGGAAGACTGAGCGTGAAGTTCAGGCGCATCCGAAAATCGTCGCCAGCGCTCGACATCGGGCCGCTGCTCGACGTCGTCTTGCAGATACTCATCTTCTTCATGCTCAGTTCGACTTTCATGAGCCCCAAGATCGAGCTCGCTCTGCCCGAGGCCGAGGTTAGTGACGGGCCGACCCTTACGGACGCCGTAGTCGTGACTGCGTCTGCCGACGGCGCTATCTACGTCAACAACGAAGGAACGGATAGCGAAGGTCTTGCCGAAGCGCTGCGCGGAGCACTGGCCGAGAGCAAGGAGAACGTCGTTACCTTCAGGGGCGATGAGCGCGTGCCTTACAAGACTGTAGTTAGTGTGATCGATGCCTCGCGAAGAGCCGGAGCCGAGTCTCTCGACATGGCCCACGACTTCCTGGAGCCGAACGATGGACCGTAGTTTCGCGAGCATCATGGGTGTATCGGCCGCTTTCCATGCGGCCGTACTCATGGCGGCCGGTATGGTTGAGCCTCCCCGGCTCGATGTGCGGACGGGACCGATGAGTGTGCAGCTCGCTGCCATTCCCAAGCCGGTGCCCGTAGTGAAGACAGCCCCGACGCCGGTCGTGGAGAAGCCCAAGCCTCCGGAGCCGGTCGCCGAACCGGTCGTGCGTGAACCCGAGCCGCGTCCGGTGGAGGAAGTTCCTCAGGTAGCGTCGCTGGCTCATACGGGAGCCGTGGATGTCATGCCCAGGCCTCTGGCTTTCAACCTTCCGCCCAAGTATCCGGAGCGTGCCCGCCGCGCCGGACAAGAGGGCCGTGTGGTGCTGAGAATGAAAGTGCTTCGTGACGGCAAGGTCGGGCAGGTGACGATGGTGGAGAGTTCGGGCTTTACGCTTCTCGACGAAGCGGCGAGCAGGGCGGCGTCCGGCTATCTGTTTGAACCCGCCCGTCTGGCCGGGGTTGCCGTGCCACACACCGTGGTCATACCGTTCGAGTTCTCACTCGAGCGGCAGACCTGGCGACGGTGACACGGCAACAGCCTCAGTCGTCCAGGTCTACCTCGATTCCTACATAGCCGAAGATCGGCTTGCCCGGACGCGGTCCGTGAGGGTGGCGAGAGACGATGTACTCTTCGTCGAAGACATTCTGCACGCCGGCAAGTAGTCTCACGTCATCGCTCCATTGGTAGAAGCCGGCCAGGTCTACTACGACCCGGGAGTCGGTCTCCCCGAAACGCGAGTCCGGATCGCCGGCGGCATCGATTTGAGATGTGACATTGCTTGCGCTGGTGAACGTGGAGTCCACGTAGTTCGCCACGACTTCGAATCCTGCCCGGCGGCCTTCGACTGCCGCACCGACAGTAACCTGTACCTCGGGAATGTAGGGCACCTCCGCGCCGTCGAAACCGCCCGCGAATAGTGATTCGGCGTCGGTGGAATCGACGTCGTTCTGCAGTTCAGCCTGGGTAAGCGTAAGCGCGATGAAGAAGGGGTTGTTGAAATCCCAACCGTTGGCGATGCCGGCGTCGTAGGTGCCGGCGAACTCGAGCCCGTAGGCATCGACTTCGCCGACGTTCTCGTCGTCCCCGTCACCGCTGCCGGCGCCACCGATGCTGTCGGGAACGATGAGGTCGTCGAAGGCCGTGAAGAACAGGGTCGCATCAGCCGCCAGCGCTCCGTCTCCGCGGTTGTAGCGGACCCCGAGCTCGGTGCCGATGCTGGTTTCTTCATCCAACCCGCCGAGGATGTGCCCACGCGGGCTCGGCGGCGAGAACCCCTGGTGGACGCCACCGTAGACGATGGTCTCGGGATCGTAGTCGTAGGTGAAGCCCACGCCGCCGGCGATCATGTCGAGGCTGCCGTCCGAGGTTCCGGTGGTGCTGAAGTCCAGGTTCTCCCAGCGTAGTCCCGGCGTGATCGTCCACTTGCCGCAACTGATCTCGTCCTTGGCGAACAGCGCAAGCGCGCTGGTCTCCTGGAACCTGTTGCCCGCGCCCCCGGGTGTACCCACGAAAGCGTCTACGACGCGGCCTTCGTCGTCGGTGACGAAGAATTCATCGGTCTGGAAACGACGGATTCTGTCGGTGTGATAGCGGATACCGGCGGTGACGTCGTGGGTGCGGTCCTTGTCACCCAGCACTTTGTTGCCGACCGACTCGATGCCGTAAGAGTAGTAGTCGCGGTTGTTGTTGCGAACCCTGAACGATCCTTCCTGCTCGCCGCGCAAGACGGCCAGATGCGACATTTCCTCCGCCAGAGCCTTGGAAAGATTCAGACGGTTGGATCCTCCGTAGGACGCCTCGTCAGTCACAGTCGCGTCGTCACTCACATCGTGAAGCTTGAACCAGTTGCGGTGAAACTTGTTGTAGTAGGCCGTCGTCGTGAAGTTGAGATCTTCGGAGGCCTCGATGAAGTGGCGAAGAAAGGTTCTGGTCTGAGTGCTCTCGAAATGATCGAAGCGCGCGGCGGAATACTGGCGGAAGGGATTCGAGCTGAAATCACCTTCCGTCAGTCCGAGGTACCCTTCGTCGGCATCCTGGTCCGTGTAGCCGATCTTGAACTCGAAACGCTGGTAGGCCTCGGATTTGGGTTCCCAGGCGAGCTTGAGCATGGGTTCTATCCGTCGGAATCCGGTTTCGTCTCCGTCTCTGAAATCTTCGGTCTCGTCACGCTCCTTGAAACCGTCGGTTTCGCGATAGAAGCCCTCGATGAGATAGCCGAAGCTCCCGGCGCCGTTCTCGATGGTGTCGCCGAAGTACAGGTGGGTGCGTGACTCGTTGTCGCTGCCTAACAGCTGTTTGGCATAGCTCGTCTTGGTAAGCGGAATCGGGGTGGAGATGTAGTTGATGACACCACCCGTCGTGTGCGGCCCATACTGTATCTGGCTCGAGCCTTTCAGGACCTCGATTGCGTGCATGCGGCCGGTAGCCGGAGAGTAATAGGCCGAGGGTGCAGCGTAGGGCGCGGGCGCCGACAGGATGCCGTCCTCCATGATCGTTATCTTTCCGCTGCGGGCGGGGTCCACGCCGCGCAGGCTTATGTTGGGGAAGAGCCCGAAGCCGTCTTCCTCGCGCAGGTACACACCCGGCACGCGTCTCAAGACCCGGTTGACGTCGTCATAGGATTGGCCTCGGATCTCGTCGGTAGTGACTCGGCGGCCCGAGCCCGGTAGCCGCGCCGCTTCCTCGGTGCTTCCGATGATCTTTACCGTCGGCAGTTCCGTCCTCAGTTCCTCGGAGGTGACGCTTGTTGCCGGCACCGGCGTTTCGGCCTTGACCGCAAAGGCTTGCCCCGGTGTGATTAGGGCAAGCGCGATGATGGCGATGACGCCGTAGGGGCGGGCAATGGGACAAGGGATGCGTGAAAGGGTTTCGGGGAGTTGGTTTTTCATAGTGAGGTGTTGATATTGAATATCATAATCAAAATCAAATCCCCTGCTCTCGGCCTCCTGAATCGCCGGAAAAGGTGAGTTATGAAGCAGTTTTCCCAGGCTTGTGAGAACAACCGCGAGCCCATCCTGGCAGTGCTTCTGGAGGCGTTCGCCGACCGCCGGCGGGTGCTGGAGATCGGCAGCGGCACCGGCCAGCATGCGGCTTTCTTCGCGCCGCGGATGTCCCACCTGCGCTGGCACCCCACTGATCTGGCGGAGAACCACGCCAGCATCGCCGCCTGGAGCCAAGAATCGGGAGCGGCCAACATCGAGCCCCCGGCCCTTCTCGACATCACCGCAAGGCCTTGGCCTGCAGCCCTCGTCGGCGGAGTGGATGCAGTGTTCACGGCTAACACCCTGCACATCGTGTCCTGGCCGCTGGTGGAGATGTTGGTCGAGGAAGTCGGCGCCTCGCTGGATGAGGGCGGGTTGTTCTGCGTATACGGCCCCTTCAACTACGGGGGCAGCTACACGAGCGAGAGCAACGAGAGGTTCGATGCCTGGCTCAAGGATCGCGACGCCGCCAGCGGCATTCGCGACTTCGAGGCCGTCGACGCGCTTGCCGCCGCTCAGTCCATGGCACTTCTCAAGGACCATGCGATGCCGGCCAACAACCGCACCCTGATCTGGCGGAAAAACTCCGCCCGGGCAGCCGTCTGAACGAGACAGTTGCGTAAGCGCGAGGCCGAGCAGGTAGGCTTGTATGAATGGGACAGGCCTGCCTCATGCTCGCCGCGGCGGTGTTCGCAGCGGCCAACTGTCTGATCGTCTACCTCCACCGTGAGGGCGGTCCGGTCGGCGCCGATGTGACCGGCGCCTTGACGATGTGGAATCTCCTGGCGGCGGCGAACCTGGCGCTGCTCTGTGGCGCACTCGTCCTGCGGCGCCGCGACTGGAACGAGACCATTCTCAAGCGCATCAGGATATCGGAGTGGGCCGAGATGGCCGCACTCGGCTTGGTGACCGCCGCGGTGGTGCCCGCCCTGTTCTTTACCGCGCTGGTGCAGACTTCCGTGACCAATGTGGTGATCATCGCCTGTCTCGAAGCGCCCATCGCGTATCTGATGACATCCGTTTTCTCCGGGCGTGAGCCGCACAGCTGGCGTGTCTGTGGAAGCTTCGCCGCCTTCGCAGGCGTGGTCTTGCTCATATTCCTCCAGGGGCCGGGAGGGTCCATGTCGGCCAACGGTGAGATACAGCTCGGCACCGGTGAGCTCATGGCCGCCTCGGCAGCCATAATGCTCGCGCTGTGCACGGTAGCCTACAATCTGCACCTCAAGCACATTCCGATGAGCATCTACGTCGTGTCCCGCTCCGCGTTGTGCGCGCCGTTGTTCTTGATGATCGGACTGCTGCTGCACGGGCCCGCTCACCTGGTCGGGCTTGCAGCCCCCGCAGTGTGGCCGTGGGTCTCAGCCTACGCCGTCATCTTCGGTCTGGTCGGGCCCATCATCTGGATCGCCGGGCTGAAGTCGGGACACCCGGTTTCCGTCCAGATCGCCTCCACGCTGACGCCCTTGGCCGCAGTCGCGGCTTCGGTTGCGTTTCTTCAACAGCCGCCGACGACGACCCAGGCCATCGCCGGCATCGTGGTACTTATCGGCCTGTCAATAGGCTTACTGGGAACAGTGCGCGAGAGCGGTGCAGCAACACGATCGGACAGCGCGACGATGAGCGCCCTGGACAGCGGCATCGGTTTCAAAGGCGTATAATACCAACAGTTGATCCGCGGTTTGAACTGACCTGTACAACGCGGATATGTAGATTCGATGCCGCCGGTTTCGTTGAACGCTAGCACGCTCTTCATCACGCACCTGAGGAAACTCTCGGTCAGGCTCTTCCTTGCTGTCGCATTGATCGTGGCGCTCACCCCCGCGTCGGCGGGCGCTCTGAAGGGTCCCGAGGACGAACACTACCAGGCGACCTCGGATCGCAAGTTCGACAACGTAGAGTACTGGAAGAAAGTCTTCGACGACCCCGAGCGCGAGAAGTGGCAGCGTCCGGTCGAATTGGTAGCGGCTCTGTCTCTGGTGCCGGGCATGACGGTGGCCGACGTTGGCGCCGGAACCGGCTATTTCTCTCGTCACCTCTCTGAGGCCGTCGGTGCATCGGGCAGCGTTCTAGCGGTCGACGTAGAGCCGAATCTCGTCTCCTACCTGCGCGGACGCGCCGAGGCCGAGGGTACCCAGAACGTCATCCCGGTGCTGGGCTCGCGTGACAATCCGAGGCTACCGGCACACTCGGTCGATATGATCCTGATCGTCGACACTTATCACCATGTCGACGATCGCTTTCACTATCTTCGCCGGCTCAAGCAGGCGCTGACTCCGAACGGGCGTATTGCCATCGTCGACTGGAAAAAGGGTAAGCGACCCGTGGGTCCCAAGGAAGAGTCCCACAAAGTTGCACGCGATCAGGTTGTGGGCGAGATGACCGGCGCCGGTTACGAGCTGGTCGAAGAGCCCGACATCCTTCCCCATCAGTATTACCTGATATTTCAGCTCGGACGGTCCGCTCCCAAGAGCAAAGCCCGCTGAAACCTCACCGGGCCGTCGTTGGTCAGCTCACGTTGATCGCGATCTGTACCACCATGCCGAGCATGCAGGCTACGCAGATCCCGTAGCAGATGGCCCGCCAGGGTTGCATGCCGCGCATGTATACGACGGTGTGGACAAGCCGTGCCGCCGTGAAAGTCCAGAAGTAGACCGCGGCGCCGAAGGCTGATGCGCCGCTGAGCACATAGATGAGGCCGATCGCGAAGAACGCCGGGATGTTCTCGAGATCGTTACGTTGAATTCTCAATGCGCGGGCGACTTCGGGTCGTTCTACCTCGCCTGCCGAAGCGCCGGCTCTGCCGAACACCCGGGCATCTTCGGGGCTGACGTATCCCTGGGTGCTCTGCCTGCGGCTACCCGTCCAGACAGCCGAGGCGATCATCTTCAACACCAGCAATGAGGAACATAGGGCGTAGGACCGGAAAGCCGGGTTCTGTGCGAACTCTTCCATGGCGAATCTCGTGTTCACCATAGGTCGGCCGCCGCGGCTAACGGAAGCCCGGCCCCTCGACACCCCGGGTTGCACTCGCGCCTGGCGCCGCGGTTGCGTGTATACTCTCTCGTCGATGCGTGTGGGACGTCTGGTGGCGAAGGGAGTACGCCGTGAGTGAAGACGCAACCGTGATCTTCAGCGACGGCGCTGCCAAGGGTAACCCGGGACCGGGAGGCTGGGGGGCGATCGTTGCCACCGCCGACGGTCGCGTGGTGGAACTGGGCGGCTACGGAGGGGAGACCACCAACAACCGCATGGAGCTTACCGCGGCGGTTCGGGCTCTCGAGCACGTCGACGAGGAGTGCGACTGCATCATCTACACGGACTCCAGCTATCTCATCCAAGGCATGACGGCCTGGATGAAGGGCTGGAAAAAGAGAGGCTGGAGAACATCTTCAGGCGATGCCGTGCTGAACCGGGATCTTTGGGAGCGTCTCGATGAGCTGCAAGAGGCACGCAGTGGCTCGATCGAATGGCGACATGTGCGCGGTCATGCGGGCGTAGCCGGCAACGAACGCGCCGATGCTATTGCGGCTTCGTTCCCCGAAGGCACTGACGCTGACCTCTACGACGGTCCGCGCGGAGACTACGGGATTCCTCTCGAAGACCTCAGTGAGACCACACCGCCGCCGTCGAAGGGCTCGAAACGGCGCGGGCGAGCATACAGCTATTTGAGTGTCGTCGGCGGTAGTCCGATGCGCCACCGCACCTGGGCGGAATGCGAGAAGCGTGTCAGCGGACAGCCCGGCGCGCGCTACAAGAAGGCCATGTCTGCCGACGAAGAATCAGAGATCCTCTCTGCCTGGGGTTACTCGACCGACGACGTGTGATCGGACTCTCGCCCGTCGCTCAGACGATCCGCGATTCGCGGCCCGTCCAGTAACGCTCCTTGAGTATGCGCTTGTAGAGCTTGCCCGTGGGATGTCGCGGCAGCTCGGCCTCGAAGTCCACGCTGCGCGGGCACTTGATCTTGGAAAGCCGCTCCTTGCAGAACTCGATCAGTTCTTCGGCCAACTCCGGGCCGGCCTCGGACATGTCGACAGGTTGCACTACGGCTTTGACCTCTTCGCCGAAGTCTTCGTTGGGAACTCCGAAGACGGCAACGTCGGACACCTTGGGATGGGTGATGAGCAGATTCTCCGTTTCCTGCGGGTATACGTTGACACCGCCGGAGATGATCATGTTCGCCTTGCGGTCGGTGAGATAGAGGAATCCCTCTTCGTCGACGTAGCCTATGTCTCCCAGAGTCGACCAGCCTTTGGCGTTGTGAGCTCCCGAGGTCTTGTCGGGATCGTTGTGGTATTCGAACTGTCCGCCGCCGCCGAAATAGATCGTGCCGGGTTCCCCGGGCGGCAGTTCGCCGCCGTCGTCGTCGAGGATGTGGATCTCGCCGCTCAGCGCCTTGCCTACCGAACCCTTGTGCGCCAGCCACTCCTCCGAGTTCACCGAGGTGAAGCCGTTGCCCTCGGTGCCGGCGTAGTACTCGTAGATGACCGGGCCCCACCACTCGATCATCTGCTCCTTGACCGGGATGGGGCAGGGAGCGGCGGCATGGATGGCAACCTGAAGGCTCGACAGGTCGTACTGCTTGCGCATCTCCTCAGGCAGCTTGAGCATGCGCACGAACATCGTCGGCACCCATTGGCTATGCGTGACCTTGTACTTGTCGATGAGCGTCAGTGCGCCCTCCGGATCGAAGTTCTCCATGACGATGCAGGTGCCGCCGAGACGCTGGAAGGCGATGTTGAAACGCAGAGGCGCGGCGTGATAGAGCGGCGCAGGCGACAGGTATACCGAATCAGGTCCGGCTCCGTAGAGAGCGGTCACCAGCATCAATAGCGGCGGCGGCGTGCCCGCCGGCGCCCCGGGAAGCGGTGGTCTCACGCCCTTGGGACGGCCCGTGGTGCCTGACGAATAGAGCATGTCGGAGCCCTCCCTCTCGTCGTCGATGGGTTCGGCGGGTTGGGCGTCGCGCGCCTTCTCGTAGGAGTCGTATCCGTCGATGGTCCCGTTGACCATCATCCTGGTGGCTACGGCGCCGACGTCACCGCGGAGTTCGGCGGCTACCTCCTGCTTGGCCTTGGAGGTAACAAACAGCTTGGCGCCGCAGTCGGCGATGATGTAGGAAGCCTCGGGCGCCGTCAGCCTCGAGCTTATGCATGTGTAGTAGAGCCCGGCCCTCTGTGCCGCCCACACGATTTCGAAGAACCTGGCATTGTTCTCCATCATCATCGCTATGCAGTCGCCTTCCTTCAGCCCCAGGCTCCTGAACAGCTGGGCGGTGCGGTTCGAGCGGTCGTTGAGTTGCTGGAAGGTGACGACCTCGCCCGACTCGGCCATTATGTATGCGGGCTTGTCGGGGGTACTTTCTGCATGGACCTGCGGGTACATCGATTCTCCTCCTGGTGGCCGGCGAAACGGCGCGGCGATTATAGACAGCCGCCCTCCCTCTACAAAGGCGGGGGCGAAGTTCGGTCGCCACACCGCCCGCGGTCCGCTCATGCCCACTTGGGAACTGGTCGATAACCGGTGAGTCCGCCTTCTAGCCGACAGCGCGCCCCCTGGTGGCGCTTCATATTCTTCTACGCTCGGCCGCCCGAGAGCCTCCGTAGCGATCACTGGCGGCTTCTCGGCGTGCTCGGCGCCACCTATCTGATCAATAACTACGACATCGGGTTGTTGTCGCTGGCCCTTCCTCAGATCCAGGACTCCTTGTCCATTCCCGAGGAGGAGATCGGCACCGTGACGGGGCTGGTGCGTCTCGGGGTGCTTCCGGCCCTGGTGCTGGCCTCGGTAGCGGACCGGGTCGGACGGCGCCTGATGCTGCTGATCACCATCATCGGATTCACCCTGTGCACGGTGGCAACCGCCTTCTCGCGCACGCCCGAGGAGTTCATGTTCCTGCAGTTCGCGGCGCGGATGTTCATGTACTCGGAAGAAGTGCTGGCGATCGTCGTGGTGGCCGAAGAGCTCGACGCGCGTGCGCGGGGTTGGGGCATCGGCGTTCTGGCCGCCATGGGCGCAATGGGTCACGGCGTCGCGTCGATATTCTATTCGATGGTCGAGGTCCTGCCCTACGGATGGCGATCCCTCTACATCGTCGGCGTCGTGCCGTTGCTGATCCTCGCCTGGCTGAGACGGGGGTTACGCGAGACCAAACGCTTCGAAGACCAGGCCGCGGCCAGAGCCGAAACGGCCAGCATGCTCGAGTACTTCAGGCCTTTTCGCAGTCTGGTGCGCATGTATCCGGGCAGACTCGCTCTGTTGTGCATGTCGGTCGTGCCGTTCTGGTTCGTGGGCTCGGCCGCGTTGCAGTTCCAGTCCAAGTTTCTTCAGGAGGCACACGGTTACTCTCCGGCGAACGTCGCGCTGCTCTTCGTCTTCGGCGGCGCCTTCGCGATCGTGGGCACGGCTTCGGCGGGCGCCCTCAGCGACCGCTTCGGACGGCGTATCATCATGACCCTCGCGCTCATCGGCAACGCGGTCGGCACTCTGTTCTTCTATCAGGTGAGTGGGGCCTACATTCCCCCGGCCTGGTGCTTGATGCTGTTCTGCTACTTCGGCTCGGATGTTCTGTTCTCGGCACTCGGCAGCGAGCTGTTCCCCACTTCCTACCGGTCGACAGCTTCCGGCGTTCGCTCGATCATGGGAGCGGTAGGCGGTGCGGCGGGTCTTTGGTTCGAGGGACGCCTCTATCTGATCGTGGGCAGCCACGGCGACGCGATCACCTGGATGTTGCTGGTGGCAGTCATCTCGCCGGCCATCATCTTCCTGTTCATACCCGAGACGGCGACGCGTGAACTCGAAGACATCTCTCCCGAGATCGGCGATCAGTCCACGTAGCCCAGGGAGCGAAGCTGCTCGAGCCGTTCGCGTGGATCGAAATCCCCCTTTCCCGCAGCCGTTCGAGCGTCGGCCCAGCCTTCACCGGTGTGGGTCGCGACATAGGTCGCCGGGTAGCGGCTGAGGAAATCGGCCGACACCAGGCCCTTCATTACGTCTCCCGCCATGTCGCTGCCGATCGGAGTGTTCTGCAGTGCAAGGATCGTGGGCGCCACGTCGAGGATGCTGCCCAAGGTTGAGATCTGCTCGCGATCATCGGGAACCCGGCGGCCGGTTCCCGTGTTCACCGCAATGTCCGGCCCGGCGGCTATCAATGCCGACGGGGGCCCGTCGGGGTGCGCGGCCGAGACCAGGGCACGGTCACGCGCCGTGGTTGGGTACGAGCCGCGCCTGTTGACGGCGTGCATACCGTGATCGCCCAGGATGATCACGTTTGTATCGGCGGGCGCGGCGTCGATGAGTTCGCCAACTACCGAATCGATATGGGAGTAGTAATCGGCAATCACGCCGGCGAAGCGTTTGACGGCTTCGGTGCTCGGCGGGTGCTCGTAGAGCTCAGGGTATCGATAACGCCAGAAACGGTGAGCTACGACGTCGGCACCACCGAAGTAGACGCTCACGCTATCGGTGGCGGAGCCTTCCTTTTCGAGCAGGTCTAGGGTGATGCGGCGGTAGGTGGCATCGGCGCGCAGGGCCCAGTGACTGAGCTTTTTGAAGCGATGCGCTAATGGAAACTCCTTCTCGTCGATGTCGCCGAATATCGCGGCCTCCAGTTTCAGCGCGTCCTGTTCGGCCTGCGGAAGGAGAGCGAGGAGTTCCTCCTCGCGATCTGCCGGATGAACTTGTTCGCTCAACCCGGGCAGCATGCTTCCCTTCCATATCCCCTTGCCCGCCTGTCGTTGTTTGAGGGTTGTAGTGTTTACCTGCGCGGCCATGACGCCGTTGATCTCTTCGACCGGGTAGGTCAACCACCAGCCGACGACATCGACGCGACGGCCACGTTCGCTCAGGATGTTCCAGTAAGCTTTGGTCTTGCGATCGCGGTTGTTGTAGAGGCGAGTTCGCTGGGCCCCGCGCCTTCCCGTCTTTACGAAGCCGCGGATGCCGTGTTGGCGGGGGCGCATGCCGGTGGCGATGGACGTCCACAGGGCCGGAGACAGCGTGGGCACGAGAGATTCCAGCTCGCCGTATGTTCCGCGGCGCATCACCTCTTGGAGGGTGGGAAGCTTGCCCTCGTCGAGCAACTCGATGACGATGCGCCATTCAAATCCGTCGATGCCGATCACCAGCAGAGGGTTCGGCGCAGGCGCGCGTGAGGATGCGTTGCAACCCGCCAGGAACACGGCCATGAACAACGTGATCAACTTCTTAGGCATGCCGGGTATTTGCGCGTACATAGTTACGCGCCGTTAAGCAAAATGGAATCCTAGCACAGCATGACATCCGTCGTGTCTTCAAGCCGGGCGCCGGCCTTCTTCATTCTTCTTTGTTTTCTTCTGGGCGTCGTGGCGTGCTGGACGCGCGACACGGCTGACCTGCCTCTCAGCCTCGACAACCAGCATTACTTCTTCATCGCCGAGCGCGCGGCAGCGGGCGTTCCGCCTCATGTATCCCACTTCGACCCCAAGCACGCGCTCAGCCTGCTGATGACGGCGGCCTCGATTCACGGCGGGCGCTTCATCGGTCTCGACGACGTGCGGGCCTCGAGGATCATCAGCGTGATCATGGCGGGAACTGCAGTCGCTGCGGTGTGGGCGCTGTGTTACCAGATTTCGTCCGGCTATCTTTGCGCTCACCTCGGCGCGCTGGTCATCCTGCACTTCGGACAGTTTTTCAACATGGCTGCGATGGGCTCGCGCCCCAAGGTGTTCATCGTCGCGTTCATGTTGCTTACGGTGCTGGCCGTGGCCCGTAACCGGCCCTTTTGGGCGGGCGTGACCGGAGCCGCCGCGTTTCTGTGCTGGCAGCCGACCCTTCTCGTATTGGGGATGGCCGTGCCGATCCTGCTGCTCAGACAGGGAAGGGTGAAGTCGATCGCGTTGCTGGCGGCGGGCGCTCTTATCCCCATCGTGCTCTATCATTTTTACTTCTACGCCAACGGCGCTCTGGCCGAACAGATCGAGCAAGCGTACAGGTACCCCCGGGAGTACATGGCTCATGCCTACGGTAGATTCGGAAAGCTGAGGCGCAACACCGGCTGGTACTTCAGGGTGCAGGAGGGGTTCTCGCTGCGCAGCGTGTATCCGATTCTCTTCGGTTGTTTCCTGGCTATCACCTGGCTCGTCGCCCTGGTGAAGCCGCGGCGCACTTTGCAGCTGATCGAGGAAAACCCGGCTCTGCCGTATGTAGTGCTGGCGGGGACCGGCGCGCTGGCATTCACGATCTATGACTACCAGGGATATCCCGACACATTCTTCGTTCTACCGTTCCTTGCCGTAGTCTGCGGCGTCGGTTTCGGCAAGGCGGCTGAATGGTTGGCGGCCGACCGCTCCCGCTTCGTGCGCTTGGGCGTGTTCGGGTTGTGCCTGCTGGCAGTCTACTCGATGTCGGCGATTACCGGCAGGACCCGCGGTGGAGCCTCCAGGCTCGAATCCCAGTACGCGTTGGGACGGCAAGTCGGTGAGATGCTCGAGGCCGGCAAGACCGTGTACGCGGTAGGATGCACCCACCTTCTCGCGTTCAACCACGTCGACAATCACGTCAACATGGGTTTCTTCTTCCGCGGCACCAAACGGTGGATAGCGAAGAACCGGAACAGCCCCGACGGCTACCGTCCTCTCAAGGACGGTGAGATGCCCGACGTAATCCTGGTGTCGCGCAGCTTTGTCCCGGGGGGATATGGGTGGCTCGAGAGCGAGTATCGCGAGATCACGACCGAGTCGTTTCGACGCTGGCGTGTGAGGGCTTACGAACGTATCTGACGACTTCAGTCTAGGTAGCCCAGGGAGCGTAGCTCTTCGGTCGTCTGTTCGTCGACCTGGGCTTCCTCGGCGTCACCGAGCTTCTTGCCGAGACGATCGTATTTCTTTTTCATCGCGCTCACCAAGCGCGTCATCGTCACGACCTCGTGGCGCCCGGGTTCGACGATGGGGTTACGCTCGCCGGGATCCTTGGCGAGGTCGAAGTAGGCGAAGGTTCCCGTTCGGTTGTCGACGATGAGCTTTTCATCGCCGAGTCTGACCGCCGACATCGGCGGAGCACGCAGCTCGCTCAGATAGGGTCGCGGCTCCGTGGCCTCGCTCGTGCGCATCGCCGGTACCAGAGAGATCCCAACGGCCGTGTCCATGGGCTCGAGTCCTGCCAAGTCCACCAGCGTCGGCGCGACGTCGATGATGCCCGTTACCTGTTCGACCTCGACAGGCCGGATCTTGCGCGGATACCAGACGATCAGCGGGATGTGCAGGACCTCTTCGTAGAGGGTGTTGCGATGGCCCTTCTCGCCGTGCTCGAAGAACTCCTCTCCGTGGTCGGAAGTGATCGCGATGATGGTGCGGTCTCCGAGGCCGCGTTCGTCGAGGGCCGCGATCATGGAGCCGATGGTGTCGTCCGTGAAGCGGATCTCGCCGTCATACAACGACAGTACGAAGTCGAGGTCGCGTTCGGGCATGCCCGCATGAACGAGCTCGTTGTAACGGAAGTGCTCTCCGGTCACTTTGCCGTCGTAATCAGGGTCGAACATCCGGTCATACGGGGGAGGGGGAATGAAGTCGTAGTGCACGTCCCAGAGGTGCACGAAGTAAAAGAACGGACGGTTGCCTCTTTTGTCGAGTGCGTCGACGAAGCTCTTGAGAACGGTCGGATTGGTCACGTCGCCGTGCGATACGGCGTGGGATTCTCGAATGGCCCTGGCTGACACATCGGAGTCTGCATCCATCTTGCCCCCGAGTCCGTAGGAGGTGCAGTCGACGTAGTCGTCGAAGCCCTGGCCGAATCCGAATACCGGATGAAGAAAGGGCCCGGCATAGAAGCCCGTGGTCTCATAGCCCGACGCTGAGAAATGCTCGGCCAGGGTGGAGGCTTTCGCTCCCAGGCGTCTATACGGCATGACTACCCCGTGCACCGAGTCGGGTTGACCCGTGAACAGGGCGGCGTGGGCCGGCAAGGTCCATGACGTCGTACTGACCGTGCGGCGGAACAGGGCGCCTTCGGCCGCCAGCTGGTCCATGACCGGTGTCGTGTCCCTTTCGTACCCGTAGGCGCCGACATGATCGGCGCGCAAGCTGTCGATGGATATGAGTACGACGTTGGGATGGCGCGTGCACCCGGCGCCGTAGACGGCAACCGTCGCCGCGATGATCACTGTCGTCAGGATACGCATCGACTCGGACACACTAGGGAGCCTGGCTTCCCCGACCCAGGGCGTATACATTTCAGCGGTTCCTATCAATGTCGGACCACGGCGCACATTCCCCGCTCCGCGGCAAAGTGACTGGCGCCGGAGGCTTCGTCGTCCTTTTCTGTGCTGCAGCGACCCTGTGTATCGTGCGCGGCGCTTGGGAGTTGCCGCTTCTCAGCGACAACCAGCACTACTTCTTCATAGCCGAGCGCGCGGCCGCCGGTGTGCCGCCTCACGTGTCGCAGTTCGATCCCAAGCATGCCCTCAGCGGTTTCATGTCGGCCCTGGCCATCAAGGGTGGCCGCGTACTCGGACTGTCTGACGCTCAGTCGGCCCGGGTTCTCAGTATTGCCGTAACGAGCGCGGCAGTGGGCATCGCCTGGCTGCTGACCCTCAAGCTCACTTC
Source organism: Candidatus Binatia bacterium (assembly GCA_028278325.1). Taxonomy (GTDB): domain Bacteria; phylum Desulfobacterota; class Binatia; order UBA1149; family JAJCZL01; genus JANQEO01. The sequence goes on from JANQEO010000320.1 coordinate 99,649, forward strand.
CGACCTGCTCGCGGCAGCGCTGGCCGCGATCATGGTGATGAGCGTCAACGGCTTCGTGCTGATGGGAGCAATGGGCTGTCGTCCGAAGGTCTTTCTTGCCTTGTTCGTTCTGCTGACGCTGCATGCCTTCGTGTGCGGACGCTACAAGCAAGCGGGGCTCTTTGCAGCGGGCAGCTTCCTGTGTTGGCAGCCGGGCCTGCTCATGGTCGCTTGCGCGGTTCCGGCGCTGGCCGTAACCGCTGACGGGCGCCGGGCGTTGCCGGGGTTCCTTCTGTCGGCTGTGGCGGTTGTCGGTGCCTACCACGGGTATTTCTTTTTCAAGGGAGTGCTGGCCACGCAGTTGGAGCAGGCTTACCTGTTGCCTGCCGCCTACTCTTCCTATGGTCTGCCCGATCCTTGGCGGGCTTTGCGCTGGGTCTTGAAGCTGCGCGGTGGTTTCGGCGTCAGCAGCATCGCCCCCACTCTGTTTGTCGGCGGGTTGTTGTCGGCGTGGATCTGGTTCCTGGCCGGGCCGCGGCGCGGCTTCGAGTTGCTGCGCTCTCGGCCCTCCTGGCTCTATCTGTTGCTGTGCGCTCATGCGGTGTTCGCCTTCACGCTGGTAGAACACCAAGGGCCCCCGGATTTCTTTTTCCTTCTGCCCTTCGTCGCGGTGGGAGCGGCCGTGACGATCTGGGCCCTGGGTCGGGTAGTCAGCGCCGGGCTTCCTTCATGGGTAGCGCAGGCGGTGACTGCCGTCATGCTGGTGCTGTTCGTCTCCGTCGTCGGGGACACTGCGTCGAAGCCGTTCAAGGTACGGTTCACCCTCGAAGAGCAGCAGCGTCTCGGGGCATCCTTGGCTCCCTTGCTGGCTGAAGGCGCTTCCGTCTATGCGGTGGGGTGCACTCATCTTCTGGCTTTCAACCACGTGGACAACCACGTTCACTACGGATACTTCTTCCGGCGCATCAACCGCTACGTGGTCCGTCACAGCGACGGCCCCTTCCGGCCGCTCAAGGACGGCCGGGCACCGGATTACATCGTGAAGTCACGTTGGTTCTTTCCACGGGGTTTGCCCTGGCTGAAACGAGAGTACCGCAGGATTGCCCTGGCCGGCGGGCGCCGCCAGCACGTGTCGCTGTGGCGTCGGGTGGAAGGATGAGACCGGCACGTCTGTTGGCGCCGCTCTTCGTGCTGGCGCTTTGTTCAGCCTGCCAGCAGGCGCGGGAACCCGGCGCGGTGATGCTCATCACCATCGACACCACTCGAGCCGATCATCTCTCGGGCTACGGTTACGAGTTGCCCACCAGTCCCGTTCTCGACGGTATCGCCCGCCGCGGCGTCCGCTTCGAGAACGCATATTGCACGATGCCGACGACCGATCCCTCCCATGTCAGCATGCTGACCGGGCTTTATCCGCGCACTCACGGTGTCCGCATGAACGGCTGGAAGATGCACGACGACCAAGTGGATACACTGGCGGCATGGTTCTCCCGCCGCGGTTACGACACCGCGGCCGTAACCGCCCGAGCCCACTTGTCTCCCGATGACCTCGGTCTGAAAGGGTTCGATTTTTCGGATGTCCCGGGACCCCCGAAATACGAAAGAGTCTTCGGTGACGTGCTCGCTCCCGTGGGGCGTTGGCTCGAGAAGCGAGCGGGCCGTCGATGGTTCATGTGGGTGCATCTGTGGGAGCCCCACGCTCCCTATCGGCCTGCTCCCCTGTACCGAAAGAGATTCGCGCAAAAGTTCATCGAGTCGAACAAGCCGCGGGCCCAGCGCCGCTACTCGGAGCCGCCTACATATGTGCGCAAGCGCTTGATACCGGACGACATCGTTCGTGCCAGTGTCGGTCTCTACGACGGTGACATCGCCACGGCCGACTCGGCACTGGCCCGCCTAGTCGGGCTTGCACGGTTGCACGCGCCTGACGGTAGCGAGCCGATGTTCATCATTGCGTCCGACCACGGCGAGTCCCTGGCCGAGCGCCAGGCCGAAAAGGGGATCGGCTTCGGTCACGGCGCTTTGCTCTACGATGAAGTCGTCAAGGTTCCATGGGTGGTGACCTGGGAAGGTGAGATCGGCCCCGCGGTGATCTCCACACCGGTATCTCTTCTCGACATGCCGGGCACGATTACCGGATTTCTCGATGGCGGCCGACCGCTGCTGGGCCAGGGGCGCAGTCTGGCGGCGGCGTTGAGCAGCGGAGAAGAGCCCGTGTCCGAGCCCGTGATCATCGAGAGGCGGGTCTACAAGAAGCCGCCTCTGCGTAGCCTGCGCCAGGGACAGCTCGCCATCGTCGATCATCCTTGGAAACTCATTCGGACCGCCCGGTTCCACGGACCCGAGCTCTACAATCTGGTCGACGATCCCGAAGAGCGCAGCAACCTGGTGGAAGAGCGTGCCGATGTCCTCGGCCGCCTCGACGCCGCCTTGGATAGCTGGGTGGAAGGCCACCCCGTCTACGAGCCGGGCTTCAGCGAGCCGGCAGAACTCGAGAAGAAGCTCGAGGACCTACGTTCCCTCGGATACGTGGACTAACAGGAAAATCACACGCCGGGGCATTGACAGCAGCCGCATATTGGCCGCCATGCTGTAGTTTGCGCGGCCTGCTGTAGGGGCCGCTGTGCCGGTGGCCATGGCGCTGGCACCGGAAATCTCGTCAGCAGGCCTTCGTATTGGTCTTGCCGCCACGGCTGCTCGCTCAACCTAACCGCCCGGCGGCCGGCGCCCGAGCCGCGTGTTCGGGGCGCCGAGCAGGGCCGGCTCGACGGGCACGTAGGAGTCCGTTCTGCGACTACCCCCTTGTGGGGGGTCGCTTGGTGGTGGTTTGAGCGAAATTCTAGCAAGGCGAGCGGCACACGCGTCCGGGGCCCGGATACGGCTGGGACGCGTCTGTTCGTCCGCGCTTCTCGCTCTTTCGTTGGCGGTGCCGGCCTCGGCCTTTGATGCCAGGCTGTCGTGGTCGCCGACCCTGACCGCGGTCGGGTACAAGATCTATATCCGGCAGCAAGGCCAGCAGTTCGGCAGCCCCCTCGATGTCGGCTCGCTGCCTGAGGACGGGTCGGGCCTGATTCAGTACACACTCACCGGCTTGCCCTTGGGCCCCACCCACTATTTCGCGGTGAGTGGCTACGACAGCGAAAGCGAGGAGGGAGTTCTGTCGAACGAGCTCTCCCTCAGTTACGCCCAGGCCGCATCGATCATCGACTCCGACGGTGACGGACTGACCGATGCCGAAGAGGACCTGGACCTCGACGGCCAGCGCGACGGAAACGAAACCGACCGCTTCGATTCCGACACCGACAACGACGGTTTGAGTGATTGGCAGGAGACGGTGATCTACGGCAGCAGTCCTTTGAGCAGTGACACCGACAGCGACGGTGCTTCAGACGGAGTGGACAACTGCCCGGCGGATCACAACCCGGGCCAGTCCGACAGCGACGGCGACGTGTGGGGTGACGCCTGTGACAACTGTTCTCAAGGCTTCAACCCCGATCAGCTCGACTCCGACCAGAGCGGCAGCGGCGACGTCTGTGATGACTGCCCGTTGATATTCGGCTTTGGTTGCGACCAGCTGCGCTCCGACGGCATCAACATGGGCCCGGGCGGCGGCGCGTTGCTCACGCCGGACGGAGTCGTGGCCCTGTCCGTACCCTCGGGCGGGCTCAGTGATGACACCAGTGTTTCGATCACGGGCCTCCCGGACTCGGGTGCGGGGGGCGCTGCCACGAGGTCGGCGATTCTCGGTCCTTTCGGCGAAACCTTGAACGCTCCGGCGACCGTGGTCATCAGTTGGCCAGACGCCAACAACGACGGCTTCGTCGACGGCGTTTCCCCGCAGGTGCCCGAGTCGGTGCTTAGAGTCTGGCAAGACGGCATCCCGTTCGCGGGTTCTTGTGGAGATCCGGCCCATCAGGGCCCCGGTTGCAGCCCGGCTTGTTGTAACCCGTCCGCGAACACCTGGACCCTCGAGACCGGAGTGCTCAGCGAGTTCAGCATCGGACCGGAGATCTGCGGCAACGGAGTGATCGGAAGCTTCGAGGAGTGCGACGACGGAAACCTGGCGGCGGGTGATTGCTGCTCGCCCACCTGCCAATTCGAGAGTTCTGCGGCCAACTGTACCGATTCCGACGTTTGCACCTACAACGACGGCTGCAGCCAGGGCGTCTGCCTCAGCGGCCAGTTCAGAGAACCGGAAACCACCAAGCTCAAGGCGGTGAAGGGCAAGCGTCTTCACGACGACCGGTTGACGGCGCGAATGCGAACTCTCGCAACCGACATGTCCGAACCGCCGACGGCTACCGGGATGACTATCAAGGTCATGGACGCCGGCGGCAACCAGCTATATTTTGGCTCAGTGCCCGGCTACGCTTTCGTAAACTTCAAAGGGCAGAACAAGAAGTACAAGTTTCGCAACGCCGGCCAGCCCATCGAGAACGTCAACGGTCTGCGGCGCGTGATCATAACGCGGGACATCAACAAGAACGTGGGTAAGGTTACGGCCACCATGAAGGGCCGCGAGCTGCCCAACAGCATCCTCTCCCCTCAGCTGAGCATGTCCATTCTCTTCGGTGACGAGCTGGTCGCCGAAGACTGTGTCACCAACCACATGATGCCTTGCGACGTCAATTCCCGGCGCGCCAAGTGCAAGGTGGGGGGACGCTGATCCGCGTCAGGGCTCGAAGACGGTAACGACCGCGTTCTCGGAAACTTCCAGCTTTCCACCGGAGGCGAGTTGCACGTCGACTACCGCCGGCTCACCGGTGGTGTGACCGGCAATACCAGTGGCCGCTTGCGAATTCTCGACATGAAGCATCGACGCTACCGCGCTTTGCCGCTGCCCGAAACCGGGGCGGTTTTCGCGGCCGGTTTCCGCATGCTTGATTGTGGGGCTCCCGCTTCGTAAGGAGTTGCGCGATGCAGCAGGAGCAGACACGGATATGGGCGTCTTTGGGGCTTCTCGCCCTGAGGCTGGGTGCGGGCGGAATGATGTTGTTCGCGCACGGCTGGGAGAAGCTGACCCAGTTCGGGACCAAGTCGGCCTACTTCCCGGATCCGCTGGGATTGGGCTCTTCCAGCTTGAGCTTGGCCTTGGTGGTCTTTGCGGAGGTGTTTTGCGCTCTCGCCGTCATAGTCGGAGCGGCAACGCGGTTTGCCGCTTTCGCGCTGGTCGTGACCATGCTGGTAGCGGCCTTCGTCTTTCACGCCGATGATCCCTTCGCCGACCGGGAGATGGCCCTCAGTTACCTGTCGGGGTTTCTCGCCTTGATGTTTTGTGGGGCCGGTCAGTTCTCCGTTGACGAGTACCTTTGGCCCCGTCTCAAGCGCTGAACGGCTCCTGAGACCAGCCGCCAGATTCCGCCGCATGGCCGGCCTCGGTGTCCTATCATTGTTGGATGCGCCTGTTTCCCGTCCCTGCACGGTATGGCCGCGGATCCGGCTGCTACCGTTCGCCGCGCCGGGCCCTCGAGATGTTGTCGGCCGCGCTGGTGGCCGTGATGATGGCGGCTGTCCCGGCTCTCGCACTGCCGGAACCGGTCTATGACCCCACTCCCGAGGAGGAGGCGTTGTTCGCCTCGATCATGGAGCGACTCGAGTCGAACGGATCGGCAATGCCGATAGCGGTTGACGAAACCCTCGCGTCGTTCCGCAAGCCCCTGCGCAAAACCTTCGACTGTCCGGAGGGCAGCTTCGTACGGTCGATCGATCTGTCGGTGTCCACCAAGCACGTGCGCTGGAACACCAAGGTCGCCGTCGAGCGCAGCCTGGGCACCTACAAGTGGAACCTCGACCTCGTCACCTATGGCGATACGGCCAAGATCACGGCCAACAACTGGCTCATGATAGACCCGCGGCCGGCCGCGCGCCGGGAGAGCGAGCAGCTCTCGGGCTCTACTACCAATGAGGCTCTTCTCTACCACGAGCTTCTGCACGGACAGCTCGTGATCACCGAGATGGACAGCGCCGAGTGGCAGGCGCGCGCCTGCAGCCGCTTCGGCGCCGCGAAGGTTTCGCGTGACTATCACGAGACCATCGACCCCGCCGTCGGCCACTACCTGCGTGCGGTTTCCTCAGAGGACGCCGACACTTCGGCTTCGTCCTCTTACTGAACGAAACAGACGGCTTACTTGAGGCCCGGTTGCTGCCTACTTGGGCGGCTTGATGCCGATTGCGCGGGCCATGGTCTCCACCGGTGCGCGCCTGCCGGTGAATGATTTGAACGACAGCGCTCCCTGATGGACGAGCATGTGCCGCCCGTCGATCGTCGGCCTGCGGACGGACTGAGCCAGGGCGAGGAACGGCGTCGCCGTCTCGCGGTAGGCCAGGTCGAAATGCACGCAGTCAGCCGGTGTGGAGTCGATGTCGTAGTCCAGGAAGCTGTTGCCCGAGAGTCCCACGCTGGTGCAGTTCACCACGAGCTGTCGGCTCGCCAGGAAATCGAAGTCGTCGAGAATGTCGAGGGGTGCGCCGGTGACCCTGCGCCCCTGCTTGGACAGATCCTTCGCAAGCCTGGTCGCCTTCGACGGCGTGCGATTGCATACGACCACGTCGGCGGCCTTGGCGCCGAGCAGCCCGAACACGACGGCCCGGGCCGAGCCTCCCGCGCCGATCACCAAAACCCGCTTCCCTCGAGGGCGGAACCCGTTCCAGGAAAGCGCGGCGACGAAGCCCGGAGCATCGGTGTTGTCGCCGATCAGCTTGCCGGCGTCGAAATAGATCGTGTTGACGGCACCGACGGCGCGTGCCGTCGGGCTGAGCGAATCGAGATGGGGAATAACCGCATGCTTGAAAGGCACGGTTACGTTGACGCCCGCGAGGCCCAAGCGCTTTACGGCCTGCACGGCGTCCTTTATCCGCCGCATCTTGGGGCGCAGCGGAACGTAGACGAAATCCAGACCCAGCTCTGCGAAGGCGGCGTTGTGCATGCGCGGAGACAGGCTGTGGTCGACGGGGTCTCCGAAGATACCGACCACCCTGGTCGTTCCCTCGATAGGTGGTCTCGCTGCCATGCTTCTCTAGGCCCGGGCGCTCATCGCGTCTTGGCCGCTATGGCCGCGCGTGCCGCGGCGAGGCTGGCGATGGGTACGCGGAAGGGCGAGCAGGAAACGTAGTCGAGACCGAGCTCGTGACAGAAGGTCACGGATGACGGGTCACCTCCGTGCTCACCGCAGATACCGCACTTGAGGCCCTTGCGCTTACCGCGCCCTTTGTCGACGGCGATGCGCATGAGCTGACCGACACCGTCCACGTCGAGGCTGGCGAAAGGGTCGGCGCCGAGAATCCCCTTGTCGACGTAGGAGGGTAGGAAGCGGCCCGAGTCATCGCGCGAAAGGCCGAAGCCCATCTGTGTAAGATCGTTGGTGCCGAAGGAGAAGAAATCGGCGTGTTCGGCGATTTCATCTGCCGTAACGGCTGCGCGCGGGACCTCGATCATGGTTCCGACGGTGTACTTCACCTTGCGCTTTTTGGCCGCGCAGATTCTCTCGGCTTCCTCTTCGACGAGCTCACGCAGAATCGACAGCTCGCGTGCCTCGCCCACCAGCGGGATCATGATCTCCGGGTGGACGCTTACGCCCTTGGAGGCCACCTGCAGTGCGGCCTCGATGATGGCACGGGTCTGCATCACGTAGATCTCGGGATAGGTGATGGCGAGCCTGCATCCCCGGTGGCCGAGCATGGGGTTGAACTCGTGCAACGTCGCTCCGGTGGCCTCGAGCTTCTCCACATCGAGTCCCGACTTCTCGGCGAGCGCAACGTACTCGTCGTGGCCGTGGGGCAGGAACTCGTGAAGGGGCGGATCGAGAAGGCGTATGGTGACCGGCAGTCCGTCCATGGCCTTGAAGATGCCGGCGAAGTCGTCGCGCTGATAAGGCAGCAACTTGGCGAGCGCGACTTCGCGCCCCTCCAGATCATCGGCGAGTATCATCTCGCGTACGGCCTCGATGCGGTCGCCCTCGAAGAACATGTGCTCGGTGCGGCAAAGGCCTATACCTTCAGCGCCGAGCTCGCGGGCGCGTTTGGCGTCGGCGGGAGTGTCCGCATTGGTTCTGACGCCGAGCTTGCGGGCCTTGGTGGCCCAGTCCATCAGCCTGCGAAACTCGGCCGAAGGTTTGGCGCTCACCGTGGGCACCTTGCCTGCGAAGACCTCACCGCTGGTTCCGTCGATGGTGACCCAATCGCCGGCCTTGATGGTCTTCTTGCCGATCGTCATGCGTTCCTTGGCATAGTCGATCTTGAGAGCTTCACAGCCGACCACGCAGCAGGTTCCCATGCCGCGTGCGACCACCGCCGCGTGGGAGGTGCGCCCTCCGGTGGCGGTGAGGATGCCCCGTGCGGCGACCATGCCGCCTATGTCCTCGGGCGAAGTCGCTACCCGGACCAGTAAGGTGTCCTTGCCTTCCTTGGCGGCAGCCTCGGCGTCTTCTGCGGAGAAAACCACCTCTCCCGCTGCCGCTCCGGGCGAGGCTCCGAGCCCTTGAGCCAGCAGTTGCTTGTCGGCCTTCGCATCTATGGTCGGGTGTAGCAGTTGGTCGATGAGGTCGGGGTCGACACGTGACAGCGCAGTGTCGCGGTTGATCAAGCGCTCTTCCGCCATCTCGACGGCGATACGCACGGCCGATGCCGCCGTCCGCTTGCCGTTACGCGTTTGCAGCATCCACAACCGTCCATGCTCGATGGTGAACTCGAGATCCTGCATGTCGCGATAGTGTCGCTCGAGCTTGGCGGCGGTGCCGGTCAGTTCCTTGAAGCAGTCGGGCATCACCTCTTCGAGGGAAGGGAAGCTGGCGCGCCGTTTCTTCTCGGTGACCTTGTTCTCTGCGGCCCACAGCTTCGAGGCACGCTTGGTTATCTGTTGAGGCGTACGGATACCCGCGACTACGTCTTCACCTTGGGCGTTGACGAGGAACTCCCCGTAGAAATGAGGATCGCCGGTTGCCGGATCGCGAGTGAACGCAACGCCCGTGGCGCTGGTGTCGCCGAGGTTGCCGAAGACCATGGCCTGAACGTTGACGGCCGTTCCCCAATCGAAAGGGATGTTGTTGAGCTTGCGGTAGACCTCGGCCCTCTCGTTGCCCCAGGATTTGAACACGGCACCGATGGCGCCCCACAACTGCTCCTGAGGATCGGTGGGGAAGGGACGTCCGCAGCGCTTCTTGATCATGGCCTTGAACTCTCTGACGAGTTCCTTGAGGTGCTTGACGGTGAGCCGGGAGTCGACCTTTACGCGAGCCTTGGCTTTCTTCTTTTCGATGATGGCTTCGAAGGGATCGACTTCTTTGGCGGACTCGGGCTTGAGCTCCATCACGACGTCGCCGTACATCTGCACGAAGCGCCTGTAGCTGTCCCAGGCGAAGCGCTCGCTACCGCTGGCCTTGGCCAGCCCTTTGACGGTCTGATCGTTGAGGCCGAGGTTGAGGACGGTGTCCATCATCCCCGGCATCGAAGCCCTGGCCCCTGAACGCACCGATACCAACAGAGGATCGGAGGCATCCCCGAAGGACTTTCCCATTATCTTCTCGATGTGGGCGATGCCTTTGTCTACGTCGGCGGCCAGGCCGGCCGGATAGCTGTCCTTGCGCGCGTCGTAGAGGCTGCACACCTCGGTGGTTATGGTGAAGCCGGGAGGTACCGGCAGTCCCAGGCCCGCCATCTCGGCCAGGTTGGCGCCCTTGCCGCCGAGCAGGTTCTTCATGCCGGCGTTGCCGGCTGCGCGCCCGCCGCCGAAAGTGTAGACCCGCTTGGGCGTACGTTTTGCCGTTTTCTTCTTCGTAGTCCGTTTACGTGGCATCGCTATATCGTCCCGATCCTTTGTTCAGTTTTGATGCCGGTTTGGTCCCAGCGGTATGTCGCATACGGGCGGGGCAATCCGTTGCGTTAGTTGCGGCAGCAAGTCTTTGACGGCGACTCGGGTCTGTTCCATCGAATCCCTTTCCCTCAGTGTTACGGTGTCGTCGTCGAGGGTCTGGTAGTCGATGGTGATCCCGAAGGGGGTTCCGATCTCGTCCTGGCGGCGATAGCGTCTGCCGATCGAACCGGCCTGATCGTAGGCCGTGGCCATGTGAGGCCTCAGGGTCTCGACGAGTTCCGTTGCTTTTTCGGGCAGGCCGCCCTTGCGCATGAGCGGAAGCACGGCCACCTTCACCGGCGCCAGAGCAGGGTGAAGTCTCAACACCACACGGCGGTCGTCCTCAGGGCCGTCCTCGTCGTAGGCGTCGACGAGAAACGCCAGCGTCGAGCGGTCGGCGCCGGCCGACGGCTCGATCACGTAGGGGACGTATCTTTCCTTGGAGCCGTCGTCGAAGAACCTCAGGTCCTTGCCAGAGGTGTCCATGTGAGACTTGAGATCGAAGTCGGTGCGGTTGGCGACGCCTTCGAGCTCCTGCCAGCCGATGGGGAAATTGTACTCGACGTCGACGCAGCCCTTGGCGTAGTGGGCCAGCTCGTCGCTTGCGTGCTCGCGCAGCCGCAGGTTGTCCGGCTTGATGCCGTAGTCGGTGTACCAGGCCATTCGCCGTTTGCGCCAGTACTCGTACCAATCGTCGTCATCGCCCGGCTTGACGAAGTACTCGAGCTCCATCTGTTCGAACTCGCGGGTACGGAACAGGAAGTTGCCGGGTGTGATCTCGTTGCGAAACGACTTGCCCATCTGCGCGATGCCGAAGGGAGGACGCATGCGTGCCGAGTTCACGACGTTGACGAAGTTCACGAAAATGCCCTGGGCCGTCTCGGGACGCAGATAGACTTCCGACCCGGTCTCCTCGACCGGTCCCATGTTGGTTCGGAACATGAGGTTGAAGTTGCGTGCCTCGGTCAGTTCTCCGTCGCACTCGCCGGGCCGCTTGCTCGGCTTTTGGGGGCAGACCGAATCTTGGATGTGGTCGGCGCGGAAGCGGGCCTTGCACAGCTTGCAGTCGACCATGGGGTCGGTGAAGTTCGAAAGGTGGCCTGAAGCTTCCCAGACCCTGGGGTGCATGAGGATCGAGGCGTCGAGGCCCACGACATCGGGCCGCGAGACGACAGTGTCTCGCCACCAGGCATCCTTGACGTTGCGTTTGAGCTCGATGCCCAGCGGGCCGTAGTCCCAACAGCTGTTCAGGCCGCCATAGATCTCCGACGACTGGAACACGAAGCCCCTGCGTTTACAGAGGTTGACGATCTTCTCCATCGTCACGACGTTTTCCGACATCGGGGAACTCCTGCCTGGTCGAGCGCCGGTAAGATCAGCGACGCAAACGCGAGAACCTATACAAAGGATAGTGTGCGTTCAATCCGAAAGAGGCCTTGGGGCCGCACAGGGGAGCGTCAGCCGGCGACTTCGAGGACGATCTTGCCGAAGTTGGCGTTGGACTCCATGTAGCGATGGGCATCCGCGGCCTCACGGAGGGTGAAGACCTTGTCGACCACCGGCTTGATTGCTCCCGAGGCGAGGTGGGGGAGCACGGATTTCTCGAAGGCCCGCGTGACCATGGCCTTTTCCTCCATGGAGCGTGACCGCAACAGGGTTCCATGGATTTGCAGGCGCTTGCCCACCACGGCCCCGAGGTTGATCTCGGCGCTGAGGCCTCCGAGGAGGCCGATGATGACCATGCGGCCCTTCTCGGCCAGGGCCGAGACGTTGCGCTCGAGGTAGGCAGCCCCGATGAAGTCGAGCACGACGTCGGCGCCCCTGCCTCCGGTCGCCGCCTTGCACTCGTCCACGAAGTCCTGGTCCTTGTAGTTGATTCCCACGTCGAGGCCGAGAGCGCCGGCCTTGTCGAGCTTTTCTGAGGAGCCGGCCGTGCCGATCACCGGCGTCATGCCCATGATCCTGGCCAGCTGGATGGCCGCTACTCCCACGCCCGACCCCGCGGCATGAACGAGGAGGGACTCTCCGGTCGTAGCGCTCGCCTGCAAGAGGGCGTCGTGCGCCGTGATGAACACTTCGGGGCAGGCAGCTGCATCGGTCCAGGAGAAGGAATCCGGAACGCGTACGGCAAGGCGATGGTTGATCGCGACTCGCTGGGCGTAACCGCCGGCGCCGAGCAGTCCCATCACGCGGTCTCCCGGGCTGAACCCGCCCGCGTTGACGCCGCACTCGAGAACCTCGCCCGCGAACTCCAGGCCCGGGATCTCGTGCTCGGGTTTGGGGCCGGGCGGAGGATAGAGGCCGCGGCGCTGGAGCACGTCGGCACGATTGACCGCCGTCGCTTTGACCTCCACGAGGAGATCATCGGAGCCGTGAGAGGGCTCGGCCACTTCGGTCAGGGTAAGGACGTCGGCGTCACCGTAGGAAGGAATGGTGATGGCTTGCATGGTGGGCCGACAATTAGCCCACGCGGCCGGCTTAATCGACCCGGCCGACCACCTCGCAGAAAGCCGTGGCGAAGTATCCCATGTTGCCGGCAGCCATGGTGCGCCATGCAGCCGCCATGATTTCCAACTCGTCTCGGGTCGTCCAGCCCATATCGACGGCCAGGTCGACGTTGGGCGACTCGCTCAACACCTTGGCCATTACTTCGTAGGCCTCGTGCCTCTCGCCGGACGGCTCTTCGCACTGGTAGGACGCGGAAAGCTTCACGTCGGCCAGGCCCTGGTTGTGGAGGCACTCGGCCAGGTGACGTCCCATGCGCGGATTGCCTCCGCTCTGAGCCATCAGCCTTTCGATGATGCTGAAGGAACGCGAAACTACGCCGACTTCGGGGGAGATGATCGTTCCGCCGAGATCGATGTCGCGTATGCCGACGTATCCTCCGCTACGAACCACGCGGCAGAGTTCGCGAATTCCCTCGGAAGGGTTTCGCATGCTGCTGAGGACGCCGTGTGCGAACGCGGCGTCGAAGTGTCCGTCTGGGAAGGGAAGCCTGCCGTTGGCTGCAACGATGGCGGTCATGTTGTCGATCCCGTAGCGTTGCGCAGCGGCGGCTGCCGATTCGACGTTGGCCGCATCTTCATCGGTGGCCACTACTTCACCCGGGGCGACGAACTCGGCCAGCCCCGTGGCTAGCTGCCCGTTGCCGCAACCGCACTCGATGAGCCGCGTGCCCGCCTGCAGATAGGGAAGGAAAAAGTCCGAGTGTGAACGGGTCGTAGAGCTATGCGTCAGGCGGTCGGCAAGCCTGCGCAGACCTTTGTCTGCGCGTGAGCCGACAACGTCGTCGTCGGCCTTGCCTTCCGGCCACCCACGGGGTTCGGACCGGGTCGGCGAGCCATGGCTCGGGGTGGCACGCATACCTCATGCTAACACCCAAGGATGTGGGCATTCCGAGAAATCGGGCCCAGGGGGAAACCCGCCGAATCGGGCGAAACCGGTTGGATCAGGCGAAATCCTGTCCCGAGGTCACGGTCGCGAGAAAACCCCTGCTCTTGAGCGGCCGCGGCAGGTGCAGGCCCACGAGCCGGTCGAGCAGGGCAGACGCTGCATCGACTACACCGGCATCGGTTTCGTCGGGCACGCCGTCGCCTGCGCGGGCGATGTAGTCGAGCAGGTCGGCGTCGATGATACGCCGGCTGGGCTTGAAGCCGGGCGCGTCAGGGTCGAGCCCCATCTTTTCTGCTTCGTGGCGTGAGCAGATCACACCGCTGCCTCGATGGTCGAGGATGGGACGGCGCTCGCCGTTGACGCGGGTGCCGCAGACTCCACAGACCTCGAAGTCGGGTCGCCACCCTCCGTGGTCGAGCAGCCCGATCATGAAGTGATGCGCCAGGGGTTGGGGGCTCGAAGCGTCCGGCAAAGCTTCGAAAGTGGACTTCAGCAAATCGAATAGGTCGCGACAGGGATCACGTTCCGGTGTCATCACATCGACCAGCTCGCACAGGTAGGTCGCCCAGGCGAAGCTCTCCAGGTCGGAAGCGAGAACGTGATGGCTGTTGATGAGGGTGCAGTCGTGCAGAAAGGCCAGGCTTGCGTGGGGGCGGCGCGCAAAGCGGATGCGCAGATGCTGGAAGAGTTCGAGCAGACCGGGCGGGAAGCGTCGCTTGGAGCGTCGCGCGCCCTTGGCGATGGCCGAGATCTTGCCGTACTCGTCGGTGAGCAGGACGACGATCAAATCGGACTCCCCGTAGGGCCGGGTGCGCAAAACCAATGCTTCGGCACTCAGGTCTTCCATCGCTGCTGATACCTAGCACATGTACGCGACCCGGTTGACAACCGGTCTACCCGTCACTACTTAGCAAAGAGTTGGCGCGTCGAGCCACGTCGAAGCCACTGCCTCGTGAAAGAGCACCCTTTCAAGAATTCCCGCGAAGAGATCGAGGAGCAGCTCGAAGACGTGGAGGAGGCATCTGGTGCATCCGCCGAGGCCGAGGAAGCTGCGCCCGAGGCCGGCGACGAGCAGGCCGCTGGCGATAGCTCACCGACCCGGCCCGAGCCCGAGCAGGCGGAGCCGGGCCTCGAACAGAGGGTGGAGGAGGCCACGGCCGAGGCTGCCGAGAACTACGATCGCTTCCTGCGCGCACGCGCCGAACTCGAGAACGCCCGCAAGCGTCAGGATCGCGAGCTGTCAGAACGGGCCAAGTACGCTGTCGAGCCCCTGGCCAGAGATCTGCTCGCTGTGGTCGACGACCTGGAACGGGCTCTCGGCTTCACCGACGGGCCCGGCGGGGGCCTGGCCGAAGGGGTGAAGCTGGTGCACAAGAGCATTACCGACGTGCTCGGGCGCCACGGCGTCACCAAGATCGAGTCCGTCGGCGCCGCCTTCGATCCGGCCGTGCACGAGGCGGTAGCCACCGTCGAGAGCGCCGAAGCCGAGCCCAACACCGTGATCGAGGAGCACAGGGCGGGCTATCTGTTCAAGGACAGGCTGCTGCGCGCCGCCATGGTGGTGGTCTCGAAAGCCCCGGCAGAGAAAGCGGGCTGAGACCCCACAAAAAACCCCTTTTCTCCTTGCGCCCCAGCGTTTTGTGCTTATTTACCTAGGTATCCGTCTGCGCGGACCTGTGCCGAAAAAGCGGCGCTGTATCAGATACTTAGGCCGGGCGCCGAGACTTGGAGCGGTGCCGGCGGGCGAGCTGGAGAGGATATAAATGGGAAAGATCATCGGTATAGACCTGGGAACGACCAACTCTTGCGTGGCTGTTCTCGACGGCGACAAGCCAACCGTCATCGCCAATAGCGAGGGCGGCCGCACGACTCCGTCGGTGGTGGCCGTCAACGAGAGCGGCGAAAGGCTCGTGGGGCAGATCGCCCGCCGCCAGGCCATAACCAATCCCGAGAATACGATCTTCGCGATCAAGCGCCTCATCGGCCGGCGTTTCGGTGACGCCGAGGTCGACAAGGCGCGCAGGGTCTTGCCCTACAAGATCGAGAAGGCCGACAACGACGCCGCCCACGTCATGCTCGGCGGCAATGTGGTGAGTCCGGCCGAAGTGTCGTCGATGATCCTGGCCAAGATGAAGACGACCGCAGAGGACTACCTGGGCGAGAAAGTCACCGACGCCGTCATCACCGTGCCGGCCTACTTCAACGACAGTCAGCGGCAGGCGACCAAGGACGCCGGCGTCGTCGCCGGCCTCAACGTCCAGCGAATCATCAACGAGCCTACTGCGGCTGCGCTGGCCTACGGTCTCGACAAGAAGCACGAAGCCAAGATCGCCGTCTTCGATCTGGGCGGCGGGACCTTCGACATCTCCATCCTCGAGCTCGGCCACGATGTCTTCGAGGTGAAGTCCACCAACGGCGACACTTTCCTCGGCGGTGAGGACTTCGACCTGGCCGTCATCGACTACCTGATCGCGGAGTTCAAGAAGGATCAGGGTATCGACCTGAGCGGCGACAAGATGGCCCTGCAGCGTCTCAAGGAAGCTGCCGAAAAGGCCAAGTGCGAATTGTCGAGTGCCCCCGAGACCGACATCAACCTGCCCTTCATCACGGCCGACCAGAGCGGTCCCAAGCACCTCAATCTCAAGCTGACGCGCTCGAAGCTCGAGGCCTTGTGCGCCGGTCTGCTCGAGCGCATCGAAGGCCCTTGCGTGACGGCCATGAGGGACGCGGGCGTCACGGCTTCCGACATCGACGAGGTCATTCTGGTCGGCGGCATGACGCGCATGCCCGCGGTCCAGCAGATGGTGCAGAAGATCTTCGGCAAGGAGCCGCACAAGGGCGTCAATCCCGATGAGGTCGTGGCCATGGGCGCGGCCATCCAGGGCGGGGTGCTCGCCGGCGACGTGAAGGACGTGCTGCTTCTCGACGTCACGCCCCTGTCTTTGGGAATCGAGACCCTGGGCGGCGTGTTCACGAAGCTGATCGAAAAGAACACGACCATACCGACTCAGAAGTCCCAGGTTTTCTCGACCGCCGAGGACAATCAGCCGGCCGTTTCGATCAAAGTGTTCCAGGGTGAGCGCGAGATAGCAGTCAACAACAAGCTGCTCGGTCAGTTCGACCTTACCGGCATACCGCCTGCGCCGCGCGGCCTGCCCCAGATCGAGGTTGCTTTCGACATCGACGCCGACGGCATCATGCACGTGTCGGCCAAGGACAAGGCCACCAGCAAGGAGCAGACTATCAAGATCCAGTCCGACAGCGGGCTGAGCAAGGACGAGATCGATCGGATGGTCCGCGATGCGGAAGAGCATGCCGCCGAAGACCACAAGCGTCGCGAGCTGGTCGACGCGCGCAACGAGCTCGACGGGCTGATCTACCGTGTCGAGAAGAGCCTGTCCGAGCTTGGTGATGACGTCGACGATGAGCTCGCCAAGCAGGTCAAGGCGGCCATCGAAACCGCCAGGCCCATGCTGGAAGCCGACGATGCCGACAAGATCAAGGCTGCGGGTGAGGAGTTGGAGAAGAGCTCCCACAAACTGGCCGAAGCCCTCTACGCCAAGGCTCAGAAGGAAGGCCAGACCGCCGGACCGGAGGCGGGCGAAGCGGGCAACGGTTCGGGTGCCGCGTCGGACGAGGGCAAGAAAGACCAAGGCGACGATGTGGTCGACGCCGACTTCGAAGAGGTCAAGCCGTCATGATTCAGTCCTAGCGGCGGGTTGTTACGTGGTTTGGGTCAACGGCCTCCGTCTGCATATGCGGGCGGAGGCTTTTTGCTAGTATAAGAAGGCCGTGGCCAAGAAAGACTACTACCAGGTATTGGGCGTCGAACGCGAAGCGTCCTTGGATGACATCAAGCGCGCTTACCGCAAGCTGGCCGTCAAATACCATCCCGACAAGAACCCGGAAGACAAGGAAGAGGCCGCCGTCAAGTTCAAGGAGGCCAGTGAAGCCTACGAAGTGTTGTCGGACGCCGACAAGCGTTCACAGTACGACCGCTTCGGCCATGCCGCCTTCGAACAGGGCGGCGGCATGGGAGGGTTCGATTTCGGCGGGTTCGCGGCCAACGCTTCGGTCTTCGAAGATGTGCTCGGTGATCTCTTCGGCGATTTCTTCGGCGGAGGCGGACGCCGCGGACGTCAGCGCGCCGCCCGCGGCGACGATCTTCTGTATGAGCTCGGCATAACCTTCGAAGAAGCCGTGCGCGGCGGTGAGAGGAAGATCTCCGTGCCCAGAAGCGTCAAGTGCACGTCGTGCGCGGGGAGCGGTGCCAAGGCGGGTACCCAGCCCGAATCCTGCCCCGCCTGCAACGGTGCCGGTCAGGTGAGCTTCCGCCAGGGCTTGTTTCAGATCTCCAAGTCCTGCGGGCAGTGCAACGGTGAGGGGCGCATCATTCGTAACCCTTGTCGTGAATGCCGGGGAACCGGCACCGGACACGAGATGCGTGAGATCAACGTCAAGATCCCGGCCGGCGTCGACAACGGATCCCGGCTCAAGTTGAGGGGTGAGGGCGAAGCCGGCTTCAGTGGGGGTCCTACAGGCGATCTCTACGTGGCCCTGGAGGTGGCGCCTCACCCGATATTCCAGCGCGCCGGACATGACATCGTATGCGACATGCCTGTAACCATGGTTCAGGCCTCTTTGGGTGACCGCATCGACGTTCCCACCCTCGACGGCCTGGTAAAGATGACGATTCCGGCCGGCACTCAGAGCGGGCGTGTGTTCCGTTTGCGCGGCAAGGGCGTTCCCGATGTGCGAGGACGTGGCAAAGGCGACGAGCTGGTGCGCATCCAGGTACAGACCCCGACGCATATGACCAAGAAGCAAAAAGAGCTTCTCAAAAAGTTCGATGAAGCGTCGAACGATCGCGGCGGGGATTCCGTCATCTCCGGGTTCGCCGACAAAGTGCGCGAACTGTTCGACTGACATCGCATGGGTACGCTTGCAGAGCTTGGCGAGCTCGCTTTCGTGTCAGCGATTCGCCGGCTAACCGACAAGAGTCCCGCCCACCGCGGCGTTCGCCTCGGCGTAGGTGACGATGCCGCGCTCGTAAAGACGGGCGCAGCGACGCTTCTCACCACCGACACCATGACCGAAGGTGTGCACTTCCGCAGTCACTGGCTCACGCCTCGGGCTCTCGGCCTTCGTCTCTTTCGCGTGGCAGTCTCCGACATCGCCGCCATGGGAGGAACTCCGCGCTACCTGATCTTGTCGTTGGAGGCGCCGGGCGACTACCCTGTAGATGACGCCCACGAACTCGTTTCCGGTCTGGTCGCCGATGCCGCGGACGTTGGGGCTGCGCTGGTGGGCGGTAACGTCAGCCACGGCGATCGTCTGTCCCTGACCCTCACCGTCGTCGGCGATGCCGGTCGGCACAGCGCCAAGCGCTCGGGCGCCAGGCCGGGGCAAGCCGTCTTCGTAACGGGCACTCTCGGCGATGCCTCGGCCGGCGTGCAACAGCTCGAGCACGGTAAGAGCAGGGGCAAGCTCGTTGACGCTTACCGCAAGCCTCCCTTGCGTGTCGACGTTGCCAAGGCGCTGGTGAAGACGGGTTCCGTCGCTGCGATGATCGACGTCTCTGACGGCCTCGCCCAGGATCTCGGCCACGTGTGCAGGGCTTCGGGCGTCAGCGCGCGCATAGACACCGGCTTGCTTCCTGTTTCCAGGGCGCTGCAGGCTGCCGGCGAGGACCCTCTCGACCACGCGGTCACCGGCGGCGACAACTACGAGTTGCTGTTCACGCTGCGCAGCAAGAAAGCCGAGGAGGCAGCGGCGAGAGTATGTAGGAGGTTCGAGTGTCCGTTGACGAAGATCGGGGTTATCGAGAAGAATCATGGACATGCCTTGGTCGTCGACCAAAGCGGCCGCGAATTGCACGGCGGCTACTCTCACTTCTGAGGTGAAGCGGTGACGCCGGATTCTTTGAAAAGGCTGCTCGAGAGCGTCGGACGCGGCGAGGTAGGCGCCGACGAGGCCGTAGAACAACTCAAGCACATGCCCTTCGCGGATCTCGGTTTCGCAAAGGTCGATCATCATCGTGAGCTACGCCACGGCCTCGCGGAAGTGGTCTACGGAGAGGGCAAGAAGCCGGAGCAGGTCGTGGCCATCGTCAACGAACTCGTCGGGCGCCACGGCGGCGCTCTGGTTACGCGTCTCGACGAGAGGGCGGGCGCCGAGGTGGCCTCGGCCGTAGACGGGTTTCGCTATAACCCCATGGCACGTGTCGGCAGGGTAGGCTCGCGTTCGGGCGAAGCGTCTAGGCGAAGCGTTGCCGTCGTTACTGCGGGAACCTCCGATCAGCCGGTCGCGGAAGAAGCGGCCGAGACCTTGGACTTCCTCGGCATCCGCATCGATCGCCACTCCGACGTGGGAGTGGCCGGCATCCACAGACTGCTGGCGAGCCGCGAGGCCATCGGTGATGCTTCTCTGGCCATCGTGGTTGCGGGCATGGAGGGCGCGTTGCCGAGTGTGGTCGGTGGATTGGTCGACATACCCATCATCGCGGTGCCCACCAGCATCGGCTACGGCGCCAGCTTCGGCGGACTGAGCGCACTCCTGGCGATGCTGAACTCCTGCGCGGCCGGTGTAACGGTCGTCAACATCGACAACGGGTTCGGCGCGGCGGTCGCGGCAGGACTCATACTTAGGACCGCGGCGCGAACCTGAAGGTCGCTCAGTATCGGGCGTGATTGGCCGCGCCCGGCAGTATTCGCTTCGAGTCGAGCGGGGCTATCAGTCGGCGGAGACCGCGTGGAAGGAATCGACGTCGGTCAGCCCTTCGGGGACTTCGGACAGGGTTTCCCAGACCAGGTTGAGCGTAGTCGTCGAGTTCTCCGAGTAGTCTTGGATCACGACCTTCCCCGGCAGCGGGCGGCTGCCCACCATCTTGTAGTCCGAGTTCGTCCTCAGACGCACCAGGTTGGTGAAGTTCTCACGGTAATACTTGATGGTGAGAGGAACGAGCTTGGCCTTGTCGAAGCTGATGACGTAGAGGCTGTACGGTTGCTCGTCGGCTGCGTAGAGGCTCACCGTTTTCTCGAGCCGCGATTCGTCGGAGATGAAAGTCATGGTGTAGTCCTTCGCCCAGAATGCGAAGAACTCCATCAACCTCAGGTCCGTGCCGGGCACTACCGTATCGACATCCATCTTTACGGGCTTGCCTGAACCGTTCTTGACCACGCTCGCCTTGCCCCACGCCAGAGGCGCCAGTGACTTCCAGCCGCTCGGCTTCACGTGCAAGAACTGCCGGCCTCCTTCCGACGGATCGATTACCAGTACAGCCTGAGATTCGGAGCCGTCCGAACGCGAGATAGCGATCTTGGCTTTTACGGGCCCGCTCAGCGTGGCCATGCGCTCGGCGCGAGAGAGAAAGGCGGCCAGATCCCCGGGGCTGGCGAAAACCCCCGAAGGGGACGCCACCATCAGGAGCAAGAACAGGACGAGCGACCGGGGGGCACGGGTCATGATCAACAAATATCGCATCAACGTCGGCTTGACCAACACTTCCAGGCCGAGGCCGCTCGCTTGCCCCCCTCCTGTGGGGTCAACCGGTTGATGGCATACAAATCGTGTTGACGTGGGGCATGCCGTTGGCCTAGTGTGACAGGCTGTAAGGGGGGGAGGTGCCCAAGGGCCCTAGGCTTCATCAAGGAGGAGCCCAGTGACCAACAGCGACTTCCGCTCTCGATCCGTTCTTTCTCCCGGATTCTTCAAACACGTTCTGACCGTCGCCGCGCTCGTTCTCTGCGTGTTGCCGGTGCGTGCGCATGCAACCTTCCATCTCATGGTCATAGACGAGCTGCTGACCAGCTACGGCGGCGACGCCAACGTCCAGTTCGTCGAGCTTCGCATGCTCTCTGCTGGTCAGCATCTGGTCGGCGACACTGTCCTGGCCGTGTTCGATGACGGCGGCTACGCCGGCGACGTTTTGGTGCTGCCCAACGACGTTGCCGTTACCGCAGCCGGAGCCCGCGTTCTCCTGGCCACCGCGGATTTCACTGCCGCGACCGGCCTGACACCGGACTTCACGATACCGGCCTCTCTTCCTCTGGGTGGGGGGATGATCTGTTGGGGAGCCCCCGGCAGTGTCGCGCCCCCGCCGACTTGGGACCGTACGGTCCTGGCCAACTACATCGACTGTGTGAACTACGGCAGCTATGCCGGGCCCATGAACATCTTCGGCCCCACGCCCGTTTCTCTTTCGCCCGAGGGGCGCAGCCTGCAGCGCACCGGCAACTCAGCCGGGGGGGACGATGCCGATTTCGCCTGCAGTGACCCGGCGACGCCGCGCCGTAACGATGGCGCGACCACGACCATGGCCGCTACTAGTCCATGCCCGAGCCTTCCTTTGACCAAGGATCAACAGAAGTGCGCCAATGGCTTCATTAATGCATCGTCCAAAGTCCTCAAGGCATACGGCAAGGCGGCAGCTACCTGCGTCAAAGACATCGGGAACGACAAGGGAGCCGCGCCCGAGCCGGCTGCATGCGTCGCCGCCGACCCGCGCGCGACCAAGAAAACCGGCAAAGCCGAAGCCAACGTCGACAAGCAGATCGACAAGCACTGCAGCGTTCCCTACCCGATGGACTGCCCGCCGCCCTGCGATGCGAACGATTCAGGCGGAGCGACTACGGGCATCGACGACGACGCTGAGTTGAAGGCCTGCCTGCTCTGCTACAACAAGGCGGCCAGCTGGTCGGGATCGCAGCCCAGTTTATTCAAGGGCGTTCACGGCCGAATCCTCGACGGGGCTACGATCGTCTCGAAGTCCGTGGATCCCGCAGGTGCCAAGTGTCAGACCAACACCGTCAAGTTCACCGAGAAGCTCTTCAAGACCTACGCCAAGGAATTCGTGAAATGCGTCAAAGGGGAGTTCAAGGCCGACGCCTTACCGCCCGTAGATGTGTGCGTAGGAGTGGATCCCAAGCTCAAGATCGACAAGGCGCGCATGAAGCTCGACGACAAGGTCAACGCTTGCACCCCACCGCCTGCTTTCGACGGAGGTGAATGCGCATCGCTGGACGGCCCGGCGCTGACAGGCTGCATCGACTCGGTGATACGCTGTGAGACCTGTCAGTGGGCGAATCTGCTGACCGGCGCCGCCGTCGATTGCGATCTCTTCGACAACGCGGTCGTCGACACCAGCTGTCAGTAAGAGATCAGTCGTCGTTGACGGTGACGACCTTGACGCCGCCGAGACCGGCGGTCACGACGAGGAAGTCGCCGTTGTACTCGACGTGGTTGACGGACTCGAGCTGACCGAATTGCAGCTGGCCGAGCATCGTCAGAGTTACCGGCGTTTCGCTGCCGCTGCTTTCGAAGTCATGGTCGGCGCGGGCGACGAATACTCCGCCTTCACCGTTGGACATGAAGACGAGGTCGCCCGAAGCCGCCACGGCGTTGGTGACAACCACCGAGGGATCCAACCCGGCCACGCTGGGCGTCGCCAGTGATCCGAGCACCTGGCCGCTGTTGATGCTCAACACCTGAACACCGGCGGATCCGGCGGCGATGAAGGCCTTGCCACCGACGACATCGACGGCTGACTTGGCTTCAGGGACGTCGGCTCCCGCGAATGGGTAGCTGGCGACCAGGCTGAAGTCGTCGGCGTTGAACACGGCCAGCCGTCCGGGCGTACCCTGCACGGTCACGATCTTGTCGTCGTAGACTTCGGCCCAACGCAGATCGTCGAGGGCTACGGGCGTGCGATCCGCCGCAAGGCTGCTGTAGCCGACAGATGCGAGATGGCCGGTGTTGCCCGAGGTGGTCACGATGCTGTTGCCGTTTACGGTAACACTCGTGCCGGCGAAGCTGGTGAGATCGATACGCGCCCGCCCCCAATTGATGAACCAGGGACCGAACAGGCGAACCCTCTCGAGCGCGGCCGGCGAAGAGAGAGCAACATCGTCCGACGCCTGAGCGACGTAGACACGCGAACCTCGTGATGTAACGTTGATCGCGTCAGCATCGCTGAAGGTGACCCTCGAGCGTAGGCGAGGATTACTCGGCGTGCGCATGCTGATGTAGTCGACGCAGCCCTTGTAGGGTGCGCCCACCATCATGTAGCTGACCAAGAAGTCGTCATTGTAGCCGTAGCGGTGTGCGCTCACCGCCTGCAAAGTCTGACCGTCGAGCTGAGGAGGTGTGACCTCAGCCACCAGAGTCAGTACCGGTTCGGCAGGCGGGCTGCCCATGTTGCCGAAAACGAAGGCAGAGCCGGGGTCGGCGTCGACGATCTCGACGTCCTCGGCTTGCACGACAACCTCGGCGTCAAGCGTATTGTCGTCGTTGATTATGTTGAACTGGCCGTCGTTGATGTCGCCTGGGTTTACGCCCTCGGCGCAGAACAACTTGACCTTCTCGTCGACCGAGCGCTGCAGGGTCAGCAGGACATCGGTCACACTGAAAGCGCCGTCGTCGTTGGTATCGCAGAGCCAGACTTCGCAGTCGGCCCCGTTGACGGCTGCTTGCAGGACCTGAAGGGCATCGGAGACGCTCACGACCCCGTTGTCGTCGGCATCACCACAGGTCGTTGTCGCCGGCGACGGAGTGGTCATCGTGACGGTGATCACTATCGCTGCCGCGAGCGTCAAGTATTTGACGGTTCCGTTTCGCATTGCCTCGCCCAGGAGTGTGCAAAGGGCGGTCCAATAGCGGCCGCGCCGCGGTTACCAAGCTTCTCTCGCGCCGACATTCGGGGCTATGTGCCGGCTGGCACGTACGTTGCTGAGACAAGTTGTGGATTCCTGCGGCGAAATGATGACGCAGCGGACACTGAGCGTCACCCGGCCGGCGCGAACTTGCTCTCATATATGTAGGCGGGCCGATGTGGCCGCATGCGGCCTCGCTACTTTTGTCACGGCCTTGGTCCTGTTGCTGGTGTTTCCCACTCGGGCCTCCGGCGCACCGGGAGCCGACGAACTCTACACTCGGGCTGTTGCCGCAGCCCACGCAGGCGACAACGCCCGCGCCCGGGCACTGGCCCAGGAAGCCTTGGCTGTGGCGCCCGACTACGTCGATGTCGAAGTGTTGCTGGGCAGGCTGGCCGCTTGGGACAAGGACTTCGCCTCGGCCAGAAAACATCTGGACCGGGCCCTGTCTCTCGACTCCGATTACGTGGATGCCTTGGCCGCGCGTAGCGACGTAGAGTTCTGGGACGGTGATCCCCAAGCGGCGCTCTCATATTGTGACAGGGGCCTGGCGGTGGCCCCCCATGACCCCGAACTACTGGACCGCCGCCGCCGCTTTGCTGCCGCCCTAGAAGCCAAGCAGCAGCCCAAGTGGCGGGCAGGCAAGCGGGTGGACTCAGCGTCCTCCCAGACCGGATCGGCGGTAAACCGCATGGCAGTCAGCTACATGAACGAGAGCTTCGACCGCGATTTCTCCGACTGGCACGAGTCCATCGTGAGCCTCGAGCACGAAGGGGAGCGTGGATCGGTGATCGGCCGCGTCACCTACTTCAACCGCTTCGGTGACGACGCCCTGTTCTTCGAGGTGGACGCCTACCCTGACATTCGTGAGGGCACCTATGCATTTCTGAGCCTGGGACGCTCGACCGACAGCATCGTCGCCGAAGCACGCTGGGCTGCCGAGATCTTTCAGGCCCTGCCCCGCAACCTCGAGGCTTCTTTCGGCTACAGAGCCCAGAAGTTCGACATGACCATCGACACGCTCACGGCCTCCATCGCGGCTTACCTGGGTCGCTATTACGTCGCCCTCCGCCCCTACCGGTCGGAGGTGTCGGGAGAGCACACGACCACGTGGACATTGAAGCTCAGGCGCTACTTCGACGATGAGGAGGAGTACGTGACGGTCACTCTCACGGACGGTAGCTCGGTGGAGGAAGATCCGGCCGCCATCGCCTTGTTCGAACTCGATTCCTACGCGGCCGTGGCCGAGTTCAGGAAGCGTATCTGCGACGACTACGTTGCTACCTTCACGGCCGGCTTCGAGAACCAGGAGCTACCCAGCGGAGCCGACCGGGAAAAACTCTCCTTCGGTCTCGGCTTCGAGTACCTCTTCTAGCTTCGGTTTCCGCAGTGCACAGCGTGGCATTGTCCTGAGCAATATTGCTAGTATGTTGACAGTCGGCGACCTGCCTTCCGGCAGTGTCGCTGCACTCAAACGGGTTACGGTCGCAATGTTGTCGGATGTGCTGGGCAGGGTCGTCGCGTCGTGCGGCTGCTGTGCCTTCGTCCTCGGCTTCCTTCCCGGCCAAGGCCACGCGGACCCGTCGTTCTCTCTGACCATGGAGGCCGGTGCCGTCCTCGACAGGCCACGGCCCGATGAACCGCGCGCGAAGCTTTCCACGGGATTGCGTAGTGTTCTCGACTATCAGCGAGACGGGCTCGCCGGCGCAGCAGCCGGGCTCGGGATGCGCCGCGGAGCAGCACCACGCCCCTCTTTCGGGTCGCTCCTGCGCCAACGTGCCGACGGCAAGGTGCAGGTCAACATACATCTGTATCCGGGCGTCGACGCGGACGCGTTCGCTTCCTTGCTCTACGGTTTCGATCTCGAGTTGGAGATACTCGATACCCGCAATCACCTTTTGCAGGCCTGGATATCTCTGAGTGACGTGGAATCGTTGGCCTCCTACGAGGAGGTGACCGCACTACGGCAGCCCGGGTATGCGATCACCAACGTCGGTAGCGCTCTTACTCAGGGCGACAGCGCCCTCAAAGCCGACCAGGCCAGGGCCGCCTACGGACTCGACGGCAGCGGGGTGACCGTGGCCGCCATATCGGACGGTGTGGAATCACTGTCGGTAGCACAGGCCAGCGGCGATCTGCCCGCATCCCAGATGATCGACGTTCTCAATGTGGGCAACGGGGATGAGGGCACCGCTCTACTCGAGATCATCCACGACATGGCGCCGGGCTCCAACCTGGCCTTCTACGGCGTTTCCACCAGCACCGACATGCTCGCAGCCCTAGACGCTCTCGGCACCTTTGGCGCGGACGTCGTCGTTGACGATCTCACCTTCCCCGACCAGCCGGTCTTCGAGGACGGACCCATCGCGCAAGCAGTCAAAGCTCTCGTGGACGAAGGTGTTTCCTATCACACAGCTGCAGGCAACCATGCGCTGGGCCACTACGAAGGCGAGTTCACGGGGGTCAACGCGAACCTTCCGAACGCCGGCGACATCCTGGTTCACGAGTTCGCGCCGGGAGATATAGATCTCGACATCGGAACGCTGGCGGGCGGTTCCTCTATCATTACATTGCAGTGGAACGACCAGTTCGGGTTGTCCGACAACGATTACGATCTGCTTCTCTATGATGCCACGCTGAGCAACCTGCTTACCTTCAGCGCCGACATCCAGAACGGCGATCCCGGCCTCAACCCGAGGCCGCTGGAGTTCATCGGCATCGCCAACCCGACCGGAAGTCTGTTCCAGGCCAAGCTGGTGATCCTGCGCCGCAGCGGTGACGACCGCCGCTTGGAGGTAAACGTCTTCAGGGCCGGCTCGATTCTCGACCACAACGATCCTAGCGGCAGCGCCTTCGGCCACCAGGCCGTAGACGGGGCTCTGACCATCGGAGCCATCAACGTGCAAGAGCCGGGCATGAACGACATCGCCGTCTACAGCGCTCGAGGCCCCGGACGCTTGGACTTCCCCTCCGAGACCTGGCGCGCCAAGCCCGATCTGGTCGGCGTCGACGGCGTCGACGTCAGCGGTGCCGGAGGCTTCCCCAGCTCGTTCTTCGGCACCTCGGCGGCGGCACCGCATAGCGCGGCCGTTGCCGCCTTGTTGCTGGGAGGAGGGGTATGCAACGGGCAACTCGTCCATGACTGCATGACCGATGCGGCCGTGGACCTCGGCGCGGGCGGGTTCGACGATGTGTACGGTCACGGTCGCATCGATGCCCTGGCGGCGGCCGACGAATGCTTGCCGGCGACACTTTGCGGGGACGCCAACGGTGACTGCCAGCGCACTGCCTCCGATGCCTTCATTGCGCTGAGAACGGGCGTGGGGGCGGACAACTGCCAGGGCTGCGTCTGCGACGTCGACTCACAAAACGGCATCAGCGCGTCGGACTCGCTCACGATACTTCAGTTCGGCGTGGGCCAGAACGTCACCCTGGCCTGCGGCCCCTGCTCCTGAGGCTGCGCTCGCTCCAACCCGGTTAAACGCTAAAATGCCCGCCTGGAGGTTCGTAGATGAGCCAGTCAGGTAGCAAGGGCGGCCTCAACCGGCACAGCCACGTCATCACCGACGGTGATAACCGTGCCCCTAATCGCGCGATGATGCGCGCCGTGGGGTTCACCGACGCCGACTTCGGTAAACCCATCGTCGGAGTGGCCAACGGCCAGAGCAACATCACGCCCTGTAACGACGGACTGGGCGAACTCGCGGGCGCGGCCTCCTCGGCCATCCAGGAAGCCGGCGGCATGCCGCAGATGTTCGGGACCATCACGATCAGCGACGGTATCTCTATGGGCACCGAAGGCATGAAGTGCTCCTTGGTCAGCCGCGAGGTGATCGCCGATTCCATAGAGACGGTTTGCCGCGGCCAGTGCATGGACGGGGTCTTGGCGGTCGGCGGCTGCGACAAGAACATGCCGGGCGCGATGATCAGCATGGCGCGTCTCGATATCCCCGCCATCTTCGTCTACGGCGGCACCATCAAGCCCGGTTCCTACCACGGCAAGGATCTCACCATCGTCAGCATTTTCGAGGCCGTGGGCGAGTACGGCGCAGGCCGAATCTCGAAGGAAGATCTACACGGGATAGAGACCCACGCGTGTCCGGGAAAAGGCGCTTGCGGCGGCATGTACACGGCCAACACCATGAGCAGCGCTTTCGAGGCTCTCGGTATGAGCCTCCCGTACTCGTCGACGATGGCCGCCGAAGATCAAGAGAAGGCCGACAGCGCGGCCGCAAGTGGGGCAGCCTTGATCAAGTTGATCGAGAGCGATCTGACACCCCGCAAGATAATGACCAAGCAGGCTTTCGAAAATGCCATCTCCGTCGTCATGGCGGTCGGCGGTTCGACCAATGCGGTCTTGCATCTGCTGGCTATCGCCCGCGCTGCCGAGGTCGATCTGACCCTGGAGGACTTCGAGCGAATTCGCACGCGGGTGCCGGTGACCTGTAACCTCAAGCCGTCGGGCGAATACGTGGCCACCGACCTGCACCGGGTCGGCGGCATTCCTCTGGTCATGAGGATGCTTCTCGACAAAGGCCTCTTGCACGGCGACTGCATCACGGTCACGGGCAAGACCATCGCCGAAAATCTCGCCGAAGCGCCTGCGGTGCCGCCCGACAACCAGGCCGTCGTGCTGCCTCTGGAATCGCCGATCTACGCTCAGGGACATCTCGCGATAATGAAGGGGAATCTGGCGCCCGAGGGGGCGGTGGCCAAGATCAGTGGGCTGAAGTCCGCCAAGATCACCGGGCCGGCGCGGGTCTTCGACTCCGAGGAAGACTGTATGGCGGCGATCATGGGTGACGTCATCCAGCCGGGCGACGTGCTGGTCATCCGCTATGAAGGGCCCAAGGGAGGGCCGGGCATGCGCGAAATGCTTTCGCCCACCAGTGCCATCATCGGCAAGGGGCTGGGCGATCAGGTCGGCTTCATCACCGACGGGCGGTTCTCGGGCGGAACCCACGGTATGGTCGTCGGCCATGTCGCACCCGAAGCTCAGGTGGGCGGCCCCATCGCGCTGGTGCGAGACGGCGACACCATTACGCTCGACGCCGAGCAACGCTTGCTCGCGGTCGACGTCGATGATGCCGAGTTGGAGCGTCGCCGCTCTCAGTGGTCCGCTCCACCGATCAAGTACGCCTCGGGTGTGCTGGCCAAGTACGCCAAGCTCGTGTCGAGCGCCTCGGAAGGCGCCGTGACCGGCTGATGCATACGAAGTTCACCCCCCTCACGCCGGAGCTCTACGACTATCTCGCGTCGCATTGCTCGCCGGTCGACGACTTGCTGCTGCGTCTGATCGAGGAGACCGAAAAAGCCACGGGTGCGGCCAGCCTCATGCAGATTGCTCCGGACCAGGGCCAGTTCATGGGCATGCTCGCCAAGCTCTGCGGGGCGCGTCACGCCGTCGAAGTGGGGACCTTCACAGGCTACAGCGCTCTCTGCTTGGCAAGGGCACTGCCGGATGACGGCAGCCTGTTGTGCTGCGACATCAGCGAAGAATGGACGTCGATAGGGCGCAGGTACTGGGCCGAAGCCGGTGTCGACGCCAAGATCACACTCGAGCTCGCGCCCGCTCTCGACACGCTCAAGGCTCTGCCGGCGGAGCGGCGCTTCGACATCGCCTTCATCGACGCCGACAAGAACAACTACATCAACTACTACGAGGAGATCCTGGCGCGCATGGACAGCGGCGGGCTCATCGTTTTCGACAATGTGTTGTGGATGGGCTGGGTGATCGATCCGGCAATGACCGATGAGGAGACCGAAGGCATACGAGCGCTCAACGATTTCGTAGCCAGGGATCCGCGTGTGGAGGCCGTCATGGTCCCCGTCGGCGACGGTCTGACGCTGGCACGCAAGCTCTGAGCGCAAATTAACTCAGTTTTTACCCCGATCGGGTGTGAATCATGTTGACTGGGGCGCACCATTCGTGAGAAAAGCTGCCTGATCGGGCTATAAATCAACCGCGCGGTCTATCGCGACCACGCGCCAGTCGTTGCGAGGGAGGGGCTCATGAAACTCGCCGCTAACCCCAAGTCTTCATCTATCCTCCGTGCCGCCGCGTCGTTTCTTGCAGCAGCCGGACTCCTTACAGCGACCGCATCGCCCGCAGGGGCCCAGGCGGCCACTGAGATCCGCCTCATCGTCAATCACGTCAACGCCGGCTTCGCCCCTCTCGGCATAGCGCCTACTCCGGGTGTCT
The DNA here is from genome assembly GCA_028278325.1 of Candidatus Binatia bacterium. Taxonomy (GTDB): domain Bacteria; phylum Desulfobacterota; class Binatia; order UBA1149; family JAJCZL01; genus JANQEO01. Next base: position 129,719 of record JANQEO010000320.1, read on the forward strand.
TCAGCCTGATCAAGCAGACGGACACGGACGACATTCTGCTCGGCGAGGATGAGTCGACCAACAACCAGGACGACTTCACTGCTCTCATGTGCAACGTGCCGCCCCAGGTGATCACCATCACCGATCCCGATGCTCTGTCCGAGATCGGTCCTTTCGGTTGCACCGACCTGCGAGTAGATGCCGCGGCTCCTACGACGTTGATGGGCATCGCTGCGGTTGTAGTCGAGATCGACCGCGACGACGGCACCACCGAGACGATCTGCATGGTCGACTTTGCTTTTCAGGGATGCGCGGATTTCGACCGCGACCAGTGCCGCAACGAGTTTCAGGAGCTGGGCAACTTCGGCGGTCTCGAGAACCAGCCCCTGGTTTCCTGGGAAGTCGATTTGTCCGACATCGACTTCGACGGGGAGCCTGACTGCTCGGACGACGATATCGACAACGACGGCATTCCCAACGATGCCGACAGCTGTCCGGAGGTGGACAACGTCGGTGACGGCGACGACGACGGTGACGGAGTGGGCAACGCCTGCGACCAGTGCCCCGGCGTGGACGACAACAATCCTCCGGCCACCGACAGCGACGGTGACGGGCAGGTGGACGCTTGCGACAATTGCCCCGGCGACGGCAATCCCGATCAGAAGGACCTCGACGGTGACGGCGAGGGCGATGCCTGCGACGGTGACGTCGACGGGGACGGCGTCGCCGACGGCGAGGACAATTGCGAGTTCTTCGCCAACCCCGATCAGACCGACCTCAACGGCAACAACGTCGGCGACGACTGCGAATGCGGCAGCATGATTCTGAGCTGCGACGACGCCGACGACTTCGGCCACTGCCAGGGCCTCGACTGCGGCGGTCTTTACGTCAACGCCTTCAACAGCCTGCTTGCCAACTCCAAGGCCCCTGGAAAGAAGATCTTCGCCATAGGCGTCAACGGCCTGGAAGCGCGCATCGGCTTTGAGTCCTGGAACAACCCCTTCAACGGAGGACCCGGCGCTGAGGTCGTGTTCCTCAACGGCGTCAGCCAGATCGAGAACACTCCCTTCGACGATGCCGCGATGATCTTCGTCCCGTCCGACGAGCAGAATACGTCGGGCGGCATCACCGTGGCCCAAACCGAGGCCCTCAATACCCGCAGAGACGACATCATCGAGTTCATCAACGAAAGAGGCGGCAGCCTGTTGGCGCTGACGAGCAATCTCATCGACGTAGCCTTCGGCTATCTGCCCGTAGAACTCGAGATCGAGGACCGTGAAGCCAGCCCGGGTGCGCCCGGTGCGATAACCGATGTGTTCCCGACCGCCGCCATGCTCGAGCTTTCTCCCGACACCGACGAAGACAACATGGACCATGCTTTCTACCATTGCGTGTTCACGGGCCCGCCCGGGTTCTCGGGGCTCGGCGTGCTTGCCCGTGAGACTCCGCCTCCTCAGGAAGCGGTGATCCTAGGGGGCAGCTGCGTGACGCTGAGTTCCGAGGTCTGCGACAATCAGCAGGACGACGACGGAGACGGTGACGTCGACTGCGATGATGAGGACTGCGCCCTCGCCGACAACTGCTTCGAGAGCAATTGCCGTGACGAGGTCGACAATGACGGCGACGGCCTCGTGGACTGCGCCGACCCTGATTGTCTCAACGACATAGCCGGTTGCCCGGTATGCGGTGACGGCAACGCCGTGACGCCCGAGGAATGCGACGACGGCAATACGGTGAGCGGTGACGGCTGCGCCGAGGATTGCACGCTGGAGCCGGAGCCAACGACGACGACAACCAGCACTACATCTACGACGACTACTTCCACAACTACTACGTCGACCACGACGACGTCGACGACAACCACGTCCACCACGACGACATCGACGACTACGACGTTGCCACCTACCACCACGACTTCGACCACGACAACGTCGACTACAACGACGACGCTGCCGCCCACGACCACTACGACCTCGACCACCACGACCACACTGCCGCCCACGACCACGACGACGATGCCGCCGACGACCACCACGTCGACGACGACCTCCACCACGAGTACGACGTCGACATCCACGACGACGACGTCTCTGCCCTCCGAGTGCCGCGTGGAGACCGACTGCACTCAGGTCATCGATTTCGAAGGCCTGCTGGAAGGTGAATCGGCTGATCCGGTATTCACCGACGACGGTCTGGGGCCGATAGGCGTGTTCGCGGACAACGCCAATCTGCCGGGTGAGAACGCTGCAATCGCCTTCGATTCCAACTGCGGCGGAGGTTGTTCGGGCGAGGATCCCGACCTGGGCACGCCCAACCAGACCTTTGGCGGCCCCGGCATCGGCACCGGCGGCATGGCCGGCAGCGAATACGCCAACGGTGTGCCGCTAGGCAAGCTGCTGATCGTGGCGGAAGACCTGGTCGACAACGACACTGACGGACTCGTCGATGACCCCGACGACCAGGCGTTCGCGACGAGCAAGATCAGCTTCGACTTTTCGGAGATCGGACCGGTAACCATCCACCAGCTGACCATCGTAGACATCGAAATGAACGAGACGCCGATGATGTTGCAGTTCTTCAACGGCGGCGTGTCCCTCGGCACCGAGACCTTGCCGAACACGGGCAACAACGGCGTGGCGGTGGTGGAGCTCGACGAGCCCGCCACGGGTGTCTTGAAGATGGTCGTAACCGTGCACGGCTCGGCGGCCATCGACGACATCGTGCTGACCTCCGAGGTCTGCCTCGAGCAGGAAGGGGGAGACTGTGACGACGGCAACCCCTGCACCGACGACCTTTGCAGTGCCGAAACCGGGGAGTGCCTTAACGTGCCCAACCGTGCCGAGTGCGACGACGGCAGCCTGTGCACGCTCGGGGACACATGTCTGGAAGGACAGTGCATGCCGGGCAGCTCGGTGATGTGTTTCGACGGCAACGACTGCACGGACGACTCCTGCGACCCCGAGCAAGGCTGTGTGTTCGAGAACAACTTCCTGCCCTGCGACGACGGTAACGCGTGCACCATCGAGGACCGCTGTATCGACAAGGAATGCCAGGGAACGGCTGAGGTCTTCTGCGAGGACGGTAATCCGTGCACAGAGGCCTGGTGCTTCCCCGACCGCGGTTGCGTGCAGGAGAACATCTTGGGACCCTGCGACGACGGTGATGCATGCACCACGGACGATCAGTGCCTGGACGGGGAGTGCAAGAGCGGCGCCGAACTGGTGTGCAGCGATGACGGCGATCCGTGCACCTCGCAGACCTGCGATTCCGAACTTGGCTGCGTCACGATGGCCAACGACGGCGCCCAGTGCGACGACGAGGACCCGTGCACTGTCGAGGACATGTGCCTGGACGGTCAGTGCGTCGGCAGACCCATGGATTGCGATGACGGCAACCCCTGCACGGTCCCCTACGAGTGCGTCGATGGCGAGTGTCCGACCGGTGAGGGTGTGATCCTCGATTGCTGCGGCAACGGCCTCGTAGAGGAAGGCGAGGAGTGCGACGACGGCGACATGATCGAGGACAACGGCTGCAACACCGAGTGCCGCGTTGACTGCGGTGATGCCAACGTCAGCGGTGACATCACTTCCGTGGACTCGTTGCGAATCCTCAACAAGGCGGTGGGCAATCTCGTCTTCTGCCCGATGTCCCTGTGCGACGTCGACAGCAGCGGCTACGTGCTGGCCAACGATGCGCTGATGGTGTTGCTCACGGCTGTTGGCCATGCAGTCGATCTGATCTGTCCGCCCGAGTACCCGGGCAGCAGCACCACGACCACCACCACGTCGACGACCTCGACGTCGATGTATCCCTAACTCTAAGTCAGATCCTCAGGCGGGCCGGACCATAGCGTCCGACCCGCCTGAGTCTCGAGCCACCTTGCAATAAGCGAATGGTCCGCGTTTAGTGCGCGGATTATTTCACCCGAAGATCGTTCCAAAGAGCGCTTGAGGCGTATCCTGGCGCTGGCGCTGCCCATCATCGGCGGCATGACCTCCCAGAACCTGTTCAACCTGGTCGACACCGCAATGGTGGGCACCCTCGGCAACCAGGCGCTGGCGGCGGTGGGTCTGGCGAGCTTCGCCAACTTCATGTCGGCGGCTTTCATCACCGGGATGTCGGCCGGGGTTCAGGCAATGTCGGCTCGCTGGCTCGGGGAAGGGCGTCACGAGGAAACCGCGGTGCCTCTCAACGGCGGACTTCTCCTGGCCATAGGCATCGGCGTGCCGCTGTCAGTCGTGCTGATAGCGATCACCCCGCTCGCCTTTCCTTGGATAGCCAGCGACGCGGGCGTAGCCGCCGACGGGAGCGACTACCTACAGATACGTCTCATCGCCCTGGCCGGTATGGGCGCCAATTTCGCCTTCCGCGGTTACTGGAACGCCATCAACATGTCGCGTCTCTACATGGGGACTCTGGTGCTGATGCACGTTGCCAACGTGTTCCTCAACTGGGTTCTGATCTTCGGCAACCTCGGCGCACCGGAACTCGGCGTGACGGGCGCCGCCATAGCCTCGGCCAGCTCGGTCTACATCGGTACGGCCTGTTACATCGTCATGGCTCTTCGGCACGCACGCGCCGCCGGCTTCCTCGCCGGCCTGCCCGGCGCCGGCATCATGCGCAGCATGGTCAACATATCCTTCCCTGCCGGTATGCAGACCTTCTTCTTCGCCGCGGGTATGACCGTCCTGTTCTGGATCGTCGGTCAGATAGGCACGGCCGAGCTGGCGGCTTCCCACGTTCTCATCACCGTCATGCTGGTCACGATACTGCCGGCCATCGGTTTCGGCCTTGCGGCGGCCAGCCTGGTGGGGCAAGCCCTCGGCGCGAAAGATAGAACCGAAGCCAAGGCCGTGGGATGGGCCGTGGTCCGAGTCGCCAGCGCCGTCGTCGGCGTGGTGGCGCTGTTCGAGATCCTCTTCCCCGACATCATCCTCGGGGTATTCCTTCACGACCCCGATACTCTGGCGCTGGCTCGCTGGCCTCTGCGCGTAGTGGGTCTGGCGACTATCGCCGACACCATGGGAATGGTGCTTCTCAACGCCCACCTCGGGGCCGGTTACAGCAAATGGGTGATGAAGGTCTCGATCGCTCTTCAGTGGGGAGTGTTTTTGCCCGCGGCCTATCTTGTCGGCCCGGTCTTGGGATACGGACTCTTGGCCGTGTGGATTGCGAACGCGGCTTTCCGGGCTCTTCAGGCCGGCATCATGGCCAACAGCTGGCGCAAAGGCCGCTGGGCCTTCGTAGCCGTATAGGCTCTAGAGGTAGTCCTGGGCCGGAGGCTGGCCGAGCTCGAGGTCGAGCTCTATGAAGGTGCGGCGCTTGATCCTGCCGGAAAGCGACGAGAGCACCGTGGCCACCGTCATTTGGATTCCGTACTTGCGCCTCAGCGCATCGTAGGCGTGGCGAACCAGGGTGGGGTCGGTGATGATGCGGGCCCTGCCTTTGAGCCAAGGTCCTTTGATCGTGCCGCGCACGCTACAAGGAGCAATTCTAATCTTGTCGGACTGTTTGAGCCTCCGTACCTTATAAGAGGCTCCGTCGGTGTAGACGTAGAGCTTTCCGTAACGCTCGGCGAACCACACCGGCGTTTCCACACCACTGCCGTCTGCTCGATAGGTGACCAGGCTGATGTAGGGTTTGCGGTCCAGCTCGGCCAGCGCTGAAGCGGCCACGCGACTATTTTACTCTCCATAAGCAAGGAATCCCAACCTTGGGCGCCCAAAACCTTGGAAAACCAAGGCTATCGGCCAGCTGGGCGAGATATCTCGGGGCGGCTCAGGCTGGTGGCTCGACTCTGCGCACAACGGCTCTTGCTAGGGCTTACGCGGTGCGGCATATTAAATCTTAGTCAATGTGGAAGTCTCAAGTATAAAACACAGATGATATTATCCATTAGAAAGACTTTACTTGACATGACCGGAATGTCAGCCTATCTTATGGTTGGTTCTGGGTGAGCAAAAGTAAGGAAGGTACGAAAGGTAAGCAAAATGAGTGAATCTGTAAGCCTATTCGAGCCCGACTACGTTCTGCCGGAGCAGTTTTTCGCTGCTTTCGCGGGACAGGAGCGACTTGGTAGCGAGCGGAGGCTCATGCTCGCGGTCCTGCAGGACGCGGTCGAGTGTTATCAAAAGTACGCATTGTCGCGGACGCCGACGGGTAGGGTGGAATTTGACGATGCGCGTCAGTGGATAGAATCCACGGATCGTGACTGGTCGTTTTCCTTCGAGAACATCTGCGACACCCTTGGTCTCAATGCCGTGTATCTGAGACGGGGAATCCTCAAGTTCGGTAGCGGCCGGCGTGCGGTCAAACGGCGCGCTCCGCGTATTGTAGCTCTCGCTCCGACCCCGGTTTTTTCGCCCGACGCCGGCGATCTCGGCGAGGCGTTCAAGCAAGCTTCCTAGATCCTCTTCGTGTGGGTCCGCGCGGCGCAGCACTGCGCCGCGCGGATTGATTTCCCAGTATTTACAGTCAGCGTAGCGCCATGAGGCGTGCCGCTTTGATCCTGCTCGCGCTGGTCGTCGCAGTATCGATCAACGTCGTGCGTCTCGAAACGGATACCGATCCGGCCCAGGCAGGCGCCGGGCGACTTCTCGAGCTGCCGTCGGCGACTCTTCGGGTTCTCGAGGCCGGCCGGTTCAACAGGCAAACCGTCGTTTTACTCCACGGCTGGGGTGGTTCGTTGAAATGGTGGCGCACCGTGGTGCCCGAGCTTTCCCGTTACCACCGCGTCATCAGTTTCGATCTCTTGGGTCACGGCGGTTCCGACAAGCCGCGTGAGGGTTACTCCATCGAAGAGCAGGGAAGGCTGATCGCAGAGGCCCTGAGGGAACTGCGTGCCGACAACGTTACGCTGGTAGGCCACTCCCTGGGAGGACTGGTGGCAACGGCCGTTGCCGAGACGGACCCCTTCGCCTTCAGAGGGCTGGTCCTGATCTCTACGCCGACTCAACAGAGCCACAACCGGCCGCCGGCGATCGCGAAGCTGATGTTCACGCCGGTCATCGGCCACACCATTTACACGCTCACTCCGTCTTCGATGCTGAGCGAGTCGGCAACGATCGCGTTTTCCGACACCGTTGTTCCCCCGCCGGACCTGCTCGCCGACATACCGGTCATGACTTACAACTCCATGACGGCGACGAGCCGCGCCGCCGAGCAATTCATGGAGACCGAGCCGGGTCTCGTCGCCCGCCTTCGTGAACTGGAGTTGCCTGTGTTGGCGATCTGGGGCGACGACGACAGGCTTTGGGATCGTGCCTCGGCCGACGATTACAAAGTGCTGCCCGCGGCCACGGTGAAGATGATCGCAGGCGCCGGCCATTGTCCGCACGTCGAGTCGCCTACCGAGGTAACGCGCCTACTACGCGAGTTCGTCGAGGCCGACTGGTAGTGATGCGACCCCCTTGTGCGTCGCGGGTGTAGCGCCGATGATCCGTATGCTCGCGCATTCGCCGCTTCGCAAGTGCCACTGCAGATGAAATGTAGGGTGAACATGCTTGCACGTTTGCACGGCTTGACGCTCCGCATGCTTGTGCGCGAAGCCCGCGAATTGCGGGCGTCACCGCAATCGAGTGGCTGGCGCTACACAATTGCGTGCCGATCACTTTCGTACACGCTTGCCTAAGTGCACAGAGGGCCTGGATAAGAGTCGGTACGCGGGTCTATTGATAGCCCGTGCGGCGACCACGGACTGTCGAGTCGAAGGAATCCGCCCGCTTCACGGTGTCACCGAGCCGTGTGCTGGTGGCAGCGCGTTCGCATCCCTTCATGGCGATCGCGCTTCTTGCAGGTTCGCTTCTCTTCCTCGAGTACAACACCTCACTTTTGCAATCTCAGCGCCTGGCCGAGATTGCCGCAGAGGCAGGCTATGGTGTCGGCCCGGGAGCCAGCGACTCGGTGAAGTTCCCGAGCTCGGGACCCTACGATCTGCGTCTTGGGTACAGCCGCGTGCCGGAGTTCGTAGATCGCCTGGCCGACGACGGCTACACCATCAAATCCCAGGCGCGCTTCTCCGACAGTCTTCTCTACCTGACCAGCTGGGGTCTGTTCCCCATATACAAGGAGAAGAACCAGGCGGGCTTGCGCATTCTCGACCGTAGGCACGAGGCCATGCGTGCCTCGATGTTCCCCGAGAGAGTCTACGAAGACTTCGACGCCATTCCGCCAGTGGTCGTCGACAGCCTATTGTTCATCGAGAACCGTGAGTTGCTCGATCCCGGCCACCGCCGACGCAACCCGGCCATCGAGTGGGATCGCCTGGCCAAGAGTGCTTTCGCCTACGGACTGGACTTCCTCGAGTTCGGCAGGCCCGTGCCCGGCGGCAGCACTCTAGCAACGCAGATGGAAAAGTTCCGCCACTCGCCGGGCGGTGTGACGGCCACACCGACCGACAAGCTCAGACAGATGGCGACGGCCAGCCTACGTGCCTACCTGAGCGGCGGCGATACCTCGGCAACCCGCGAGCAGCTGGTCGCCGACTATCTGAGCAGCGTTTCCTTCGCTGCGGTGCCCGGCCACGGTGAAGTCATAGGCATGCCCGCGGCCCTGTCGATGTGGTACGACGCCGACGTCGACGAGGTGAATCGGCTTCTGACCGACTATCGCCCCGCCGGCTACGACCCTTACATGGAAGCGCGCGGCTACGCTTACCGGCGCTCTCTCGCCCTTCTTCTGGCAGTGAAGCGGCCTTCCTATTACCTGATCGAGAACCGCGACGCGTTGAACGCCCGCATCGACAGATACCTGCCTTTGCTGGCCCACGAGGGCGTTATCTCCGAGAAACTCCGCGACGCGGCTTTGTCGGTTACTCTCGATTTCCGTGACGAGATTCCCGAAGTTCCGGCGGATCTGCCTTCAGCGCGAGCGACAGCTCCTCGCGCCCTGCCCGCCGTTCTGGAGAAACGTCGCGAGGCTGCAGCGCCGGTAAGAAACTCCCTTCTCGATCTCCTCGAAGTGCGCGACTATTACGAACTCGACCGTCTCGACCTCACGGTGGAGACATCGGTGGATGCACGCCTTCATGAAGCAGTCAGCCAGGCACTGGCCGGCCTCACCGAACCCCACGGCGCACACTTGGCGGGCCTGCACGGACACCGTCTGCTGGAAGATTCCGATCCGTCCAACGTGGTCTATACCTTCTCCCTCTACGAGCGCACTCCGGGCGCCAATCTCCTGCGTGTGCAGACCGACACCGCCTCCGGCGCTTTCGACAGCAACGACGGCCTCATGCTGGACCTGGGATCGACGGCCAAGCTGCGTACCTTGGTGACCTACCTCGACGCTGTCGCCGAGCTTCATGGCCTCTTGTACGGGCTCGGCCCCGAGGAGTTGGCTACTTTCGAGATCGATCCGGCCGATACCTTGAGCCTGTGGGCCAGAAGTCAGTTCGAATCGCGTCCTGAAACGAGCATCGATGAGCTGCTCGACGCGGCCCTGTCACGCGAGTATTCGGCCGACCCCAACGAGAAGTTCTTCACCGGCGGTGGTGTGCATCGTTTCGGCAACTTCAGCGAGGATGACGACGACAAGGTCATGTCGGTACGCCACGCCTTTCGCCACTCGGTCAACCTCGTGTTCGTGCGCCTGATGCGCGACATCGTTCGCCATTACACTTTCCGCTACCCCGGTCCGTCCGAGATTCTCGCCGACGCTTCGCACCCCGGCCGACAAGCCTACCTCGAGCGTTTCGCCGACAAGGAAGGACGCATATTCATCCGCCGTTACTACAACCGGTATCGTTCGAAGAGCGGCGAGCAAGTGCTCGACCTGCTCGCCGGGCGCACCCGCCTGACGCCCAAGCGCCTGGCGGTGATACTGCGCACCCTGCAGCCCCACGCGCCCTATGAGGCCTATGCAGAGGCGTTGCGGCAGCGCCTGCCTCACTGGAAGCTGAATGAGCGCGTCAAGAAAGAGATCTTCGAGGATTACCCTCCCGGTCTCTTCCGTCTCCCCGACCTCGCGCATCTGGCCAGGCTCGACTCTTTGGAACTGTGGACGGCCACCACGCTGCTTCGCGAGCCGGATACCCAGCTGTCGACGCTGGTCGACTCCAGCGCGGCCGAACGCCTGGCGGCCTATGAATGGCTGATGCGCACTTCCAACAAGACGGCTCAGGACAGGCGCATCGGCACCATAATGGAGATAGATGCGTTCGAGGACATCCACCGTGACTGGAAGAAGTACGGATATCCCTTCGAGTCCTTGGTGGCATCCTATGCAACCGCACTAGGCAGTTCAGCGGACCGGCCCTCGGCCCTTGCCGAGTTGATGGGAATCGTGGCCAACGACGGCCTTCGCCTTCCCACCCGTCGCATAGAGAAACTGCACTTTGCCGCCTCCACGCCTTACGAAACCGTGGTCAGTGCCGACCCTGCCGACGGCGTGCAGGTCATGGAGCCGGCTGTAGCAAGAATGCTGAAGTCGGTTCTCGTCGACACTGTCGAAGCCGGCACGGGGCGCCGCGTGGCCGGCACGCTCAAGTCGGCCGACGGTTCGACGTTGATCATCGGTGGCAAGACCGGCACGGGCGATCACGTCTACAAGACCGTGGATGCCGAAGGCAGAGTTACGAACTCGCGTGCGGTAAGCCGCTCGGCGACTTTCACCTTCCTGGCCGGCGACCGCTATTACGGTGTCGTCAGCGCCTACGTCAAAGGACCCGAAGCCGCCGACTACACCTTCACAAGCTCCCTGGCCACCCACGTCTTCAAGCTCCTCGCCCCCCAGCTCAACCGTCTTCTCGATGACGGGATCCCCGGCAGCGCCTTTTCCAAAGCTGAGAAGCGTCCCGCCACCACGCCCCGCTCCTGAGAAACCGGGCCACGGATTTCCCGCTTTTCTCGGTATTTACGACCCCTGCAGAGCCGTCTCCTGGTCCGTTGCTTGCACCACGACGGGTTGAGGCTAGAAAGTCGTTATCGCCTCGGGGAGGCCGCCCATGTCCAACTGGGATTATGAACGTCTGACCGCCCTGGACTCGACGTTCCTGGATGTCGAGTCCAGGACTTCTCACATGCACGTCGGTGCGGTGACTCTGTTCGACGCGGGTCCGTTGACCGGTATCGACGGCTGCATCGACGTCGTCAGGATTCGGCGCGTGATAGAGGCGGGTTTCCGCCGCTTCCCCCGCTACCGTCAGCGCCTGGCGTGGATACCCGTCTTCGATCATCCGGTTTGGATCGACGACGAGCACTTCAAGATCGACTATCACGTTCGCCACACCAGTCTGCCCAAGCCCGGCGACGAGCGTTTGCTGAAACGTTTCGCCGGCCGCTTGATGTCACAGCAACTCGACCGCGGAAAACCGTTGTGGGAGATCTGGATCGTCGAAGGAGTCGAAGACGATCAGGTCGCGATCGTCAGCAAGCTCCACCACTGCATGATCGACGGGGTCGGTAGCGTAGCGCTGACCGGTGCGATGATGTCGAACGATGCGCGCGAGGGCCGTGACGCCGAGGTGCCTACCGTGCCTTGGGTGCCGCGTCCGGCACCTACGCCTCGCGAACTGTTTCTCGATGAATGCAAACGACTGGGCATGGAACCTTTCGCGTTGCTGAAAGGCCTGGGAAGCGCCGCCCTGAACCCCGGCAAGACCTGGCGCACCGTGGGCAACGCCGTTGGCGGCATACAGGACGCAATCAGCGCGGGATTGAAACCGGCCTCCGATACTCCTCTCAACCGTAACATCGGTCCCCACCGGCGTTTCGATTGGACGGAGATCGAGCTCAAGACCATCAAGCACATTCGCAACGAGTTGGGCGGAACCCTCAACGACGTTGTCCTCACGTCGGTGTCGGGGGCGGTGGGCAACTTCCTGCGTCAGCGCGGGATCCGGGTAGAAGATCTGGACTTCCGGGCTATGGTTCCGGTCAACACTCGCGAGTCGGCCGATCGTGAGGCTCTCGGCAATCGAATCGCAATGCTTCTTGCCCGGTTGCCGATAGCCGAGCGCGATCCTGTGGCGCGCCTGCGTTCAGTGCAGGAGACGACAAAACAGCTGAAGAGCTCCAAGCAGGCCCAGGGTGTGAGCGCCCTGGAAGACCTCAGCGACGTAACTCTCATGGGTTTGTTCTCGGCCTTCGCGAAGCTGTCGGCCAACGCCCGTTCCTACAACATGGTAGTGACCAACGTGCCCGGCCCGCGCGAACCAGTGTACCTGCTCGGATCCAAGATGCGCTCGGTCTATCCTCTAGTGCCTCTCAACCGCAACCAAGCCCTCGGCATTGCCGTGTTCAGTTACTGCGACAGGTTGTTCTGGGGCTTCAACTCGGATTGGGATTCGGTGCCCGACCTCCACGAGGTGGTAACCGGCATCGATCACGAATTCGACAAACTCGTCAAGATCGCCGACTCACCGCCGCCGCGAGTGAATACCGGCGAAAAGCCGGCAGCAACGGCCTAGGCCGGCTGCCGTTCGAGCACTACGACGGGTATTTGCCTGCTGGTGCGGCGGGCGTATTCGGCGTAGCCGCTCTCGGTCTCGACGATCTCCTTCCACAAGCGCTCACGTTCTTCACCCTGGGCTTCACGTGCCTTGGCGTGGAACACATCGCCCTTTACCTGCACTTCCGCGTCAGGATTGGCTTCGAGATTCAGCCACCAGTCGGGATGGCGAGGCTCGCCGGCGAACGAGGCGATGACGACGCAGTCGTCGCCCTTGGGCAGGTACATGAGGGCTTTGGTGCGTGGCTGGCCGCTCTTTCGCCCCGTAGTCGTCAGCAAAAGAACGGGCATGCCCATGGCGCTGCCGCCGATCACCCCGCGTGTCGCCTTGTAGAGCTTGGGGTGAACCTTCCAAAAGAATTCCATGAGCTTGGTGCGTTTGACTGCGGGCATGGCGACTCCTCCTGGGCGGGGAAGGTCTCAGCCTTGGAGGGCTTTGGCAAGCCGACGGAATCCGGGGTCGCGAGAAGGTCCCAGGGTGGCGGGAGACGGGCCCGAGCAAAGGCCCGGGCCGGGAGCTCAGTAGGTCTGCAGGAGGCTCATGTAGTTGCCGCGGAACAAGACGTCGGGGTCGGGGCAGTGGTCGGCATCCATGCTGCCCTTCATCTGAGCGAGCGACTCGTATTCTTTTTCCGTCATCCACTCGAGCATCTCGCTCTCCAGCGTTTTCAACCTGCCCGGGCCGCCCATCAACACGGCCGACACCACCTGTACGATGTCGGCGCCTGCCATCACCGCCTTGATGGCGTCGAGCGAGGTATGAACGCCGCCCGTCACACCCAAGGATGCCGAGCAGGCCGAGGAAACGATGGCCAGCCAGCGAAGGCGCAACAGCAGTTCTCCCGGGGATGAAAGCCGCAGCTCGGAAGTCATCTCCAGCTCGTCGACGTCGATGTCGAGCTCGAAGTAGCGGTTGAAGAGCACGAGCCCGTCAGCGCCGGCGTCGACCAAGCGCTTCGAGAGGTTGGCCATGGAAGTGTAGAAGGGCGAAAGCTTGACGGCCAGGGGTATGCCTATGGACTTCTTCACGTCCTGCACCATCGCCACCGTGTTCTCCTCGATCAAAGCAGCGGTCTCGTTGGGGTCCGAGGCTACGTAGTAGACGTTGAGCTCGATGGCGTCGGCGCCGGCCTGTTCGATGGAGTTCGCATAGGACAGCCACCCGCCGGTGGTGTAGCCGTTCAGGGATCCGACGACGGGGATGTCGACGGCCTCTTTCAGCTGTCGTACACGCTCCAAGTACTCGTCGGGGCCGATCACGAACTCGTGATGCCGGGCGAAGTAAGACAACGCTTCCCCGTGAGACTCGGCATGCGACTCTGTAGCCGCATGGGTGGCCAGGGCTTCCTCTTCGATCTGCTCCTCGAACAGCGATCGCATCACCAAGGCAGAGGCGCCTTCGTCTTCGAGGCGCTTGGCGCTGTCGGTGTTGTCGGAGAGCGGACCAGCTCCGGCGATGAAAGGGCTGGGTAGATCGAACCCGAGATACTTCGTTGAAAAATCCATAACGGTGACCTCTAGGAAGTTTCCGCCGGAGCGTGAGTGCCTGCGCCGTGTTCGCTGCCCTCGTCTGCATCCGGGTCGCGCCCGTTGCCCGCCGGCAACCTGAGCTTGGCGATGTGCTGGTAGACGGCCATGCGCCGCTCGGCTGCGACCTGGGCTTCGTAGGCGTAACGGCGGAAGCCCTCGGGGTCGATTCTCTCGACCATGCGGAAACGGGTTTCGTTGGTCATGTATTCCTGCACCGGAATCTTGCCGCCCGGCGCATCGACAACCAGTGGCGGCTCGCCGGAGGCCACCCGCCGCGGGTCGTAACGGAACAAAGGCCAGATGCCGCTGTTGACCGCGCGCTGTTGCTGCTGGGTGCCGAACTGGAGGTCGTAGCCGTGAGCGATGCAGTGGCTGTAGGCGATAATGAGAGAAGGACCCTCGTAGCTGTCGGCTTCGAGGAAGGCCCGCACCGTGTGAGCGTCCTTGGCGCCGAACGCCACGCTGGCTACGTAGACGTGGCCGTAGTTGATGGCCATGAGACCGAGATCCTTCTTGTCGATCGACTTTCCTTTGGCCGCGAACTTGGCGGCGGCTCCCAAGGGCGTGGCCTTGGAGGCCTGCCCTCCGGTGTTGGAGTAGACCTCGGTGTCGAGTACCAGGATGTTGACGTCCTGGTCGAGGGCCAGCACATGGTCGAGACCGCCGTAGCCTATGTCGTAGGCCCAGCCGTCTCCGCCCATGAGCCACACGCTCTTGCGCACCAGATAGTCGGCGATGCCGGCCAGTTCAGCGGCGTCTTTGCTGTCGAGCCCGCCAAGCTTGGCGCGTAGGGCGTCTACGCGCTCGCGCTGGGCTTTGATGCCGGCCTCGCTGTGGTGGTCGGGTGAGAGCAGGCCGTAGACGAGAGCGTCGCCAAGTTGGGATGCCAGGCTCGTCAGCAAGGTCTTGGCCCTGAGCGTAATGGCGTCGATGCCGAGGCGGAAGCCTAGACCGAACTCGGCGTTGTCCTCGAACAGTGAATTGGACCAGGCCGGGCCTCTGCCGTCGGCGTTGGTGGTGTAAGGGGTAGTCGGCAGGTTGCCGCCGTAGATCGACGAACAGCCCGTGGCGTTGGCGATCAGCGCACGGTCTCCGTAGAGCTGGGTCAGCAGTTTCACATAGGGCGTCTCGCCGCACCCGGAACACGCACCGGAGTACTCGAACAACGGCTCGAAGAACTGCGACGACTTGACGTCGAGGTGATCGAACTGGGTCCTGTCGATCTCGGGGATGTCCAGGAAGAAGTCGTAGTTCACGCGCTCGCGGTCACGGTGCTCTTCGCGCGGCTCCATGTTTATGGACTTGTGCCGCGGATTCGCCTTGTCCTTGGCCGGACACACGACAACACACAGGTTGCAGCCCGTGCAGTCTTCGGGTGCGACCTGGATGGTGTAGTTCATGCCGGTCATGTCGCGAGACTTGAACTCGGCGGTCTGGAAGGTGTCGGGCGCGCCGTTCAACGACGAAGGCTCGTAGAGCTTGGCGCGTATCGCCGAGTGCGGACACACCATCGCGCACTTGTTGCACTGAATGCAGATCGAAGAGTCCCAGATGGGAATAGAGTAGGCGATGTTGCGCTTTTCCCACTTCGTGGTTCCGACCGGCCAGGTGCCGTCCACGGGAAAGGCGCTCACCGGCAAGTGGTCGCCTTTGCCGGCCATCATCACGGCCGTGACCTTTTGCACGAAGTCCGGGGCCTTTTCCGGAACGATGGGCGGACGCGAATAGGTGCTGGTGACGCTGCCGGGCACCGCAACCTCGTGAAGATGGTCGAGGGCCGAATCCACGGCCGCCCAGTTACGCTTGAGCACCTGCTCGCCCTTGTTGGCGTAGGTTTTCTCGATGGCGCCTTTGATCTTCTCGATGGCTTGCTCGCGGGGCAACACGCCGGAGATAGCGAAGAAGCAAGTCTGCATGATGGTATTGATGCGGCCACCCATGCCGGCTTCGCGCGCCACCGTGCCCGCGTCTATGACGAAGAGCTTGAGTTCCTTCTCGATGATGGCGGCCTGCATCTCCCGAGGCAGCTTGTCCCAGACTTCGTCGGGCCCCCAGGGGCTGTTGAGCAGGAAGGTGGCGCCCTGGGCGGCGTAGTCGAGAATGTCGTACTGGTCGACGAAGTTGAACTGATGACAGGCGACAAAGCTGGCTTCCTTGATCAGATAGGTCGAGCGTATCCGGCGCGGACCGAAGCGCAGATGCGATATGGTGACGGCGCCCGACTTCTTCGAATCGTAGACGAAGTAGCCCTGGGCGTAGTCGTCGGTCTCGTCGGCGATGATCTTGATGGAGTTCTTGTTGGCACCGACGGTTCCGTCGGCACCGAGCCCGTAAAACACCGCACGCACCACGTCGTCGGGCTCGACGTCGAATTCCTCGTCGAACTCCAGGCTGTGGTGGGTAATGTCGTCGACGATACCGACCGTGAAGTGAAGCTTCGGATCAGACTTGGCGGCCTCGTCGAAGACCGTATTCACCATGGCCGGCGTGAACTCTTTACTGGAGAGCCCGTAGCGTCCGCCCAAAACCCGTGGCGGTGCCGAAAAGCGCGACTCACCACTCTGCTCGTTCTCCCGTAGGGCGGTGACGACATCCAGATACAGAGGATCTCCGATGGCGCCCGGTTCCTTGGTGCGGTCGAGCACGGTGACCGACTTGGCGGTGGCCGGGATGGCTGCTAGCAGGTGCTCGGCCGAGAAGGGCCTGAACAGGCGGACGGTGACGAGGCCGACCTTGCGGCCCTCGTTGCACAGGTACTCGACGGTCTCGGTGGCTGCTTCGGAGCCCGACCCCATCATTACAATTACGTGCTCTGCGTCCTCGGCGCCGGTGTAGTCGAAGAGTTTGTAGCTGCGGCCGCTTCTCTCGCCGAAACGCTGCATGGCCTTCTCGACGATGCCGGGACAGGCGTCATAGTAGGGGTTGCAGGCTTCGCGGGCCTGGAAGTAGGCGTCGGGGTTCTGGGCCGTGCCCCTTACTACGGGGTGGTCGGGCGTGAGAGCCCGCTGGCGATGAGCCTCGACCAAGCCGTCGTCGATCATGAAATGCAGGTCGTCGTCGGAGAGCATGGCGATCTTGGCGACTTCGTGAGAAGTGCGGAAGCCGTCGAAGAAGTGCAGGAAGGGCACGCGGCTCTCGAGGGTGGCCGCTTGAGCGATGCAGGCGAAGTCGTGGGCTTCCTGCACCGAAGACGCACAGAGCATGGCGAAGCCGGTCTGGCGGCAGGCCATGACGTCGGAATGGTCGCCGAAGATCGAGAGCGCATGCGTAGCCAGGGTGCGGGCGGCCACGTGCATCACGAAGGGCGTGAGCTCTCCGGCGATCTTATACATGTTCGGGATCATCAGCAGCAGGCCCTGGGAGGCCGTGAAGGTCGTGGCCAGGGAGCCGGCCTGCAGTGATCCATGGACCGCGCCGGCGGCGCCGGCTTCCGATTGCATCTCGGTCACCGAGGGAACGACTCCCCAGATGTTCTCGCGTCCTTGGGCCGACCACTCGTCGGCAAGCTCGCCCATGGGCGATGCCGGCGTGATGGGGTAGATCGCTGCAATCTCGTTCAGGCGGTATGCGACGGACGTAGCGGCTTCATTGCCGTCTACGGCTGCCATCTGCGTACTGGTCATGTGAGCAAGTCCCCTTACAGTTAGACTTAGCTTGGCGGCACGAAACTCCGTGACTCTAACATAGCAGGGTGTTCGGGTGGAAGCCGCGAATGATTAGGATTTCACGCCTGCCTGTTGACCCATTCCTGGTGTGCTGCGGTATCTCACCGGCCCCCACGGAGTCAGCCCGGCCTCGCGTTGCCAGGACGCCATCTCCTCGAAGGCCCAGGTGCCGGATTCACTGAGCATCGCGAAGTAGAGGTCCAGCATGCCACCGATCTGGTTCCGCGTGCTCGGAGTCTCAGTGCGGATGCTTTCCTGGATCACATAAGCCCCTCCGGGCCGCAGTGCCTTGGCTACCTTCTTTGCGAGATCCCTGTTGGTCGAATCGTCGAAATGGTGGGCAAGCTGGGACATGAACACCAGGTCGTAGGCATCGGTGCCTAGGTCGTCACTCAAGGCGTTTCCCTCCTCGTGTACTACGCGGCCCTCCATTCCTTCGCGGGCGAGATCCTCCGCCAAGATAGGTGCGGCATGCTTCACCGCCTCGGGTAGGTCGAGAATGACGGAATTCAGGCCGGGATGAAGCTTGCAGATCTCGACTGAGAACAGGCCGTGGGAGCCGCCGATGTCGAGCATGCGGCGCGCGCCTTTGGCCACGGGCGTGCGTTTGGCCGCTTCGGGCGCGTAGCCCGATTGGCGCGAACGCATGCCGCGTTGATAGCTCGACCAGCGTTCGTCGTTCATTCCGGCATCGTGAATATCCAAGGCCTCGCCGGTGCGCACGTAGTTCTCCATCGATGACATGTAGTCGTGTTCGTCGATGGAGAACAGAATACTATCGTGCATGGAGTCGCGCCGGCTGCGTGGCATCCAGCGCCGCGCCATGGCGGTCATGCCGTAACGGCCTCCGTCGAGGGTGAGATAGCCCGTGCACACGAGGGCGTCGGCCAGCGACTTGGTCGCGCCTTCGTGAGTGCGGCACTCACGCGCGAGGTCGGCGCCGCTGAGGGGACCGGCCTCGAGGGCTTCGAAGACCCCGAGTTTGGTCCCTGTCATTACGGTGCGCGCCAGCAGGCTGGCAATCGCCGTGTGTAGCAGGGGAAGCGGCACGTCGACGATCCTCAGCAGGATCTGTTCGAGGACGCCCTGCGGAACCATGTCGAGTTTCATTTCACTCCTCCTTCGCCCCGAGCGCCCGCCTGCCGTCGGCATGGCCTCAGCGGGCACTTTGCAGGAAGCGCCGCTCAGTGAGAGAGCATGAGTGCGGCGGCCATGGCCTCGATCTCGGCGGGATCTACGGATTCGTAGCCCGCTACGATCTTCTCGCTGGAGGCGCGCAGCCTTTCGGCCAGACGTGGCCAGTCCACGCCGACCAGCTCTCCGTAGCGCTTCACCGGGCGTCCGGCCACCAGCACGGTGTCGATGTCGTTGACGTTGGCGTTGAGGACCAGCGCGCCGACGGGATCGATTGCCGGGGTCATGTTGATGCTGTCGGTGCGGGTGATCACGATGTCGGCCTGCTTGCCGGGTGCGAGGCTTCCGATCGACGATTCCATCCCGGCCGCCGCAGCGCCGCCCGTCGTCGCCAGCTCGAGGACGTCCCTGGCTTTGAAACGTATCTCGCGCGGCGGTGCGGTCAGTTTTTCGTTCTCGAAGCCGCGCTGGGACTGAAGCATGATCCGCATCTGCGCGAACATGTCGCCGCTGAAATTGGAGACGATGTCGATGCCGAGCGATGTCTTGACCGATTTCTCCAGGGCCCGGGTCGCCACCGGTTGTCCCATTCCGTGTTGCAGTTCGGTCTCGGGGGTAGCCGAGATTGCGGCGCCGCCGTCGGCGATATGACCCAGCTCGTCGTCGGTGAGTGTGGAGCCGTGCACGAAGAGTAGATCCTCGTTCATGAGACCGGCTTCGTGAATGTGCTCGACCACGCGGCGGCCGGTGTCGTAGGTGCCTAAAGCGACGTGACATGAAATGCGCGCAGCTCCGATCTCACGACCGAAGCGGATCTCGTCGAAGGTGGTGTCATATGGAGTCGCTTCCACTTCGGTGGGCGCGAGGCCGAGCTTCAGCAAACCCTCGCCGTTGAAACGATCCTTCGCGAGCCGCCGTGCATCGTCGAAGCGCCAACCCGGCTCTATCCCCATCGCGAAAGGATGCTGGGTGGGGTTGGGAAAGAGTCCGTAGCAAAAGATCCCGCGTATGCCCGCTTCTTCCAGCCCGCGCACCGCTTCGTCGGCGTGCTCGGGGGAGTTCATGATGTGGGAGTGGTCGATGATGGTGGTGATACCGGCCGACAGCGCTTCCAGAGCGCCTGCGTAATTGCCGAGGTATGCATCTTCGGCCGTATAGAAGGAGCTGTAGATCGAGCGCATGCGGCTGAAGTAGTTGAACAGGCTCCAGTCGGTGGCGACGGTGCGTAGTTGGGTTTGCCAAACGTGACGGTGGGTATCGACGAAGCCCGGCGTGACGATCATGCCGTAGGCTTCTATCTCCTCACAGTCGTGGACGTCTATGCTCTCGGCGATTTCAAGGATGCGGCCGCCTTCGATGAGGATGTCGGCGCTCTCCAGATCGCCGATGGCGGCATCCATGCTGAGCACGCGGCCTCCGCGAATTACCGTCTTGTGTTCGCTCACCCTCTCGTCCTTCTCGCCCGCCTCATTTCGCCGCCCCGGCTAGGCGGTAGAGGCCGATCGCCGTCTTGTTGAGATTGCCCAGGTAGAGAACCCCGTTGTGCTCACTCGCGCCCGTGATCTGTCCGAAGCCGTCGGGCGAAGGGTCTTGAAGGTTCTCGACGACGTTGCCGGCAAGATCCACGCCGATGACGAAGGCGTAGTCGGATTGCCGCGGCCTTGCCCATTCCGGCAGACGCATGAGCACCTTGCGCATAAAAGGATGCGGCGCGAGCAGATCGAGAGCTTCGATCCGGGGGTTGGTGAACGCGATCCAGCATATCCCGCGCTCGTAACATCTGATGTTGTCGGGGAAGCCGGGCAGGTTATCGATGAAGATCTCGCTCTCACCCGCGCGCTCACCCTTCAGCCAATATCTGATGGTACGGTAGGCTGCGCACTCGTTGACGAGCAGGGAGCTCTCGTCGGGAGCCAGAGCAACACCGTTCACGAACTGTAGTCCGTCGAGCAGAACGCGAGCCGAGCCGCTCGACGGTATGTACTCGATGAGTCGGCCGCGCCCGCCGTGCTCGACGAAATCGAAAACCAGCTCGTGCTGACGGAACTTGTCGGATGAATCGGTGAGATAGATGGTGCCGGTAGAAGAGATGGCGATGTCGTTGGCGAACATCATCGGCACACCGTCGACTTCGGTCAGGAGTTCGGTGATCCGACCCTTGGAATCGACGGAGAGCAATCCGCGATAGGTATCGGCGACTATGAGAGTGCCGTCCGCGGCTACCTCCACGGTTTGGGGCCGTCCACCGGTATCGACGATCTTCTTGAGGCGGGTGCCGTCGGCTTCCAGCCTCATGATGCGTCCGTCTTCCAGCCCCGTGTAGATCCTGCCGGTGTCGGTGACCGTGACGTGCTCGGGTCCGCGCCCACCTACCTCGAGGCGCTCGACGGCGGAGAGCTTGTCGTTGATGGCGTAGGGGCCTTCCAGGGCCGGGGCGGGGGTGGGCTCCCAGGCCACGGGCTCGATGGGCAGGGGCCAGGCCAGGATATAAAGCACCGCCAATAGCAGCGCAGCCAGAGTCAGCCTGCCCGCCGTGTTGACCGCCACGGTCGCCTTTTAGTACGCTGCCAGGGCTCACGGAACGCCCCGGCCGCCCGGCCTGACGGGGCGACTTGAGAGCGGGTAGCGAAGAAGATGAAGCCACAGCCGGTCATAGTCGTTCACGGGGGCGCCGGGCGTGTGTCGGAAGACAGACGCGAGGCCTTCCTGGACGGAATCAGAGAAGCCCTCGACCGCGGACTGGAAGCTTTGGAATCGGGCGGGTCGATAGCGGCCGTGAGAGAGGCCGTCATGTCGATGGAGGCCTGCGAAGTAATGAACGCGGGCCGGGGTGCTGCCCTCGATGTGGAGGGCAACGTTTCTCTCGACGCCGGTTTCATGGAAGGCGCCACGCGCCGTTTCGGCGGAGTGACCGGCGTAACCAGCACCATGCATCCGGTGTTGCTGGCCCAGCATATGGCGTCGCGCGGTGACTTCGGACAGCTCATTGGCGCACCAGCATCCGACGAACTCGCTCACGAACTCGACGTACCCTTGTGCAGGCCCGAGGATCTCATCGTCGAACACCGGCGCGCAGCTCATGCCGAGAACGCCCACGATGCCGGAGCAGATACGGTCGGAGCCATAGCCTTGGACGCCGACGGCCATGTAGCCGCGGCTCTTTCCACCGGAGGCACCAACGTAAAGCCGCCGGGCCGTATCGGAGACTCACCGATTGTAGGTGCGGGATTCTGGGCCGATGACGAAGAGGGCGTGTGCGTGGCCAGCGGT
The DNA here is from genome assembly GCA_028278325.1 of Candidatus Binatia bacterium. Lineage (GTDB taxonomy): Bacteria > Desulfobacterota > Binatia > UBA1149 > JAJCZL01 > JANQEO01. The sequence goes on from JANQEO010000320.1 coordinate 151,744, forward strand.
GTGGGCGAGGTGCTCATGCGCGAAGGCACCGCGCGGCGCTGCATTCGCCTGGTGTCGTCGGGCCTGGCCGCTACCGATGCCGCGGCTGCCGCGCTGGCGGCCACCGTCGATTACGAGGGCGACCAGCGTGGCCCCTGCGGGGTCATCCTGTTGACGGTGGATGGCCGTTTCGCAATAAATCACACCAGCGAATCCATGCCTGCGGGTTGGGCCGGCGTCGACGGCAACAGCGAAGTCCGTGACGTGTGGAGCCGCACGATTGCGGTAGAGCGCTGACCCCGGCGGCATGGAGGGCCGGGCTGCAAATGCCCGGTGCCGCCAGGACATGATCGAAGGCTACGAAAACACCAGTTTTACCTACGGCAACGTCACCAAACCCGTCTACATGCGTGGAAGCGGGCCGGGCGTGATCGTCATGCACGAGATCCCCGGCATCCACCCCACAGTGATCCGATTCGCCGATTGGGTAGTGGAGGCCGGCTTCACCGTCGTCATGCCCGAGTTGGTCGGCACCACCGGGGCGCCGGTGACACCGTGGAACGCTTTGAAGTCCATGGCTCAGGTGTGCATCAGCCGCGAGTTCCACCAGCTGGCCTCTCACAGCTCCAGCCCGGTCACTGAATGGTTGCGCGCCCTCGCCCGCGAGACTCACAAGGAACTCGGCGGTCCCGGTGTGGGCGCTGTGGGAATGTGCCTGACCGGTAATTTCGCGTTGTCGATGATGATGGAGCCGGCCTTGCTGGCGCCGGTGCTGTCTCAGCCGTCTTTGCCCTTGCCCGTCGGTCCCGAGCGCAAGGCCGCCATTCACGTCAGTCCCGAAGAGTTGGAAGTCGCCAAGAGACGTTGTGCCGAAGAAGGCTGTCAGGTCATCGGCCTGCGTTTCACCGAGGATCCTCTGTGCAGGGCCGAGCGTTTCGATACCCTGCGCCGTGAACTGGGCGATGCCTTCATCGGCATCGAAATCGATTCGGGATTCAGCAAGCCGAGTCCCAACCCCACCGGTCCTCACTCCGTGCTGACCGAGGACCTCATAGACGAGGAAGGCCACCCCACGGTGCTTGCGCGCGACCGCGTACTCGCGTTCTTCAGAGAGAAATTGCTAGACGAAGATTAGCCGCCTGCCAGGCGTTCGTCGACGGCCAAGTCGAAGGTGCGCAAGTAGGCGATGTAGTGTTCGGGCAGGCCGTGCTCGCGCGCTCCGTCGAGGAGGCGGTTCATGTAGAGGGCCGACGGTTTTCGCCCGGGGTGGGATCTGTCGGACTGATAGGCGAAGGCGCTCACACTGTCGCCGTTCAGCGTATCGATGATGACGTCCACTCTGCAGTAGACACCGGAGTTCACGCCTTCGGTGCGATCGAGCAACCGCGCTTGCTCGTCGGTGAGCTCGTAGAGCACGCCGCATGTGCGCGCGCCGGGCTCGGTCTTCAGGTTGGCGACGGCGCGTTCGCCCTTGCCGATGGGAATGTCGAAGACCAGTCGGTAGCCGTCGAGCCAGCCCTTGTCTATGCGCAGGGGTGCGAGCTTGCGACGCTCCATGAAGGTCGCGCGTTCCATGTTGCTTCCGTAGGCGAAGTACCAAATCGACGGCGTTGACACTTTCTACAGATCCCATGCACCCGCCGAGACGGGCACACCGCGATATCATAATCGCTTAGTCGGATTAGCGGAACTTCAGAAACTGATTGGGATCGATGGGGAAGCCACCGGCCGTATCGAAAAAGATCTTGGTCGTTTGATAGGCGAAGTAAGGAATCATCACGCCGGCGACTATCAGGGCCATGCCGAATGCAATGCCGGCGGCGGCACGAAAGCGGGCCAAACCCCCGTAGAGCACGTTCTGGTTGCGCGCGACTTTCGCCCCTGGGGGAGGATACTGCCCGGCAAACAGAGCACGCATCGACAGCCACACTACGTAGCAGCCGAACAGGGTATGGGACAGGGCCATCAGGATGAGGACGATGCGCATCAGATTGAGGCCATTGTCCATGATGTTGGCCAGGTCGATGGTGAAGACCTCGCGCAGTCTCTCGAAGGTCTCGGGGTAGTAGGTGAGGGCGCCGCCTGCGATGAAAGCGGCCAGGCCGATCGTGACGATAGCGAGGGTACGAGCCCGGGTGGCCAGGTTCTGGCCCCAGATCTGCCTCGGGCCGCCCGCCTGGGCGCTACCTATCTTTGTTCCCATCATCGCTCTACAACCACTCGTCCAGAATCGGTTCCCACGGCAGCGCAAACCGTGCGCATCCTGCCACATCTAATAGTGTAGTTGCGCCGCTGCGCTTGCGTGCGGCTATCTCGCCGCAACTCTTGAGCGAATGCGGAGGCGTCTGCTTGGGTGCCGGCCCGTGAAGTGTCGCGATGCTGCTCTGCTCGGCGGCTTCAAGCCTCTTCTTAAGCGCAACGCCGGCCGGAGCGGCTTTGTATACTTATAGGTTGATGCGAAGCGACCGTACGCACAGAGCCCACGCGTCACGCACAGCGATCATCGCCATGGCGGCGTTGTTTTCGCTGACCTCTCTGGGTTGCGATCTCATCGGTGTTGGTAACCCCACCCCCGGCGCGGTACCCGTTCGCTTCGGCAACGTCTGG
>JANQEO010000063.1 GCA_028278325.1 Candidatus Binatia bacterium
CGTCATCGGAAAGGTCCAGGCTTTCGAGGATGGCCATGATGTTTTCCTCGACGGTCAGGCCTCTGAACACCGATCTCTCCTGGGGCAGATAGGAGATGCCCAGCCGAGCCCGCTCGTACATGGGCAGTCCCGAGAGGCTTTGATTGCCGAGCAGGATATCGCCTTCGTCGGGGCGCTCGAATCCCGAGATCATGTGGAATGACGTGGTCTTGCCCGCTCCGTTGGGACCGAGAAGCCCGACCACCTCCCCCTGGCTGACGCGCAGCGTCAGGTGGTCGACCACCCGTCGTCGGGAATAGGCCTTGATCAGCTCTTCGGCTCTCAACTCCAGGCCGTTGTCACTCATCTTCTTCTTCCGGGAGGGCCTCGATCTCGATCACGGCTTTGACCGGCTCGTCGCCGCCGACGATCACGGCGTGTCCCTCGTCGATATGGAATACTACAGTTTCACCCCTGACGCTGCTCTCGCCCGATCCCAGAGCGGCGTTGCCGCTCAACACGAACGTAGCCTGGTCTTGGTTGTAGTCGGCGAGCTCGCCCGAGGCTCTTTCCGTGCCGCGGCTGATGCGTACGTTGCCGACCGCCTGGATCTTGCGTCCTGTCCTCTTGGGCGGAGCCGCTCCGGTAACGGTCAGAGTATCGGCCTCGAGCTTGGTGTCGCCCTGGGTCACCACCACGTTTCCGCGGCATAGCAGGCGCCGGCTCTCGAGTTCGAACTCGAGAGTATCGGCACTCAGATTCAGGTCCGAGGGAACGTCGGACAGCTCGAGCACTTTCAGGTCCGCGGCTATCGTCGAGATGACCTCGTTGGTGCGCTCGCCCATGTCGTCGTCGTTTGCGGCCCATGCTGCCGACGACGCCAGCAGTGCGGCGAAGAGCGCGGAGACGAATGCGACTCCGGGTCTCATCACTCGCTCTCACCTGCGGAAACCGGCGTCTTCGACAGCTTCAGGTTGACGTTCGAGTCCAGCCTCAGCTTCTTGTCGCCGAGATGCAGAGCGAACCCGCTTCCACTCAGTGAGACCTCCGGAGACTTGAGTTCCACGAAACCTTGCGAAACCAGAAGTCGCTGGTCGGTTTCGAAGGTCAGTTGGTCGGCGATCAGCCGGAATTGCTCCAACTTCACGTTGACGTTTCCGTTCATCTCTGCGGCGTCCACCTCGTTGCCGTTGATGTAGAGACGCGCCTGCTCCGACGACAAAGTAGCGAACTCCTCTCCGTCGTCGAAAAACGTGATGCTCGGAGACACGACCACGACCGAGGTGTCGTCCTTGAAGTAACTGGCTTCGGCAGCCGACAGTTCCAGGAGCTTCTTGCCGTCACGCGTTACGACACGATTAAAGTCGCGGATCCTTTGAACGATCTTGGGGATGTTCTCGGGTCGTATCGAAAGGTCGAAGACGCTGTCGGTGTCTATGCGCCCGCCCAGCCGGCTCATCAGAATGCCGACTATGACGACCGCGACCAGAACGGCCGTCGCCCGAAGGTAGTAGCGCTTCACGGCCAAATGGTATCAGGCGATGCCGGCACGCAGTAGGTCGTGCATGTGGATTATGCCCGCCGGTTTACGGCCGGGATCGTCGAGGATGAACAGCGACGTGATCGAGTGCTTCTCCATCATCGCCAGAGCCTCGGCAGCCAGCACGTCGCCGGCGATGGTTTTGGGGGCGCTCGTCATGATCTGCCCCGACGTCATGTCTCTGGTGTCGCCGATGGAGAGCACTGCCCGGCGGATGTCTCCGTCGGTTATGACGCCGGCCAGGGCGCCTTCGTCGTCGACAACGCCGACGGTGCCCAGCTTGCCCTCGGTCATCGCCTCGAGTGTCGCTTTCATGGGAGCATCCAGCCCGATCAGTGGGATGTCGCTTCCCCGCCGCATTATCTCGGCCACTCTCAACAGGCGTCTTCCGAGCGCTCCACCGGGGTGCAGAACTGCGAAGTCGTCTTCAGAGAATCCCTTTCGCTCGAGGACGGCCACCGCCAAAGCGTCACCCACCGCAAGCGTGGCGGTGGTGCTGGCAGTCGGCGCCAATCCGAGGGGGCAGGCTTCCTTGGCCACACTCACATCGAGAAGCGCGTCGGCGGCGCTGGCCAGCGGGGAGTCGAGTCCGCCGGTGATCGCGATCAAAGGGATCTCGAGGCGCTTGACCGCCGGTAGCAGCGACAGCAGTTCCTCGGTGGTGCCGCTGTTGGATACCCCGATGCACACGTCGCCGCGGGTAAGGATTCCGATGTCGCCGTGGGCAGCCTCGGCGGCATGAAGGAAGATGGACGATGTGCCCGTGGAGCTGAACGTTGCCGCCATCTTCCGGCAGACCTGCCCCGACTTGCCCATCCCGGTTACGACCGTGCGCCCCGAGCATTCGCCGATGAGCTCGACGGCTTTCTCGAATTGGCCGTCGAGACGAGTCGCGACTGCTCGTAACGCCTCGATCTCGATGTCGAGGACGCGCTTCGCCGATTCCAATACTGATGGGCCTGCGGCGGCCCTGCGCCCGGTGCTCACGGCGCCGCTCATCGGGAGGCCCTCGCTGCGTCGTCGATGGCTCGAAGCGAGTCGAGCATCGATTGCAGATCGTCGAGCTTGATAGAGTTGGGGCCGTCGCTCAGGGCCGAGTCGGGGTCCTCATGAACTTCCATGAACACGCCGTCGACTCCGACCGCCACTGCCGCTCTTGCCAAGGGGGCTGCGTAGCGCCGTTCGCCGGCCGAAACGCCGTCGCCGGCACTCGGAAGCTGAACCGAGTGGGTCGCATCGAAAACGACAGGCACGCGGAGTTCTTTCATGATCTCCAAAGAGCGGAAGTCGTTTACCAGGTTGCCGTACCCGAAGCTCGTCCCGCGCTCGGTCAGAATTATTCGCTCGCCGCCCGCCGACTCGGCCTTGGCCACGACGTGCTCCATGTCCCAAGGCGCCGAGAATTGCCCTTTCTTGATGTTCACCGCTTTGCCGCTGGCGGCGGCGGCTGCGATCAAATCGGTCTGCCGGGACAGCAGAGCCGGGATCTGGAGCACATCGGCGACTTCGGACGCCGCCGTCACCTGGGAAGTCTCGTGCACGTCGGTGAGGATCGGCAGGCCCGACTCTTTCCTGACCTCGGCCAGAATGCGCAGCCCTTCATCGGCGCCGGGTCCGCGGAAAGAGCTTCCGGATGTACGGTTGGCCTTGTCGAAGGAGGATTTGAAAATGACGCCGACACCGGTGCGTCGGCAGATCTCCGATACGGCCGCTGCGTGCCGGAGTGCGGAATCCCGTGACTCCACTACGCAGGGCCCGGCGATCAAGAAAAGGCCGTCGCCGCCGACCTCGACTTGCTGTTGATCTCCTACGAGGAAGTTACGTCGCCGGCTCACCTGTCCGTGCTCGTCTTGTTGGCTACGACGCGAAGCCCCGCCAGTGGCGGAGTGGCGCCCCGCTCACGCTTGCGCGCCAGGGCGGCCCGGATGAAGCCTTTGAAAAGAGGGTGGCAGTGCAAGGGTTTGGACTTGAACTCCGGATGGAACTGGGAGGCGATGAACCAAGGGTGAGTCGGGATCTCTACCATCTCTACCAAGCTTCCGTCTGGTGAGACTCCGCTGAAGACCATGCCGCCTTCCTCGAGTCGGCGCATGAAGGTCGTATTGAACTCATAACGGTGCCGATGTCTTTCCTGGATCTTGCGTTTACCGTACACGCGGTGAGCAAGGGTGCCTTCCTTTACGGCGCACGGGTATGCGCCCAGCCTCATCGTCCCGCCCTTGTCGGAGAGGCCGCGCTGTTCGACCATGAGGTCGATGACGGGCGCGGGCGTGTCGGGATCGACTTCGACCGAATGCGCGCCTTCGAGCCCGCATACGTTGCGGGCGAATTCGACGACGGCCATTTGCATCCCGTAGCAGATGCCGAGGAAGGGCACCTCGCCCTCTCGCGCGTACTTGACCGCCTCGATCTTTCCTTCTGTGCCGCGGGGCCCGAAGCCCATGGGAACCAGAATCCCGTCAGCGGCTTTCACCTCGCTGGTCAGCCCCTCGCTCTCGATGACTTCTGAATCGACGTGGGAGATCTGCACCTCGCACTCGTTGGCGATTCCCCCGTGTGCGAGCGCTTCGTTGAGGGATTTGTAGGAGTCGATCAGATCGGCGTACTTTCCGACCATGGCGATGTGCACTTTGTCCTTGGGAGATTCCAGGGTGCTGGCCACCTTCTCCCATTCGACGAGTTTGGGCGCCCCCGTCCAGATGTGCAGTTTCTCGGTTACGCGGCTGTGCAGGCCTTCTTCCTGCATGGTAAGCGGCAACCTGTAGATGTTGGGTACGTCGCGCGCGGTGAGCACGCAGTTGGCATCGACGTTACAGAACAAGCCGACCTTTTGCTTGAGCTTTTCGTCGAGTTCGCGGTCGCAGCGCAGCAGCAAGATATCCGGCTGTATGCCCAGACCTGTGAGTTCTTTGACGCTGTGTTGCGTGGGTTTGGTCTTCAACTCGCCGGCGGCTTCTATGTATGGAACCAGGGTGAGGTGGATGTAGAGGACGTTCTCCTCCCCCTTCTCGACGTGCATCTGCCGGATCGCTTCCAGGAAAGGCAGACTCTCGATGTCGCCCACCGTGCCTCCGACCTCGCCGATGAGGATGTCGTAACCTTCGGCTGCGAGCTCGATGCGGCGCTTTATTTCGTCCGTTATGTGAGGAATGACCTGGACGGTCGCGCCTAGATAGTCGCCGCGGCGTTCTTTGGTGATCACTTCGTTGTACACGCTGCCCGTGGTCACGTTGTTGAGGCGGCTCATCGGCGTCGAGACGAATCTTTCGTAGTGGCCGAGGTCGAGGTCGGCTTCGTAGCCGTCATCGGTGACGTAGACCTCGCCGTGCTGGAAGGGGCTCATGGTGCCGGGGTCGACGTTTATGTAGGGGTCCATCTTGAGCATGGTGACCCGCAATCCCGAGCTTTCGAGGAGCGCGCCGATTGAGGCAGAGGCCAGCCCTTTCCCGAGCGCGGAAACCACACCACCGGTGACAAAGATGAATTTGGTCGGCCTTCCTTCGCCCACGTTCCCCTCCTTGGCCATTTGGTCACTCTACCCCGTTCGACTTCAGGTCCCTAACCCACCAACGATCTTGCGAACAGCCTGGAGATCCTCAGGCGTGTCGACTTCCAACGGCGACGAGCCCGAATAGCGCACCACGCCGATGCCGATACCGTTCTCGAGGGCCCTGAGCTGCTCGAGACGCTCGGATTTCTCCAACGGTGTCGGTTCGAGAGCGGCTATTCTAAGGAGCGCGTCGCGGCGGTAGGCGTAAAGGCCGACGTGGTGAAGCGCCAGCTGTATGTCTTCCGGCGTATCCCGGTTGTAAGGGATCGCTGCTCTCGAGAAATACAGTGCGCGCCCCTGCAGGTCGGTCACTACCTTTACTATAGAGTCGGTTTTCAGTTCTCCGGCGTCGGCCAGCGGTACGGCCAGCGTCGCCATTTCCAAGCTCGCCTCTCCCCGCATTGCCTCAACAAGAGCGTCGACCATGCCCGGGTCCAGCACAGGTAGGTCTCCCTGGATGTTGACGATGATCCCCGCGTCCAGGGATTCGGCGACCTCGGCAACTCGATCGGTGCCGCTTTCGTGATCGCTGCGAGTCATCACTACTTCGGCGTCCGACCCGAGTGCCTCACGCACGCGCTCGTCGTCAGTGGCGACGATGACGCGTGAGACGGCATCGGCGAGGAGGGCCCTCTCGTAGACCCGCCTTATCATTGGGGTTCCGCCGATATCGGCGAGGGGTTTGCCCGGCACCCGTGAGGAAGCTAACCGAGCAGGAATCACTGCCACGGCGACCTCTTTGACGTCCGGCATAAAAAAACCGTGGCAGCACGCAGAGGCGCTCGCCACGGAACACCCTTATAGAGCTGATCTACAGCATGTCAAAATGACAGCCGCGGGGGTTCCCGGGACTGCTCGGATTTGGCCGGTGGCGGCATTCAGGGACCACACCGGCCCCCGGGGTTGCCGGGCACGCCGGCCAGGACCCCCGAAATAACGGCCTTTTCGCGCCCTTGGCATCGATACTGCAGACCAGCCTCGACGCCATGAGCCAAGAAACCACGCAGCCACCGACCCTCGAGGAGCCGGTCGAGTCCACCGAGATCGGCGCCGGTCCGGCGACCAGCGAGATGTTCGCCGAGGTCGACCATGACTTCGGCAACATAGTCCACCGGATGTACTACTGGAGCGAGGTGCTCGAGGACAAGACCGGTGCCGACCCCGACGGCAGTGAGGCCGTGACCGAACTAAGGGATGCCCTAGGCGAGCTGCACAGGCTTCTCGGACGGGTCATGGAGTTCTTCAAGCCGGTGGAGATGCACATGTTTTCCTTGTCGGTCGAGGATCTCGTAGCGAGAGTCTCCCGCCGCCTCGGCTGCACGGATGTAGAAGGTGCCGACTCGCCGGCAGTGCGCGCCTTGTCCGCACACGAGATCGAGGTTGATCCCATGCAGTTGGATCGTGCCGTGGACATGGTGTGCGAGGCCCTGGTCGCGACCGAATCGTCTCCCGCTTCTCCCGCTGTTCGTGCCGTGAGAGTGGACGCCATCAGCAAGGATGGAAAGCGCGGCATATTGATGCGGTTGTCGGCCCAGCCCAACGGCGACAGCCCGTCGGCGCTGACCCATGTCACGCGAAACCTGGTGTCGAGGATCCTGGGTTGCATGAACTGGCGCCTGAGTTTCTCTGACAAGCAGGACGAGCGAAGCTGCGACCTGTTCGTCACGGTCGACTGAGCGCCCGCGCACCCGCTTCAAAGCCAAGTCGGACAACGGTTTCACTGCCGTCCCGAGCTTGACAGCCCACCAGCCTCCTGGGAAGATTACACGTTGTCAGTTGCCGGTTTATTGGCCGGCGACCTGAAGGCGGTCTCTGCAACGGTGATCGCCGAGTGGAGGAGCGGAGGATGACGAGGCGTGATGTCGCCGCCAGATTACTGGCGGTTTCGATAACCGGACTTTCCCTCGCAGTAGTGTGCAGCCGGCCGGCGCTCGCACTGAACCCTGTGGTCGGCACCGTGCAGGTGAACGGTCCGGTGTGGGTTTCCGGCGATGCCCGCTCTTGGAACGACGTGTCGCTGACTCGGCCGATGTTGATAGGCGACACCTTCAAGACCGGTGAGGACGGCTACCTTCTGGCCGACATGGGCGCTCAGGGTGTCATCGGAATGTACGGCAACTCTCTCATAAACGCGGTCGGCAACGGTAACGTACCTCAGATCGACGTCGCCGCCGGTAAGGTCGCTTTCCATCTGGCAGCCACGTCGGAGTTGGTCGTCTCCGTAGCCGACGCTGAGTTGATCGCGCCGGGGCCCGCTGCCGGGTCGGGTGTCGACGCCTACGTCGAGATCAACGACAACGGCGACGCGGTTGTCTCGGTAGAGCACGGATTCCTGAACGTCAGGACCAACGGCGTAGAGCGGCGAGTAAAAGCGGGGGAACGCTATCTGCTCAAGGAAACCGCTCTGGGGGCGCGGCCCGAGCAACTGGGGGCACGGCCCGAGCAGCTGGCGGCTGCCGAGACGGCCAACGAAGACCTGGAGCGCGACAAGGCGGCCGGGTTGGTGACCGAAGAGGATGAAGACGAGGAGGGCGCTGGTGTTCCGCCCGGCGGCGAAGGTATCGGCGTCGGTGAAGCGGCCGTGGGCGTGGCCGTCGTCGGTGGTGGTGCCGCTGCGCTCAGTGGCGGTGGCGGTGGTGACACCAACGGCAGCCCGTGACGACGGTTTATCCAGGTTGGTGAGCGCGCGGCTTTCCGATGCGGCGAACGATGCGGATTCCGAGAGCCGGTGACTGATCCGAAGCGCTTCGTCGTCCTGCTGACTGCCGCGATCATCGTATCGTCGGGGTGCTCGGTTACGCCCAAGGGGCCCTACCCCGAGAGTTCCCAGGACTCGGCCAAGCTCAACGAGTTCAACTCCAAGATAGCCCTGCTGGCCGGTCAGGCGACTGGCGAAGGCGAGTACCTCATCGGAGAAGAGGACCTCCTGGAAGTGACGCTCTTCGACATCCAGGACAAGAACGGTCTGCCCCGCATCATCCAGGCACGGGTCTCGACCTCGGGTCACGTCACCTTGCCCTATGTCGGCAAGATAAAGGCACTAGGCGCCACGCCTCACGACTTCGAGGAGCATCTGACCTCGGAGTTCATGCGCTTCATCCGCGAGCCGCAGATCACGGTGTTCGTCCGTGAGTACCGCAGTTACCAGATCTCGGTCGTCGGCTATGTGGAGAACCCCGGTATCTACGAGCTCAAGGGTCGCCGTACTCTGTTGGAAGGGCTGGCGATGGCTGGTGGCCTGAACGAGGACGCCGGTCGCAAAGTCCGTTTGACGCGACAGCTCGAGAGCGAAGTCGAAACCATACTGCTCGACCTTGAACGCATAGCGCGAGAAGGAGATCTCAGTCTCAACCTCGCTCTCTTGCCGGGCGACGTCATCAGCGTACCTCAGGCCGGAGTCTTCTACGTCGAAGGCATGGTGACCAAGCCTGGTGCCTATCCTTTGCAGCAGCCGACGACGGTGAGCCAAGCCTTGGCCACGGCCGGGGGAATGGACTTCACGCTGGCCAACGTCTCCGGAACCGTGTTGCTGAGGAAGATGGACAACGGTGAGCGCGAGCAGATCCCCGTCCGTTACGCGGCGATCAAGAACGGCAAGGCGGAAGACTTCATGATCGAGGAAGACGACGTGATCGTCGTCCCCTTGTCGGGGACCAAGTTCATCTTCGATCGCACGATCGACCTGTTCCGCGTCAATACCGCGATCTGACGATAACCGCACGGCGAACCGGCAGACACTGGATGGAGTACCGAGGAAACAACGGCAGCGGCAACGGCTACGACGGCGAGCCCGGGCTCCCCGACCTACGGCCCTATTCAGGAAGCCGGGAGCTGATCCTGGCCTCCAATGGCGCGAGCCGGGAGAGGGAGGAAAGCTCCTTTCACCTATGGGACTACATCCGCATCCTGTCACGGCGGCGCTGGACCGCGGCAGCCGTTTTCACGGTGTGCGTACTGTCGACCTTGGTATTGAGCCTGGCCGCCACGTCCGTCTATCGCTCCACCGCCTTGCTGCAGATTCAGCCCGGAGGTCCGAAGATTACCGACTTCGACTCCGTCCAGGAATCGGTCACCCAATCACAGGCCTACGCTGACTTCTTCCAAACCCAGTACATAGTCCTCACCAGCCGTGCGCTCGCCCGACGCACGATCGACGAGCTGGGGCTCGAGGAGAACCCTTACATCAATGGTGAATTTCGGCGCTCCACGATGGTCGGACGAGGCAAGTCCTGGGTGGGCGCAATGCTTTCCGAGGGCGGGGACGAAGCACGGCTCGCGGCCAGGCGTGAGCACGAGATGGTCGATGATTTCATCGAGTCCGTCTCGGTGAGACCGCGCCGCAAGTCTTTCCTCGTCGAACTCAGCTTCTCGTCGCCGGATCCCGCCCTGGCTCGCGATGTGACCGAAACCCTGGCGCGCGAATACATCGACCTCACGCTCGACCAGCGCATCGAGGCCGCCTCCCAAGCCCGCCATTTCATCGAGAAGCAGCTCGACAAAGTAAAAGGCAAGCTCGAAGCTTCCGAGCAGGCGTTGCAAGTTTTCGCCAAGGGTCAGGAAATCCATGCGATCGAGCAGGAGGAGCGCGTAATCCAGGACCGGTTGACCGATCTCAACGACCGTTTGACCGAAGCGGAAGCCTCACGCATCGCTGCTGAAACCACTCATGTGGAGGCGATCAGCAAGGATAGGCGCTACCTTTCTCAGATCGTCAACAGCCCGTTGATCAAGTCTCTGCGCGAGGAGTTGGCCAAGGTGCAGGCCGATCGCGCAGAGCTGGGGGCGACCTTCACCGATGAGTTCCCTGAAGTGCGCACCCTGGATGCCCGCATCGAGCAACTCGAGGACGCGATCTTCGAGGCCGAAGACAGAATCCTGTCGAGCGTACGCTCGGAGTACGAGCAGGCAGTAGAGAGGGAAGTCCTGCTGCGCGAGAAGCTCGAGATGCAGAAGGCGGTAGTGGCCGCATACGAGGAGAAGGCGATCGACTTCAAGATTCTCCATCGTGAAGTCTCGACCAACAGGGAGATCTACGAGGATCTGCTCAGGAGGATGAAAGAGGTCGAGGTCGCAGAGGCCATACGCGCGACCAACATCAGCTTGCTCGATCCGCCCGAGGAGCCTCTCGAAGCTGCGTCGCCGAACCTGCCGCTGAACCTCGCGTTGTCGATGCTCATAGGCGCCTTCGGCGGTATCGGGTTCGCCTTCTTCCAGGAGTACATGGACGACTCCCTCAAGACGCCCGACGATGTCGAGCGGCATCTTGCGCTGCCGACGCTGGGCGCGGTTCCCGAGTTTTCGCTGGTGCGCATCAATGGAGGAGAAGCGCGCACCAGCGCGGACCTCGAGGTTGCCTGCCAGCCGACATCGGCGGGAGCTGAAGCCATACGCACGCTCAGGGCGTCACTCTTGCTCGCCGCTCCCGGCGGTCTTCCTTCGCGCCTCCTGCTGACGAGCGCACAGCCGGGAGAGGGCAAGACCTGCATCGCGGTGAACCTGGCAACGGCACTGGCCCAGACAGGCCGCAAGGTGTGCCTGGTGGACTGCGACCTGCGGCGCCCGCGCGTTCACAAGGCCCTCGGTATGAACCTGTCGCCGGGCTTGAGCAACTATTTGACGGGCAACTTGCCGATCGACGACATCATTCGCCGCAGTGGTCAGTCGGGTCTGGATTTCGTCTCGGCCGGTCCGCTTCCGCCCAACCCGGTCGATCTTCTCAACTCGGCCCCGATGCAATCGCTTCTGCGCGACCTTGAAGAGCGTTACGACCAGGTTCTCGTCGACGCGCCGCCGGCACTCGGTTTTGCCGACGTGCCCATCATGGCCAGTCAGCTCGGAGGAGCATGCCTGCTGGTCGCGCGGTCGGGAGAAACCTCCAAGCGCATGGCGCGTCAGGCCTGCGACTACCTCATTCGAATGCAGTCAAAGCTTCTCGGTGTCGTGCTCAACCGTGTGTCGACGGGACGTGACGGCCACTCCTACTACGGATACTACACGTCTTACGGCGACTACTACGGGCAGCGCGGCAACGAAGAGGAAACCCAAGGCCTCGAACGAGTAGCCTGACCCGGGCCCGATGAAGCTGGGAGACCGCAAGGCCGTGGCCGGGCTCACCGTCATGGTCGTCTTTGCGCTCCTGATCCTCGGAAACAGCGTCCGCGAACTGACAGGCATCTACTTCGCTTCCGCCTCCGGCGCAGGTGCAGTCGCCGGACTGGAGCGTGCGTTTTCGTTGACGCCGAGTAACTGGCGCTACGCTCACCAGTTGGCGGGAGTATCCAAGGCGGTCGGCCGCCACGAGTCCGCGGTTCATTATTACGGGCTCGCGATCGACGCCTTCGAAGGTTGTGGTCCTTGCTGGATCGGGCTGGCCGAAGCGTTGAGCGCTCTGGGCCGGGATCCCACCCAGGCTTTGGACGGTGCAAGGCACTATGGACGTTCCCAGACGGGCGTCAGGACCAGGGCGGCCGTAGTACTGTCTCGTCTCGACGACGTAGACGCAGCCGCCGAAGAGTTCAGTGCCGCCCTCGGCGGTCATCGCAAGGATCGGAGGCAATTTCACGGGCTACTTCACCGCGTCTATCCCGCCGAGTTCGTATTGGGTCGTATCGTCACCGACGCCGACCTCCCATCCTACTTCTCCTTCGCGCTCGAGGCCCTCGGCCCCGAAGACACCGCGCGAATCTGGAGCCGCTACAGCAGTATGGAGACGAGCCGCGTCCACCGGCAGCCCTACGTCGGTTATCTGCTGAAACACGGGCGCGTGCATGATGCGTGGCACGTGGCATTCGACGCGCCGGCCCCCCTTCAAGGACCCGTGGTCAACGCCGGCTTCGAAGCATACGGCGATGCCGGCCACTTCGACTGGACCGTCGAGAGGGGCGAAGGCGTACGCGCCCGGGTGTCACCGTGCTCGGACTGCAGCCCCGGACGTCGTGCTTTGCGCCTGACCTTCGACGGCGAGCACAACGTGCATTACTTCGGCGTCCGCCAGTATGTACCGGTGCAGCCCGGAGGCTCCTACCGCCTGAAGGCGCGCGTCAAGTACGACGAACTGAGTTCGGCGCGCGGCCCCGGAATCTTCGTCGACGGTGCGCGTGATCTCAGCCGGAGCGACGGCGGCGGATGCAGACTGTGGGTAGTCGGTGAGCAGTTTACGGGCAGTAGCTCTTGGACCGATACCGAGCTGGAGTTCACCGTGCCCGCCGAATGCGATGGTATCAGGATACTCGTCGGAAGACCCGGAACCCGCCGTCTCGACCGCTTCGTCGGTGGCGACTTCTGGGTAGATGACTTGTCGCTAGAGGCGATCGAGAATCTGCCGGGCAACTCGTTGCAGGAGATTGCCGGCCGCGTGGCCGGCTGACGCGCCCCTGCGGGCTCCGATGTCGTAGAGGGGCGTCGGCGGACACCGGCCTTGGAGTATCAGCTCAGGCCCTTGGCCGACGAGCTTGTCGGCTTCGTCTCCGACGATTGCTTTGGCCGCGTCGAGAGCCCGACGCAGGCGTGGCGGTCGCCGCTTGCAGGAATGAGCGTCGCTGGCCAGGGCGTGCACCAAGCCCGACAAGAGCAGGCTTTCGGCGCAGCGTTTCGCGCCGCGGCCCCAGACCCCGAGAAGTGAGTCGCCGTCGATCTGCAACGCTGCGCCGGCGTCCACCCACCGTTGCGCGATAGCCGTGTCCTGTTGAAGTAGCTCGTTGCGCTCCGGATGAGCCAGCACCGGCAGCAGACCCCGTGACGTCGCAGCGAAGATGATCTCGTCCATCGCATGCGGAATCACCGCTACCGGCATCTCCAGGAGCACGGCTTTACCCCCGGCCAGCGCCGGCAAGTCGCTGGAGGGTTCCGTCACGAGGCGTGACGAGAGATCGACCTCGGCGCCGGATTCGATCCTCAGTGCCACTCCGGACTCGGCCAGCCGCCGCCGGAGTTCTTCGACGAGAGCGTCGACCTTGGGCTTCCGGTTGTCGTAGACGCCGTCGATCAAGTGGGGTGTCGCTACCGCCCTGGTTATCCCATCGTCGACCATGCTCCGGCAGAGCTCGATGGATTCGTCCCAGTCGCGTGGCCCATCGTCGATGCCCGGCAGTATGTGGCAGTGAAGATCGATCAACTCTCGCTCTCCTTCTGACGCCTTCCGTCGATCAGCTCCGGTTCCTCTGCGGCGCGAGCGAACAAGGCGACGATGAATAGAAAGGTCAGCGCCACACCGGGCACGCGCAGGCCGAAATCGGCAGCCGAATGGATGAGTACGGACATGATCGATACCGCCAACGCCATCACGGTGGTTCGCTGTGTGCGGGTCAAAGGCGCGGACAGAGTGGAGACGAGCCTGCGCCCGAACAGAAAGATCAGCCAACCAACGGCACAAAGCCCCACGATACCGCTCTCGGCAAGAACTTCGAGATACTCGTTATGGGCATGGTCGTAGAAATAGCCGGTGGGCCGCGGGCGATAACCCGGAAGCAGCCCCTCGAAGGTTCCCCATCCGTGACCGAACAGAGGACGCTCGGCGATCATGGCCCACGTGGCGCGCCATATCGGCCATCTCCCGTCTTCGAGGTCTCTTGAGATGTTGAAGAAACGCTCGAGCACGGGATCGACTCCGATCATCAGTGCGAACCCGACGACGATGATGCCAAGCGCGGCGGGTGCGGCCATTCGGCGTAGCGGTCGCTTTCTGCCTCTGCGAGCCGGCATGAGAAGCCTGTTGAGAACCACTACGGTCAGCGTCGCCAGCGACAGGCTCATGACGCCCATGCGTGACCTGGAGAAGATCAGAGCCAGGGCCATCGCCGTGACCGCGCTGCCGACGAGCACGCGCTTCGCCTTGAGTTCGCTCTCCGGTGCCGGCGTCGGCCCGTCGCCGGTGGCGACAACTGCCGCGAAGGCCACGGCCACCGGGAGGGTGAGTTCCATCAAGAAGGAAAAGTGGTTCCTGGAGATCAGTGTGCCGGTGGCCGAGTTCAGGTAGGCCCAGCGTTCGTAGATGAGCAGGCGCTCGTTGCCGGCCAGGAGGTTGAGGACGCCGTACGCGGCCTCCAGGGCGCCGATGATGACGAGGGAAGCGATGAGGGTACGAAAATGACGCCGTTCCCGCGCAACTGACCGAACAATCAGGTAAAATACGACGAAGCCGCCCAGGGCCAGGGCCGATTGGGTGATCGCCCTGCTAGGGCCGTCACTGAAGCCGAAGAAGATCTGAGCCACCGCTTGAGCGGTGACCAGAGCCGGCAGAACGAGTAGGGCGCTAAGATAGTTGCCCTCGAGTAGGTCGTCGGCCGCTTTGACGGCGCCCCGGCTGGCTGCGGCGGCGATGAGCGACACGAGCCATACGGCGACGATGGCGAGCAGTGTCAGGTTGAACGCGAGTGGTGAGCGCGCGCCGAGGGGGATGAGCGCGATCGCGAGAAGTATGGCGGGCACCCACGGCGTGAGGTAGGCGGTTGTCGACGGGGATGATCTCGACACGGACGCGAGGTCTCCAGTGAATGACTGTTGCACATACGGTGCTGGGGTCAACGTCGGTTGTTCTTTGGTGAGTGGTTGTGGAGGTGAGGTATGTTCCGGGAGCGTGCGAAGACCCTGCAAGGGATCTCGTTATCGCTTGACGTCCTGTGCATCTGTGCAGCGTTCGGTGCTTCGTTTCTACTGAGATACTTCCATGAGCAGCTTCCGCTGCTCGGACGGGTCCCGGCTTTGGCGTGGACGGCCGAACGTTTCGTGCGTTCCGACTACGCGGTGCTGTTGGCGGTCAGCGTGCTCGCATGGGTTACTTCCATGCGCGTCTCCGGAGTCTACCTCTCCCACCGCTCCGAGAGCTATCTGACGATATTCCACACCTACCTGCGCGCGTTGACGCTGGCGGTGCTGGCCACCGCGGCCACGATTTTCGTTCTCAAGATGGGATCGATCAGCCGCATATTCTTCGGCTACTACTTCGCGACGGCCTTCGTCTTTCTCGTCGCCAAGCAGTTCAGCGTCATCGGCGTATTGCACCAGATGCGCAGGAGCGGTTTGAACAAGCGCCATGCCCTGGTGATCGGAGCGGGCAAGCCGGCCTCCTGGCTGGCCAGCGTGATCCGCGAGGCCACCGAGACCGGATACGATCTCGTAGGATTGCTACTGACCGGCAACGGGGCTCTGCCCGAGACTTCGGTCATCCCCGTCGTCGGGCGCCTCAGCGACCTCGACGCAGTCATGCTGAATCATCCAGTCGACGAGGTTTTCATCGTCGGTGGCGCCCAGGAGATCGCTCAGCTTGCGCCCACAGCCCAGAAACTCATCGAACGCGGCCGCGTCGTCTCCCTCATCACTCCTCTGTCTAGCGGGCAGCATGGGGTCAGGGGCCGCGTTACCGAATTCTCGGGCGTGCCGATGCTGTCCTTCGGTCCCATGCCCAAGGACGAGGTCCGGCTCGGCATGAAGCGTGTTACCGACATTGCGGTTTCCGCCACCGCACTCGTCGTGCTCTCGCCGCTGATGGGGCTGCTTGCCGCCATCATCAAACTCTCGGACGGCGGGCCGGCCTTGTTTTCCCAAGAACGTCTCGGCGTCGAGGGGGCCCGTTTCAAGCTTTACAAGTTCAGGTCGATGCGCGCCGATGCCGAGAAGCTGCTTGCGGAGGATCCCGCCCTGCACCGGCGCTATGTGGAGGGCGACTACAAGCTGCCCGAGGACGAGGATCCGCGTATCTCGAGGCTGGGAAGGTTCCTGCGCCAATCCAGTCTCGACGAGCTGCCTCAGCTTTGGAATGTTCTCAAGGGCGACATGACTCTGGTCGGGCCAAGGCCGATCGTACCCGACGAGATCGAACGCTATGAGCCCTACGCGGACCTGTTCTTGTCGGTCAGGCCGGGGATCACGGGGCAGTGGCAGGTCGGCGGCCGCAGCGATGTGCAGTACCCGGAACGCGCCTTCATGGACTTCGACTATATCGGAGGTCAGTCCGTTATTTCGGATCTGGAAATCATGGCGCGGACGGTGCCGTCGGTTCTTCGTCGTCGAGGCGCTCACTGAAGCAGCTGATCTCCTGCCTCATTCGGCGCAGGGCGCGCCGCGAATAGATCCCTTGTAGAAGCGATCGGTATGCACGTGATGCCGCACCCTGCGCGGGCGATCTTCCCAGCATCCAGTAGAAGATCCATGCGCCGGCAAGAGCGGTAGCGGCCGTTCTCAGTTCGGGTGCGGTGTCGCCGTACCCCTTCCAGAAAGACTCTTCCCAGGCTCGAGCGGTCTCGTAGGAGGCCAGAGGATTGAGCATCTTACCCCTCGTGTTAGCCGAGAGGATGACGAGGTCGTGAAGGACAGGCCTGACTCCTACGTGCTCGAGATCGACGAGCGTTGTCACGCCGGTGTCGGTGTCGTGGATGACGTTGTGCAGCGACAGGTCGCCGTGGGTCAGCGAGACGGGAACGGTGATCTCCATGCCCGCAAGCGCCCCGCGTGCCGTCTCCAGCAACTCCAAGGCACGAGAGAGATACCGCGCGTTGTGAGTGGAGACGGGCTCGACCGCCCGTAGACTCGAACAGGTGTCGTCGAGGTCCAGCACCCGCCTGCCCGTCTCGTGGGAATCGTGCAGTCGCCTCAACCAGATACCGGTGCACTCCAGAGCCTCTTCGCCGGCGGTACGCATCGAGCGGTTCAGGGGTGCGCGCGCCAAGATCTCGCGGGCCGTAAGTCCGTCGGCCAACTCCCATACGATGCTGCGTGTCTCGAGGCAGCGTCCGAGGGGCCGCAGAATAGTGATTGGTGCATGCATCGAGCTGAGACGGTGACCCATGGACCACTCGTGCTCTATTTGATCCGAGGCCAGACGTGTTTCCTCGTCGTTCGCGTACATGCCGGGGCTCGGCATGGTCACCGGTTCCCATGCAGGATACCTGTCGCTGGTCAGTATCTTCGCGAACAGCTGTGTTCCTTCGGCTTCCGCGCGACAGTGCACCGCAGTGCCGCGCTCGTTGCAGGAAAGTTGGTGGACCGTCACTGTTCGTGGTGCCGTCGACAGCGCCGAAGCTATGGCGTGCCTCGCGATGTCGGCAGTAACGGCGGTGTCGGGCAAGGCAGTCACTGTGTGCTCTTGCGGCACACGAACAGGAAGCTCCCGCCGCAGAGTCCCAGAAGCCCCAACGCTCCGAACAGCCGGTAGTAACCTGCACGCAACTGATCGCGGGAACCCGAGGCCTTGGCTGCGCCGTTGAACCCGGGGCCGAGGTCGGACGGTAGATAGTTGTGACGCCAGGGCTCAGCGAGGACGTGGGGGTACTGATACGAAACTACCGGGACGAAGCTCCTGTCCAGGGCCAGGCCCGCCCCCTCGATGAGACGCCGCCAGCCCCAGTAGCTGTAGATGTGGGCCCGGTAGTCGACGTTCCACAGACGCTTGCTCAGGTTGGCGGCGAGTCGTCGCGGTAACGAGTTGACCAACGGCTTGCGAAGCTGACTGTCGCTCCAGGTGTAGCGCGGAAACAGGCGATTCTTGGTTCCCACGATCAGCGAGCCGCCGGGCTTGAGGATCCGCCGAGCCTCCGCCAGGGCCCGTGTTTGCACCTGCGCTACCGGGGCATCGTCGGCATACCCGAGCCATTCGATCACACCGATCATGATGGTGAGATCAGCGACCTCGGTGCCGAGAGGGATGTCCAGCGCACTAGCGTGGACGACGTGGACGTTGCCCGGAGCGGCTTCGCCGGCCGAGACTCTCTCGCCGACCACGGCGACGTTGTGAGGATCGGCGTCGATGGCGTAGGCGGTGTTTCCTCGCTTGGCGTATGCCATCGAGAGCCCGCCATAGCCGCAGCCCAAATCGAGCAGAGTCGTGCCCAACTCGATACCGGCCGCCTCGAGTCCGGCGAACAGCAGATCACCTCGTGCCTGTCCGTGGGTGAGTGCCTCGCTTTCGTCGTAGGGTCTGATTTGGGATGGTTGCGTCACTGCCGATCCGCTGACCGCTATCAATAGTATCACCTTGCAAACCGGCGCGACACTTGGCGCTGTGCGGCGGCTAGCGAAACCGGGCGCCGATGAATGTATAATCGGCGCAACCGTGAGTGCCGCTTCGTCGAAGCCTGTCGAGATGTCCGCCGTGTTCTCGGCATCGCTCGTGGTGACCCTCGTCGTCGAGGCCTTCACCTTCATCGGGGGTGTCCTGGCCGCACGTCTTTTGTTGCCCGACGGCCGCGGACAGTTGGCGGCGATCGTCCTTTGGCAGATGGTCGTGCTCAACCTCGGCAGCGCCGGTATCGAAGATGCGCTCGCCTATTTCGGTGCCAAAGGCGACGAGAGCCGCCGCACTATCTTCGGGCGTGCCTTGATCGCGTTCGTGTTGCTGGCGACGGTTTTGTCCGCCGCCAGCGCCGCGGTCGTCGCGGTGGTGTTCGGCGACGGCGGCGCCGCCGTCTCCGGCGTATGGCTCGGCATACTGATAGTCCCGGCTTGGCTTGCCTCGGCGATCACCCTGGCCCTTCTCAGGGGATTCCACCTCTTCGCGGCATGGAACACCTTGAGGGCCCTCAACAGCCTGGGATATGTCGCGGCCATACTCGCTTTCCTGGTTGCCGGAGTCGCCACCGTGGGCTCCTTCGTCGCGGCTCTGGTGGTTTCCCACATCGTCGTCACGGGCGCAGGGCTGGCTGCGCTGGCCCGTGAAGGAGCGCTTGCTTGGCCGCGACCCGTGGAGTTCCCGCGTGATGTGTTCGCGTATGGGCTCAGGGCGCATACGAGCCACGTGGGCAGGTTCATGACTACTCGTCTGGACGAGATCGTCATCTCTTTGATGATGGCGCCCGCAGCTCTCGGCTTCTATGTGGTCGCGCTCACGCTGGCCAAGATAACGCGCCCACTCGTGCAGACGATCGCCGACGTAGCGCTGCCCAGGACGGCGATGGCGGGGCCGACCCCTCAGGGGCTCGAGATGTTCAGGCGCTATGTGAGGCTGACCGGTGTGATGATGGTCGCCCTGTGCGTACCTTTGATGCTGGTCGGTCCCTGGCTGGTAGAGGTGATCTTCGGCGCCGCATTTCAGGAAGCAAAGACAGTCGTCGTTCCTGTGGTGTTGGCAACTCTTCCCTTCGCTGGGAAGACCATGCTCGCCTCGGGACTGAAGGCCTTCGACCGGGGGGTGGATGCAGGCAAGTGCGAGTTGGCGGGCACCGTGGCGATGGCCGCCTCAGCGCCGCTCGCAGCGTTGACGTACGGTATCGTCGGTGTGGCTTGGGCGGCCGTGGCGTCCCAGACCCTGTCTTTCTTGATGATGAGCCGCGCGCTGAATAGACTGTTCCCCGCTCGGCTGACGGACTTGTACATTCCCCAAGCCCGCGACTGGGCGTTCTTGATGAGTCGTGCGACCGCGCTTGCAGCGACGGTCGTCAGAACGGCCTCACGTTGAGTGGGGCATGTGCCGGGGTGGTTGTTGGTTGAGCTGGCTCTATTGCTCCAGGTGGTCGTATTCGCGGTCGTCGTGTTCGCGTTTCTACGCAGCGGTCGCGCCACCGTTTTCCACCCGCTGACTTTCTACTTGTTGTTTCACGCCGTGTCCTTCGTGATGCGGCCGACGCTGATCTATCTTTTCGATTTTCACACCATCGCTTGGCGCATCGGCTATTTGCCCAGCGAGGCGG
Organism: Candidatus Binatia bacterium; assembly: GCA_028278325.1. Taxonomy (GTDB): domain Bacteria; phylum Desulfobacterota; class Binatia; order UBA1149; family JAJCZL01; genus JANQEO01. The sequence goes on from JANQEO010000063.1 coordinate 19,688, forward strand.
AGTTCGCCAAGACCTGTATCATCACGTCCTTCGGTCTGGCGGTCATCGCCTTCTTCACGCTTCGAATCCGTCATGAACGCGCTGACCCTGACCCGCGGGGTGTTTCCTTCGACCGCATTCACGAGAAGGCCTTCTGGTTGGCATGCGCCGTCATAGCGCCCTTGGCCCTGTACTCGATGTACCTGTCCCTGGGCGGATTCGGGTGGGAGGGCTACGCCAAGATTCAGGTCGTCCGCAACCTCGAGCACGGCAAGTTTCTGTACACCAACACGACCGGATACCTGGCGGCGGCCCACACCATGCTCGGGTATCTGGCCGTGATCTTCATGGTGAAACACCGGTTCAGGCTTCTCTCTCTGATGCCGTTCTGCGCCTACTTGGTTTATCGAGGCATACTCGGACACGGCCGCTGGTTCATCATTCTGTCGTTGTTCACGGTCAGCCTTCTGTGGCTTTACGAGAACGGCAAGACGAAGTTCAAGCCGGCGCACTATGCCGTCGGTTTCGCGAGCTTCTTCCTGTTCAATGCGTTGGGACGCAACCGAAACTTGATACGCGACGTGTTCGGGATCGGCAGTGCCAGAGACACGACGCCGTTGGTCGACGGCATGACCTGGTTCGAACGGCTCGACAACCTTGACTTCTCCGCATTCGACGTCGTGGCTGCGGTTACCAACATCGTCCCGCAGGCCACCAACAGCTACACCTACTTCAGTCAGTACCTGCAGCTGCTCACTCAGCCCATTCCGCGGATCCTGTGGCCCGGCAAACCGGTGGGCTCGCCCATCGAGATGTTCAATCTGATGGACTACGGAAATTTCTGGAGACTGCCACCATCCATCATCGGCGACGGCTGGATGAGCCTCGGTTGGCCGGGGGTGTTCGTCACGCTTGCCGTGGTAGGCACCATACTCGGCAAGTTGCACAGCTGGTTCTGGCAGCGTCGTGACAATCCCTTCGTGGTTGTGACCTACTGCTGCTTTCTCCCGATCACTATCCAGTGGTTCCGTGACGGCGGAATCTCGATCGCCGTGTTCAGCTTCTTCGTGCTCGGCCCTGTCGGTGTCTGGTATGCCAGCTATCGCTGCCTGCGCATGTTTCGACATCGGAGCGCACCTGCCGCAGTTCCGTCGACCGTCCGACCGTTACGTGAGAGCGGCCAAGGCCAAGGAGTTCGCCGCGCCGCTTGACCGGCAGCTACCAGCCGCGCGGCATTCGTAGGGGTCTGTTGCCGGCCGCGTAGCCGCTGAGATCGGTCGGGCCGTCTTCGTCCTCGATGGTGATGGATCCCGGCCCATCCAGCTTGGTCACCGGGTAACGCATCGGACCGAAGGACCGAGAGACGATGGGAAGCGCCGACGGGTCGATTCCGGCAGTCAAGGCGTTGACGTAGTCGGCGGCGACAGGATCGCCGGACCATCCGAGAAAACCCATCGCGACCGGATCGGGTTTCAGCGGACCCTGCCCTTCACCTGCGATGATGCCGTCGGTCAATGCGAAATGAGGACGGATGATATCGTCGGAGATCTCGCCGTCGCATGTCCCATGCGCGACGAGTCTGGCCAGGTCCACGGCCATGCGCCAACAAGTGTCGTTGCCCGGCCAAGCACCCGCCACCAGGCCGCCGCTGCTGCGATGGAGCTTGCCGGCGATGCGCTCACCGACCCTGAGCAGTTGAGCGGTCATCGATGGGGCACGATCGTACGCGAACTCGTGGTAGGCCGATAGGGCTTTGGGCACGAGTCCGCCGCCGGGATATTCGTCGCCGCCTTCGCGCTCTCCGCCCTTGCGGTGATGGGCCAGGCAGTCCTTGTGTGCGACGCTGCCGACACACCCTTTTATGGCCGCCGTCAGTCCTACCTTCTCGTGAGTCTTGAGCTTGGGGATGCTGATCACCATGTCGGCTTCCAGAAACTTGTGGTTGAGCAGGTAGACGTGTCTTCCGGGACCGTGACAGTTCTGGATTCTCGATGTGGGATAGGTGTGGACACGGTAGCGCGCTGACTCCGGCGCGTGTTCGTCGAGTAGGCTGTCGGCGCCGAGATCGAAGGCGACGATGTCGTCGGAGCGGTCGTCGTTGCGGCGCTCTCTGGTCCAGCCCAGTACGTTCGTTCTCTCCTGCACGTTCATGCGAAGGTCGTGGATTTCGACGAGCGGTGCTCTTCCGGGTGTGTTGAACTCGGCTGCGAGCGCGCTCAAGCCGACATCGGCGTCCAGCCGATCCCAAGTCGCGCCTTTCAAGGGGGCGTTCCCGACTCGCACGGTGATTCCGTCTCCGAAGGCGTCGAGAAGTGAGCGTATCATCGCCCGCACGACGCTGACGTGGGTGGTCTTGGCGAAGAATTGTTGAAGGCTCTCGCCGGGACGACGCTGATATACGAAGTTGCACAGCAGGAACACCACGAGACGGCTCTTTCGTCTCGCCGCCTTCGTAAGGTCCTCACGCGCCGCCTCGAGTATCGGTGCGGCGTAGTCAGGAAGAGATTCGTAGTTCAGACCTGGCTTGCGGCGAACAGTGACCTTGGCGGTCGTGCCCGCCGTGGAGTCCGGCACGGATCCGGTTCGCGGCTTCGTGCCCGTGGCCGGCGTGGTCTCCCGAGAGAAATCGAAGGCCCCCACGCCGTGTCAGCCTCTGGGCGCGAAGCGGCTGTGGTTGTGCCATGCCGATATCTGCAGCAGTGCGACGATGCTCTGCCACAGGTAAGGGTGTTGGTCACTCTTGGCCAACCACCCGTCCAGCAACGTGCCCATCCTCTCGTTCCATAGGCGGCAACTGCTGACCTCGTTCACGATCAACTGCCGGTAGCGATGTACGAACAATGGGCCGTCGAATTGGAAGTACCGCTTGCCCACCGCGACCGCATCATAGTCGAGATACTCGGCGAGCATCTTGCGCAGGAGAAGCTTGTTGACGCGGCGCTGTCTGTCGAAGCGCTCGCTTTCGGGGAGGTTGAAGTAGTACTCGATGAGATCAGCGTCGATGAAGGGGTGCGCTGGCCGCGCGTTGAAGTGGCGGGCCGCCGCCCGCACTTTTCCCATCACCGCTCCCTGCTCGTAGTGCCTCCCGCGCATCAACGCTCGAAAGTCGATGTCGTCGAGGTCGCGGTAACGCTTGCAGTCGGTGCTCCATGAGTACGTCGTATCGAAAGACTGATCGAAGAACCGACGCGTGTCGGTGTGGCGGAAGAAGCGGCCGCCGAATCCGATCTCCGCCCGGTTGCGCAGCAGGTAACTCAACTTGGTGTAGTGCGGGATCAGCGTTTTGGCGCGGGCGGCGACGCTCGGGAAGCGGCCGACTGACAGCCGCATCTTGAGCCTGTCCTCCGGAGAAAGGAGGTAGCCCATGTAGATGTCGTTGCCCGATCCGTCCACCAGGTCACCACCGTCGAGCCCGGCTCGCGAGAGACACAACAGGTAGGGCAGGGTCGCCGGGTCCACCCAGGGCGTAACCAGCTTGGTGAAGTATCGACCGAGCAGCTCGTCGAAGCCGCGCTCGTCGGCCGTCAGCGTGATGCGTTCGTGTTTGAGTCCGAGCCGTTGGCAAGTGCGCGCAGCCCAAGCGTGTTCGTCATCGTGGTCGCCGGCAGAGTAGGTTACGCAACTGATGTCGCGTCTGCCGAGTTCGGCCGCAGCCAGTGCGATGCTGCTGGAATCCTTGCCCGAACTGAGCATCAGCATCGCGTTGCCACCCGAGGTGAGCTGGCGTTCGAGGGAAACCGTCAACAGATCAAGCAGCCGTCGCGTGTCGGCGGTATTGTCCTGCCGCGAGAGCCGCCCGTAGTAGGGGAAGTCCGTGCGGAAGTCGCACCGGGCCGCCGAGCCCGAGCGGGTCACCGAGGCCCTGTCACCGGGCCCGAGACGGTACACGCCTTCGTAGACGGAATAGGGCAAGGGCAGTATGCCGTCATGCAGCAGGTGCGAGACGCCCGCCGCCGAGACGCCGGTGCTCTCGCCCTTCGTCGACATACGATCCAGCAATGGTGCAAGCCGTGAGCATGCTGATACGCGGCCGTCTTGCAGAGTGAAGTAGAGTTCCGACATGCCGGTGTCGTCGCCCGACAGTGCGACATCGCTGCCGTCGACCGTGAAGAACGGCGCCAGATGGTCGGGAATCTCGAGGCTATCGCTTCCCGCTACGGCAATGGAGTCGGCGCCGTCGGGCCTTGTACTGGAAGAACGGCCTTCGGCCGTGGTGTCTCGGGCGCCGGGCGTCCTCATGGTGCCTTTGCAGCGATCGCCACCGGCTTTGGTGCAACGCTGCCCCCACGGGCCACGAGCGCGAGAAAATCGCGTGCATTTCGCTCCATCGTGAACTCCGAAGTCACGCGAGCTCGTGCCGCTGCCGTAACCTCTTGCAGGAGAACGGGGTCCTTCATGGACTCGATGAGTTTGCGCGACATTTCGGCGACGTCGTTGGCCGGTACGAGAAAACCCGTCTCGGAGTCGACGATCTGGTCGTTGAGGCCCGCGATGTCGTATGCCAGTACCGGTGTTCCCACAGCCTGAGCCTGCACTACGGATTGAGGGAAGGACTCGGAGCGCGAGGGCACGAGGAGCCAATCGATGGTTCGAAGAAACTGTGCGGCGCCGGCCTGGTCGACCGGGTCACGAAAACGGATCTCGCAGTTGGACGGGCAGGTGGACGCCCGCTCTGCAAGCAGTTCGCAGTACGCAGACTGTGTGGCGAGCTTTTCTCCCGTCACGGTGTAGGTGAACTTGAGCTCCGGCATGCGCCAGCCCAGTCTCTCGGTGACGTCGATCGCGTCCTCGATGCCCTTGCGTGGCGAGACGTTGCACAGGGAGCCCAGGTGCACCGTCTTGCCCGACCGGGGTACGACGAACTCTCGGCCCGGGTCCGGCGTGAACACAGAGAGGTCTACACCCGGCGGCATGATGTCGTCGTCCGTAAACGAATAGTCACCGCCTCCAAGGTAGTGGCGCTTCACGGAGGGGGTCTGGTAGACGATTTTCGTCTTGACCGGCAGCAACGCCGTTAGCGCGGAAAACAGCGGTCCGGGCAGCAGCGTATCGTTTACGACCAAGATGCCCGGGATGTTTCGGAGATCTGCGTGCCGAGCGAGAGCGACGTTGACGGCCCCGTTGAGGACGTAGAATTCGGGGTCGCCGCCCTGCCTGTCGAGGAGGCTGCTGAGGAACACGCGGGCACCACCGAGCAGCCACCCGATGTTGTGCGCCAGGGATCCCAGTGACGGTTTTCGCAGCTGGGCGAGGCCGGGAACGGTCGCATGCTCCACGCCCGCCTCCGTCAGTTCCCGCACGAAGGTTTCGGGTATGCCTGGCGGCGACAGGATCAGGGGGTGATGGCCCTGGCCGGCGAGGTAGGCTGCGAGGTTCTGTACACGGCGATGCGGTCCCGCAACGACTGGGTCGGTCAACAGGTCAACGTAGCGCACGCCGCATCCTCACACCTCAGCGCGGCACCGGCCGCCGCGCATCCACCGCAACAAATCTATCCTATAATGAGACGCTGATTAAGCTCGGCGCGGGATTGGAAGCGGCCGGTAGTGACAGCGAGGCGGGCGGCGCATATGCTTACGGGACGGGAATCGTCGGCTCGCCCTGCCGCGCTCACTCATAGGTGGCGATACAGGGCGCCGGCGTGAATGGCGGTTGGCAGGTGGCTGAGAAGCGCGAGCACGCACTCCTGTGCATTCCTACACTCGATGCGGGTGACCTGGCGGCCAAGCAGGTAGCGGCACTCGCGGCTCAGTCCTGCAGGCCGGCGGACTTTCTCGTGATCGATTCGTCCTCACGAGACGCGACTGCTTCGGTCTACCGTGAGGCCGGCGCAGATGTAGTCACCATCCCGCGCGCCGAGTTCGACCACGGCGCCACCCGCAACCTGGCATTGTCCAGGTATCCGCAAGCCGATGTTCTCGTCTACCTGACACAGGATGCGATCCCGGCCGATACCGAGTCGTTGGCCCGTCTGATGGCGCGGCTCGACGATCCCGAGGTCGGAGCCGTTCACGGCCGTCAGCTCCCCCGGGAAGGAGCTGACGCGGTGGAGGCCCACGCCCGCCTGTTCAACTACCCGGAGCACAGCAACCTTCGCAGACGCGACGACATTCCGGAGTACGGGATCAAGACGGTATTCCTTTCAAACTCGTTCGCAGCCTATCGCCGTTACGCTCTCGAGAGCGTCGGAGGGTTCCCGGCCGGCGGCGTCATGAACGAAGATATGTATGCCGCCGCCCGCATGCTCTTGGCCGGTTGGAAGCTTGCATACGCAGCGGACGCGGCCGTGCGCCACTCTCACCCGTACACGCCATCGGAGGAGTTCCGCCGTTACTTCGACATCGGCACTTTCATCGCTCGCAACCGCTGGTTGATAGAGGCCGTGGGGTCGCCTGGGGGTGAAGGGGCCCGGTATCTGAAATCGGAGATGCGTTATCTGCTCGACAAGGATCCGCTGCGCATACCTGCCGCGCTTCTGCGCGATGCTGCAAAGCTACTCGGGATGGGATTGGGTCGCAGAGAGGCGGCGATTCCACTGGCGCTGAAGCGACGTCTGGGAATGAATCGCGCGTTCTGGAACGCTCAGGATCGTAGTTCGGTTTCGCCAGGCGCGGTGTTAGACTCAACCGAGTGTCGGTCACCAAAGGCATAGTCTTGGCCGGCGGCGCCGGTACGCGTCTGCACCCCATTACGCGCGCCGTCTCCAAGCAGCTGCTACCCGTCTACGACAAGCCGCTCGTCTATTACCCTCTTTCGACGCTGTTGCTCGCCGGCATACGCGACATATTGATCATCACGACGCCGGACGACCTCGAGTCGTTTCGAACGCTGTTGGGAGACGGCTCGCGCTTCGGTGTTTCCTTCAGCTATGCGGCTCAGCCCGAGCCGGGTGGGCTGGCTCAGGCCTTCCTCATCGGCAAGGAGTTCATCGACGGCCGTCCCGTATGTCTGGTGCTCGGTGACAACATCTTCTTCGGTCAGGGACTTCGTCAGGCTCTGGGCGAAGCAGCAGGCCGGCCCGGCGGCGCCACCGTGTTCGCCTATCAAGTCGGTGATCCCGAGCGCTACGGAGTTGTCGAGTTCGATGCCGACGGCAAGGCCGTTTCTCTGGAAGAGAAACCCGCCCGACCCAAATCGAGCTACGCAGTGACGGGACTGTACTTCTACGACGAACGCGTGGTCGAATTCGCCGCCGGACTGAAGCCGTCGGCGCGCGGCGAACTCGAGATAACGGATCTAAATCGCATCTACCTGAAACAAGGCGAGCTGTCGGTCACTCTCCTCGGGCGTGGTATGGCGTGGCTCGACACCGGCACCTGCCCGTCGCTTTTGCAGGCTGCCAACTTCATCCAGACAATCGAGGCCCGTCAAGGTCTCAAGGTTGCGTGCTTGGAGGAGATCGCGTTCAGGCAAGGGTACATCGATGTGGCGACTCTCAGAGAGACGGGAGAGAGCTACAACAATGAATACGGCAGTTATCTCGTAGAACTCGCCAAGCAAGCCGATTCCTGAGTGACTTACCGCGGAGCAAAGCTCGACGGCATCGAGATCCTCGAGCCTCAAGTCAACGGTGACCGCCGTGGTTTCTTCGTGGAACTTTTCAACGCCGCGCGCCGGAACGTGCCCGGCCTGTCCCTTCCCGGAAGAGACATGGACGGCAGCGCCATCGTGCAGATCAACCACTCTCACTCCAAGAAAGGGACTCTGAGGGGGTTACACTTTCAGGAGCCGCGCGCCCAGGGGAAGCTCGTTTGGGTGGTGACCGGGGTAGTGTTCGATGTGGCCGTCGACGTGCGTAAAGGGTCGGACACCTTCGGGCGCTGGATGGGCGTGGAACTCTCGGCGGAGAATCATCGCCAGTTGTGGATCCCCCCAGGATTTGCACACGGATTCTGTGTCACGAGTGACCAAGCGGACTTTCTCTACGCATGTACCGACGTCTATGTTCCCGAATGCGAGCACTCGGTTCGCTGGGACGATCCGGCCATAGGCGTCGAGTGGCCGGTGGACGCGCCGGTGGTCTCCGACAAGGATCGCAACGCTCCGACGCTTGCAGATGCCCCCGTGCTGCCGGTCGTCGGCGACGCCGTCTGACGCGCCCCCCGCCCTCAGGCACCAGCCCGTCCAGCCTCGTCACCCGCTCACGTCTGCGTTACTCCGTGCGGACGACCATGGCGTCCTCCATGTAACTGGCTAATTTGCCAACGCTTTTGAGGAAGCGTGCCTACCTAAGCCGGATGGCTGACGCCAATAATTCAAGGGCGGTAGGGGGCTGCCGCAGCGTCGTCGAGCGGTGGCGCCCCCGTCGAGTTCCGCGCGGTCATGGATACCTCGAGGTCCGTTACGAGCAACGGCATCCGGAGCCTGTCGCTCGCTTTTCTCTCTTTTGTGCTGTCCTCCTTTCTGTTCGTCCTGCCGGCATCGGCGAGCAGCGAGTGCGGTCAGCCGTCGACATCGGGAGAGCAGCCGATGGCCTCCGACGCGTTCGCGGTCTTGAATGCCGCCGCCGGTGCGCGTTCGTGCATGATGTGTGTGTGCGACGTCGACTCCTCGGGAACGGTGAGCGCCACCGACGCACTCAGCGTTCTGAAGAAAGCTGTCGGTTACGACATGATCCTGCATTGTCCCGCCTGTGCCGTGTGCGGCGACGGAGTCGTAGGCGAGGATGAGCAGTGTGACGATGCAGAGGCCAACAGTGATCTGATTCCGGACGCCTGCCGCAGCGACTGCACGGTGCCGTCCTGTGGAGACGGTGTCACCGATTCGGGTGAAGCATGTGACGACGGCGACTCGGATCCCGGAGACGCGTGTCTGCCGTCTTGTGAGCAAGCTTCATGCGGCGACGGCAACGTCCATGTCGGCGTCGAAGAATGCGACGATGCCAATGTCTCCGACCAAGATTCCTGCCTCACGGATTGCAGATCGGCTGCGTGTGGAGACGGGTTCTTGTTCGTGGGCTTCGAAGAGTGCGACGACGGAGTCTCCAACAGCGACCAGCACGCCGACGCGTGTCGTACGGACTGCCGTTTGCCCGCTTGCGGCGACGGTGTGCGTGATCAAGGCGAAGAATGCGAACCTCCGGGCTCGGCGTCCTGTACTGCCGATTGCAAAACCCCTTCCGGCATCGGCCTTCCGGTGGGCTTTCAGGACTCGTTGGTCATCGGCGGGCTGTCCAACCCCACTTCGTTCCGTTTCGCCTCGGATGGAAGGATCTTCATTGCGGAGAAGCGCGGTGTGGTGAAGGTGTTCGACGGAATCGACGATCCCTCGCCCGATATCTTCGCCGACCTACGCACCCAGGTTCACAACTATTGGGATCGCGGTCTACTGGCCCTCGAGCTGCACCCGGACTTCCCCGCGGAACCTTACATCTTCGTTCTCTATACCTACGACGCACCTATCGGCGGCCAGGCGCCTACGTGGGGAGAGGCGGGAGTCGACAGTGACGATTGTCCGTCGCCTCCGGGCGCTACGGCCGACGGCTGTGTGGTGAGTGGTCGTCTCTCGCGTATAGAGGCCTTCGGAAACTCCATGATCGGGCCCGAGCGGGTGATGATAGAGAACTGGTGCCAGCAGTACCCTAGCCATTCGATCGGTGATCTGCGTATCGGAGACGACGGCGCCCTATACGTCAGTGGAGGTGACGGCTCGAGTTTTTCGTTCATCGACTACGGTCAACGTGGCTTCCCTTGGCTCAACCCCTGCAATGACGCACCTGTCGGCATCGGCGAGTTGCAGGAGCCGCCTCACGCCGAAGGTGGCTCGATGCGCAGCCAAGACCTTCGGACCCCCGGCGATCCCACCGGTTATGCGGGAACGCTCCTGCGCGTGAACCCCGACGATACGGAAGCGGGTCTGGGCGAAGCCTTGGCCGATAATCCCTTGTACGGCGGCGGCGCCTATGAGGATGACAGGATCGTCGCCTACGGGCTGCGCAACCCGTTCCGCTTCGCGGTTCGCGAGGGACGCGACGAAATTTGGATAGGCGACGTGGGGTGGACGACCTGGGAAGAGATAAACCGCTTCGTTTCACCGACGGAGTTGCCCGTAGCCAACTTCGGCTGGCCTTGTTACGAGGGCGCTTACAGACAACCGGCCTACGACAGCGTGGACCTGACGGTTTGCGAAGAGCTCTACGCTCAGGAGGAAGCCGTCGTCGCACCCTTCTATAGCTACCATCACGGCGAGGATGTGGACTCCGGTGATCTCTGCGGAACCGGAGGCTCGGCGATCTCGGGGATCGAGTTCTATGCCGGTTCGGCTTTTCCCGGAGAGTATGACGGTTCCTTGCTGTTTTCCGATGCTTCTCGCGACTGCATCTGGGCCATGCTGCCGGGTCTCGACGGAGAGCCGAACCCCGAAACCGTTCATGCGCTCGCGACACGCGCCCCCAACCCGATCAGTCTCGAGGTCGGTCCTCAGGGCGGTCTCTACTATGCCGACGTCTGGGGCGGAGCGATCAGGAAAATCGAGTATTTCGCCGGCAACAGCCCGCCGCAGGCTGAGATCTGGTCGGACGTCGACAGCGGCGCCGCTCCGCTCACGGTGAGCTTCGATGCTTCCGGCTCCACGGACGCTGATCCCGGTGACTTGCTCACCTATTCGTGGGACCTGGACGGGGACGGTAGCTTCGATGACTCCACCCAGGTATCGCCCATCTATGAATACTTGGCGCCCGGTGCCTATGTCGTCGGATTACGTGTCAGTGACGCCGCGGGTGCCGACGACGAGGCGCAGGTCGTGATCAACGCCGGTAATGTGCCGCCGCTGGCCACGATCGATGTCGACGGCGCGGCCTGGAGTGTCGGCGATACGATTGAATTCAACGGTATGGCCGACGACGGTCAGGACGGGGAGCTGCCGGCGTCGGCTTTCTCTTGGGAGGTGCTATTGCATCACTGTCCCCTCGGCTGTCATGTTCACCTGATCCAAGAGCTCGACGGTGTAACGGGCGCTTCCGTCGTTGCACCCGATCACGAGTACCCCTCGTTGCTGGAGCTCAGGCTGACAGTGACCGACAGCGGCGGCCTGAGTGATGTGACCAGTAAGCTGCTGCTGCCCAGAACGGCGATTGTCGCCGTCGATACCGTTCCAAGCGGGCTGAGCGTCGCGGTAGGGAGTGAAGGGCTGGAGGCCCCGGCCGAAGTAACGGTGATAGCCGGATCCTCGAATACGGTTTCCGCGCCGGTCGTGCAGGAATTCGGCGGACAAACCTATGAATTCGTTTCTTGGTCGGATGGTGGAGACGCTTCGCACGAAGTCGTCGCGCCGGCCTCCGGGGTCGCCCTCACAGCGATCTACGCTGCGGTCCAGTGAGGCCCGTCCCCGCTCGAAGCGGGGACGGGCGCCGTTCGTGAAATCCGGCTAGGGAGCCGGATCAGAACGTGATGACTGCGTCGGTGGTGACGCGGTCGTCGAAGATGTCCTCTCGTCCCGTCACCGGGAACTCGTAGGCCAAGCCCAGCATGACCGAGTCCGTGATGCGTAGCCTGGCTCCGAAGGCCGCCGTGGCGACGGTGCCCGAGTCGTTGTTGCCGAAGTTGAAGACGTCGACGCCCTCGAAGCTGCCGACCACCGCGGAATCGGTTCGCGTGCCGTCATCGACGGTGCTGACGACGTTGGCCTCGACCACGCCGAAGAACCCCTCGGTAACCTCGTAGTTGCCGTGCACGGAGGCGTGCAAGAAGGAGCTGTCGTGGTCGTTGTCGAGGGCCATGTCGACACCGAGGCTACCCTGGATGCCGGCACGTTCGCTGACCATGGTTGCGCCCGTCACGAATACGTCGATGAAGCCGTCTCCGTCGCCCTGTATGCTCAGCCCTCCGCTGTTGAGATCGCCGCTTGGCAACTCATAGCGTGCCCCGACGGTGACGAAGGTTTCCTCCTCAGGGTCGGCGATGACCGCGTACTTCGCACCGAAGGCGAGGTTCGCCCATCCGTCCTCGTCAGGAAGCGCGGCGTCGAAGTCGATGTCGACGTAGCCGTCCTTGGTCGCGATCAAAGCCAAACGATCCGTTACCGCCAACCGTAGTTGAGCACCGACTGCGGTCACCGATCCGCCGGTGGTTACGAATTCATCGGGGATCTTGTGGTAGAGGAAGAAAGGCCGGATCTCTGTCGTGATGTACGGCGACTCGTTGAATATGAAAGCGGTGATCGGCGGCACGTAGCGCTGGCCTTCGGCTGCCGCTGAGGCGGACGGATAGGCCGCAACCAGGCACGCGACGGCCAAGGCCGTGTGCAACGCACGTCTACATCGAACTCTTCTAGAACTTGAAAGCATTTCTTATTTTGCCCCCTGTCTCGATTGGTCACGCCCCGCACCGCTCGTAGTGGGTCGGGTAGGCACGGGCACAACTCGACGCAACTGATAATGCAATTGCCATGCGCGACTACCTGCACCGCAACTGCGGGCATCCGAGCGCCGGACTTTCCCAAGCGCTGGAGTAGATCGACACGGACTTTCGCGCCCTTGGGAATCGATCACGCCCCCGGCGGCCCCGAGACAGCGTCGGCGTAGGGGCGGAACGCAGGCCTCATGGCACGCTCCTTGCGAAACGCCGTGCTTACTTTCTGACTCGGAAAATCCCGGAATAGAAGGCAGCTAGACACAGACAGGGGGACGACGGGTGTTGAGCTACACCTTTTGGCGGCACCGGCTCATAGCCGCGGCCGCGATCTCATCTACATTCTTACTTGGCGGGTGCGAACGCGAGGATTGGAAGCCCGACGTCTTGGCCGACGCCGGCTTTTCTCACGAGCGTTCCGTTCTCACGGTAGGGCGTGACGCTTACCAAACCTACTGCGTGGGTTGCCATGGGGAGGCCGGTGACGGGAATGGGCCTGCGGCGCGTTTTCTCGAGCCCAAGCCCCGTGATTTCCGGCTCGGCATCATCAAGTTCGCTGCCGTCGAAGCCGGTCAACTCCCTCTGGATTCCGACTTCGAGAGGGCGATCCGCGAGGGCTTGCACGGCTCATCCATGCCCGCCTGGCCCTTCATGCCCGAGGACAAGGTCCAGGCCCTGACCCAGTATCTGAAGACCTTCGCTGCCGACGCCTGGGCCGACGAGGAACCCAGAGCCGAGGTGGTCGCCGGACTCGATCCGTGGGAGGGCGACATCGAAGGCGCGATAGAAGAAGGCAAGGCCGTCTACCACGCTCTTGCACGCTGCAACAACTGCCACCCGGCCTATCTGACCGAGGGCGAGTTGTACGGCGTGACAAAGACGACACTGGGCTTCGGCATGACCAAATCGCGCGAAGATCAGTACGAGAGCGTCGCGACCGAGACCGACTGGGGTGACAGCATAAAGCCGCCTGACTTTCTGCGTGACACGCTCAGGACCGGGACGAGTTACGAGAGCCTCTACCGCGTCATCGTGTCCGGTGTCGGCGGTACCGCAATGCCCACGTGGCGTGGCGCGCTGCCTGAGGACAAGCTTTGGGCTCTCGTTCATTACGTCAAGTCGCTTAGCGACCTCAGGGGAACCCAAGCGGCGAAGGATCTGAGACTCAAACTACTCGAACAAGAGCCGTTCCAACCGCCGGCGGCTGACCAGGAGGGGGCAAGCTCATGACCGAAGCGGTCGAGTATAGCGGTCTCGTCGACAAGCGCCTCGTGCGCGCTCACATAGTCGCAGGCCTAGTCTTTTTCGTAATCGTGCTGTTCGCCGGATTGCTCTACGGGTTGCAGCTGCAACAGCTCTATCCGTTCCCCGGCATCGAATTGCTGAGTCCCGGCCGCGTGCGGATGATCCACACGGCCGCAGCTGCGTTCGGGTTTCTGACCAACACCTTCGTGGCTTGTCTCTACTGGGTGATACCGCGCCTGACCGGACGTCCGGTGCTCAGCCGGTCGTTCTCCTGGCTCATATTCTGGGCCTGGCAGCTACTGGTCGGCATCTCCGCGGGCGGCATACTCTTCGGCGAAGCCCAGGCCGTGGAGTGGGGCGAGACCCCGGCTTGGATCGACCCTGTCATCCTGGTCGGCGCCGCGCTGCTGATCGTCAACGTCATAACGCCGATCTTCCAGCGCAGGGACCGCAACATGTACGTCACCCTCTGGTACTACAGCGCGGGCTTCGTGTGGCTGGCGCTGGTCTACTTCATGGGCAACTTCCTGCCCGAGTACTGGCTGCCGGGGGCCGCGGGGGCCGCTGTCGTGGGACTCTACATCCACGACCTGGTGGGTCTGTTCGTGACGCCCATGGGCTGGGGGCTCATGTACTACTTCGTTCCGGTGATCCTCAAGAAGCCCATCTGGAGCCACACCCTCTCGCTAGTCGGCTTCTGGGGTCTGGCCTTCTTCTATCCACTCAACGGCATCCACCATTTTTTGTTCAGCCCGATACCCCTCTACGCGCAGTACGGAGCGGTGATTTCGACGATCGCGATCGAGATCGTCGTGTTCACTGTGATCGTGAACTTCTTCATGACCCTGCGTGGAAGCTCCGATGCAATCCGTACCAACATGCCTATCAGGTGGTTCTATACGGGCATGATTCTGTACTTCACGACCTGCTTTCAGTGCGCCTTCCAGACCACCCTTACTTTCCAGAAGATCATCCACTTCACCGACTGGGTGGTCGGACACGCTCACCTGGTCATGTTCGGAGTCTTCGGCTTCTGGTTGTTGGGCAGCATCGACTACCTGTGGCCGAAACTGGTGGGACGCAAGTGGCACAGCGATGCGCTGCGCTCGTGGCACTACTGGCTCACGACTCTGGGCATCGTGGTCATGGCGTTGAGCCTGACGGCGGCCGGCCTGATCCAGGGCTATCTGTGGAAGGGCCTGGCCCCATGGGAGGATTCCCTGATCGCCTCCTTCCCGTTCTGGGCCGTGCGCACCTACGCCGGTGTGGCGATGATCGCGGCGCAGTTCCTCCTGTTCTTCAACATGTGGATGACCTCGCGATCCGCTCCTGAGCCGTCGACGGCACGCGCTCCGTTGGGGCAAGAGGCCACGGCCTGAAGGGGGGACGATAGATAATGGAACGCTTTTCGTCAGTACTATTGGTGGCCGGTCTCGGTTGTTTCGCCTTCGCCTGGGTAGTCGAAGGCTGGCTGCCGCTGTCTCATCTCGGGCGCATTCCGGTCAAATCGCTGGATGAAATAGCGCCGGAGCCCAGCGAGACCTTCGTCAAGCTCTCGCAGATGTATCCGGAGGCTTTCGAGGCCGCTTTCGGTGAACCCAGCAAGGAGTCCTTCCACGACGCACTGAAGCTGGCCCGCGATGTATACATCGGGGAAGGCTGCTGGCACTGCCACTCCCAGTTCGTGCGCCCGGTTTCCAATGAAGACGTGCGGTTCGGTCCCGTAGCGACGGCTGCGGAATACCAGAACGAGATGCAGTTGCCGCAACTGTTCGGTACGCGGCGGGTAGGGCCGGATCTCTCACGTTCCTACTCCAAGCACTCTGCGGATTGGCATGTCGCCCACTTCTACGAGCCCACACACGTCGTGCCGACTTCGGTCATGCCGTCGTATCGTTGGTTCTTCGACGAGAACGATCACCCGAACCGCGAAGGTTTAGCGATGATTACCTACGTCATGTGGCTCGGTAGCTGGACGGCCGATTGGGAGACAGGCGGCTCCGGAGAGGAGGTGGCATCGAAATGAACACAACTGCACCACGATACGCTCCGCCTCAGCGACGCCTTTTCATCTGGATAATGATGGTGGCGGTGCTGGCGGCAGGCGCGGCATTTACACTGAAGATCGCGCAGTTCTTGCACACTCTGGAGTCACCCGACGTCGAGGGCTTCATCACGGTTCCGATTACCACGTACTTCGCCGTAGCCATGGGCTACTTGTTCTTGTTCGGCTGGTGCTGGGCGAAGGGCGACTTCAAGAGGATAGAAGAACCCAAATTCACGATGCTCGAAAGGGAGATGGAATATGACGAACTCGAATCCGACAACGTCGGCTCCTGACGAGCTGCTGGTAGAGAGCGACGATCGCGAGACGATGATGCCCTACGGCGAGCCCGACTCGCGCGCGCCGAAGGTCGTTGTAGCGCTCGTCTGGACGGGGTTCATAATCGGGATGCTTGCTTACCTCGTCCTCTATTACTTCCCGGATCTGGCCGAGTGGAGAGCCTGGTAGACCAGTGCATCCACTGCGGCCTGCCCGCTCCGAGCCGCCAGAAGTTCTGTTGCTACGGTTGCGAACTCGCGCACGGGCTGTCGCGAGAAGCCGACGACGACGGCTCGACGATGCGGGCGCGGGTCGCCATCTGCATGTTCTTCGCCATGAATCTCATGGCGCTGTCCTTATTTCTCTACTCTGAAGACGTCTACGCTCCGCCCTCGGAGCCGGGCATGGCCGGGCTCCGCGAGTTCTTTCGTTACGCTTCCGCTGTAGCCGCGACGCCAGTCGTGCTCATCCTGGGTCTGCCGCTCGCACGCCGCGCGTTGTCTCTGCTGCGTGATGCTACTCTCGGGACCGAGCTGCTGGTCAGTCTGGGAGCGTTGTCGGCCTACTCCTACTCGATCGTTGCTTTGGCTACGCCGGGTGCGCGCGTCTACTTCGACGTCGCTTGCATGACCCTGATCTTTGTCGCAGCCGGGCGCTGGCTCGAAGCGTCCTCACGCAGCAGCGCCGCATACTCTCTGGCCGCCCGTCTTGCCTTGACTCCCGAATCGGTCGAGCGGCGCGCGGGCGAAGGAGGCTGGGAGTCGGTGCCTCCTGCCGGCATCGTGGTCGGCGACGTGCTGCGCATCCCCGCCGGCCGTTCGGTGCCGGTCGACGGACAAGTTGAGAAGGGTGCGGCGCGTGTCGACAACTCCATCGTCACGGGTGAGTCGCGGCCGGTAGCCGTCGGCTTGAACGACAGCGTCATAGCAGGCTCGGTTCCGGTCGATTCGCCGCTGGAAATCCGTGCTACCAGCGATCTTCGCAACTCCACCGTCGCGCGTCTCGAGGACCTCGTTCGAAAAGCCCGCAGCGATCGTGCACCAATACAGGGCATAGCCGACAAGTGCGCCTCGGCACTGTTTCCCGTGATGCTGTCCGTGGCCCTGGGAACTTTCCTCTACTGGTACGCGTCGGGAGAAGGTGAGAAAGGTCTACTGTCTGCGGTTGCGGTCTTGGTAGTCGCCTGTCCCTGCAGTTTCGGCATCGCCACTCCTTTGGCCATATGGGCGGCCTTGGGCAGGGCCGCATCCCGGGGTGTCCTGATCCGCGGAGGTTCCATCGTGCAGCGGCTCGCGCGCATCGACAGCGTGGCGATCGACAAGACAGGCACGCTGACCGACCACGCACGCGAAGTCGTAGAGCTGCAGGCCGACGGGGACCGGAGTGACGTACTAGGACGCATGGCCGCACTGGAGGGCGCCGTCGAGCATCCTCTTGGTGCATCCATCGTGGCCTTCGCCCGCAAGTCCGACATCGTGGTTCCGGAACCCGACCGCGTCGAGGTGCTGCCGGGACTGGGGGTGCGCGGTGCATTCGACGGTGAGGTGCTGGAGATAGGAGGCGTCGCTCTGGCGAGCCGGCTCGGAGTGGAGCTTGATGAATCGCAGCGGCAACCCGGCACCGTCGTCGCGATGGCCGGGGGGCGGGTCGTAGCGACGGTGAAGACCCGGGAAGCGCTGAGGCCCGAAGCCAGAGAGGCGGTGGGCGGTCTCAAGAGCCTTGCATCTCACGTGGAGATTCTTTCGGGAGACACGTCCCAGGCGGCAAAGCCTGTTGCGAGGGACCTGAATCTCCAGGTTCGGGCCGGGCAAACACCGTCCGACAAGTTCCAAAGGATAGAGGCTCTGGAAAGTGACGGCGGCCCGACGATGATGATAGGCGACGGTGTCAATGACAGCGCCGCGATGGGTCGTGCGTCTCTGGGAGTTTCTCTCGGCTGCGGCAGCGATCTCGCGCGGGCGGTCTCGCATGTCAGCCTGGTGTCCGATGACCTCTCGCTGGTCCCGTGGACGATGCGCCTGGCGCGCAAGACCATGAGAGTCGTCCGTCAGAATCTGGCATGGGCGCTCGGCTACAACAGCGTCTGCGTAGTGCTGGCAGCCTGCGGGCTGATCACGCCGGTGTTCGCTGCGCTGGCCATGCTCGGTTCGTCGGCGACGGTGTTGTTCAACTCGTTGCGCATCGCCCGCTTCCCCGAGCCTCTCGTAAGTGAGGTCGGACAGTGAGTGCCTCGGAATACATCGTGGCTCTCGGCCTTCTCGGCTTGGCCAGCAACGTGCACTGCATCGCGATGTGCGGGCCTCTGGCGGCTCGAGCCTGCTGCGCTTCCGGCCGCATGGATCCTGTCCTGAGCCTTCAATACTTGGCCGGCCGCATGACCAGCTACGTATTTCTTGGCGCCCTCGTGGGCTTCGCGGGTGCCCGGCTCGTGGTTCATGCAGGCGCGCCGTTGCGGGTCGTTATCGCAGAACTCGTGGCCCTGATACTGCTAGTACAGGCGCTGCGGCTGTGGAAGCCGGGTTGGTTTAGTCTGCGCCGGTTCGGCTTGCTGGCAAAGCCGGTCGCCACGCTTTCATCGGTTCTGCCCAGACGCGGACTGGGGCTCGGACTCATTACCGGCTTCCTGCCTTGCGGCGCCCTCTATGCGGCGCTCGGTGTAGCGGCCGCGTCGGCCGATCCTCTGGTAGCTGCCGCCGGCCTTGCCTTGTTTGCCGTCGCCAGCATCCCTGGCTTGTTGGCCGCTGCTGCGGGTGTAGCGTTTGTGGGCCGGTCGCCGCAGCGCAATTGGAAGCTTCGACGCGGACTGGCGGGTAGCGGTGCGCTGGCTCTGGCGCTGTTGGCATTTTGGATCGCCGCGCGACCCTTGCTGCCTCACCACGGTCACCATGATCATCACGGCGGCCACGGTGCACATGAAGGAGCGGCGTTAGAGGCCGCCGTAAGCACGAGGGAGAGCTGAAGGTCCGCAAGGTGGAGACGACTCGAGCAGTGAAGGATCCGGGAGAACTGGAGACCGACGACGCGTCGCCAAGAGGACAAGGCGCCATCGGCACGGGTTTGAGTTGGTCTGACCTGGCCATCCTCATGGCGGCGTCGGTACTCGCTTTCGTCGTCTATCCCAGTCCCTTGTGGAGCACCGAGCCCGGCTCCTCCCACGTGCTCAGATTCGCCGTGTCCTATTTAGGCGTGATCCCCCTGGCTGCGGCGATGCAGTACTACCGTGGCCGGGCCTTCGACCTCAAAGGCCTGACCGCCGCAGTTTTGATCGTGTGGGCGACCAAGATGCTCGTCACCGTCGGGGTGTGGGACCGGATGGCCAAGAGCGTCCGTGCTCCGCTCGAGCCGCCTGCTCCCGCTCATCTGGTCAGGGCTGACCACACCGAGTATCAGGCTGTTGCGGGCTTCAGTGGCCGCCGACTGAGCGGGAGAGTGGTCGACGCCGAAGGACGCCCGTTGGCCGGGGCGCTGGTCTCACTGGGCGGAGTCAGCACCGGCAAGCCCTTTCCCCCCGATGTGCTGTCGGCCAAGTCGGTGTTGTCGATAGGGCCGACGCGCTTCGAGCCGCGCGTCGTCGTGGTGGCGGCAGGAGCGAAGCTGGCGCTGCGCAACGACGATGCCAAGAGCGCGGTCCTGCGGGGCACCGAGCACGGGCGAACCGTAAACAACGTTCCTCTGGTTGCTGACGGCCCTGAGCGTGTGTTGAAGCCGTCTTCACCCGGCCTCATCCGCTTCGTCAGGACCGACCAGCCCGAAACTGCTCCCGGCTGGGTATGGGTGGTGGGTACACCCTACTACGCCGTCACCGATGAACGAGGCGGCTTCGTGCTCGAGCACGCACCCGAAGGGAATATCGTCGTGACCGTCGACCATCTGCCGGAGGGAGCTGTGGACGCCACTACGGTTGAGACACCTATCAGTGAGCCGGGAGACCAGGACGTCAGAATTAGCTTGACTAGGTCTCGCGACTGAACGCGTCGCTGCGCAGGGTCATGACGAGAAGATACACGAAGAAAGCCGAGGCCACCGACACCCAAGTGGTGAATCCCAGCGAGTCTTCGTTGATCGTGAGAATCAGCAGCAACAAGAACGCCGCTATCGCGGCGATGGTTGCGGACCAGAACCTCAGCAAACTCGGCATCGGTCCTCGGCGAAGCACGGCGCCCCATGCGAACAATGCCACAGCGACACCGAGTTTGAGTACCGGCGACGCCAGCACCGGAGTCAGCCAGTGAAGGCCCACGCACATCAGCAGGGCGGCCGGAGCGTTGCCCCACCAGGGGAAGTAGGCCCTCGGGACGATGTGTCCCAGATCGTGTTCGGCTTGCTCGGCCCAGTCGTGATGTCTCTCGACGCCGCTCACGGTGCTCAGGCTGCGCATCCTAGCAAGGAAACCCGGCAGTTATGAGTGCTCTGACCGTAGCCTACCGGTTGCCCTTGCCGGGCTGGCCCAAGGCCGTGTTCGAAAGTGATTTCGCCTTCCGTCGCTCGAGTGTCTCGATAGACGGGAGGGAGGTCTTGCACGCAGATGGGCGTGAGGAATTGGCGCAGGGGGTGACGTCTACGCTGCCGGGACACGAGACGCTTTTCGTCCGTCTGACCATGGACGGTGACATCCCACGCATAGAGGTGAGCGTCGACGGACGCCGAGCCCCGGAGGAGTCGGAACTGAGTGTCTCGCCCTCGAGGTCGGCCTGGTACCACGCGTTTCTCGCCCTGGCTGCTTCTTTCGCCGGTTTCTTGGCCAGCTACCTCTACCTGATTCGGGCTGACACCGACCAGAGCCTTCATGCCTTCAAGATGGCCTATCACATGGCCGGTTGGCATCTGCTTTTGACGTTCACGCTGTTTCCCGCGTCCGTGTGGGGACAGCGCGTCGGCATACGAACCGTCCAAGCCGTGTCTTTGCTGTTCTTCCTCATCCACGTCGGCATCGCGCTCGCCAACGTGGGCGAAGGCGTGCCCGACACCTTCGTCGACCTCGGCATAGCCTCATTGAATACGGTCAGCGGATTATTCTTTCTGTGGGCTGTTTTCTACGGCAACGTTGCGTTCAGGGATATGGATCCCTCCCGCGATCTCGGTGATCCCGTTTCCGCCCGCCGGTACGAAGGTTCACGCGAGCCCATGGTCGGCGATCAGCCGAGCGTCAACTCTCCGATGACGTGATCGGCGAGTTGCAGGCCACGCGCCGTCAGCCTGGTCGTGCCCGACGCACGTTCGAGTAATCCCTTGCGGCAGAGATCCTCGAGGCGTTCGAGTGTGGTGTCGGGCCAGACGCCGAACTGCTCGTGAAAGCGGGCATCGGCGAACCCCTCGCGCAGCCTGAGGTTCAACATCACGAACTCGGCGATTCCTTCGGCGGTCGTCACGTCCTCGCGAGTCATCGCCCATTGGCCGTCGGGAGCGCTCATGTACTGCACCGGAAGTCTGAGATTTGCGTAGCGCCGGCCATCGAGCAGGCCGTCCGGGGATTGCGCAGTTCGTGTGACGAAACCGTGAGCCCCGGCACCGAGGCCGAGATAGTCACCCCGCTTCCAATACACCAGGTTATGCCTGCAGCGGTGGCCGGGACGCGCGTAGTTGGAAATTTCGTAGTGCTCGAAGCCGGCGTTAGTGAGTAAGTCCACGGCGTTGTCGAACATCTCGAGTTCGTCGTCCTCGAGGACGGGTTGCACCATGCCGCGGTCCCTGGCTCCGGTGATGGCCGTTCCCTTCTCGTAAGTCAGGTTGTACGCGGAGATGTGATCGACGCCGACGGAGACTGCAGTTTCGAGATCGTCTTGCCACTCGTCGACGGATTGGCCGGGGATGGCGAAGATCAGGTCGCAGGATACGCTCTCGAACCCTGCGTCGACCGCTGCCTCCAGGGTTCCCAGGGCATCGGCGACGCTGTGTATCCGGTCGAGGGTATCGAGATGCTGCGCTTTGAAGGATTGAACGCCGATGCTCGCGCGGTTGATTCCGGCCGCGTGGAACTCTCGCAGCTTGCCGGGGCTGCCTCCTTCTATGGTGGCCGGATTCGCCTCCAAGCTGATCTCGGGGTGCGGTGCGAAGCCGAAGCATTCGCCGACGGCGTCCAGCAGGGTTTCGATGGTGCGGGCCGAAAACAAAGACGGCGTGCCCCCACCGAAGAAGGCGGTTGCTACTTTCCGCCCGGCCCAATCCTCGTGGCTCGATGCCGCTCTGAGTTC
The DNA here is from genome assembly GCA_028278325.1 of Candidatus Binatia bacterium. Lineage (GTDB taxonomy): Bacteria > Desulfobacterota > Binatia > UBA1149 > JAJCZL01 > JANQEO01. Next base: position 41,773 of record JANQEO010000063.1, read on the forward strand.
ACGCTCGAGTGCCGCTGCGTACTCGGCTTCCGGGAAGGTCCGCGTTGCGTAGGTATTGAAGTCGCAGTACCCGCACTTGTGAAGACAGTACGGGATATGGAAATAGACCGAAAAGTCCGACACCGGCCGCCCGGCCGTCAGTAGTACTTGCGCATGACGGCGACCACCACACCCCGCACCTGTACGTCACGGTCTTTCAGTATCATCGGCTTGTAGTTGGGGTTGGCCGGCTGCAGGCGGATCGAACCGTTACGCTCCCGGTAGAAGCGCTTTACGGTCGCTTCGCCGTCGATGCTCACGACCGCCATGTCGCCGTTGTTGGGCTCGGGCCGTTCTTCGACAACGACGTAGTCACCTTCGAGGATTCCCTCGTCTATCATCGAGTCGCCGCGCACTTCGAGTACGTAGGTGTTGCGGCGGCGCACCATGCTCTCGGGGATCTCGACCACGTCGTCGCCTTCGATGGCTTCTATCGGTTGGCCGGCGGCTACCCTGCCGAGCAGAGGGAGTTCGAGGGCGCGCGTACGCTTTTGCCTGCGTACGAGCTCGATGGCACGGCTGTGGTTCCACTTGCGGCGGATCAGCCCCTTGGCCTCGAGGTTGGAGACGTGCTTGTGCACGGTCGCCATGGAGCGCAAACCGAAGGCGGAGCCGATTTCTTCCAGGGTGGGGGCGTAGCCGCGTTTCTGTATGCAATCTTCGATGTAGTCGAAGATCTCCCGCTGCCTCTTGGTCAAAGTCGCCATGGATTTACCATAGCGAAAAAATGGCGAAAATCAATAAGGCCCGTCAGCGTCGCAGCTGATGCTCACGGACGGCTTTGTTGTGCTCGGCCAGGGTGTTCGAGAAGCGATGGCTCCCGTCCTTGCGCGCCACGAAATACAGGTACTTGCTGTCGGCCGGGTTCATCGCGGCGGCGAGGGCGCCGCGACCGGGATTGCAGATGGGGCCGGGCGGCAGGCCGCGGCGCACATAAGTATTGTAGGGAATGTCGGCTCTCAGATGCTTTCGCTGGAGGTTGCCAGTCCATTCCTGGCCCGACAGCGGCAGGCCGTAGATCACGGTGGGGTCGGCCTGAAGCTTCATGCCGCGCCGGAGCCGATTGTGAAACACGGCGGAGATGATTTCTCGCTCTTCGGGCTTGGAAGTTTCCTTCTCGATCACGGAAGCGAGCGTGACGATCTCGCGTTCGCTCAGCTCGAGCCCTTCAGCCGGACTGAGTTCCTCGATGACCTCCCGGAACTGCCTCACCTGCATGTTGGCGACCTCTAGGGCCGACATGCCCGGCGTCAGCTCGTATGTATCCGGGAAGAGATAGCCTTCGGTGCAGTTCGCCTCCGGGCCGGCGCCTGCAAGGCGGATCAGGCCGGGGTCGCAGACGGCCTCTTGGTAGTCGGCCGCGCTGAACACGCCCGCCGCCTCGAAGATCGCTGCCGCCTCGCGCCAGGAGAGGCCTTCGGGGATCGTGACCCGCACCGTATCGCGGGGCGGCGTGGTCAACTCGACCAGCACGTCGACGGCGCTCATCCTTCCCGAGAACACGTGCTTGCCGAAGCGCACTTCTCGGTCGAGCCTCGTCACCCGCGCCAGCAGTTCCAGGGCGGTGGCGTTACGGATTACGCCCGCGTCCTCGAGTTGTCTCGAGACAACTCGGGTGGGCGTGCCCGCGGCCACCTCCAGTTCGATCTCCCCGGGCACCGAAACAGGGGCAAACGGGGTGTACGCCAAGGCCGCCACGGCCAAGACCAGCGTGACGATCACGAACGGCCTCAAGTTCTTTCTCCGGCGCGGGCGTCGAGGTGGGACTGGAGGATGAGGACGGCGGCTGTCTTGTCGATCTTCGCACGCCGTTTGGACCGCCTCATCCCCGAGTCGATCATCAGCCGTTCGCTCTCGACGGTAGTGAGCCTCTCGTCCTGAAAGCTTACGGGAATATCCGTGATGGCCTCGATGCGCGCACAGAAGTGGCGGACCGCATCAGCCTGGGTCCCCTCGCTGCCGTCCATGTTGAGAGGCAGGCCCGCCACGAATTCCCCGATCTCGAACTCCGCCAAGAGGTTCATTATGGCCTCGACGTCGGCGGCTTGAGAGCGGCGCTCCACCACGCCCACGGGCTGGGCCGTCAGGCCCAGGGCGTCGCTGACGGACACACCTATGCGCTTTGCGCCGATATCCAGCCCCGCCTTGCGTATGTCGACAGTCATGTTTTCCGGCGATCCTCGGGCCAGGCAGCCTGCGGTGCGCGCGAGGCTAACGCCGACCCTGTCAGCGTTCAAGCCATGCACGTGTAAGTACCCGGGATTTCTTGACTTCCTCGGCGGTGGGGGGCAGTCTTGGGGCCCTGGCCAAGCCCTTTGTCGCGTACCGCAGCCGCCGTTGATGTATTATTAGAAGATTGTCGGGGTTCGGGGTTGGTATGCTGCGCTGGATGAGCGGTTCGTTTCTCAAGCCTCCCACATTGATGGTCGTCTTCGCTTGCGCGTTTCTCGTGGGCATGTCCGAGTACCGTGCGGGCGTCGACGGTGTCGAAAGGGGTTTCGTCGGTCCGGTCAGCTACGAGCTCGCTCTCGCCAGCGCCTACACAGTCGCGCACGGTGAACTTTCTCTGCTTCCCGCGCCGCGTACGACGCGCGAACAGCAACACCTCCTTCGAAGTCTGGGACCTGCAGGTAAGCCGCTTGCACTGAGGGGCTACGACGACTTCTTGAACGAGGCAAAGTTGAAGCCGCTGTCGGTTCCCACTGACCTCACCTATAAGGAAGTCATCCACGCGTCGAACCTCGGCTTCTGGTCCCCTCTGCCAATAAGGTTCGCCAAGGCCGAGTCGGGTCTGGTCGTGACCGATGCCGGCTCTCCGGCCATGCCTGACGAGAGCAACGAAGCCGACATCGTGACAGCCGAAGCCGCCGACGCCTTAGTGGAAATGGGGCCCCCCGCGCCGGAGCGCATCGAGACTGACGCGACGCCGGCTTCTGCAGCAGGCGCCGACGAAGAGATCTTGACGGTGTTCGTGGGTCCACCGGCGCCCGCCGATCTATCCGCGACGGCACCGGAGGAACGCCGCCGCCTGCCCTTTGACCCGCTGCGGGTTGGGCCGTTCACCGACATCGAGCCGGCCCGTCCCGATGCTGAAGAGTTCGGGCCCTCCGAGCGCGAATACCACACGGTTCCCGAGTACTACGACATAGTTCATCGTATCCGCCCGAATCAGACGGTCTCGGACGTACTCGACGAGCAAGGGGTCTCTCCCCAGGAAGCCGACCAGTGGATCACGGCGGCGCGCAAAGCTTACAACCTCCACCGCGTGTACGTGGGCCAGAAACTGTCGCTCACCATGCACGGCCCAACCGACAAGATCGCCAAGCTTGTGCTCGAGATCAGCGGGGGCACCAACCTCGTGGTCGACAAGCGGGACGGCCGCCTCGTGTCGAGACGCGAGGACATCGAGATGACGCGCAACGTGCGCGTGGTCAGCGGCACGATCAAGAGCAGCCTGTACATGGCGGCGGTCGCGAAGGGGGTGCCCGACAAGATCGTCTCAGAGATCGCCGAGATACTCGGTTGGGAGATAAACTTCTCGCGTGACTTGCGTCCCGGCGCCGGCTTCAAGATCACCTACGAAGAGCTCAGCCGTGAAGGATCCGACAAGGTTTCGGCCGGCCGCGTGCTGTCGGTGCAGCTAGCAAACCGCGGCAAGATGCACGAAGGTTTCTACTACACCGACGAGAAAGCGGCGATCAAGGGTTACTTCAACCGCAAGGGCGACGGTCTAGGCCGCTTCTTCCTCCGTTACCCGGTTTCTTTCTCGCGCATCAGCTCCCACTTCTCCAACAAGAGATTTCATCCCGTACTCAAGAGAAGCCGTCCTCACTACGGAGTCGACTTCGCGGCCTCGACCGGCACGCCGGTAAAAGCCGTGGCCGACGGCAAAGTGGTGAAGGCGGGCTGGCACGGGGGCAACGGCCGTTTTGTAAAGATCCGTCACGGCAAGACCTACGAGACGGGTTACGCGCACCTTTCGCGGATCGCCGCCAGCACCAAGCTCGGCGGCTGGGTGAAGAAAGGCCAGGTGATCGGCTACGTCGGGTCCTCGGGGCTGGCGACCGGACCCCATCTCCACTTCGCCATGTACAAGAACGGCAAGTACATCGATCCGCTCAAGGCCAACCTGCCGCGTACCGAGTCGTTGACGGGCGCTCATCTCATGGCCCACAAGCTGACCATCTCGGCGACCGACGAGGCCTATGCGAGGGCCGAGGCCGATCCCGCCGGCAGCATACTGCTGGCGTCTCTGCCCAAGCTCTGAGGGCCGGGTTCTCTTACTCCCCTGATTTTTCTCTGATGACGTCGCGAGTCGGCCCCCACAGGCGCGGGCCGGTCGCTATGAGCCCCGGTAGCAGGGTCTTGGCGTTGTTGAACGTCAGCGGTTTTCCGTAACGGTCGGTAACGACGCCGCCGGCCTCCTCGACCAGCACCGTGCCGGCGCAGATGTCCCATTCGTTCTTGGGCGTGAGCGAGAAGGTAGCGTCGTACTCGCCGGCGGCGATCAGGGCGAACTTGTAGGCGACGCTTCCGGTCGGTTTGACGTTCATGAGCTCTTCGTAGTCCTCCCACTCTCCGCGGCCTACTTCCGAGCGGCTCGCCAACACGGTTGCCAAGGCGAGAGAGTCCTGCTGCGTGCACCTGACCTTCTCACCGTTGAGTGTGGTTCCTTCGCCCCGTGCGGCCGCGAACATCTTGTCTTCCACCGGGTTGTAGCTCACGCCTACTTGCGCCACGCCGTCGACGACGAACGCCACACACACGCAGAACTCCGGTATGTGCTGGGTGAATTCCTTCGTGCCGTCGAGAGGATCGACTATCCAGACCCTCGACTTCGACAGGCGCTCCGTGGTGTCGCGGGTCTCCTCCGACAGCCAGCCGTCATCGGGGAAGGCTCGGGTTACGATCTCGTTGATTGCAGAGTTGGCTTCGGTGTCGGCAACGGTCAGAGGGTTGTCGGGTGCCTTCTCGTGCACTTCGTAATCACCCTTGTAGTACTTGCGGACGATGGCACCTCCCGCCTGTGCCGCTTCTTTGGCTACTTCTAACTCTTTCATCTTCCTCCGCGGCCGGCCTGGCCAGCCCGGCTTGGTGCCGGTTGCTTGTTCATCGCGCCTGTTGGATCTCCGCCCGCTCCGGGACGGGCGGCGACGGGGTCGAATCAGCCACAGTAGCGGGTAACCGCCGAACGAGACAGCGGAGGCCGCGGATGGCGGCCGATAGCTCCGCGCGGCGCCGATTACATGGCGACCCGCATGCGGATCCCTCGAAAAAGCCTGTAAAACAATGATCCCAGGTACCTGGACAACCCCGCAGATGGGTGTCAACTTCTAGGGAAGGTTGACTAGGACCTTAACACAGGCGGGCCTCCGCCTGGCCCTGTTTCCGGGAACACTGACTCTGTTGGCGACTCTAGTGCTGCCCGCCGCCCAGGCCGGAGCCGCCCTCGAGCAAGTCAGCAACGACCCGAGCGGGGCCTGCGAAAGCGCCTCTCCTTCGGCAAGCGCCCTCTCGTCGGTTGTCGTGTTCGAGTCGCTCTGCGACCTGACCGGAGGAAACGCCGACGGCAACAGAGAAGTGTTCCGTGCCGGCTCTGACGGCGTAGTCACGCAGCTGACCGACACCACCGGCTGCACCAACGCCAACCCGGTTGCCGGTTCCTTGGGACAGATCGTCAGTTTCGACAGTGACTGCGACCTGACCGGCGCCAACGCCGACGGCAACGTGGAGATATTCCAGATCGACGGCGCCGTCACCGCCCAGCTGACCGACTCCACCTCCTGCTCGAACGGATTTCCGTCGAGCAGCTTAGACGGCGCTACCGTAGCGTTCGAGAGCGACTGTGATCTGACCGGCGCCAACGCAGACCGCAATAGCGAGATATTCATCGTGTCCTCGGCCGGTGTGGCGACTCAGCTCACGGACGATACCTCGTTCAGTTTCTGCGGAAGCTTCTTCCCGAGCATCAACGCCGGCGGCAGCGTCGTGGCCTTCGAGAGCGACTGTGATCTGACCGCTGACAACGACGACCAGATCGCCGAGATCTTCTCGGTCACATCCCTCGGGGTGGTCACGCGACTCACCTTCGGAAACGACAACTGCGACAGTTTCCTTCCCTCCATCAGCGGCACGGGCGATGTGGTTGCCTTCGAGAGTGATTGCGACCTGAGCGGTTCCAACGGAGACGGTAGCGTGGAGGTCTTTACCGTCGATCCCGCTCTGGACATCGTACAGATCAGCGACGATCCCGGGGTCACCCAGTGCTCCAGCGTGGAGCCGTCGATTTCCTCGGACGGTGCGAGTGTCACCTTCACGAGTTTCTGCGATCCGACGGGCGGCAATCCCGACCAGAGCTTCGAGGTGTTCACCGCGCAGTCCGGTCAGGTGACACAGGTTACCGACGGCGCCGGCTGCACCAGCGCTCAGTCGACGTTCGCAGCCGGCGGTGAGACCGTAGTGTTCGAGAGTGACTGCGATCTTGCCGGTACCAACGCCGATGGCGGCAACGAGATATTTCGGGTCAACGACTGTTCCTGCGGCTCGCCTGTGACCGAGCAACTGCCTCCCACGGCAAGTGATGCGTTGTTCGTGTTGATGGCAGCGGTGGGCCAGGCCCAGTGCAGCCTCTGCGAGTGCGATGTCAATGCCAGCCTGACCATGACCGCTTCCGATGCGTTGATAGTCCTGCAGAGCTCGGTCGGGCAGCAAGTCGTCCTCGAGTGCTCCTGAGATCCAGCCGTTGACGCTTGCCCGCGGCTCTGGCCGCAAGTAGTTTTGGGTAGGCGGAGGTGACGGGGATGAACGCGATCCAACTCGCCAGGATAATCAGCGGGCTGATGGTGCTGTTCGGGGCCATTGCCTTGCTCACTCCTTTGACCGTGGCCCAAGCCTTCGGTCTCAATCCCAACCATAACGGCTTCGGCGAGATCGGAGCGGCGTTCGGTGGCCAGTGGGTAGCCATCGGAGCCATCGTTTTCTATGCCACCCGCATGCGTGACAGGGTGGGAGTGGCCCTGCTCATGGCAGTGGCGGTGATCTTTTTCGGTCTGGCAGCGGGACGAGCCGCCGTAACCTTCACCGCGCCGGATACGCCCGGTCTCACCAGTTGGCTGGGCTTCCTCGTCGAGGTCGTCACCGGGGGACTCTTGCTCAACTGCGCCTGGCGCCTCGAATCCGAGGAGTGAGTACTCTCGCCAGGCTGGTAGGAACCGGCGTCTACACAGGATACGCGCCCTACGCCCCTGGTACTGTGGGCACCCTTCCGGGCGTTCTCTTGGCCGTGCCCCTGGCGTCGCTCTATTCGGTCAGCGCTACCGCCTACGCCGCCGTGCTGGCGGCAGCCTTCGCCGTGGCCGTATGGGCGGCGGGCCGATGCTGCGAAATATTCGCGTCCAAGGATCCATCCAGGGTCGTGGTCGACGAGATAGTGGGCTTCCTCATCACAGTCGCCGCCATCCATCCTCTCAACAGTCCGGTGCTGGTGGTTGGATTCCTTCTCTTTCGCATCTTCGACATCCTCAAGCCCTTTCCCGCCCGGGCTGCCGAGGCCTTGCCCGGGGGCTACGGCGTCGTGGTCGATGATGTAGTAGCCGGGTTCTACGCTTTCTTGTGTCTGCGCCTGCTGCGTTCCTTTGCCATCGTCTGATTTGGCCACAGTCGGGGTTGAATCGGGGCGAAAAAAAGACGAAACTACGACTTCTCGATGAGTTCCGCCCCCACCAGCTTCAAGACTGCCGCGATAATCTCGACCGGGGACGAGTTGGTCCAGGGCCGTACCGTCGACACCAACGCTTCCTTCATAGCCGATCGCCTGGCTTCCGTAGGGATAGAGGTCGTGACCGTCGTTACCGTGGGAGACTTCTCCGGCCGGATCGAGGAGGCGTGGCGGGACTCCTTGGCCAGGGCACCCGTAGTGATATCGACGGGAGGCCTGGGCCCCACCGCCGATGACCTGACGACCGAGACGATCTCGCGGGTAGCCGGCGTGGATCTTCACCTCGACGACTCCGAGGCCGAACGCATCCGCCAGATATTCGAAGCCATGGGCCGCACCATGCCCGACAACAACCTCAAGCAGGCAATGATCCCCGACGGTGCGACCATCATTCCCAACGCCTTGGGGACGGCCCCGGGCTATCGCCTCCCGCTGGAGGCCTCGGGCTCGACATCGACTGCCGTGGTCTTGCCCGGTGTGCCGCGGGAGATGAAGGCCATGCTGGACCAGGATGTCGTTCCCTGGCTGGTCGAACAGACCGACGGCACCCGGTTTTTCTCCCGTACCTTTCAGACCTTCGGCATGAGCGAATCGGCTCTCGACGAGGCCCTCGAGGGCGCCGTCGACGAATCCGAAGGCAGGCTGTCGTTCAGGGCCAGCTTTCCGCAGATAGCGGTGCGGGTGATGGTCAGTGCCGACGAAGAGACGGACGCACAACGGCAGTTGGATGCGTTGTCGGAAACCATCAGATCAAGGCTGGGCGGGACCATATTCGCCGAAGGCGACGAAACGATGGAGGCGGTGGTGGGTACGTTGCTTCGCGATGCGGGCAAGACTCTGGCCACCGCCGAATCCTGCACGGGCGGATTGATAGGCAACCGCATCACCAACGTAGCGGGTAGCTCCACGTATTACATGGGCGGGGTTGTCTCCTACAGCAACGAGATGAAACAAGATTCTCTTGGCGTAAGCCCCTCGACGATCGCTATGTTCGGTGCCGTCAGCGAAGAGACCGCCTGCGAAATGGCCCAAGGAGCGCGCAAGCTCACGGGTGCCGACATAGCCGTGGCGACCACCGGAATAGCGGGTCCGGAAGGCGGGACGCCCGAGAAGCCGGTGGGCACGGTGGCCCTTGCGATTGCGGCTGATGAAATCGGCGACGACGGTGTCGCATCACGAATGTACTCCCTGAGGGGGACACGGGACTGGGTAAAGACCTTGACCGCTCAAGTCGCCCTCGATTGGGTTCGTCGACATCTTCTCGGACTCGACCCGCTGGAGGCGAATTTCGGCAAGCGGGCCAGGCCGCGCAGGACGTGAGTCGTGAGCATGGAAAGCGGCAGTGGAGATGCCGGCGGAGCGAGAGAGATGTGGCGGTGCTTCGTAGCCGTCGACATCGGCGAGGACATTCGCAACCGACTGGAAGCGGCGGTGGACGTACTCAAGGAGGCGGCCGCGGGCAATCGGGACAAGATGAGCTGGAGCCGACCGGAGAACTGGCACATCACCTTGAAGTTCTTGGGAGACGTGGACATGCAGGCGTCGAGTAGCGGTGAACGGGAAATGCTGGGAAGGCTGAGCTCGGCGATGGAATCGGCGGCACTGCCCCACGGCCGTTTCGCCGCCGATGTGAAGGGCCTGATAACTCTGCCACCGGGTTCGCGTGCTCGGGTCGTTGCCGCCGGTATCGAGGACGACGGGACTCTTGCAGCTCTTGCGTCCGGGCTGGATTCCGCGCTGGCCGCCCACGGCTTCGAGCGTGAGAACAGAGTCTTCAAACCGCATCTTACAGTCGGCCGAGTCCGCCGCGGGAAGATCTCTCGGGGCCTGAGAGAAAAGATGACCGAGTGCCGGCAATCGTGTTTCGGAGAGTTATTGGTGGACAGGATAGTCCTTTATCGCAGCGAGCTTCAGGCGAGCGGATCACGCTACACCGCGTTGACGGACGTGAGCCTCGAGGCCGGTGATGCCGAGAGTTAACAGACGAGGAGGAGAAGAACATGTCAGTGGAAGAGAGAACGAAAGCCTTGGATCTGGCCGTAAGCCAGATCGAGAAACAATTCGGCAAAGGCTCGGTCATGCGCCTCGGCGACGAGGCGGGCAGCGCCGATGTTGCCACGGTATCAACCGGCTCCCTCGGCCTCGATGTCGCCCTCGGCACCGGCGGTCTGCCCAAGGGCCGCGTTATCGAGATCTACGGCCCGGAGTCGTCGGGTAAGACGACGTTGGCGTTGCAGACTGTCGCCGAAGCCCAGAGGGCCGGCGGTATTGCCGCTTTCATCGATGCCGAGCACGCCCTCGACGTGACTTATGCGAAGAAGCTCGGTGTGAAGGCCGCCGACCTGTTGATCTCCCAACCCGACAACGGCGAGCAAGCCCTCGAGATTGCCGAAACGCTGGTGCGTAGCGGTGCCGTCGACATCGTCGTGGTCGACTCGGTGGCCGCTCTGGTTCCGCGAGCCGAGATAGAGGGAGAGATGGGAGATTCCCACATGGGCTTGCAGGCACGCCTCATGTCTCAGGCCTTGCGTAAGCTCACGGGAACCATATCGCGTTCTCAGACGATGGTGGTCTTCATCAACCAGATCCGTATGAAGATCGGCGTCATGTTCGGAAATCCCGAGACGACCACGGGCGGCAACGCTCTCAAGTTCTACTCGTCGGTGCGTCTCGACATACGCCGGATCGCGTCGATCAAACAGGCCGACCAGGTGGTCGGTAACCGCACGCGCGTGAGAGTGGTGAAGAACAAGATGGCGCCTCCCTTCCGAGAAGCGGAATTCGACATCATGTACGGCGTGGGCATCAACAAAGCCGGTGAGCTGCTCGACCTCGGTGTGGAAATGGGCGTCGTCGAAAAGAGCGGCTCTTGGTATTCTTACGGCGGTGAGAGGCTCGGCCAGGGCCGTGAGACTTGCTGCGAGTATCTCCGCGAACAGCCCAAGATGGCCGGAGAGATAGAGGGCAAGCTACGCGAAGCGCTGGGCCTCGGCAGCGGCGCCCCCAACCTGACCGTGGTCAGCGGTGGATCAGAAGGTGAGGGGCAGGAAAGAAAGGGCGCCAAGAAGGCGCGTGCCGCCAAGTAAGCACCGACAGAACGTCATGGACGCCGCCCTGGCAATGCTGGGGCGGCGTCCGTACTCTCGCCGACGTTTGGAGCACCGTCTCGGCGAGAAGTTCGATGCCGACGAGATCGAGCCCGTGTTGCTGCGGCTCGACGAGTTGGGTTTGCTCGACGACCGAGGTTACGCCGAAGCCGTCGTGCGCCAGCGTTTCTCCCGCCGCCACTACGGTGTCTCATACATACGCGCCAAGCTTTTGTCGGACGGGATCGAAGCCGATGTCGCCGACGAAGTTCTGGCGCGCCTCATCGACGACGATACCGAGAGGCGTCATGCTCGAGAAGCTCTCGAGGCCTTCTTGCGTCGCTCAGGGTCATCTGCCCGCGGCGATGCGGCCGCCAGGCACTTGTCCAACCGAGGTTTCCAGGCCGAGCTGATATGTGATTTGCTACGAGAATCGCTGTAGTCAGCGTAAGATAGCGGTTCGGTCATGCTCGGCACTGAGATAAGAAAGAGCTTCCTCGACTTCTTCGAGTCCAAAGGGCACCTCATAGTACCCAGCGCTTCGCTGGTGCCCGCCGGTGACCCTACGCTGATGTTCACGAACGCCGGGATGGTGCAGTTCAAGGACGTCTTTCTGGGTACTACCGAGGCGCCTCACCCGCGCGTCGCCGACAGTCAGCGTTGCCTGCGCATCTCCGGAAAGCACAACGATCTCGAAGAAGTGGGGCGTGATACCTACCACCACACCTTCTTCGAGATGCTCGGCAATTGGTCTTTCGGGGACTACTACAAGGCCGAGGCGATCGAATGGGCCTGGGAACTGCTTACTGGCGTCTGGGGCCTCGACAGGACCAAGCTCTATGCGACCGTCTTCAACAGCGACGACGAAGCCGCCGAGCTCTGGCCCAAGCTCACGGACATAGATCCCGCCCGGGTATTGCGCTTCGACGAGAAGGACAACTTCTGGGAGATGGGAGACACCGGCCCTTGCGGGCCCTGCTCGGAGATACACATCGACCGGGGCGAAGGCAGCTGCGACATGAGCGCAGTCAAGGGCCACAAGTGTGCCGTCAATGCGGGCTGCGCGCGCTACATAGAGCTGTGGAACCTCGTCTTCATCCAGTACTCGCGAGACGAGTCCGGCAAGCTCCACGATTTGGCCTCCAAGCACGTCGACACCGGCATGGGCCTGGAGAGAATCGCCGCGGTGCTCGAGGGGGTCGACGGCAACTACGACGGAAGCCTCCTTCGTACGGTGATCTCGTCGGCCGAAGGCCTTTCGGGCAAGAGCTACGGTGCCGATCCCGAACTCGATGTTTCTTTCCGGGTGCTGGCCGATCATAGCCGAGCCGTATCGTTCATGATTGCCGACGAGATCGGCGCCTCCAACGAAGGGCGCGGCTATGTGCTGAGACGCCTCATCCGCCGCGCGGCGCGCCACGGTAAGTCGCTCGGCCTGGAGGGCCCGTTCTTCTGGGAGGTCTGCCGCAGTGCCGTCGCCAGTCTCGCGGATGCTTATCCCGAGCTCGCCGCTGCCGAAGGCCGTATCGTCGATGCCGTGCGCACCGAAGAGGAAAAGTTCGGCCTGACTCTGGACCGGGGCCTGGTGCATCTCGACGAAGAGCTGTCACGTTTGGCGGACACGGCCACGGTGCTGCCCGGCGAGATCGCGTTTCGTCTCTACGACACTTACGGATTTCCTCTCGACATGACCGAGGACATCTTGCGCTCGCGCGGGATGACCGTAGACAGGCCCGGCTTCGATGGTGCGCTGAACGCCCAGCGCGACCGTGCACGCGAAGCCCAGGTGCGCAAACACGGCGCCGCCGATTTCACGCCCTTGTTGGCCAAGGCCAGAGAAGAAGGGGGGTCCCGGTTCGAAGGCTCCTTCGAGACCCAGGGCCAATCCAACGTGGTGACGATATCAGCGGGCGGCGAGCTGCGTGAAGAGGCCGTCGAGGGCGACGATGTGGATATCGTCGTTTCGCGGACGCCGTTCTACGGCGAGTCGGGCGGACAGGTGGGCGACACCGGCCGCATTACGCGCGGTTCCGACACCGTGCTCGAAGTCTGGGACACACAGAAGCCTGCCGGTGACGTGATCGTACATCGCGCCCGCATCGTAAGCGGCGCGTTGCAGGTCGGTGACGAGGTAGTGCTCGCCATCGATGCGTCCCGGCGAGAGGCGATCAGGTTGAACCACTCCGCCACGCACTTGCTCCATGCAGCGTTGCGCAACCATCTCGGAAAGGGAGTCCGCCAGGCCGGCTCCCTCGTGGAGGAGGTCAGACTGCGCTTCGATTTCACGCAGGAGGGACCGGTCAGCCGCGACCTCCTGGATCACATCGAACGCGAAGTGAACGAGATGATCCGCGCCAACATGGAAGTGCGCGACGAGGAGATGCCCTACGACGACGCCATCGAGGCCGGCGCGATCGCGTTCTTCGGCGAGAAGTATGGCGACGTCGTTCGTGTCGTTCGCATGGGAGATTATTCGGTTGAGCTATGCGGCGGGACCCACGTGCGCCGCACCGGCGACATCGGACTATTGCGTCTGTACTCGGAGACCGGTGTTGCCGCCGGAGTCCGGCGCGTCGAGGCGTCGACGGGCGGGTATGCTCTGGATCTCGTACGTGAACACGATTCCATCCTGAGGCGGATAGGCTCGCTGCTGCGCAGCCCGGAACGCGAAACGATCGAGAAAGTCGAGAGGCTGCTGGCCCGGCAGGTGGAACTCGAAAAGCAGATATCGGACTCGCAGAAGCGCAGATCCTCCCACCTCGTCGATGATGTCGTTGCGGGAGCCCGTTCAGTCGACGGCGCCAAGGTAGTGATAGCGCGAGTCGACGGTGTGGAGGCCAAGGCCCTGCGGACGCTGTCCGACCAGGTTCGGGACAAGCTCGGCACAGGTGTGGTCGTGCTTGCGGCGAAGGTCGACAGCGGGGTAGCCTTGACGGTGGCGGTGACCAAGGACAAGACCGACACCTTCAACGCGGGCAGCATCGTCAAGACGTTGGCGCCTATTGTCGACGGCCGTGGCGGAGGCAAGCCCGACTTTGCTCAGGCCGGTGGCAAGAACGCCGACGGCCTGGACGCGCTCTTGGAGAAGGCCAACGAAATCATCGTCTAAGCTGGACTTCGCGGACACGAGGCGTCTCCACACCCTTTTCGGCAGTCACGACCTCAACGTCAAGACCATCGAGACGGCGCTGGACGTCAGTGTGGCCCTGACCGATTCGGGAATAAGCATCACGGGCGACGAGCCGGCAAGAGACCTCGCCGGCAGGGTGCTTACCGAGCTCTACGCTCTGGTGGGACCGGGCGCCTCGCTCGGGCCCGACGACGTTACGCGTGCCATAGACATCCTGAGCCACAACAGCAAGGCGAACCTGAGAGAAGTTCTGCAGGCTCCCGTGTTCGTGGCCAGCGACCGGACGAGTATTTCGCCCAAGACCGTCAACCAGCGAAGCTATGTCGAGGCGATCAACAGGCACGACGTCGTTTTCGCGATCGGGCCCGCCGGAACGGGAAAGACCTACCTGGCCATGGCCATGGCTTGTGCGGCGCTGGTCAAGGGGCAGTACGAGCGCATCATCCTCACTCGCCCGGCAGTGGAGGCCGGCGAGAAGCTCGGGTTCCTGCCGGGTGATCTAGCCGAGAAAGTGAATCCCTACCTGCGCCCTCTCTATGACGCGCTCTACACTCTCGTCGGCACCGACAAGGCGGGGCAGATGGTCGAGCGCGGAACAGTGGAGGTCGCGCCGCTGGCCTTCATGCGCGGACGTACCCTCAACAAGGCCGTGGTCATACTCGATGAGGCCCAGAACACCTCGCGCGAGCAGATGAAGATGTTCCTGACGCGCCTCGGATTCGACTCCAAAGCCATCATCACCGGCGACATCACCCAGATCGACCTGCCTGAAGGAAGAATGTCCGGGCTCAACGACGCGCGTAAAGTGCTCAGCGAGATTGCCGACATCGCCTTCGTCTATTTCGACGAGCGCGACGTCGTGCGCCACCCTCTGGTAAAGCGCATCATCGGCGCTTACGAGCAGGCCAACGGCGGCGAGCAGGAAGGCGGCGACTCTTCGGACTGAGGCGCCGGCGCGCAGGTGAGCCACTAAGCCATGCCCGTGGACGTGTCAGTCGTTCCCGACGCGAGAGCTCAGGCGCAACACTTGGAGGAAGCCGCGCTCTGTATTCTCGCCAGCCTGGGCCGATCCGGCGATGAACTGGCCGTGTCGATCGTAGACGACGCCGAGATCCGGATGCTGAACCGCCGCTACCGCGGCCGTGATGTCAGCACCGACGTTCTGGCTTTTCCGCAACTCGACAGCGACGAAGCAGGATCAGCCCGTCCGGCGATTCTCGGCGACGTGGTAATCTCTTTCGAGACGGCGCAGCGCCAGGCCCGGGCCGGCGGATGGACCGGCGAGGAGGAGCTGAATCGCCTGCTCGTTCACGGCCTGCTTCACTTGCTCGGTTACGATCACGAGGCGGGCCCCGAAGAGGCCGCAAGGATGCAGAGGGAAGAGCAAAGAGTATCGTCGGTGCTTCGTGAAGCCGGTCATCCCTGTGCCGGGGACGGGGCGGCGTGACAGGTCCGAGACTTCTCTTATCGACGGTCGTCGGCGGGCTGGCATTGGCGGCCGCCTTCCCCAGCCTGGATTTTTGGCCGCTTGCATGGGTGGCCTTGGTTCCCTGGCTGCTTGCCGTCAGAGGACGGGGTATCGGGGCGGCCTACGGGTGGGGCTTCGTCTTCGGGTTCGTCTTCAATCTGGCGGTCCTCTACTGGATACCCGCCACCATCTCGAATTATACGGTGATCAACGAAGCTGCCGCGGTAGGGCTCCTCGTCCTGCTCGCCGCCGCAGTGTCGGGGCTGGTCAGTTTCGCTCCTTGCGCGGCGGTCGGCGAATGGTTGGCCGGCGCGGGGATAAGCAGGGTCGTCGCCTATCCCGTCGTTTGGGTGGTACTCGAATGGTCGCGCAACTTCGTCATTGCGGGTTTTCCCTGGGCGTCACTCGGCTATTCCCAGTACCGCTTTTTAGCAGTAGCCCAGCTTGCCGAGCTCGGCTCGGTCTACGCGATTTCGGCCCTGCTGATTTTCGTGAACGCTTCTCTTGCCGAGTTCCTTATCGGCGGTGTGAGCAAACACCGGCGCCTGGCGGTTGCGGTTGCGGGGGCGGTGCTGATTACCGTCGCCTTCGGCGGGATAAGGCTCGCCACCTTGCCTGGCGCCGATGACGCAGCGACGCTGAAGGTCGGCTTGCTGCAGGGCAACATCGCCCAGTCGGAGAAGTGGGATCCCGCCAATCAAGATTCGACCATCGACACTTATCTCGAGCTGAGCAGTCGCGCAGTGGAATCCGGCGCCCGTATGGTCGTATGGCCCGAGGCGGCCGTGCCGTTTCTGCTTGCACGCGATCCGCGCAGACAACGCCTGGCCGACTTCGCGGTCGAGAACGATGTTCCGTTGCTGGTCGGATCGCCGGGTTACGACAGCCGCGACGGTGGGCCGCCTAAGGCCTACAACCAGGCCTGGATGGTAACGCCTTCCGGTGCCTTGGCTGGGCCATACGACAAGATCCAGCTGGTGCCGTTCGGGGAATACATCCCGCTGTTCGGGCTCTTCGGTATGGTCGACGTCGCGGTGCAATCGGTCGGGCAGTTCGGGCGCGGCCTCGAATACGACGTCTTCGAGGGGCCCCAAGTGGCCGGAAACGGGGGAGGCCCGGCGCGCTTCAGCGTCTTGATATGCTACGAGGGAATCTTCCCCGCACTGACCAGGTCCTTCGTCACGGCCGGCGCCGACTTCCTCGTCAACATCAGCAACGATGCCTGGTACGGCGGGACCTCTGCGCCCTACCAACACATCTCCATGGTCGCTCTACGTGCGATCGAGAACCGCGTGCCCATAGTGCGCTCGACCAGCACCGGCATAACCGGGGTCATCGGCATCGACGGGCGTATACGCGGTGCCACCGACCTGTTCGTGCAAGACGTGGTCGTCGACAGCATCAACCTCGGTGGCGTCCGCGGGATCTACACCCTCATCGGCGACCTGTTCGTGTACGTGTGCCTGGCCGCTCTGGCGGGCCTCATCGCTGTGCGCATCCGGCTCCGTGGATTGTTGATCCGCTAGCCGCGCCATGGAATCTTGAGTTCAGGATGATCGAAGACGCGCGAGATCGCCTTACCGCCCTCGAGGAGCAAGTCGGACTTCTCGGGCGGCATCTTTGACTTAAGCAAGCTCAGGCAAGACTTCGAAAAGCTCGACGAGCGCAGCCAGGATCCCTCGCTCTGGGACAACAAGGACGAGGCCGGTGAAGTGCTGCGCGAGCGTTCGAGCCTCGAGGCCAAGATCCGCAGTTACGAAGAGTTGGAGCAGGTGGTCTCGGACCTCGGTGTTTACATGGAGATGGCCGAGGGCGGCGATGCCGACGCGTCCGCGGAATTCGACAGCCTCTTGCCGAAGGTCGAAGAGCAAGCCGCCGACATGGAGTTGCGGCGGATGCTGTCGGGCGAGTACGACATCAGCAACGCCATTGTCACCATAAGTCCCGGTGCCGGCGGGACCGAGTCTCAGGATTGGGGCGACATGCTCATGCGCATGTACCTTCGCTGGGCCGAACGCCGCGGTTACAAGACGCGAATAATCGACTACACGCCCGGTGAAGGAGCGGGTCTGAAGTCCGCAACCTTCACCATCGAGGGCGATTACGCCTACGGCTACATGCGGGCAGAGGCGGGCGTGCACAGGCTGGTGCGGATATCGCCTTTCGACAACGCTTCACGGCGCCACACGTCTTTCGCCGCCGTCTACGTATTCCCCGAGCTCGATGACAGCATCGAGGTCGACATCAACGAAGACGATCTGCGCATAGATACATACCGCAGCAGCGGTGCCGGCGGTCAGCACGTCAACAAGACGGATTCGGCCGTGCGCATCACCCACATTCCCAGCGGTATCGTCGTCGCGTGTCAGAACGAACGTTCTCAACACAAGAACAAGTCGACGGCCATGAAGGTTCTCAAGGCGCGGCTATATGAGCTCGAACGCCAGAAGCAGCAGGAAAAGATGGAAGAGATCGGGCCCGACAAGATGGAGAACGCCTTCGGCAGCCAGATTCGTTCCTACGTCCTGCATCCCTACAGGCTGGTAAAGGACACGCGCACCGGCCTCGATATCGGCAACGCCGATGCGGTCCTCGACGGCGACATCGATCCCTTCATACGTGCCTACTTGATGCAGCAGGCGTGACGATCGCTGTTACGCTATCGCTTCGATGACCTCGCGCATGGTGTCGGCCGCGCGCTCGAGTTCCGCGTCGCTGATGACGAGGGGCGGCGCCAGCCTCACGACACGGTCGTCGTGAAGCGTCCAGCCGAGAATCAACCCGCGATCGAGACAGCCTGAGACAAAAGCGGCGGCCGTGGCCGCACTGTTCATCTCGAGGCCCAGGAGCAGGCCCTTGTGCCGGACCTCGCTCAAGGCAGAGGCCGGCAGCGCTTCGCTGATCATGCCCGCGAACTTATCACCGGCTTGTTCGGCACGCTCGCTCAACCGTTCCTCCACTATCTGATCGAGGCAGGCGAGCCCCGCGGCGCAGGATACCGGGTGGCCACCGAAGGTCGTGACGTGGCCGAGGGGCGGATCTTCACTGAGGACCCGGCACAGCCGCCGGGAGGTCACGAACGCCCCCAGGGGCATGCCGCCACCCAGGGTTTTGGCGAGAACCAGTACGTCGGGAGTGACGTTCTCGTGCTCCATGGCGAACAGATGTCCGGTGCGTCCGAAGCCGGTAATCACTTCATCGAAGACGAGAAGCGCTCCGGCAGCACTACAGGCTTCGCGAAGAGCCGGCAGGAAGCCCGGCTCCGGAAGTACGACGCCGGCTTCGGCTTGGATGGGTTCGACGAAGACCGCCGCCACTGACGAGTCGATGTTGCCCAGCGAAGACAGGTCGTTGAACTGCAAGAATCCGACGTCGGGAAGCAAGGGCTCGAAGGGGTCGCGGTAGAGGGGATTCCCCCCCAGGGATACCGAGCCGAGAGTGTCGCCGTGGAATCCTCCGCGGAACGACAAGACTCGCGAGCGACCGGTGGCCTTACGCACGAGTTTGAGTGTTCCCTCGATGGCTTCGGTTCCGGAGTTAGTGAAGTAGGCTGTCTCGAGTTCCGCCGGCAACACCCCGACCAGTCGTTCCGCCAGCAGCACCTGCTGCTCCTGAACCAGCTCGCCATAGACCATTACGTGAAGGTGGCGATCGGCTTGGTTTTTGATGGCCCTGGTGATCCCGGCGTTACCGTGTCCCAGCGCGGAGACTCCTATCCCTGCCAAGAGGTCGAGATACCTGCGACCATCCGAGGTGGTGATCCAGCAGCCGTATGCGCTGTCGACCACGAGACCCATGGGCGAGTCTGAAGTTTGTGCGACGTGGGCCAGAAAGGCCTTGTAGAGGCGCTCAACGTCGGTGCCGATCACGTTGCGTCGTCGCCGGAAGCGGACTCGACGGGTCGCCACTGAAGGAGGTCGGCCAACCGTTGCCGCCCGTCTTGGCTCCAGCCGATGGGGGGAGCTTGCATGCGCCCAGGCGGGCAGATCAACGGCGCGCCCAAGCCTGAAAGACGCTCGTTGACCTGGGTGTAGCCTTTGTCGTCCTCTTCCATACCCAATCCGATGGCCGCGATGGGCACGGCGGCTCGGCCGAGCCTTTCTATGATTTCGTCGAGGTCACGCGCAGGCACGACGTCGATGCAACGCAGGCTCGGCCGCGGATCGAGGCTCTCTTCTCGGGTGATGTGTATGCACCAGGAATCCTCTCGGCCCCGCAGCAGTGTGGAGCCTTCCTCGCGCGCAGCGGCCGCCTCGGCCGTACCGATGATCTCGCGCCTGCGTACCTCGTCGTCGAGGGATTGCTTCAGCCGGGGCCACATCTTTTCCAAGCGTGACAGCTGTAGACCCAAGCTCTTCGCCATTCGGTCGGCTCTGCCGCGTTCGCCTTCCACGTAGACGGCCTTGGGGGTGAGACAGCCGGCTCCTTCATAGAGAACCACATCGAGTGCCAGGCCCTCGGCCCACTTGTCGGTATCGGATTGCCTGGGCACGACGGCCACGCTGGAAGCGCTGCCGCGGGCGATCACGGCCCTGTCGCCGTGGCGGCTTCCGAACTGCCGGATGGTTTCGTCTTCGCCGTATATCTCCAGACGCTGAGCAGCGTCCACGGCCGTGGCTTCCAGCCGACCGTCGCCGGCCGGCCAGGTGGTTGCCACGATCATCTCGGCCAGTGCCGGCGATTCTTCTTTGAGCGTGCCAAGAAAAGCGGTGGTGAGCGCGGGTTGGCGGCTGCTGTTACGCAGTATGGCTGCCGAGCGGGCCAACAGAGACACGACGATGGGTGGTATGCCGAGGCCGGGCACGTTGCCGGCCAGAGAGTAGAATACCAAACGCGGACCTTGCAGCCTCACGCGGTTGCCGTTGACGTCGACCTTGGGTTGCTCCAGGTCGGAGGCATCCGTGACTTCGTCTTCGAGCAGCCGTTCGAGAGATTCCCTGGTGATCACCGAAAAGATGTTGTCGATGCCCCTGGTGAGCATGCCGCTACTCAGGTTGAGCCGCTCGGCCAGAAGGGTGGTGGCGCGGTGACGGGGCGGGTAGTCCGGGTCTGTCCAACGGCCGGCGGCATCGGCGAGCGCGGCGATGATCTGTTCGTTGGACGTGCCGTCGAGAACGACCCGGCGCGCAGCCAGTGCTCGGTCGATCGACTCAGTCAGGCCGCGTGCCGCCTCATCGTCAAGGTTGGGACCGGGCGTCGGGTTTCCGGGAGCGGCCGCTGTGGTATCGGATTTCACAGTTTCCATTACTCGACTAGCGCTCTCATCAGTTGGGAACAACCGCGCGCCTCGGCCAGCGCGGCGCGCCCGAGCATCTCGAAGCCGTCGCCCCGCACACGCCCCAGGTCGAGGGTTTGAAGGGCCGATACGGACTCCCAGTTGGCCAGGTCGAAGTGCTTCAGAATGCCGACCTCCCCTGCGGGCACAGGCGCCAGGGTCGACGGGTCCACGACTACGGTCTCGACCCAGGCTGGGCCTACCTTGGCCCGCTTCGACAGTCTTCCACGAAAACGGTTCAGCACACAATCGTCGTAGAACTGCGAAAGCATCTCGGTCATGCCGTACTCGTTGACGCAGAGATAGCCTGGCACGTGTAGGTAGGTCCATGCCGCCTTTACGAGCCCGCGGGCCGATAGTACGTGCGACTCGCCCTTGCGTCCTCCGGTGTCGACCAGCCGGCTATCGGCCGGCAGCCTCAGCTCGAGGCCGCGCTTACGCAACTCGGCGAAGAGGGTCGTGAAGGCGGAGCTCACACCGAGCAAGAGAGTCGGGAAGGTCCCCTCGGCCCTCTGGCGAAGCCAGGCGATCGCCTCTTCGACGTCGAGTCGTCCTTGGGAATCGAAGGCAGACAAGACGGGCCGGCCGTCAGCCAGTTCGGTGCACCAGCTGAACATCTGTCCCAGAGAAGACTCCGGGTGGGTAGCGGCCGTCGGTCCGATGACGAGAGTTGCCATGGGCCCTGGTTCGTCCGGTAGGACCATGTCGCTGAAGTGAGCAAGTGCCGATGCTTTGTAAGTGTCGAGCTCGAACACCGGATGGCGGCTGCGCTCCGAGGCGCCGCGGGTCGTGCCACTGCTGAGAAAGACGCGAACGGCTCCGTCCTCACTGTCGTGAATCCGGCCTTTGAAACCCTCGGCCGGGAAGGCGGGTATGGCTTGCCAGTCGTCGAGGTCGCCGGGCGTCACGCCGCGCGAGTCGCAAAAGCGTCGGTACACCGACGAGGCAGCGTACTGGTGAGAGAAGACACGCAAGGCCATGGAATTGAAATCCGCGCCTTCGCCTCGCGCCGCGATGAAAGCTGCAATGTCTTCTCTCATGATCCCAACTACCGAGGGCTTGCCACGCCAGCGGGCCGGGTTGCACTGCCCGAGCCCGCGCGTAGGGTATCTGCATGCCGGACGAGGATATATCCGAACTCGAGGAACTCTTCTACGAGGGCACGGATCTGCACGGCGAAGGACGCTCTGAAGAAGCCCTGGCCGTGTTCGAGAAATGCCTCGACATAGATCCCGACTACAAGGACGCGCTCCTGGGCAAGGCCATGGTGTTACTCGGCCAGGAGAAGTTCGACGACGCTATCGCACTGGCCAATCGCATCGTCGAGCTCGACCCCGACGATATCCTCGCCTACACGAACCTTTCGATGTTCTACCAGCGTGCCGGCAAGATCTCGGAAGCTGAAGAAGCCGGAGCCAAGGCGCGTATGCTCGACTGGAAGCGCCAGCTCGAGTCGGGCGAGGCTAGCGGACCGGCTCCGAGCGGGCCCGTGAAGATGCCGACCAAGCCGGTCGATTCCGGAAGCGGCGGGGACGGCGGCTGAAGTGGCCGCCAGGTCCGATGCCGAGATGGTCGCCCGTCTTCTCGACAGGGCCAAGCTCGTGATCGCGGTCTCCGACGATATCCCGGTAGAGGTCAAGCTCGAGCTACAGCCTCTCATAAGGGAGTTGGCCGGCGCCCTGTCCATCCCTTCGGAAGAGCAGAATCGCGAGCGGGTGGCCAGCTATTACCAGGCCGCACTCGTGCTCGGTGAGGAATACCCGGATGTCACGGCCCTGCTCGGGGCCGTCGGCAATTTCGTAGACTACTTGTGAGGGGTCAGGGGGCCGGATGGCCCCCGTCTTCGATCAGCGCTTCTTGAGTTCGCGGAGCTCCTTCTCGCAAAGCTCCTTGTCCCTGGCTTCCCTGGCGATCCTGGTCGACAGCGTCTCGCGCTCGTTCTTGAGGTTGACGATCTCGTCTTTGGCCTCGGCTAACTCGGCGCGTACCTGCGGGGCATCGCCGTAGGTCATGTAGCCGATGAAGAACCCGGCGCCTATCAGTACCAGGGTGATGACGATGCGGCCGGCCCACGTCCAGACAGCCTCGTTCAGTTGCTCCTCGGCGCTCTTGTTCTCTTCAGTCATCGATCCCCCTCCTTGGGTGGCAGACTAGTCTCGGCCTCGGTCAACGAAAAGGCTATCAAACCTCCCACCCTAGGTCCAAGACCTAGCCGAGCCGTGCCGCACAGCCTTGTACGCTTATCGTGCCTGGTGAAAGGGTGTCGGGTCGCGGCTTGGTTGCGGGTTCTCTTGTCCGCGACTATCGTCGCCGCGATGACGGTGCCGGATTCGTCCTGGGCAGTGGTGTTGGGAGCATCGAGCGGCTTCGGTGCGGCGGTCTGCAGGCACCTTGCTTCCAAGGGCATCAACATCTGCGGTGTGCATCTCGATAGGCGTGCGACGATCGCCGATGCCGAGGAGACCAAGGCCCGGGTCGAAGCCGCCGGGTCTCGCGCGTTGTTCTTCAACAGCAACGCAGCCGACGCCGACAAGCGGCGCGAGGTGCTCGACACCCTTGCCGGCAGCGCCGGGCGCGGCGACGTCGTGCTGCTCTTTCACTCCCTGGCCTTCGGGTCCCTCAAGCCTCTGGTGGGCGAGGACGAGGCAGACTCGGCGCGGCAGTCACAGGTGGCGATGACCTTGGATGTCATGGCCAACTCTCTCGTCTACTGGACCCAGGATCTGGTCTGGAGGGGTTTGATGGGAGAAGGCTCCCGCGTGCTGGCGATGACGTCGGCGGGCTCGACCCGTGCCGCTCCGGGCTACGGGATGGTGTCGGCGGCGAAGTCGGCTTTGGAGAGTTATATCCGCCAGTTGGCCCTGGAGCTCGGACCACGCGGCATCACGGCCAATGCCATCAGGGCGGGCGTGACCGATACGGCGGCGCTTAGAAAGATCCCCGGCAACGAGGATATGAAGAAGCACGCGCTGGGCATCAATCCGGGCGGCAGGCTCACTACCCCCGAAGACGTCGCTCGCGCAGTGGGGCTGATCGTCGACAGCGATTCCTCGTGGATCTCCGGAAACGTCATCGGCGTGGACGGCGGCGAAGACATAGCCGCCGGTTGATCAGCCGGCCGCCGTTAGCGGCGCTCAAGCCAGGGCGCTGAGTACCAGTCTCTTGATGTCTTGGAGGGTCGCGTAGCCGATCAGACCGATGATCGCCACCCAGCCTGCGGCCGCGAACGGAAGGTGCAGGCGCTCGAGACCGAGATCGAGGGACTCGAGCAGATAGAAGAACACCTTGCCGCCGTCGAGGGGTGGCAAGGGTATCAGGTTGAGAACCGCCAGGTTCAAATTCAGCACGATGGCGAGTTGGGTCGCTCTCAGCATGCTCGTGCCCACGAAGTCGCCACCGTCGGCGACGATCCCTACCACCCCGTTCAATTCCTGAGGCCTGTCGAACAACGCCGGTATGATCAACGCCACCGAGACGATGGCGTCGACCGTGCGCACGAAGGCATCGCCGAGTACCTCGGTTACAGTGATGGGGCCGGCGAGCATCTCGAGCATCGCGAACAGGATGCCGGCCGCGAAGATGTTGGCCAGCGGACCGCCGAGAGCGAAGAGGATTCGTTTCTTGATGGACAACGCGAAGAAACCCGACTCCTCGGTGATGTCGGGCATGACGTAGCCGCCGATGGGAATCCAGGAGAGCCTGTACTCCGTACCTCCCCTCTTGACCGACCATAGGCTCGGACCCAGACCCACCGAGAACCTCGCAACCGGTATGCGCAGGAAGCGTGCCGCGTAGAAGTGGCCGAGCTCGTGGACGAGGATGAAGAAGCTGAGCAGCGCGAAGACGAGGAAATAACTCATAGGCGGGCCAATTTCCTTGATAGGTTGCCGCCGTCGGGCTTGCAAGGCGCTCGCGGCGCTGACGGGGGTGAGCGAGGCTGTTATCTGCTCATGCCATGGCGAACGCCGTAGCGAAGCGCAGGAGTCGCGTGTCTATGCGTGCGGTTTGCGTCCCCACATAAGGATTCTGCGAAACGGGTACGTATAGGGGCTCACCTCGCCGATGCTTTCGAGCAGCAACTCCTCGTAGCGGCTCGAGAACGCTCCGTGGAGCTCGTCGGGCAGGCGTCGCTTATACGCGGTCAGCAGCGTTCCCTTGCTCCATTCGACCACGTCGCGACTGGAGGGCAGCTCGTGGGAATAGACGACCTCTTTGGCGGAACTGTCGTCGAGACCGATGGCGAGTAGCAGCTCGGCATACTCGGCCGTTTCGAGCACCGGCCAGTTCAGTCTGAAATCGCCGAGGGCACTCGAAAAAGGTTCGTAGGCTGCGGCCGCCAGCGCAGCGGTGTGTGAGGGGTGGCGGTGGTTGCCGGGAATCTGTACGGCAAGCTGGCCTCCATCGGCAACCATTGCGGCCAGCGAGGTGAAGAGCTTGGGGTGGTCCGGTATCCACTGGAGCGCGGCGTTCGAGAAGACCAGATCGAAGGTGTGATCGGCCCGAAAGGCGGCGATGTCACAGAGTTCGAATTCCAAGCCCGGGATCCGCCACCCGGAGCTGCGTGCGAGCATCTCCGGCGATGAATCTATGCCCAGGGTTTCGGACGCCTCGAGGGTTTCGTGGAGGTGACGGGTCAGTTCCCCCGTGCCGCAGCCCAGATCTATGACGCGCATTGCGGGCCGGGCCTCGACCATGGCGAGCAGATCGAAGAAGGGTTGCTGGCGCTCCCTCTTGAAACGCTCGTACTGCTCCGGATCCCAAGCGGTGGAACCCGCGCTGTCCGAGGAGCGGCTCACGATCCGTAGCTTGCCATAACCGCGCCATCTACGCAGACACTCCGATCATGAAGATAGGATTGTTCGCCATCAACATGGGAGCCTGCGCTGAACCGGAATCCGCCGCGAGAGTCGCGCGCACCGCGGAAGAAGCCGGATTTGAATCTCTATGGACGGCCGAGCACGTCGTTCTTCCCGACCCTCACGAGCCGCCGTCTCCTTTGCCCCCGGAAGCCGCGCTGCTCGATCCCGCCGTGTCCCTCGCCTTCATCGCGGCCCATACCAGCAAGATTCTATTGGGCACGGGCATCATCATCTTGCCTCAGCGCAACCCTCTGGTGCTCGCCAAAGAGCTGGCCAGTGTCGACGTGCTCTCGAAAGGCAGACTGATCTTCGGTGTGGGTATCGGTTACCTGGAACCCGAGTTCAGTGCGCTCAATGTACCGTTCGACAACAAGGGCCCGAGGACCATCGAGTATATCGAGGCAATGAAAGCGATATGGAGCGAGCCCAAGCCGGCCTACGACGGGCGGTTCTTTTCCTTCTCGGGAGTACAGTCCTACCCGCGACCCCATCAGTCGCCGCACCCTCCTATAGTAATGGGCGGACTGTCCAAGCCTGCTTTCCGTCGTTCGGTGACTCACGCTAACGGTTGGTACGGTTTCATGCTCGATCATGACCAAACCCGCGACTGCATCGATGGTCTCGAAGCCGCAGCCGCGCAGCACACCCGGCCTGCGGACCTCGGTAGACTCGAAACAAGCGTGACTCCGTCGGTGGAGATCGACGTGGATTCTGCCAAGCGTTACGCCGACATGGGTGTGGACAGGCTGATACTGTTTTCGCCGGCCCAAGATGCCGATGACCTGGTCGCTTTCGTGGAGAGCACGGCCGCCCGGCTGATCGGCAAGGTCTGAACGGCAGCCGTCAGTGGCCCGGGGCCGTTTCGATCTCTACGGCTGGTCCGGCGCCTTCCGGTTCTCGGACACTCTCGATCAGAGCGATCACGTCCTTGTCTGGAGGCGGGAACAGCGGCGCGAGCAGCAGGGTCAGCGCGAAGTTGATCAGCATGCCCACCGTGCCGATGCCTTGAGCGCCGATGCCGAAGCACCATGCCGGCATTCCGAAGAAGCGGTTGCCGATGATGTAGGCTGCCGTGAAGGCGATGCCCACGACCATTCCGACGACTGCGGGCACGGTGCCGACGCGTTTGGAAAAGATTCCGAGCACGATGATGGGGAAGAAGCTCGCCGCCGCCAATCCGAAGGCGAAAGCCACCACCTCGGCCACGAATCCGGGCGGGTATATTCCGAAGATGCCGGCGACGACCACTGCCAGGCCTATGGTGGTTCGGCCGATCATCAGACGTGTCGCTTCCGAGGCCTCAGGGTTGATCAGACGGTAGTACAGGTCATGGGCTACGCCGGAGGAGACCACGAGTAGAAGGCCGCTGGCCGTCGACAAGGCGGCCGCCAATCCGCCCGCCGCTACCAGAGCAATGATCCAGGCCGAAAGCTCCGCCATCTCGGGAGTCGCCAACACTATTATGTCGCGGTCCGGACCGCTCAGGCCCGCGGCTTTCATCTTCGGCCGTCCGTCGCTGCCTCCGGCTCCGTCCACCCATTTCTGATGTTCCAACATGATCGTGTCGAGCTCGGCCCGCGGTAGCTTCCCGTTGCGGAAGATCTCGTTGTCGTCTCGGGCCGAGAACCGAACCTTCCCGTCGCCGTCGTCGAGCCACATGATGAGGCCGGTCCTGCGCCAGTTCTCGAACCAGCCGGGCAGCTCTTGTGCCGTCTTTCCTTGCAGCCCTTCGATCATGTAGTAGCGGGCGAAGGCGGCGGTCGCGGGTGCGGTCAGGTAGAGCAGTGCGATGAAGAGCAGAGCCCAGAAGGCGCTCCAGCGTGCCGCGCTCACCGACTTGACCGTGTAGAACCTGACGATGACGTGGGGAAGGCCTGCGGTGCCCACCATCAATGCCAAGGTCACGCACAGGACGTTGAGCCGGTCCCATTTTTCGCTGGTGAAGGCGGCGGTGTAGCTGGCAAAACCCAGGTCGGCGTGGATTTGGTCGAGCTTGGCCAACAGGTGCGTTGCCGCGCTTCCATCGACGCCGACCAATTCGCTGCCCATGCCGACCTGAGGCAGAGGCTGGCCGGTGAGCCGTATGCTGATGGCGATCGCGGGGATCAGGTAAGCAGTGATCAGCACCCAGTACTGGGCGACCTGGGTCCAGGTGATCCCTTTCATGCCCCCGAGCGTCGCATAGACGAACACGATGGCCATGCCGATGAGCACGCCGACGTTGATGTCGACTTCCAGGAAGCGCGAGAAGACCACGCCGACGCCGCGCATCTGGCCGGCGACGTACACGAAGCTGACGAACACCGCGCACACTACCGCCACTAACCGGGCGGTCTGGGAGGCGTAGCGGTCGCCTATGAAGTCGGGAACGGTGAACTGGCCGTACTTTCTCAGATAGGGCGCGATCAGAAGAGCGAGCAGAACGTAACCGCCCGTCCATCCCATCAGGTAGACGCCTCCGGCGTATCCCATGGCCGAGATCAGCCCCGCCATCGATATAAAGGAGGCGGCGCTCATCCAGTCGGCGCCGGTAGCCATGCCGTTGGCGATGGCCGGCACGCCGCGGCCCGCCACGTAGAAGCCGCCGGTGTCACGCACGCGGCTGACCCAGGCAATCACGAGATAGAGCGCGAAGCTGAGGCCCACGAAGATGTAAGTCCACGACATTACGCTCATGCGCGGTCCCCGTTCAGTCTTTCATCCGTGACTTGGTTATCTCTTTGTGGTGGTGGGCATCGAGTCTGTTCAGCACTACTGCATAGGCGAGGATGATTACTACGAAGGCGATGATGCTGCCTTGTTGCGCGAACCAGAAACCCAGCGGGAAGCCGCCGAGGGTGAAGGAGTTCAGCTTCTCGACTAGCACTACGCCCAGCCCCAGTCCGAGCACGGCCCACAGGCCCAGAAGCGCGGCCATCACGGTCAGGTTGGCGCGCCAGTAGCGTGACAGCGCTCTCGATACCTCGGCTTCTCTCTCGCTTGGGCTCATCTTCGCGTGTGTGCCGCACCCCGGCGGTTGCGCCACGGCGCCGGAACGCTAGTAGCCGCCAGATGCCTTTGCAAGCCTACTATGCCGGGCGCGTCTTTGGGTCGGATCGGGGTTGCTTGCGGCATACTGGCATCTTCCCGGACGATCAGGCAGCGTGGCCGCCGTCATGAGCGACGTCCCACTGCATTACCTGACCCTGACGGAGTTGGCCTCTCTGTTGAGAGACCGGAGCCTGTCACCCGTCGAAGTCACCACGGCCCTTCTCGAGCGCATCGATTCGTTGAACGGCAAGCTCGGCGCCTACGCCCGTACGATGCCCGAACTCGCCCTGGAGCAGGCACGCAAAGCGGAACAAGAGATCGCAGCCGGCGATTACCGCGGTCCCTTGCACGGTGTCCCGCTGGCGCTCAAGGACCTATGTGCGACGCAGGAAACGGTGACGGGCTGTGGCTCCAAGATTCTGGCGGAGTGGGAGCCCGACTACGACGCCACGGTGGTGACCCGCTTGATGGCGGCGGGGGCCGTCATCCTCGGCAAGCTGACCATGACGGAGTTCGCAGGTACCGGGTACCATCCCGAAGCGATCGCTCCCGTGAATCCCTGGGGTGAGGCGCGCTGGCCGGGGCTGTCTTCGAGTGGTTCGGGTGTAGCCACGGCTGCCGGGCTTTGCTTCGGCGCCACCGGGACCGACACCGGCGGATCGATACGGCTACCTTCCGGTGCCTGCGGTGTCGTCGGCATCAAACCCACTTACGGACGCGTCAGCCGTCACGGGGTCTTTCCTCTCTGTGACACCCTCGATCACGTTGGTCCCATGGCACGAAGCGTTGCAGACGCAGCGGTCATGCTCGAGGCCATGGCGGGGCGCGACGAACAGGACCAGACCTCGCTTACTCAGCCGGTGGAGTCCTATGGTGCCGCGGTCGGTGCGGGCGTCGCTGGGGTCAAAGTCGGCATCGATCCGGAATACTGCTCCTCGGGAACCGACCCTGAAGTGTACGCCGCCTTGCGTGACGCCGTCGAGGTCCTCGGATCTCTCGGGGCCGAGGTGCGTGAGATCACCATGCCTTCCATGCAGGAATCTCTGGCGGCGTGGATGACGGTTTTTTCGGCGGATGCTCTCGCCGTTCACGAGCAGTGGTATCCCGAGCGAGCCGAGGACTACGGTCCGGCGTTTCGCCTCTACCTCGATGGCGGCGCCAACGTGAGCGGCGCCGACTATTCGAGGGCTCAGGTCACGAGGTTGGCCCTACGGCGGGGGATGGATGCCGTGTTCGGTGAGGTCGACGTCATAGCCTGCCCGGCCTGTGCCCTGCCGGCACAGCTTTTGGACGAGAGGGCGGTGGAAGACGCTCTGGCCATGCCTTCGGTCGCTTTCACGGCGCCTTACAATCTGACGGGCGATCCGTCGGTCACGCTGCCCAGTGGCTTCAACGGCGAGGGTTTACCCTTGAGCCTCCAGCTGCTCGGACGGCACCTCGACGAGATGCTGTTGATTCGCGTCGCCTCCGCATACGAACAGGCCGGCGAGTGGTATAGGCGCCATCCCGGCCTCTAGCCCCCCACGGAGGTTATGGCCCGCCGAAGGCCGGCCTCGGCTATCATGGGAGGGTGGGACCGCCCTACGCCTACCGCACCCAACCGGATGAAGGCACGATCAGAGTTCTGATCGTCGCATTGTTGTTCGTTACACCGGCGATCATCCCGATCCTGGCATCCATTCCCGTTCGCGATCCCGATGTGTGGTGGCATCTCGCCACCGGCAAGTGGATCCTCGAGCACGGCCGGGTCCCGACTCTGGAGCCTTTCTCGCTTGCCGGAGACGGGCGCCCGTGGGTGGCGTACAGCTGGCTCTACGAGGTCCTGATCTACGGACTCTACGAACGCCTCGGTCTCACCGGTTTGTTCGTTTACAGCGTCAGCGCTTCACTGGCCGTTACCGCCGCCTTGTATGCTCTCATACGCCGTCAGGGTGCCGGCTTCCTGATGACCACGGTTCTCGTTGCGCTCACGCTCGTGACTACCTGGCGTCACCAGGGAGTCAGGACTTTCCTTCTCACGATTCTGTTCTTCACCATCGAACTCGACCTACTTCTGGCAGTGAGAAAATCGGGGCGGTCGGTGTTGCTGCTGTTGTTGCCTCCTCTGTTCCTGGTCTGGGCGAATGTCCACATACAGTTCGTCTACGGGCTATTAGTGCTCGCGTTGGCCGTCTTCGAGTCCTGCCTCGAACGGGTTCGGCCTCCGGGACCTTTCGAGATCGAGCGTGAGGGATTTTCCACACCCTGGATAGTGACGGTAGCCGTTTTATCGCTGGCTGCGACGTTGGTGACACCATACGGACTGCAGATCTACGTGGTTGTCTACGAGTACGTCACTCAGGGGGCGCCGTGGCTCTACCTGCGTGAGCTCAGAGCGCCCGATTTCCGCTCGCCGCTCGAGTGGATAGTGCTGTCGATGGCGCTCGCCGGCGCCTTTGCTCTAGGCCGTCAGCGGCAGCTGAGGCTCTTCCCGGCTCTACTATTGTTGGGATGCGCGCTTCTTTCGTTCCGGGCTCTCCGCGACACTTGGTGTGTGGCTATCGTCGCCGCCGCCTTCTGCGCCCAGGCGATGCGGGAAGACCGGGCCGCGTTCGACATCGCTCCCTTCGGCAACGAGTCATTGGGCCTCTCTATCCGCCGCGGGGCAGCATGCGCGGCCATCATGCTGACCCTGATCACCGGAGCCTACACTCTCAAGGACGTGAGCAACCGCTCTCTCGCTGATGCCGTTTCGGAAAAGTTCCCCGTCGCGGCCGTTCATCACGTGCAGGAGCAAGGGTACGCCGGACCTCTATACAACCACTTCGACTGGGGTGGTTACCTGATATGGGCGCTTCCCGAGATGCGAGTGTCGATGGACGGACGTACGAATGTCTACGGTGACAAGCTCATCGAACGTTCCATGAACACATGGGACGGTGCTCTCGACTGGGGCGAAGACCCCGCTCTCGGCCGCGCCAATCTCGTCATAGCAGGCTCGAAGACGACTCTGGCTTCGCTGCTGCGATCGGCTCCGGAGTTTGAAGGTGTCTTCGAAGACGACGTCGCCGCGGTTTTCGTACGCAGGGACGGTGTGGCTTCAGACGCGTCGAGCCCGAGTCCTTCCCGCGACCTACTCTGAGCCGCGGCGTCCCAACCCCTCGAGTACTTCACGAAATTCCTCGCAAGGGTCGGGTCTCTCGACGGCCTTCGTGAACCATACGTAGTCGAAAGGCATGCGCTGCGTACCGAAAGCAGCAGCGTAATCACGCGGCGAAGTGGACGAGCCTCGCACCTCGACGAAAGCGAGCGCCGCGACTGATGAGCTCTCGTCGCGTCTGTGCAGGTAGGCGGGCGCGCCGCGGTCGGTGCGTACGTGGCCATTGCCGGCGATCAGCACCGTGCCCCGCCCGGCGTCGGCCCGCACCATACTCTCGGCCATGCGTGAATCACGGGCGCGCTGCACCAGCACCATGGAAGGCACGATGGATTCCGGTGCGTAGCCGCAATGGCTCTCCCGGATCTCTTTGGCGATGGCGTCGTAGTCCCGCCGGTCCAGGGGCCCGTCAATGTCCAACCGCCTCAACAGCCATTCGCCTTCCGCGCCGTCGGGATTGCTGCGCAGGATCTCGGTTTCGTGCTCACTGAGAGCCGCCGATGCCAGCGTCAAACGGTTGGCGAGGGCTACGTCGGCGATGGATTGATAGTTCTCCCAGGCCGGCCATCCCCGGGCCGACCAGCCCAAGGCTTTCCCGAGGCCTGCGGCGTCGCGGGGGCGTTCGCTTAGATAGGTCGCGACGATCTCTTCATCGTCGGGCGTGAGCATCTCCATCGCGATCACGGGCCGCCGCGCGAACTCGAGTAGATGGGCTATGATCCAGGCCTGGTTGTCATGGTGGGCACGGTTGTCATGCCGTTCCCCGAGCATGACATGATCGGCTGCCGCCAGGCGCTTCACCAGTTCGTCCTTGTCGATGAAACGTCCGGACCCGGTCGCCCAGATCTTGTCCACGAATTGGTGACCGGTCTGAGGTCGGACTTCGCGGCGTGGATTGCTCGCCGTAGTGCAGGCTGTAATCGTCAGCAACAGAGCCGCGACAACGGCCGAGGAAAGACGAAGGTAGGTCAGGATCCGAAAAAGTCCTTGAAGCAGGCCTTCGCGTACTCGCGGTGCAGGGCCGCGATGTGGCCGGTATCGATTTCCTTCGGACATACCGCTTCGCATTCTCCCTCGTTGGAGCAGGCGCCGAAACCCTCTTTTTCCATCTGCTCCACCATGCGGGTCGCACGGCGAGTCCTCTCGACCTGTCCTTGTGGTACGAGGGACAGGTGGCGGACCTTGGCGCCGACGAACAGAGAGGCCGAAGCGTTCTTGCAGGCCGCGACACAGGCGCCGCAGCCTATGCAGGCGGCGGCATCGAAGGCGGCGTCGGCCAACGGTTTTCCGATAGGGATCTCATTGGCATCGGGCGCTGCGCCGGTATTCACGGATACGTATCCGCCCGCGGCCACGATGCGGTCGAAGGCGCTTCTGTCGACGACGAGATCTTTGACTATGGGGAAGGCGGCAGAGCGCAGTGGCTCGATGGTTATGGTGTCGCCGTTCTTGAAATGGCGCATGAACAACTGGCAAGCCGTCGTGCCGGGCTCGGGCCCGTGGGCCACGCCGCCGATGACCATCCCGCAGGAGCCGCAGATCCCCTCACGGCAGTCGAAGTCGAAGGCTATGGGGTCTTCGCCGGCCAGGATCAGCTTGTCGTTGACGATATCGAGCATCTCGAGGAACGACATGTCCTCGGAAATTCCCTCGGCCGTGTACTCGACCAGCTTGCCTTGGGCTTGCGGGCCGGCCTGGCGCCACACCAGCAGCTTGAGTTTCATTCCGCCCTGCTCGCTCATGTCCGATCTCGTAGGGTCATTTGTAGCTACGTGTCTTCAACTCGACGTTCTCGAACGTCAGCTCTTCCTTGTGGAGCTCGGGATCCCGGTCGGTGCCCTTGAATTCCCAGGCGGCGACGTAGGAGAAATCGGCGTCGTTACGTTTGGCCTCGCCTTCCTCGGTCTGGCTTTCCTCTCTGAAGTGGCCGCCGCAGGATTCAGTTCTGTGTCGCGCGTCACGAATGAGAACTTCGGCGAACTCCATGTAGTCGGCCACTCGTAGCCCGAATTCGAGTTGCTTGTTGTAGTCGTCGGCTTCACCGACGACCTTTACATTCTGCCAGTACTCTTCGCGCAACTCCCGGACACTCTGTAGCGCCTCGTTGAGCCCCTTTTCGTTGCGGGCCATGCCGACCTGATTCCACATGATCGCGCCGAGAGCCCGGTGAAAATCCAGCACGGTCCGATTGCCGTCTATGCTCAGAAGCTTGTCGACGTTGGTGCGAACCGTCGCCTCGGCCTCGTCGAACGCGGCATCCGTCGTTGGTGCAGCGCCCAACTCCGAGCCGGCAATGTAGTTGGCCAACGTGTACGGTATCACGAAGTAGCCGTCGGCCAGGCCCTGCATCAATGCGCTGGCGCCCAGGCGGTTGGCGCCGTGATCGGAGAAATTCGCCTCCCCGAGCACGAAGAGCCCCGGGATGTTGCTCATGAGATCGTAGTCCACCCATAGGCCGCCCATCGTGTAGTGGATGGCGGGGTAGATTCGCATCGGTACCTTATAAGGGTCCTCTCCCGTGATCTTCTCGTACATATGGAAGAGGTTGCCGTAACGTTCGCGGATGGTCTGCTCGCCGAGCCTGCCGACGGCGTCGGCGAAATCGAGATACACGGCACGCCCGGTCGGACCCACGCCACGTCCGTCGTCGCAAACCGCTTTGGCGTTGCGGGAAGCGACGTCACGCGGGACGAGATTCCCGAAGCTCGGATACTTGCGCTCCAGGAAGTAGTCACGGTCGTCTTCGGGGATCTGGTCGGGACTACGGGCGTCATCTCCGGCTTTGGGGACCCACACGCGGCCGTCGTTGCGCAGGCTTTCGCTCATAAGGGTCAGCTTGGCCTGGTACTCGCCGCTTTCCGGTATGCAGGTTGGGTGAATCTGCGTGAAGCAGGGATTGGCGAAGTAGGCCCCGCGTTTCGCGCACCGCCACGACGCGGTCACGTTGCTGTTGCCGGCGTTGGTCGACAGGAAGTAGACGTTCCCGTATCCGCCGGTGCACAGCACGACGGCGTCTGCGGTATACCGCTCGAGTTCGCCGCTGATCAGGTTGCGGGCGATGACCCCGCGCGCCTTGCCGTCGACGAGTACGAGGTCCAGCATCTCCCGGCGTGGCAACAGGGTCACCTGTCCCGTGTCCACCTGGCGCATCATCGCGCTGTAGGCGCCGAGCAACAGCTGCTGGCCGGTCTGGCCCCTTGCGTAGAACGTTCGCGAGACCTGGGCGCCGCCGAAAGAACGGTTGTCGAGCAGACCCCCGTACTCGCGTGCGAAAGGCACGCCCTGCGCGACGCACTGGTCGATTATGTCGACGCTGAGCTGCGCCAGCCTGTAGACGTTGGCTTCGCGGGAGCGGTAGTCACCGCCCTTGACCGTGTCGTGAAAGAGCCGGAAGACGGAATCGCCGTCGTTCTTGTAGTTCTTGGCAGCGTTGATGCCGCCTTGGGCGGCAATGCTGTGGGAACGTCTCGGACTGTCGAGGATGGTCAAGGCGAGTACGTTGTAGCCCAGCTCGCCCAGGCTGGCCGCCGCGGATGCACCCGCGAGGCCGGTGCCGACGACGATTACAGTGTGTTTGCGCCGGTTGGCCGGGTTGACCAGGCGCGCCTGGGACTTGTACCCGTCCCACATCGACTCCAAGGGGCCGCCGGGAACCCTGCCGTCGAGACTCATGGTTGCTCACCCATGAAGTAGACCAGGAGAGGTATCATCGTGAACCCACCCGCGATCACGACCGCGAGGGCCTGGCCGAAGCGCCTCAAGCCCTTGCGATACTTGACGCCGAGGGACTCGAAGCCGCTGCCGAAACCGTGCCAGAGGTGAAACCCGATCACTATCATCGCCAACACATACCAGGCGACGTAACCGGCATGCGCGAACTTCTCGATGACCAGCCGGTGCAGATCACGCACGCCGGGGTCGGCGGCCGATTCGTAATAGGCGCCGAACTTGAAGCTCCACAGATGAAGGGGAACGAACAGCAATACGAGGATCCCGGAGTAGATCATCGTCGACGACGCGATGCTCTTCCTGCTCGGGGCGCCTGCGTACTCGTCTGCTTGGTAAGCGACCGGCCTTGCGAGTTTGTTGTTGCGTGTGACGAGGATGCCCGACGCCAGGTGAGCCACGAAGAGAGCAAGCAGCCCGAACTCGGCTATATATATGAGGGGATTGCTGATCAGCGCGTGGCTGTAGTCGTTGAAGGCCTCGGGGCTGACGAAGATGAGCAAGTTGCCGGACATGTGGGCGATGAGGAACCCGATCAGAAGCAGGCCGGTTACGGCCATCAACATCTTGCGGCCAATGACCGATGTAAGAAATCGTTTGAGGGCGTCGTGAGCAGCCATGGCGGGCCGGGCTATACGCCGGTGCCGGCGAGCATTACACCGTCAAGAGAATAATCAAAGCCTGCGGGCCCTCACTATCGCGGGCGTTAACGGATGAGATAAGAATTCCAAATGGACGACATTCAGCGCTTTGCCGCAGCACTTCGGAGGTAGTCGAGTTCGCTGTCGCTGAAGCCGGCGGCGAGCCTGTGCTGAGTCTGGATGGGGCCTTTCACCTTGCCCCGGGTGTAGGCTCGCAGCAGCCGCTTGAAGTGTTCGTCCGGATCGACACCGCGGGCCCGGCATACGTGCCGGAACCAGCGCGACCCCAAAGCCACGTGGCCGACCTCGTCACTTAGTATCGTCTCCAGGATTGCGGCCGAGGATGGGTCACCGGCCTGGCGGAACTTCTCGATCAGGCCCGGCGTGACGTCGAGGCCCCTGGCCTCGAGGAACCTCGGCACCATCGCCATGCGTGCAGCAAGATCGCCGGAGGTCTTCTCCGCCATCTCCCATAACCCATCGTGGGCAGGAAGATCGCCGTAGTCGGCGCCGAGTTGAACGAGGCGCTGCATCAGCAGCCTGAAGTGGAAAGCCTCTTCTGCTGCCACACCGACCCAATCCTCATAGAAGGACGACGGCATGCCGCCGTACCGAAGAACGCAGTCCCAGGCGAGATTGATCGCGTTGAATTCGATGTGCGCCAGCGCGTGAACGGCGGCGATGTGTCCTTTGTCGTTGCTGAGCCGCCGCCGCGGGACGTCGAGAGGGTTCACCAGGCGAAGCGCCCGAGGATAGCCGGGCGCGAAAGGTGGGCCGGCACCTGTTCCATGATCGATCTCGAGGGAGCCGCTTCGCCACTGCTCGACGGCTGATGCGGTGGCGGTGAGCTTCTCCTCCGCCTCGGTTGATTCCAGGCAGCATCGTGCGGCACGGGTTAGGGATCCGTCAAAGTGCATCGGGGGAGTTGCCTCGTACCGACTGACTCCTGGACGCGGGGAATGGCTAGACCGGCCGGCCGAGTTTCTCGGCGACGACACGCTCGATGTTGCCGAACAGTTCGTGTCCGTCCCGGTCGTCGAGCCAGGCTGTGTTTCCCTCGTCCCAGTCGTAGTGCCAGGCCCGCACACCGGCCGCGAACCACATTTGATTGTTGCCGCTCTGACGGTTGAGCACGAAGCGCACGCCATCGGCGAACTCGAGGGTCACGACCCCGTCGGTCGTCGAGAAATCCAGCTCGTCGGGGTCGAACTGCTCCAGCCAGTCGGCTGCGCGTTCGAGGCACTCGTCGGCCATCTCCTGGAACTCCTTGCTCGTCACGCCAATGGAGCCTAGTGAGCCCGGCTCAGAGTTACAACCGCCCCTACGTCGCGGCCGTGGACGCCCGGCCGAGGGTCAGCTAAAAGGGGGGCGCGAATGTCGACGGTGACGGAATCTGCGAAAGAAGCCTATGACAAGCATGAATGGTTGTCGGCTTTCGAACTATTCACGGACGCTGATGCCGCGAATCCCCTTGGCGCCGAAGACCTCGAGCGATTCGCGTGGGCGTCACGCTGGAGTGGCCATTTCGCTGAAGAGGTCGGCCTGCTAGAGCGCGCTGAGCGAGCCTACGCCGAGATCGGCGATCGTCCGGGCGCCGCACGCATGGCTATACATCTGGGAGCGTCTGCTTACAGTCACGGCCGCGTCGCGGTTGCCGCTGGTTGTTTCGCACGCGCGGTGGATTCTCTTGCCGACCTTCCCGAGGGACGGGAGCACGCACTCTTGGCCTTCATGAACAGCATGGGTCTGTTGAGCCAAGGCGACACGGCGAGCGCACGAAAACTTGCCACTCAGGCACTCGATATCGCGAAGAGAGTAGGTGCCAAGGATCTGGAGGCGCTTGCGAAGTTGAGCCTCGGACATGTGTCGCTCAGTCAGGGCGAGACCAAGGCGGGTATTGCCTTGCACGACGAGGCGAGTGGAGCGGCGATGACGGGAACCCTTGGCCCTTGGGCTTCCGGATTCATCTACTGCAGCGTGATTGTTGCTTGTCGCAACCGTGCGGATTGGCGTCGTGCGGCCGAATGGACCGAGCGCACCGCGAGCTGGTGCCGAAGTGACGCCAACGAATACTATCCGGGCCTGTGCCGTGTGCACCGTGCCGAGGTCTTGCGGTTCAAGGGCGCGTATGAAGACGCTGAGAAGAGCGCGTTGGCGGCCAAAGAGATACTCATGCAGGTCACGCCGCTGTCCGCGGGTTGGGCGGAGCAGGAGATCGCCGAGATCTGTCTAAGGCGCGGCGATCTCGACGGCGCCAAGGAGGCCTGTCAGCGGGCGATAGAGTTGGGCACCGAACCTCAGCCCGTTCTTGCCAAGCTACAGTTGGCTGAAGGCGATGCCGCCGGGGCTCTAAGGTCGATCGACGCAGCTCTGCAATCCACTACGCTCTTCATGCTGGAGGGGCGCGTCAATCTGCTTCCGGCCAAGGTAACTATAGCGCTGGCAATGAATGAGCTTGGCGCCGCGCGCGAAGCTCTTGGATCGCTCGAGGAACTGGCAGCCGAACTCGACACCCCCGCACCGATGGCTGCTGCGTGCCAGGCCCGCGGTGAACTCGAATTGAAATCCGGTAACGCCCAACAAGCCTGTGACGCCTTCCGGCGTGCGTGGCGATTGTGGTGGGAGATCGAGGCTCCTTATGACGCGGCGAGGTCCCAAGCACTCCTTGCCGATGCCAGTGTGGCCCTCGGTGATCTTGGTGGCGCGGTCCTGCAGCTCAAAGCCGCTCAGGCAAACTTTGAGCGGGTTGGGGCTTCCGCCGATGGACGACGTGCGGCTGAACGGCTGGCGGCTGTGGAGACGCAGCGTGATCTGTCTATACAAGACGGAAAGGACAGCGAACGCTCACTCAAGACGTTCATGTTTACCGACATCGTCGACTCCACCAAGCTGGTCGATGTTCTCGGCGATGACTCATGGGATGCCCTTCTCCAATGGCACAACCGTACCCTTCGGGACTGCTTCGAGAACCGTTCCGGCGAGGAGGCCGGCAGCGAAGGGGACGGGTTCTTCGTAGCCTTCGACGATGCAGCGGCCGCCTTGGAGTGCGCGGTCGAGATCCAACGTATACTTGCCAAGCATCGCGTCGAGCACGGCTTCGCCCCGCAAGTGCGAATAGGTTTGCATACGGCCGAGGCTCTGAAGCGGGGTGGCGACTATGCAGGCAAAGGGGTCCACACGGCTGCGCGTATCGGCGCCGCGGGCGGGGCGGGCGATATCCTGGCCAGCACCGATACGGTGGAGGCCGCTCCGGACGATTTCGAGGTTTCACGACCTCGAGAACTCGAGCTCAAGGGCTTGTCGGTGCCGGTCAGGGTTGTTTCGGTGCAGTGGCGCTCCGATTCACGCTAACAGCGCCCGGTATTCCCACTCCCGGCCGCAGGTCTGCTATATTGTAGATCTTCGAACGTCGCCGCAGGGGACGCTGGAGGCAGAGGATGAGGGTTCGCGGTAGCATTGCTTCCACCACGCTTGTTTCGCTGGTCGGGGTCACCCTGGCGGCCATGATCTCGAGCGGCTGCTCTGCCGCGCGACAGGAGGAAAGGCCGGATATCGGCATCTGGCCGGCGCCGGCGTCGCTGGAAGATATCGAGGCCCTCGAGCGCAGGGCCGTGGACTCCGGGGAGGGAGACCTCGAGCTGGAGTTGGCCAAGATCTACGGGAGCATCGGGGACTGGGATCGGGTGGTCGAGCATGCCTCGCGTGCGATCAACCTCGGTTATGCGGGGGTCGAATCTTACGTCGTTCTCAGCTCCGCATATGCCAACCTAGGACTATGGCCGAACGCGATGGCCGCTGCGGCCGAAGCCGCCACCATAGACCGCAGCCATGCCGGTGCCCGCTTCAGCCTTGGCTGGGCTTATTTGAACCAGCTGCAGTGGGCGCGTGCGGCTCAAGCTTTCCAGGCCTGTGTTGCTTCCGACCCCGACTATCCTGAAGCACAGCGCAATCTGGGTATCGCGCTGACGGCGATCAACAATTACCCGGGCGCAGTTTCCGCCTTCGAGAAGGCTCTGGAACAGAACCCCGGCGATGACACGATCCCGGACATGATCGCGGAACTGCGGCTGAGTTTGGACGAAGCGTTGCAGCCTTTCCGGGATGCGGCGGTCGCCAACGCGGGCGACTGGCGGGCCCACGCCGCTCTCGGAAACCAGGCCAACATCTTCGGCTTCCAGGACGAGGCTCTGGAAGCCTACCAGGCCGCGGCGTCACTAGGGATGTCGCCGTCGGACCCCGAGCGTAGCGCTCAACTGATCTACAACATCGCCGTTGTCTACAAGGCCAAGGGCCAGATCGATGACGCTCTCGTGATGTTCGAGCGCGCCCTGCTTCTGAGCCCCAACCAGCCTCAGACCCACTACAACGTCGGCTTGATCCATCAGAGCCGCGGAAACGATCTGAAGGCAGTCGAATCCTTCGAGATGGCCGTCGAGTACGAGAAGGGCTCCGTCGTTCCGACCATCGCGCTGGCCGATGCCTACCTCAGGATCGGCCACTTCGAGGGTGCCAGATACCAGCACGATCGCCTTGCCGAAGCCGATCCGGAGCAGGCGGCCGCCCTGATGGGCCGCGTACTGGCGGCCGAATCGCACGCGCACGTTTCCAGGTAGTGATCTGATACCGCCGCCGAGCTGTTCCGAACGAGTTCTCTTGCCAAGCTGACGCGTCCGGCGTAAACGCGCCCGCATGCGCCTCTACGACTACCTCGACTCCGGTAACGGCTATAAAGTCCGACTGCTCCTTGCTCACCTCGCGATACCCTACGAACTGGTGGAGGTCGACATCCTTGCCGGGGAATCACGAACGGAGCAGTTCCTGGCGATGAACCCCAACGGCAGGATACCGGTGATCGAAACCGACGACTGCCGGACTTTGGCGGAATCCAACGCCATCCTCTTCTATCTCGCCGAAGGTACGAACTACTTGCCCGAGCCGCGCATCGATCGCGCGCGGGTACTACAGTGGATGTTCTTCGAGCAGTACAGCCACGAGCCTTACATCGCCACGTCGCGCTTTTGGCTGAGACACGTCGAAGCGACGACCGAACGGGAACGTCTTCTCGAGTCGAAAAAAGAGGGTGGCTACGCCGCTCTCGGTGTCATGGAATCACACCTGGCCGACGCTGACTTCCTCGTGGCCGGACGCTATACGATCGCCGACATCGCGCTGTACGCATACACGCATGTAGCCGATCAGGGAGGCTTCGACCTGGATGGATACCCGGCCGTTCGGCGTTGGCTGGGGAGGGTTGCTGCGCAGCCGGGCTTTATACCGATGTTGCCCGGCCGCGGCAGCGAGAGTTAGATCAGCTTGCCGGAACCTCTGACTCGGATTCTTCCTCGGCGGGTTCGGGAGCGGGAGCAGCCTTCGTGTATGTGAGGCTCGTCGTCTGCAGCACGGCGCCCGATTCATCGACGGCCGACACCTGCCACTCACCGGTCCAGCCGGGCTCGAGATTCTTGGTCGAGTAGACCCGCCAGCGCGGCCCGCCGATCTCGATCGGGACCTCAGCCATGACGCGGCCCTGATATTCCCAACGGTGGATCAGCGTAGTCCCCTCGAGCCCCGCCGCTTCGGTGAAGTAGTAGACCATGCGAGAGTCGTTGCCGAGGGTCTCGATCATGTCTCGAGGCTCGCGCTCTATGATGCCGGTCGTGAAGGTCGCTCTTGCGATCGACCCGCTAACCGTTGCCGGCTGCGTCGTGTCCTCGGCTGCGGCCGGCTCGGGCTGTGACGACTCGTCGGCCTCGGCAGCTTCCTGCTGTGTTGCGGCCTCAGTGGCGGTGTCCTCGGCCGCCGCGGCTTCCTGCATCGCCTCGATCGCCGGGCTCTGCTGTGAAGCGCCGTCTACTTCCGTATCGGCGTCAGTGCCCGCGATTGCGACCAGCGGCAGACTCAAGGCAGCGACTAGCGCCACCATCATATGGGTTCGGGATTGCTTCCTCATGCCACACCTCCTCGTCCCCACTACGGGGACGTCTGACCATTCGAGAGTAACTATCGAAGCCGTTGATTACAACGTTTACATGCCGAGACGGTGCGGGTCTGTGGCAACTGCCGCGGACCGAGTGTAGCTAGTGAACGATGGAGCGGAGCCTGCAAACGAGCCTCGTTTTGCACGGCGCGGTGGTAGTGCTGATCGGGTTGCTGGTCGGAATCCCTTACGGAAACGCGATCACCGGCGGCGCCGATGCGGAGATCATACGAGCTTGGCGAGCCGCGCATGACGGTTTGATAATGGGAGGCCTCCTGCTCATCGCCGCGGGGCCGGCCTCCGCGTTAGTCGATCTCGGCGCCCTGGGACAGGTCGTCCTTGCCAGGGCTCTGATAGTGTCCGCGTACGCCTTTGCCGTTGCGCTGACGAGCGCGGCCGTGTTCGGGTTTCGCGGACTCGAGCCGGTTGCGCCGGCTATGAACGTAGTCGTGTTCGTAGCCAACTCCATCGGTGCAGTGGGCTCCTTGGTCGGCGTCGGCCTCTTCGTGACGGGCGCAGCCAGGGCCGGACGCCGCAAAGACTGAACTCGAGGATCAGGTAGGAATGACGGCGACGATCAGACGCGCCCAAAGTGGCGACATACCCTTTCTGGCTTGGGTCATGCTGGCCGCGGCCCGTTCCCACCTCGAGAGGGGTGTGTGGGACGTCATGATCGGCGGTGACGAGTCCGATACGTTACGCTTTCTCGAAGCTCTGCTGGCTTCCGACACCAGGTCCTACTGTCACCACTCCTACTTCAACATCGCCGAGGTGGATGGTACTCCCGCCGCCGGCATGTGCGGCTATGACCCGGCGGAGGCAGGATCGAGTATGCTGGCCAGGGCGGTGACCGAAACCTTGGCGGAGGCGGGCTATGGCCGCGAAGATGCCCTGGGCGTGTTACGGCGCTCGGTGCCGTTCACACGCTGCGAATCGATAGAGCCGCCCGACACTTGGATAGTCGAATGCGTCGCGACCAAGCCCGACTTCCGTGGGCGTGGGGTGGTCCGCCAGCTCCTCGAGCACCTGCTTGAGCAAGGCCGCGGGGCAGGCTTCGGCTCCGCACAGATTTCGGTGCTCATCGGTAACGTCGCGGCCCAGAGGGCTTACGAGAGTGTCGGGTTTCAGCCGGCGGACGAGAAGCGCGATGCCGAATTCGAGGCGTTGATCGGTGGACCGGGAATTCGCCGTATGGTTCGGAGTCTCTAGTCTTGCTGGACACAGCCGGCAAGCCCGCTAAGGAGTAAGGCGTTCCGTCACCAAGGGAGGTTATCCATGGCCGCTTACCTGTTGATAGAGTCGCGTGATCCCTTCGATAGCGCCGACGTTGCGAACAATTACCGGCTCGCCGCGGATCTGGCGCGCCAGGGCAACGAGGTCACGCTGTTCCTCGTGCAAAACGGCGTGCTGCCGGCCAGGCCCGGTGTTGCGGCGAAAGGTCTGTCCGGCGTCGTCGATGCGGGGGTCTCCGTGCTGGCTGACGATTTCTCCCTGCGCGAACGCGGGATCGATGAAGTTAAGCTTTGCGACGGCGTGTCCGCCGCTCCCCTCGACGTCGTCGTCGACCAGCTGGCCGACGGCGCCAAGGCCATGTGGCACTAAGGAGAGATCGTAGATGTCCGACAAGAAGACTCTGACCTTCGCCATCATGGATTCTCCATACGAGAACGCCCGCACGACCACCGCGCTCCGGCTCCTGAACATCGCCGCCCGGCGCGGTTACAACATCAACGTGTTCGCCTACGAGGGCGCGGTCTACGTGCCGTTCGCTCTCCAGCAGGCGCACCCCAACGCGGTTCACGGCCGCGACGTCGACGAGGAGAATCACCCCCTCCCTCATAAATGGGTAAAAGCGCTGTTGGCCGAGACCGAGAAGAACGGCGGCAAGCTCGATTGGGTGAACTGTGGCTTGTGCGTCGACGAACGCGGCGCGCACGAGTCAATCGAAGGAGT
Organism: Candidatus Binatia bacterium; assembly: GCA_028278325.1. Lineage (GTDB taxonomy): Bacteria > Desulfobacterota > Binatia > UBA1149 > JAJCZL01 > JANQEO01. Next base: position 85,810 of record JANQEO010000063.1, read on the forward strand.
AAGGCGAGGGACGCCCGGAGATTTCTGGCAGTTTGCCGAGAGTTCCGACAACACCTTGGTGATCCCGACCAAGTAGCCCGCGAAGGCAGGATCCGGATACGCAAGGAGTCAGCGGATGAAAGCACTCAACATCATCGAGACGGCCTATCGGGCGACGCTCGAGGAGCAGGATGACCCGGTGGTCTGGATTACGCATGCAATGAAAGGGGCCGGTGCGGATCTATCCGTGTTGCTACGCGGCAATGCGGTCAACTATTGCGTAACGGGACAGGACGCCTCGGGGCTCGAGTTCGGGGATGAGAAGCAGACGGCGCCGCCGAATCTGGCAGGCGATGTTTCAGGGCTCGTCGGTAAGGGTGTGGACGTTTACGTCGTCGACGAAGACCTCGCGGAACGGGGGATCGAAGCCGGAGAGCTGATCGACGGGCTGAAGCACCTCGGCCGTAGCGACGTTGCCAAGCTGTTGGGGAACTTCGACCAGGTTTGGCACTGGTAGTCGGCGCCCGGATCGGTTGCATCGAGCCGCGCCTATGACAGCTTGGTCAGCGATGAGAGCACTGTTCGGGTTCCTGGCCGCCTTGGTTGTTTTCGCGTCGACAGGCTGTGTTCCCCAGTCACAGCTGGATGCAGCACTGGCCGAGCGCAATTCTGTTGCTGACGAGAACGCTGCACTCGAAGCCAAGCGCGACGAGCTGACTCTCGAGATAACCCGGCTCGAAGCGCGATTGCATCGGGCCGAGCTATCCAACGAAGACCTCAGCACCATGCTCGCCGAGACCGAGAAGCAGGTCTCCGAGCTACGCGGCACCTACAACTCTCTGGTCAGCAACCTCGAAGAGGAGCTCGCCTCGGGGCAGGTCGAGATCGAGCAGCTTCGCAACGGCATCCGGCTCAATCTGTCGGACGAGATTCTCTTCAAATCGGGATCGGCCACTCTGGACGCCGGCGGGCGTGAGGTGCTCGGCAAGGTCGCCGACGAGATAGTCCGCCTTCCTCATGTCGTCGTCGTCTCGGGGCATACCGACAACGTTCCTATCGCCGGCGGTCTGGCCAAGCGTTATCCGACCAACTGGGAACTGGCCGGAGCGCGTGCTGCCGTCGTCGTGCGGCTTCTGGAGGACCGTGGTTTGCCGGGCAGTCGTCTCCAGGCCGTCTCCAGGGGCGAGCACGATCCTGTGGCTGACAATGAGTCGGTCGAAGGAAGGGCCAAGAACCGGCGAACGGAGATCCGCTTGCGACCGGTCGAAGAAGATGAAGGTGGCGAAGAGATCGAGACGGGAGAGGAGGGGTCGGAATCCGGCCCCGATGCGGGATCCGCACCGGAGCCGGATAGCGAGTACCAGTCTGAGTGATCAGGTTCCGGCTGAGCCGCCGCCCACGGGGTTGATCTCGTCCACGATGGTGCTGTTCAGCTCATCGTAGCCTTCCTCTGTAAACACGACGGTGTAGTCGCCGTAACCGGCAGCAGCACCGGCCCGTGTGAGGGTCAGCGTCCAGGAGTCCTCGATGTCGGTGGTGACGCCGGCCGCGACCGAACCCACCGAGAAGTACTTCGGCGTGGGCTGAGTGATGTCCAAGTTACTCAGGTCCGTGGCATAAGTTGCCTCACGAGCGTGGTAGCGCTCCTGTGCCGAACGGACGGAAGCGAGATAGGCGAACGCTTCGCCGGCCTTGGACCTCTCTACCGCGTCGCGGAAGCGAGGCACGCCGAACGAGGCAAGCACGCCGATGATCACGATGACGATCGCGAGCTCCACGAGGGTGAAACCGCTCTGTCCTTTCTTGTCTGCGAATTTGCTCAACATTGCTTGGTCTCCGTATTGATATCTGGCGCAGTGCCTTTGGGTTTTCGCTCCATATAGAGCAACCCACGTGCCAACGGAGGGTCGACGTAGGCGAAACGGTGGGTGCGCGGGACACTCCACGGAAACACTTGCGGCCCAAGGCCCGCCACCGGCCTGGGCGGTTCGCTAACAAGCGTTTGCGCAGGCGAACGTCATCCCCGTCTCGGCGCCTACGTACAGTAATGGACGGCCGTGAGGTTTGTGACGCTACGTCTAGCGTCGCCAGAAGGGGATCGTGAAGATCACGAGCACCGTGTAGATCTCTAGCCTGCCGACTACCATGCAGGCGGCCAGGATCCATTTGCAGGCATCCGGCAGGAAGGCGTAGTTCTCGGCCGGTCCGACCAGACCGAGGCCGGGGCCGATCGAGTTCATCGCGCTGATCACAGCTGTCACGCCGGTGACCAGGTCCACACCTGTCGCGAGCACGAAGGCCGTCGCCGCCACCGTAGTCGTGATGTAGAGGATGAAAAAGCCGAGCACCGACTGGATGGTCGAGGCTTGTACGGCGCGACGGTTGATAGTGACCGGCCTGACCAGGTTGGGAAAGATGAGCTTGCGCAACTCTACGTGCCCGTCCTTGATGACCACGAGAAGGCGGATCACCTTTACGCCGCCGGCGGTAGAGCCGGCGCACCCTCCCAGAAACATGAGAAGCACCAGCAAGTATCGCGAGAATTCGGGCCAAACGTCGAAGTCGGCCGTGCCGTAGCCGGTGGTAGTGATTATTGCCGCTGCCTGGAAGATCGCGTAGCGCGCCGACTCCCACACCGTGTCGTAGACGCCGCGGTACTGCAGATTGATGGTGATGGCTGCAGCGAAGAGGAGGTAAACGGCCAAATACAAACGAACCTCTTCCGAACGCATCAAGGGGCCCGCTTGGCGGCGCACGAGCAACCTGTAGTGGAGCGCGAAGCTGATGCCCGAGACCAGCATGAAGAAGGTTACGACCGACTCGATGTAGAGGCTGTCGAAGGCGGCTATGCTCGCGTTCTTGGTGGAGAAGCCTCCGGTGGCCAGGGTCCCGAATGCATGAGTGATCGAGTCGAACACGTTCATGCCGCCGAAATAGAGAAGGATGGCCAGCAGGGCAGTCAGCCCGACGTATACCTGCCAGAGACGCCGCGCGGTGGAGACGATCCTCGGTGACAGCTTGTCGGTGCCGATCCCCGTCGATTCGGCCGAAAACAGCTGCATGCCGCCGACGGCGAGCTCGGGCAGGATCGCGACGGTCAGCACGATGATGCCCATCCCGCCAAGCCAGTGCGCAAAGCTGCGCTGGAAGAGGTGGGCGTGGGATAGCGACTCTATGTCGGGCAAGATCGTGGCGCCGGTGGTCGAGTAGCCGGAAGCCGACTCGAAGATCGCATCGGCTAGTGACGGAATGGCGCCCGACAGCCAGAACGGCAGTGCGCCGAGTGCGATGAGGGCGAGCCACGACAGGACCACTGCGATGAACCCTTCGCGGCGCCCCAAGCGGTCAGAAGGGGGCCCGATGCGTTGTCCCCAGGAGATCGGGACACTCACGAGCAAAGCGATGAGGGCGGTTACCAGATAGTAAAGGTAGTCGATCTCGCCGTAGATCCCCGCGACCACAGCCGGAACACACAGGGTGAGTGCGCCGAACTGGCAGATGCGGCTCAAGACTCGGCTGAGTATGTGGATGTTCAAAGCGCAGCCTGAAGCACTAGCCGAACATTTCTTCGATTTTGGGGACGGCTTGCCGAAGCGCTACCACGAACACGTGATCGCCCGGTTGGATCCGTTCTGCGGAATTCCGCGCAGGCACGAGAATCTCCCCCCCTCGAGAGATCACTCCGATCAAGCAATCGTCGGGGACTTTCAACTCGCCGACGGGCTTCTCCAAGAGCGACGGGTTTGACTTCGAGTCGATGCGGAAGTCGATCAACTCGCCCTGGTGATCGCCGAGCATAATCGTCGAGCTGATGTGGCTTCGTCTGACAAAGCGAAGTATCGCGTTGGCGACTGCACGACGGGGCGAGATCAGGGCGTCTATCCCGAACTGTCGTGCGATCGGGGCGTAGTCGTGGTTGTCGACACGCGCGATGACCTTCTTCGCCCCCTGCTGTTTGGCTACCATCCCCGCGAGCAAGGAGTCGGCGTCATGGTCGACAAGCACGACCACGGCGTCGAAACCGTCCCCCATCCGCTCCGCCAAGGCCGAAGGGTCCGTTCCGTCTCCGTGAAGAACTACCGAGGCATTCAGTCCCGTGGCAACTTCGTGCGCCCGCGCTCTATCGCGTTCGACGACAGTTACGTCGAACTTCATCTTTTGCAGGGCGTGGGCGACCTGTAGGCCCACGTTGCCTGCCCCGATCAACAGCACCCGCTTGACGTGGTGCAGATCGGATCCGACCATCTCGAGTACATCGTGCACCTGGCCGGGCGCACACAGGACCAGCAACCGCTCGCCGACGAGGGGGCGGTCGTCCGGAGTGGCGATGCGCATGCCGGTGTCCCCGAGCACTCCGACAAAGAGGGCGGTCGTGGGGAGGTCGGCACTCAGCTCTTCCAGGGTCGCGTAAGGAAGAGCCGAATGTGGTTGGATGGGCAGCTCCAACAGCACGACCTTGCCGTCGGCTACCGAGCGAATCTGCCCGGGACCTTCGTACTCGAGAAGATGAACCACGTGGTTGGCCACCGCTTCTTCAGGACCCAACAGTAAATCGACGCCGTACTCGGCGGCAGTCAGAGTGTCACGCCCGTGCAGGAAGCGCCTGTCACGCACGCGGGCCACGGTGCGGCATTCCGGATGCATGCGATCGGCCGTCATGGCCACTACAAGGTTCACTTCGTCTGTTTGGGTCACCGCCAGAAGTAGGTCGGCGCGATCGATCCCCGCACGAGCCAACAGGTCGCGCGACATTCCGGTACCTTGGAGAACGCGCGCGTCGAGGCGTTCATCGAGAAGCCGCACCCGATGTTCGTCTTGTTCGATGACGCACACGTCCTGACGCTCATCGGTCAGGATCTCGGCGAGGTAGCTTCCAACCTCGCCCGCTCCGACAATGATTATGTGCACTCGCCTACTCGTCCCAGGCGGACTTGATGGGGGCTTTTCCGATCAGCTGCTCGGGCGTATAGCCACGGCGATGATGAGCGGGGCCGGGGTACCCCATAGTTTTCCAGCCGGCGTGGTTTTTGTTGCCGCCGTAGGAAGGGTCAGCCAGGAAGCCGATCACGGTATGCACCCGGACCGTCTCGAAGAACTGCTGTTGGGGAAGCATCTCGTCGGGCCAGCCCGTCAGCTTGCCGTCTTCGAGCATCGTCAGCAGGGCAACCTGATGGATCGGCTCCGTCTCCGCATAGGGCTTCTCGAAGGTCTTCATACAAACGGCGTCGAGTGCGGCTAGGCCCCCCTTGTATAGCGGAGCGGCCTCGGCGTCTTCGTTCGCCAGGGCCTTGTCTATGAAGTTGACGCAGCCGGCCTCGACGGCGCCGGGAGTTTCGTCGCTGGGGATGATGTGAGCGGTTATCGTCTCCAGCGCTTTCCACTCTTTTTCGCTCAGCACCAGCGGCTTCGACGACATGGCGGCGGCCTTCGCGGCGAGGGGCCGCGGCAGCGTCAGGCTGATCCACGCCGCGCCTGTTGCCATCGCGGTGGACGTCAGAAACTCCCGTCTCGACAGTAGGCGCTGACTGTTGTCGTGTTCTTCGGTCTTCTTCATTGAGTGCGCCTCACAGCGATCTCTTTGCTGCTTCCTCGATGAAATGGTCGGCAACCCGGTATGCGTTGGCGAGTATGGTCAGAGTGGGGTTGTAGCCTCCTGAGGTCGGAAAGAAGCTGCCGTCGACCACCCAGAGGTTCTTGACTTCATGAGTCCTGCACCACTTGTCGAGAACCGAGGTCGAGGGATCCTCGCCCATTCGACAGGTGCCGTGAAAGTGAAGATTGCCTCGCATGGCGCTGTTCTCGCTCACCGTTACGCCCGGTAACTCCGGCACCCATTTCTCGGTTGCGCCGCATGCATCGGCAAGCTCCAGCAGCTTGTCGGTGAACCACTTGTTCATGGCGATGTCGTTGGGGTGCTGGCTGTGGGTTATGCGCGGCGCCGGCAAGCCGAACTTGTCGGTTACTTCGGAGTCGAGATCTATCGTATTGGTTTCCATCGGCAGGTCTTCACAGATGCTGCCGAGGGAGAACGCTCTGGGGAACGTGGAGAGGAATTTCTTGAACGGCTTACCCCAGGCCCGTTCCAGACCAGGATAGTTGCTGGCGTTGAGCGTATAGACCAAAGGCTGTCGCGTTATCGTGTTGAGTTCGGCGATGACACCGCCCCGTATGAATCCCCGCTTGGAGTCGCTCGGATGGAAATCGTCGACGGCGATGTGCGCTTCCATGCCTCCTACCGCCATCGACGGCTTGTCGGTGAGCATCGTGACGGCCGGGTGGATGTGAAACGTGAGATTCTTTCCCACCAGGCCGCTGCCGTTGGCCAGCCCGTCGGGAAAGCGCCCCGACTTGGACATCAGCAACAGGTGAGGAGAGCCGATCGCATTGCCGGCCAATATTATGTGGCGGGCGTGGGCCTCTCTCTCTCGTTTGCGCGAATCGAAGTACTTCACGGACTTCGCTTGGCCGTCATCCCCGACGGTGATCTCGAATGCCGCCGTGTTCGGCCTCAAGGTCAGATTGCCCGTCCCGAGGGCGCGCGGAATGCAGACGGACAGTGACGTTGCTTTGGCGTGCACGGGGCAGCCGAAGCTTTGGCAGGTCCCGCCGTAGAGGCAGCTGGGACGTCCGCGGTACATCCGGGAGTTTATGGCGAGCGGCACCGGGAAGGGCGTGTAGCCGAGTTTTTCGGCTCCTTTCGCGAAGGTGAGGCTGCAGGCCCGGGGCGGATGAGGCGGGTTCGGGTAGATGCTCGTCCGCGGCGCCCCGAAAGGATTCGCCTTGGCGTCTCCCGACACGCCGAAGTCCAACTCCGCTTTCTCGTAGAAGGGTTCGAGTTCCTCGTAGCTGTAAGGCCAATCGGCCAGGCTAGCGCCTTCTACGGCACCCTCGGTGGACAAGACCTTGAAAGAATCCGCGCGAAACCGCCACGACCACGCTGCCCAGTGAGTCATGGTGCCGCCGACGCACTCGGCCGTCTGGTTGAAGCGGCCGGTCATGGTCGGAGAGTCGCTGTCGGGTCTATAGGTCTCGATCTGGTCCTTCGAGAAAACCTCGTCGCGGATGACGGTCTTGAGTTCGTCGTCGGTGAAGTCGGCCGTATTCAGGTGTGGTCCCCGCTGCAGGGCAAGAACCCGAAAGCCCGCCTTCGTGAGCTCCTGGATCATTACCCCCCCGCCGGCGCCGGTGCCCACGACGATGACATCGAACTCTTCGCGACCGGCCATCGTCCTAGTGGCGCTAGGCGCCCTCCGGGCCTTCGCTGGCGGTGAAACGCTCGAGCACCTCAGGGTGGATACGCCGAGGCCGCTGCGATTCGCCGTCGACGAAAGCCCATCGTGACGTCGCCTTCAGCAACAAGGCTCTGTCGCCGGCGCGGGAAAATCTCGAATGCCGGACTGCCAGAGCGCCCTTCAGTTCGGAAAGCCAAGTCTGTTCGATGATCCGCTCTCCCGGCAGCGCCGGGAGAAAGTAGTCGATTTCGTGTCGGCTGACGACCCAGAAAGCGTTCAGGTCTACATACCTCTGGAAGTCCAGGCCCACCGCTGCCGAGTGCGCTTCGGCAAGCTCGGATACGAAACGGACCCAAGCCGCGTTGTTGACGTGATCGAGGGCGTCCAGGTCTCGACTCTCGACGATGCGCTCGCGGTGGAAGACCGGGATGGGAGCGATGATCTCACGCGTCGCTGCCTGTGTATCTCCGTTTGCCATGGGGAGCAGAGCCGGGAACTGCGCAACGGTATAGCCGAGCGTGAAGGCCGATCAAAGCATCTCGCCGCCCCTACCCGGTTTGCGAAAGCGCTTCGCATGGAATCAATGGTGGATTCCATGGAGTCGGGGCCCCAGCATGCCGGCCCGGAGGCTGCGTTCGTTCCACCGGGTGTCGTCCACGTCGGCGATGAGTTGGCTGCGGCTCCCCTGTGGCGGCGCGAGCCCTACCGGGTTTTCTTTCCTCTCGGCGTAGTCCTCGCCTGGGCGGGAGTATCACACTGGCTTGCACATGCAGCGGGACTTCTCGCCGACTACCGTCCCGTGTTTCACGCGGTGACGCAGATCCAAGGGTTCATGAGCTGTTTCGCCGTGGGCTTCTTGTTCACGATGCTGCCGCGGCGCACCGGCAGCGGCCCGCCCGCTCCGTGGCAGATGTTCGCGTGCATGGGTGCGGTCGCTGTGACCACCTTGGCGTCGTGGGGCGGGCGTTGGGCTTTGTCCCAAGTGGCATGGCTGGTGCTGGCCTTCACCGTTATCGGCTTTGCGGTGAGCCGCTTCTTGAGCGGCTCCTCGAGGCGCAAACCTCCCAACGCCTTCGTGTGGATACCGGCTGCCTTCTTGATGGGCATTGCCGGGTCGGTGATGACGGGAGCCTACGGTGCGCTTGGCCCCGATTATTTCTGGGTGCACAACGTGGGACGCGGCTTGATCCTGCAGGGGATGTTCACAGGACTTGTGATGGGCGTAGGCAGCCTGGCCATACCTTTGATGACTCGCAGTAAGCCACCTGCCGACGGTGCGGCTTCCCGCCGTGACTACCTGGAGCGCGGGGCCAATCTCGCCGCTGCTATCTTGCTGGCCGCGAGTTTCGTGATCGAAGCGCAGCTATCTCTTCAGTTGGGTCTCGCGATCAGAGCTGTCGTGAGTCTGACGGTGTTGGTTCTAGCGGCGGGGATTCTCAACGCTCCGACACAACCGGGGCGCAATCGTTGGATCGTGTGGGGAGCGGCATGGATGCTTCCCCTGGGCTATGCGATGGCGGCGGCTTTCCCGCACCATTACAAAGCCGGGCTTCACGTCGTCTTCCTCGGTGGTTTCGCGCTGTTGGCTTTCGCCGTCAGTACCCAGGTCATCCTCGGCCACGGCGGCTACAAGCACGAGATGGCCGGTCGTCCTTGGCAGGTTGCGGCCATGGCCGGTCTGGTCCTCGCGGCTATGGTGCCGCGGGCTCTGATGGAGTTCGATCCTTCCCGGTTTTTCCTCTGGCTGGGCGCTTCGGCGTCGCTGTTTCTCGCCGCGACGATCATCTGGGTCGTCTTCCTGGTGCCCAAGATTCTGGCGACCGTACGCGCGGACTGAACGGCCGGTCGTTCCTTCACCGAGCCGTGCGTCTGCGCCGGAAGTGCTCTAGAGTGCGGGCGTTGAACTATATCCTCTCAATAGACATGGGCAGCAGCGGGCCGAAAGTCGCGTTGGTAGGTGAAGACGGTAGCATCGCCGCGCGGGCTGTCAGGCCGGTGGAGACTCTCTCTATCCCTCCCGACGGCGCCGAACAGGATCCGGCCGACATGTGGAGCGCGGTTACCGATGCCGCGAGGCAGGTAATTGGTGACACAGGAGTCGGGGCGGAGTCCATCCTCGGAGTCGTGTGCGAGAGCCACTACTTCTCCATCATCCCCGTCGATGCCGAAGGCGAGGCATTGATGAACTGCGTGATGTGGATGGACCAGCGGGGCGCGCCGAACGCTCTCGAGCTGTACGGTCGCCACCCGGATACTCTCGAGAAGTGGATCGAGGTGCACGGATTGCCTCCGATCCCTTCCGGTAACGATTCCCTCTCCCACATCCTCTTCATCAAGTCGCAGAGGCCCGATGTCTACGAGCGCACCCACGCTTTCGTCGAGCCGATGGACTACCTGGTCGCGAAGCTTACCGGAACCGTAGCCGCCAACGCGTGCACGGTCTTTCCGTTGCTTCTGACCGACAACAGGACCGTCGACAGTATCTCCTACGATGACGAACTCGTGAGCCGCGCGGGGGTAGATCCGGAGAAGCTTCCGGTGCTGCGGCCGTTGGGGGAGCCGGTGGGTACGATACGGCCGGAGGTCGCGGAGTCCTTGGGCTTGTCGTCACGGGCGAAAGTGTTCGCGGGGATGAACGATACCCAGGCGATCGGAGTCGGTGCCGGAACCTTCAGGCCCGGCCAGGGTGGTATCAACATAGGCACCACCACTCAGGTCCTTGCCCACGTCGATTCCATGAGCACGGATCTGGCCAGCGCGATCTTGAGCATGCCCAGCGCGATTCCCGGCCGTTACATGGCGATGGCCGAGAACGGTTTGGGGGGCAAGCTGCTCGAGCATTTCGTCTTGAACGTGGTGTTCTCCAAGGATGCTTTCGCCGACCATTCTACCGAGGACGCCTACCGCCAGGTCGAAGCGGTCGTCGCTTCGGAGGCGGCGGGCAGTGGCGGGCTATTGTTCCTACCGTGGTTGACCGGGCTGCAATCGCCGGTAATCGATCCGTCGGCGCGCGGAGGCTTCCTGAACATGTCGTTGTCTACCACGCGTTCCAGCATGATGCGTGCGATCGTCGAGGGCATCACGTTCAACATGCGCTGGCTGCTCCCCTCGGTGGAGCGGTTCTGCGGTCATGAGTTCGAAGAGTTGAGATTCTCGGGCGGTGGAGCCGTCTTCGACGAGTGGTCACGGATACTCGCCGATGTTATGTCGCGGCCGGTACTTCAGGTGGCCGATGCACGCTACCTGAACGCTCGTGCCGCGGCGTTTCTCGCTTTCATCCAGGAAGGCCTGTCAGACCTCGACCAGGTCGAAAGCTTTTGTCCGATCAAGGCCCGCTACGAACCCCGCGAAGAAAACCGTGATACCTACGCGAGCATGTTCGAGCAGTTCTCGGCCGCGTACGAGCGCAACCGCCCGATCTTCGAGGCGCTCAACGCCGGTGTGAGTCTGTCGGTGATGGGGAACTAGGAGGTCGAGTCGATGACAACCGACGAGTTGCAGAAGCATCACGACGCGGCGGTGGAACTCAGCGAGCGCGCCGGCGAGATCGCACTGCGCTACTTCCGCAAGCCTCTCGACGTCGTCGACAAGTCGGACAAGACCTACTTCGACCCCGTTACCGTTGCCGATCGCGAGATCGAAGCGTTCCTGCGCGAGCAGCTCCAGCAGAGATTCCCCGGCTACGCGGTACTCGGGGAGGAGCAGGGCATGGAAGGCGACACGGCTGCACCGCGCTGGGTCATCGATCCGATCGACGGCACTCGAGCCTTCATAAGCGGAATGCCGGCCTGGGGAATTCTGGTCGGCTTGGTCTACGACGGCGCCGTCGTCCTGGGGACGGCGCACCAGCCTTATATGGGCGAGACCTTCTCGGGCATCCGCGGCGTAGGCACGTGGCTAAAACGGGGCGATGACAAGACTCCGCTGACTTCACGCAAAGGCATCCGGACCGGCGATGCCGTCTTGTACTCGACCCACCCCGAGATGTTCATCGACGATGTCGAGCGTGAAGCGTTCATGAGGGTTGCGCGACTGAGCCGGATGACGCGGTTCGGCGGCGATTGCTACTCCTACTGCCTGCTCGCGATGGGACAACTAGATCTCGTCATCGAGAGTGGGCTGCAGCCCTACGATATAGTGCCGTTGATACCGATCATCGAAGGGGCCGGCGGCGTGGTCAGCAACGGCAAAGGCGAATCGGCGAATGAGGGCGGATTCATAGTCGCGGCGGGAGATGCCGACTTGCATGCCTCCGTGCTGGAAATCATCAACGAGTGACCACCGAGGTTAGAACCGATGGCGAACGAAGATAGTGGAATTCTCAGTGGGATGTACCCCTACGCCGAACGTTTCGGCGTCGTCGACCGGCTCCCCGAAAACGGTCGCTCACGCGAGGAGATCCTCGCAGAGCTACGGACGATGGCGGAGGAGGAAGACGGCTTCTGGCACACGGGGCAATGCTCGGGGACCATGTACTGCGGCGATACCGCGCACTACGAGTTCCTGAACGAGGCATTCGGGCTGTACTCGCACGTCAACGCGCTTCAGCGCGACATCTGTCCCAGCGCCACCCGCTTCGAGGGGGAGATAACGGCGATGGCGCTCGATCTCATGCACGCCGACGCCGTTGCCGAGCACCACCCCGGCTCGCAGCCGCGCGGTTCGGTGACGTCCGGTGGTACCGAGAGCATCCTTACCGCGGTGTTGATGTACCGCGACAAGGCCCGCGCCTCGAAGAACATAGGCGCACCGGAGATGATCCTGCCGGCCACGGCCCATCCGGCTTTCGACAAGGGTGCCCACCTCTTCGGCTTGAAGATCGTGCGCGCTCCGGTGGATCCGGAGACCACGCTCGTGGACACGGCCTTCGTGCGCGACAACATCAACGACAACACCGTGATGTTGGTGGGGTCGGCCGGCAACTATCCCTACGGCACCATCGATCCCATAGAAGAGTTGGCGGAGTTGGCCGCGAGTCGTGATGTCGGGTTGCACGTCGACGGTTGTCTGGGCGGCTTCATACTGCCGTGGGGCGAACAGCTCGGCTATGACGTCCCGGTTTTCGATTTCCGCCTGCCGGGCGTCACGACGATCTCGGCCGACACGCACAAGTACGGCTACGGTCTCAAAGGAACGTCGGTGCTTCTGTACCGTGACAAGTCGTTCCGCGAACACGTCTACTTCATGACGCCGGACTGGCCCGGCGGTAAGTACAACTCGCCGGGTATTGCAGGCAGCCGTTCAGGCGGGCTGCTGGCGGCTACTTGGGCGTCGATGGTGAGCCTGGGCAGGCAGGGCTATCGCGACTATGCCAAGGCCATTTTCGAGACCGCGTTCAAGATGCAGGACGTCGTGAAGTCGCACAAGGAGTTGAAGATGATGGGCAAGCCTACCTTCTGCTTCTCCTTCACCTCGGAAGTTTTCGACGTTTACCACGTCAATGACTTCATGCACGGGCGTGGTTGGCGCTTCAACGGGCAGCAGTATCCGAATGCCATCCATATGTGCGTCACGCGTCCCCAGACCCAGGCCGGAGTGGTCGAGCGTTTCGCAGAAGATCTCGAAGGGGCCGTGAAGTACGCCCTCGACCCGCCTAACGAAACACCGAAGTCGGCGGCCATCTACGGAGGAGTGCCCAAGGACGTTCCCGGAATCGACGACTTCGTGAAGGGAATGCTGGTGGGATATCTGGACGGCTGCAGCGACATCCCTGGTAACTGAGTCGCCGGCGTCCGTTTCAGCGAAGGAGCCCCGGTTGTCATGAAAGCTTCCGATCTTTTCGTAAAGTGCCTCGAATCCGAGGGCATCGAGTACATATTCGGCGTGCCGGGGGAAGAGAACGCCGATTTCATGATGTCGTTAGAGCAGTCCGAGCAGATCCGCTTCGTTCTGACACGTCACGAGCAAGGGGCCGCGTTCATGGCCGAGATCTATGGACGCCTGACCGGTAACCCCGCGGCATGTCTGGGCACGCTCGGGCCGGGAGCCACGAATCTGATCACCGGCGTGGCCGATGCCAACATGGACCGCGCGCCCATGCTCGTACTGACGGGCCAGGGAGCCACGACGCGTCTTCACAAGGAGTCCCACCAGGTCATGGACGTGGTGAAGATGTTTGAGCCGGTCACCAAGTGGGCTGTATCGTTACGTCACCCGGAGATTCTCCCGGAGGTCGTTCGCAAGGCCGTCCGTCTGGCCCGCACGGAGAAGCCCGGGGCCTGTCACATCGAGTTGCCCGAGGATGTAGCCAAGCTAGACGCTGACGCGCAGCCCCTCGATACACGAAAGTTCCGCAGGCCGGTTACCGACGACAAGATCGTGGACCGTGCTTTCGACATCCTGAAGAACGCGCGCCGTCCCATCATCATCGCCGGCAACGGTTGCATACGGCGTAGAGCCAGCAAGCAGCTCAGAAAGTTCTGCGAGCAGACAGGGGTCGGGGTAGTCAGCACTTTCATGGCCAAGGGCTGCGTGGACATGGATGCCGACTACTGTCTCTACACCATCGGTCTTCAGTCCAAAGACCTGGTGTCCTGCGCCGTCGACGCCGCGGATGTCGTGCTCACCCTCGGCTACGACATGGTGGAGTATCCACCGCGTCTCTGGAACGAGCTGGGCGACAAGAAGATAATCCATGCCGATTTCCTTCCGGCCGAGATAGACGCCAACTATCACCCCGATACGGAGTTGGTCGGCGACCTGGCACACACGCTCTGGATGTTGAACGAACGAGTCACGAAGATCGGCCTGCCTCAATACGATCTAGGCAACCAGGCGGCGGCGCGTAGGGAGATGACGGCGGAAATCGCCGAGCATGCCGACGACGACACCAAGGGCAGCATTCGTCCTCAGAAGGCGTTGTGGGACGCGCGCAAGGTCCTCGGTCCCGAAGATATACTTCTCTCCGATGTGGGCGCCCACAAGATGTGGGTGGCGCGCCACTTTCAGTGTCACGAACCCAACACCTGCCTCATCCCCAACGGCTTCTGCTCGATGGGCTTCGCGTTACCGGGCGCCATAGCCGCCAGCCTCGTTCATCCGGACCGCCGCATCCTCGCCGTCTGCGGCGACGCCGGCTTCATGATGAACGTCCAGGAGATGGAGACCGCTAAACGACTCGACTGCAACCTGGTCGTGATGGTGTGGGAGGATCGTGAGTACGGACTGATCGCGTGGAAGCAGACCAACGAATTCGGCCGCCATACGGATCTGTCCTTCGACAATCCGGATTGGCTGCAGCTATCGCAGGCCTTCGGATGGAACGGGCACGTCGTTCAGGACAGTTTGGCCCTGGCTCCCGCGCTCGAGCAGGCGTTCGCCGAGAACGGCCCTAGCCTGATCGTGATCCCGATCGACTACCGCGAGAACGCGCTTCTGACCGAGCGTCTGGGGAATATAGCCTGTCCGATCTGACGGGACCGGCGTAGGCCGCGGACCGGATGCTGCGCCAGTCGCCTGTGGCGACGCGCCGTGCGTAGTAGGAAGCAAGCAGCCCCAGCATGCGGTGGCGGACCCTGAGGATTTCAACGCGGCCCACTGTAATCACGTTGAGCGCCGAGGTTGCCAGCAATCCCGCCATGCTGGTTACCGCCACGGTAGTGTGACGCGCCACCCGAGCCAGCCCCTCGTAGTGTTTCTTTATGTAGACGTGTTTAGACGCAATCACCTCAGTCTTCGCCACCGCTGCTGTCGCCGGGTTGCGGCGGCTGGCGCCCCCATGGGCATGGACGAACCGGGCTCTCGGGGTGAATGCCACCCGCAAGCCGCGTTCCTTGGCTTTACGGCATAGGTCAGTGTCCTCGATGTAGAGCCAGTAGTCTTCGTCCCATCCGCCGAGGTCATGGAGGCATTCGGCTTCAATCAAGAAGATCGACCCCGCCGCCCAATCGCAGTCGATCATTCCCGAAAAAGGCCCGCGCGGGTCCGGATAGGCTGTCGGCCTGACGACTCTCTTGATGCGCCTCGAAAGCGAGGCCAGGGGCAGCAAGGTGGGGAAAGTGTCGAAGGCTTTTTGGATCTTGCCCTTTTCGTCGACCTGCAAGGCGGTCAGGATTGCTACGTCCGGGTGAGCCGCCTTCTCGGCAAGCAGCGCTTGGATCTGCCGGGGCTCGGCCAGTACGTCGGGGTTCAAGAACAGCAGGATGCGCCCGCGCGCCAGATCCGCGCCGAGGTTGCAGCCGTGGGCGAAGCCGAGATTCCCCTCGTTGGCCACGAAGCTGACCTGAGGAAACCTGTCGCTCAGCTCGGCAGCGGCGCGTCGCCGTTCATCGTTGTCTACGACGATGACTTCCCAGCCGCTTCCCACGTGACTGCCCGGCCCCAGTAGTCCGTGCAGAGTGTCGGGCAACCCCGGAGTCTTGTAGGTGACGATGATGATGGAGAGATCCATATGGCGGCTTCGTTAGTTGCCGGATGCCGGCCGGGCAGCCGTGATCTTGAAGACCTTGGTCGCGAGGTCGCCGAACATTGCCTTGGCCAGTCTGCTGCCGAGGCGTTTCTTGGGTCGCGCAGGCGCTATGTGAACGTCTCGGAGGCCCGCCCCTTCGAACATCGAGCGGATATCCTTGCGCGCAAAGAAGCGCAGGTGGGTACGATCCATTACGCCTTCATCCGCGTAACGGAAGGAACCTTGAAACAGCAACCGCGCGAGAAAAGAGAAGTTGCGGATGTTGGGGATGCTCGCGACCATGTGGCCACCCGGCTGGAGACGCATGGCAAGGCCGCCGAGAGTGGACCACGGGTCCACCAGATGCTCGAGGACATCGCCGGCAATGATGTGCGTGAAGAAATCTCGAGGAAGCTCTTCCATGAGGTCGTCGACGTCACCGACCAACACGCGCGAGAGGGCGTCGTTTTCCTCCGCGCGAGCCGCTGCCTCCGGGTCGAGTTCTATCCCCCAGACCTCACAGGTCCCGCACTGTTCACGGATGAGGCCGGCGAGTTCACCGTAGCCGCAGCCTACGTCGAGTATCTTGTTCTCTGCCGAAGGCTCGATCTCGAGGGCGAGTTCTGGGCGGCTATGAGAGTAGTAGCCGCTTGGCTTCGCTGATCGTCGACTCATCCCGTCGGGTATGGCGCGGGCCTCAACGAAGCAGTCCGTCGTCGTGGACCACCCGGCCTCCAACCACGGTCTGCACCACCTTGGTGTCGGGAAGGCTGTCGACATCGCATGAGGAGGGGTCACGATCGACGACGATCATGTCGGCGAGACTTCCGGCCTCCAACGTGCCGACTCCCTGCCACTGTAGAACTCTGCCTGCGTCCCGGGTCCACATCAGAAGTGCTTCCTCACGCGTTACCACCTGGTCGGGGCCGTCGTTGCAGCGGCCGCTGCCGCAAAATTGGTGGGTTTCGGCGAGCTGGATCTGTTCGAATATATTCTTCGGTCCCCAGTCGCTGCCACAGGCGACTGCCAGGCCCGCGTCGAGCAAGCGGCGCAGCGGAATCAGATCCTTCCAAACGTGACTGCCGATGCGCTGCTCGAGCAGATCGCCCTTGCCCCAGCAGAACGACATGCTCGTGGTCACGTCGAAGCCGAGGGCCGCGTAGCGCCGCGCTTGTTCCTTCGTGCAAAGGTAGTTGTGCTGCAGGATCCAGTGGCGGCCCGCCAGAGGTATGTTTGAGTTCAACGCTTCGGCACGGTCGAGGAATTCGTCATGGTCTTTGTAGCCTGCGCCGATGAAGTTGAGCCGTAGATCGTTCTGCGCGCACCAACGCAACGCAGTGGCTTCCTTGGCGCCGGAGACAAAGGTCCGTCCGGTCGTCTCGTTACCGTAGGGATCCTTGTAGGCATCGTGCATTCGAAGAAAACCTGGCCAGCACGGGCCGCCCCGAGAAAGGGTCACGCCGTTGTGGCGCAACATCTTTCCTTGGGTAGACGTCATCTCCTTGGATTGAGACAGGTTGGCGGTGAACTCATCGTCGCTCAGCGGCTTGTCCCACGGCATCGCGTAGTTTTCGGCTTCCAGTGAGGTCAGCACCCGTACGGTCAGAGAGTCTTGAGCGTCGAGCATTCCGAACAGGCCGATCTCGTTGACGCCCATCGCGTGGCCTTCGTAAACGGTGGTAACGCCCATGCGATTGTAGTCGCTCATCGCCGCGAGGGTTCCCGGTACGGCCGCGTCGAAGTCGAGTATGGGCAATGGAGCTACGAGGCTGTCCCAGTACTCGTCGCCGCTGTAGTAGGTGTTCACGGAGCCGTGCACCCTTCCGGTCGGCTCACCGGTGGAGTCCTTTTCCAGCCACACGTTACCGACACGATCAGGGTGGCTTCGGCCAAAACCGACCTCGGCCAGCCCGCGGGTGTTGAAGACACAATCGTTGGGCGTCCGGGGTCCCCAGGCCTGTAGCCATATGGGGTGATCGACGGATGCCCGGTCTAGAACGTGGCGGTCGGGCAGCGCGCCTTCGGCCAAATCGTGCCAGGAACGGCGGATGAAATAGTGCGGTTCGCCGACCGGGGTTGTGAGTATCCACTTTCCCTCGGGTACCTCGGCGGCTTTGCGTCGGATGCGCTCTACGATGTCGTCGTGGTTGCGTGCGTCGGAAAGATCGACGAGAGGGTAGGCCAACACGCCGAAGTGGAACATGTGAGGATGAGTATCGATCAAGCCGGGCATTAGACTCGCGCCGCCCAGGTCGACTTCCTCAGGTGTGACTGTGGCGGCTGTGCGGACTTGCTCCTTCGTGCCCACTGCGGCAATGCGTTCGCCGCGGACGAGCAGTGCTTCGGCCGGTGCGCTGATACCGTCCAGAGCCAGTACGTTGCCGCCGTGGTAGAGTCGCTCGTGAGTGTCGCTATCAGTCATCGCTGCTCAACGAAGAAGCTCTCCGATTCTGCGGACCTCGGACGGACGTTGCCGGGCACGAAACATGGGGCCTATAGCCCCGGCGTCGTGGTGTAACAACCTTCGCCCGAATCATCCTCGCTTCGCTCCCTACGGTTGGAAGTGTCGCCGTGGTTCCTGCACAGTGCCGACGATGAATCGGTTCAGTCGTTCGGCGAGTGTCGCCATCGCCGCGCTGAGTGCGGCGTCGATCTTCCTGGCTTTGCCGGGCTCAGTACGGGCGCAGCAAGCGCCGCCGCCGCGTCTGGTGCTTGTTCTCGTCGTAGATCAGGCGCGAGCGGACTATTTCGACAAGCTGGCTCCCCACCTGACTTCCGGTTTGAAGCGGATTAGTGACGCATCCGCGCGTTTCAAGAACGCCCATCACGATCACGCCGTAACCGCCACTGCACCCGGCCATGCCAGCCTGGTAAGCGGCCTCCACCCCAGCCGTTCCGGTATAGTCGGAAACCGTTGGTACGATCGCTCGGCGGGAAAGGTGGCCTATTGCGTCGACGATCGTGCGGCACCCATTCTCTCTTTCACAGACAAGCCCCTGACGTCTCAGCCCGGACGATCGCCGGTGAACATGCTCGCCGGCGGACTTCCCGACTGGCTGGAGTCGGCGAGGCCGGGCTCGCGAAGCTTCAGCATCTCGGTGAAAGACAGGGCGGCGGTATTGATGGGTGGCAGCTCTCCGAACGGGGCATTCTGGTACTCGCCGACCGCCGGGCGCTTTGTTACCAGCCGCCATTATATGGAGGCCTATCCGCCCTGGCTGATCGAGTTCAACAAGAGCCATGGCGCCGAGCGCCACTTCGGCCGCGCCTGGGAGCCGCTGGAAACGACCGATAGCGTGCGAACGTCGTTTGGAGTTAGACGCGGCGCTGAGAAGTCCAAGGCATTCTCGCATCTGCTCGGAGGACTCTCGTTCACGCCGGGCCCGGCTCTCTACGACGACTACGCCCATTCGCCTCTGCCCGACGCAGACCTCGTCGCGTTGGCCAGGGATATCATCGCCGCCGAGTCGCTCGGGCAAGACGACGACGTCGACTATCTCGCCGTCGGGTTCTCCGGCCTCGACTACGTAGGGCATCGTTTCGGCCCGCACAGTGCCGAGGTGCTCGACACGCTGCTCCGGCTCGACGTCGTTGTCGGGGAACTGTTGGATTTCGTCGACGACAGGATCGGGCTCGAGCACACCGTCGTCGCGTTGACCTCCGATCACGGTGTGATGCCGCTGCCGGAAGCGGTCGACAAAGAGATCCCCGAAGCCGAACGGCTCGGCACCAGCGACGGCCTTTGCTTGCAAGGCCTGGAAGCCCATCTGGATCAGGCGTTGGGCAACGCGCGCTGGCTGGAATGGAACCTCTATCTCGACTACGACACGCTTCGCGGCAACGCCGAAGCGCACCGCCGCGTTGAAGTCGAAGCCAAGCATTACCTGGAGAGCTGCGAAGCGGTTCGGCGGGTGTGGACTCGCAACGAACTGGAAGCGGCACAGATGGGCGGAAACGACTCCATGCCTGCCGGCAAGTACGCGCGCCGCTACCGCAACTCGTTCAACAAGGACCGTAGCCCTGACCTGCTTCTGCAACTTCACGAATACAGGCTGCCCAAGATGGGTAGCGGCACCACCCATGGCACTCCCTACGACTACGACACCCACGTCCCCATGATGTTCATGGCGCCGGGAATGCCGGCCAAAGACATCGAAGATGAGGTGTACACGGTGGACTTCGCGCCGACGTTGGCGTCGCTGCTCGGTGTGAGAGCTCCCGGCGGTCTCGACGGGACCGACCGTTCAGAACTGATGCGCTGATCGCTCGAACCCGGGCATCGCAACCCTGATGCTTGTCACAGAGTTGCGCGGCGGCAAAGCTTCGCGCATGGCCGCACCCCAGTTACATCTGGAAGTCAGCCGCGAGGACCACTCCCGGACTCGCCTCGTGGAAGAGCAACAACGGGACCTCGCTCCTCAGAGTGTCCGCTTCAAGATCGATCGCTTCGCCGTGACGGCAAACAACGTCACCTACGCGGTCGTCGGTGACATGTTCGGCTATTGGCAGTTTTTCCCTGCCGAGGACGGTTGGGGCCGGGTTCCGGCGATGGGATGGGGCGAAGTCGTGGAGTCATCCCATCCTGAAGTCGGAGTCGGTGGGCGCTACTACGGCTGGTTCCCGATGTCTCAGTCTATCGACATGAAGGTGTCGCCCGTAGCCGGCGGCCTGCGCGACGACGGTGACCACCGCCTCGACCATGCTCCCGTCTATCGTCTCTACAACGACACAAAGGCCGATCCGTTCTATCAGCCCGGTGATGATGCCGAGGATCGCATCGCTTTGTTGCGGGGGCTCTTCTTGACCGCATTCCTCGCCGACGATTTCTTTGCCGACAACGAGTACTTCGGTGCGTCACGGGTGGTGGTGCTATCGGCGTCGAGCAAGACTGCGATCGGATTCGCGGAACGAGCTTCCAGGCGCGGCCTGGCTGAAGTGGTGGGCGTGACCTCAGCCGCCAACAAGGAGTTCGTGGAGAGTCTCGGCGCCGGAAGTGGCCGCCCCTGGTACGACCGGGTGCTTAGCTACGACGACATCGAGAGTCTTGCGACCGATTCCGACGCTGTCTTGATAGACATGGCCGGCAACGGTGAGGTTCTCGAACGCGTCCACGCCCGTTTGGGTGAGCGACTGCGGTATTCGATGACGGTAGGTCGTAGCCATCACGACTCGCCGCCACAGCCGGTTCCGTCGAACGGTCCTCAGCCGGAGTTGTTCTTCGCTCCCACACAGGTCAGCAAACGCACACAGGACTGGGGACCCGAGGGTTTCCGCGACCGGACGGTGAAGGCTCTCGGCGAGTTCGTCGAGAGCAGCAGAGACTGGCTGGCGGTCCGCCGTCTAGGCGGTCCCGATGCTGCCGAGAAGGCCTGGCAGGATGCGTTCGCCGGCCGCATCCCGCCCGACTGCGGCTATGTCGTCTCCTTGTGGCCGCCGCCGGCGCGTTGATCTCAGCTTACCGGCCGCTGGCGATAATCGAGCTGAGCGCGAAAAACTCTTCGTTGGTCCCTTCCTTGTCGCCGAGGTTGACGTACCAGCCTTGCTCTCCCTCGAAGAGCGGGCTGGGGAGTGCGCAGTAGGTTACGTGGTCGAGTTGTACGTCGACCATGGTGATCGAAGGACGATAGGCAGCCTCCCACTCGAACCCGAACTTCGCATCCGGACGCGGGTGAGTTGCGAACTTGTAGTTGTTCACCCACATCTTCCACAACTCGCCGGCATGGTCGTAGATGTCGGTGAACGGGATCCGGTGGACTTCCTTGTCCAGGTATATGACCCGTTTGCCGTAGGCGTACTGGGGAAGCTTGGACACACCTTCGATGACCCAGACGTCGCGTGGTTCCCAAACGTCGTGGTGCATGAAATCCCCAGAGGGCGGGTGCCATTTCACGGGTAGGTGCTCGGCGTGGAACGTTCCCAGAACCGTTTTCTCACCAAGGTAGGTCCACTCCATCCAAGCGACGTTGCCCTGGTATCCTTCGTAACTGTCCGAATCGGTGTCTTGACCGAACAGGGCATCCGACCTCTGTGCTGAAGACAATCGCCGTACTCGGCGCAGCTGGGGCAGGTAAAGCCAAGTGTCGTCGTGGCGCGTATGGTCCAGGTAACGATTGAAGGTGAAGCCTACGCCCTTGAGATCGAAGGGTTCGATGAGCGGATAAAGTGCTTCCTTAAAGCGTACCTTGTCCTTGTTGGGCATGGTCGGCTTCGGCTCGATCTCGGTTCGCTCGACGAAGTAGAGGCGGCGGATGTGGTCGATGAGAAAGTGCCGCTCGACGTTCACCGAGGCGCCCCCGCTACCGACCGTTCCCGTGTCGCAGTCGAAGTTCCTGATGTCGGAATCGTCGTGAGCGATGGCGGCGTTGAAATTGAACATGAGCTTGGTCGCGATCATCGGGTCATCCGGGTCGATGGTCGGAAACGGCATGCCGGCGACGTGGTTCAACAAGTGTGTGCCGTCGTCGGATAGCTCGACCTGGCTCGCGTACTTCTCGGTGGCCGCGACGAAAGGCGGTGGGTGCTCGACGACGCGATGCTCTACGATGGGGAGTGTTACGCCGCGCCTGACCGACCAAACCATCGCCGGACCCAGCAGGTGACGGTACTCGCCTACATTAGACGCGTCGACCGTAGTTCCGGGCTCGGGAACCTGGTCTGAAGCCGGAGCGGCGCCGGGCGCGAGGTAGGCGAGAAGCAGTACGCCGGCAGCGATCTTTCGGAAACGTTGAACCATCGGACCCCCTCCTTAGGCTCACTGTCTTTCGTCGTGCGGCGGCTTGTCCGGGCGACAGGATCGACCAAGCGTCGCGCTCAGGCAAGTGACGATCGCGAAGTCGGTCGTCAGCCCTCAGCGCCGGGCATCAGTCGGCGGATCGACGGGTGCTTGGAGAGGGCGCCGTTGTCGAGGCCGGTCAGTCCACCCTGTTCCTCATCGATCATGGCGGTCAAGCGGGTGGGGCAGATCTTCCGGAACGCACCCAGAAACGTCGATGGCGCGAACAGAGTGAGTCGTTCTATTTCGCGGCTCTCGACTTGTCCCTCCAGCCACGTCGCCACCTGGCGTGCGAAGCGCAGAACGTCCTCTTCGTTCTCGTGGCCCTGAGATGCGTACGTAGTGCCTGACTTGGCTGCACGTGGCGAGGGCCGCCCATGCTCGTGGCCCTCCCAGTCGGATTCGATCCGCTCGAATTCCTCGACGTGACAGCGGTCCACGGGCGCAACGGTGCAACGCAACAGCCTGCTCTTGCCGGCGTCCGCCAGAACAAACCAAGTCTCCGGTTTTTTTCCTTTCTTCATTGCCGGTTCGTTCAACTCCCCAAAAAAGGCGGCAAGATCGTCCGGGATCCTACCGTCGGGCCCGAATCGAGGCCCGGCCGTGACCGAAAGAGGCTCGACGCACGGTAGGATCTGACATACCTCTTAAACATGACTTCGTGTGTAGACGCCACCCGCCGTCGCGCACTCCGAGCCGCTGAGAGGTAAGCCATGGCGAAATGTGAAATCGTATCCCGTCAAGACTGGTTGGAAGCACGACTCGCGTTGCTCGAAGACGAAAAGAAACTGACCCGCCAGCGCGACAAGGTCAGCGCCAGGCGGCGGAGCCTGCCTTGGGTGAGAGTCGAGAAAGACTACAGTTTCGAAGGGCCCGATGGCCGTGAGAACCTCGAGGACCTTTTCGCCGGACGCAGTCAGCTGGTTGTCTACCACTTCATGTTTGGTCCCGAGTGGGAGGAAGGGTGCAAGAGTTGCTCTTTCTGGGCCGACAGCTACCAGGGCGCGGTCGTCCACCTCGCGCAGCGGGATACGACGATGGTGACGGTGTCACGCGCACCCCTCGAGCGCCTCGAGGCATTCAAGCGGCGCATGGGATGGAACTTCAAGTGGGTCTCGTCCGCGGGATCGGACTTCAACTTCGACTTCGAGGTTTCCTTTTCGCCTGAAGACATCGAAAAGGGCGAGACGGCCTATAACTACAAGAAGGGGCTCAATTTCGGGGAAGAAGCGCCGGGCCTCAGCGTGTTCGCGGCCGACGGCTCGGGCGCCATATTTCACACCTATTCCTGCTATGCGCGCGGCCTCGAACCCTTCAATGCCGCCTACGGCATCCTCGACCTGGTTCCCAAGGGACGCGACGAGGACGACTTGAGCTACCCGATGGAATGGGTGCGCCTCCACGACACCTATCCGTCAGATTGATTGCTAGGCTATGGCGCCGCGTTCCCGGAGCGCTTCGATTGCGCGCGAGTCGTAGCCGAGGCCGGAAAGGACTTCTACAGTGTGTTCCCCGAGGGCCGGCGCTGGCCCCGGCGTGGTCTTGTCGTAGCCCTCGACCCAGATCGGGCTGCTTATGGTTCGCATGCCTTCGGAATGCTCACCATCGATCACCTCGAAAACACCGTTATCGTTCAACTGAGGATCATCGGGCAGCTCGTCGATCCGCGTAATCGCCCCGAAAGTGATGCCTGAGGCGTCGAGTAGGGCACGCCATTCTTCGTAGCTTCTCGTCGCGAAGACGTCGCCCAGAATTTCGATCAACACTGAAGCGTTCCGGCGCCGTTGGGTCTTTTCGGCGAAGCGTTCGTCCGAGATCAACTCAGGACGCCCGATGCAGGCCGCGAACCGTTCCCAGTCCTTGTCTTCCTGCACCATTACGAGAAACAGCCATCTGCCGTCGCTGCACTCGTAGAGGTTGGTTAAAGCGTTCGGCGAGCGCTTCCTGCCGACGCGCTCGAACGTACTTCCTCCGCACAGGGAAGACTGGACATAAACGGAATTAGACCAGATGCCGTTCGCGACCAGCGAACTGCTGACCTTCGACCCATGGCCGCTTCGCTCGCGTTCGTATAGCGCCATCATGATGGCCCCGTAGAGGGCGAGTGCGCTGGGATGGTCACCCATTCCGGGTACCGAGATCCCAGGCTCCATGTCGGCTTGGCGTACGACGTCCATGAGCCCGGAGCGTGCCCACCAAGCCGTGGCATCGTAACCGGGTTTGTCGGCCTCGTCCCCTAGCTCGCCGTAACCCGACGCCTGGGCGTAGATGAGCCTTGAATTGAGCGGTTTCAGGTCATCGTAGGTCAGGCGAAGACGCCCGAGCACCGCGGGGGGAAAGTTCGTGACGAAGACATCGGCCTCAGCGACGAGTTTGAGCAGTACCTCGCGTCCCGCTTCCTTTTTCAGGTCGAGGGCAACGCTTTTCTTGTTGCGTGAGGTCAGCAGCCAGCAGTAGTTGTGCTCGCAGCTCGGCAAGGGGGGCATCATTGAAAGGTAGCGGTGGGGGTCGCCGATGCCGGGAGCCTCTACTTTTATGACGTCAGCGCCAAAATCCGACATCACCGTCGCGGCGGCCGGCCCGAAAATGAACGTACCAACGTCGAGCACTTTGAGGCCCGACAACAGTGCTTTGTGAGCAGTCACGACGGTATTCTCCCCCGGTTGACGGCGGATGCCTCGAGGTGCCTCCGCGCAGGAATACTCGATGCTTCGAGGGGCTAAGGAAAGCGACTCATGTACGGATCGCCCTACCTAACTGGCTGATGCTCTCCAGCTGGCTGCGTGCTTGAAGTTGACAATCATTTTCAAAAAGGACACGCTCGCATCGTGGCCACGACCCCGGATCCTATGACACTGCGCGAGATGCGGCCCGGCGATAAGGGGGTCGTAGTCAAGTGGACCGGGAGCGGTGCGCCGCTTCGCCTACTGGAGATGGGCCTCCTCGAAGGCACCGAATTCGAGTTGGTTCGCCATGCTCCGTTCGGAGATCCGATCGAAATCCGCATTCGCGGCTACAACGTTTCATTGCGCAAGTCCGAGGCTGCACTCATCCAGGTCGAGCGTCACGACGGCCCCGCAGGCCGAGACGTATCCACCGGCGTGAGCCATGCCCGGACCCGCTGAAGCAAAACCGGCGGCCAGCGATCGCGAATCGAACCGGGCCGATCGTCTGGTCGTCGCCCTGGCCGGCAACCCCAACGTCGGCAAGACGACCCTCTTCAACCAGCTGACCGGACTCAGGCAGAAGGTCGCCAACTACCCCGGAGTGACCGTCGAGCACAAGACCGGGACCTTGGCGACCAGGGACGGGCGCAGCATGGAGATCGTGGATGTGCCGGGCACCTACAGCCTGAACCCGCGCTCTCTCGACGAAGAGGTCGCCTACCGGGTCTTGATCGGAGCGATGGAAGGGTCGCGCCGTCCCGATCTCGTCGTCTGCATCGTCGATGCGAGTAACCTCGAGCGCAATCTCTACCTCGCCAGCCAGGTCATGGATCTGGGCATTCCTACGATCATCGCGCTCAACATGATCGATGCGGCCGAGGCCGTGGGGATGAACGTGAGCGCCGAAGCATTGGCCGAAGAACTCGGCGTGCCGGTGATCGCCATGGCTGCGTCGACCGGCCGCGGAGTACAAAATCTTCGCGATGCCATCGCGGGATCTCTTCCACAGGCCCCTCGTCGCCGGTGGCGTCTCGACAATCTCGTTCAGCCCTCCGTCGATGCCCTTGCCGACAGGCTCGGCGAGGAGCTGCCCGACCTGTCTCCCCAGCAACGTTTCAGTGATGCACTGCGGGCCCTGACCTGCGATTCGGCCGCTTTCTTCGAGTCGCATCATACCGCCGGGTTCTGGCGTGAGGTGGAGCAGGCCCGGGCCGAGCTCGACAACTCCGGGGTCGATCACCAGCGTGCCGAAGTAGTATCCCGATACCGCTGGATAACTCCGCTCGTCGCTCGTGTCGTCAGCCGCCAGACCAGTGAGCGCAAGACGTGGACGGAACGCATCGACGCCGTGCTGACCCACAAGGTTGCCGGCCCCGTCGTGTTCTTCGCGCTGCTGGCCTTCATCTTCCAGTCGGTCTTCGCCTGGGCAGTGCCCGCGATGGATACGATAGACGGAGGCGTTGCGGCATTCGGTGATACCGTTGCGCGTACTCTCCCGGATGGGCCGCTGCGCGGTCTCCTCGTCGACGGTGTCATCGCCGGCGTAGGTGCCGTCGTCATCTTCCTGCCTCAGATCCTGATCTTGTTCTTCTTCCTCGGTCTACTGGAGGACACGGGCTACATGGCCAGGGCGGCCTTCATAATGGACCGCGTGATGAAACGTATCGGTTTGAGTGGACGTTCGGTAGTGCCGTTGCTGAGCGGCTTCGCTTGTGCGATCCCGGGAATCATGGGCGCGCGCACGATCGAGAATCAGCGCGATCGGCTGATCACGATTCTGGTACTGCCCCTCATGACTTGCTCGGCGCGCCTTCCCGTATACGCATTGTTGATAGCCGCGTTCATCCCCTCGGAGAAGTTCTTGGGTGTCATCGGTTATCAGGGACTCACTCTGCTTCTCATGTACGTTCTCGGTGTGAGCCTCGCCATCGGAGCCGCTTGGTTCCTCAAGAAGTTCGTCGTGAAGGGTGAGCGTTCTTTGTTCGTGATGGAGTTGCCGCCCTACAGGATGCCCCGCATCCGCGACGTGTTGTGGCGGATGATCGAGCGGGGCAGGCTCTTCCTGACTCGTGCCGGCACCATCATCCTCGCCGTCAGCATTGTTTTGTGGTTCCTGGCCAGCTACCCGACTTCGCCACCCGATCCGCAAATAGAGGCTGCGCGCGCTGCTGCCATCGAAGGGCACGAGCAGGGTTCACCCGCGCCGGTTTCTCAGGAACAGCTCGACTCGATCCTCCTAGAACTCGATGGACGCCAATCGGCCATCGACATGGCCAACAGCGCGATGGGAGTCCTCGGCCACGCCATCGAGCCGGTCATCGCGCCCCTCGGTTTCGATTGGAAGATAGGGGTCTCGCTGATAGCGGCGTTTGCCGCCCGCGAGGTGGCCGTCAGCGCGCTTGCTACGATCTACAGCGTTCAGGATGCCGACGAGTCGGACTCGCGCCTGATCGACAGGCTGCGTGATGATAGGGACCCGCGTACCGGGCGTGCCGTGTTCACCCCCTTGGTCGCGGTGAGCCTAATGGTCTGGTTCGTGATCGCCTGTCAGTGCATGAGCACGGTCGCGGTAGTGAAGCGTGAGACGGCTACATGGCGCTGGCCGCTTTTCATGCTCGCCTATCTGACCGCCTTGGCATGGGCGGCGTCGTTCGTTACCTACCAGGGGGGCTTGTTGCTCGGGTTCGCATAGTGACGATGGACTGGCAATTCATCATCGTAATCGCCGTCGTTGCGGTTGCCGCTCTCTACACGGGTCATAGTTTCCTACGGCAGTTCAATCGTAGCGACGATGACGATCCGGGATGCTCGGGTTGTCCTGCTGCCGATCAGGGAAAGGACCCGCAAAGCCGCTTGAACTGACCCCCCTTTCCGGATCTCCGGGAAATCCCCAGTCGATCTACTCAGCGGGCCAACTATCCGTCGCGTTGGCGTCTTTCTGTAACCACGGAACGGTCGCTGCGTAGATGCCTGCAACATGAGTGAAGCAGGTGCGCATGACTCTACTGTCCGTTTCTATTGCGGCCGCCAGTAGGGCAGCCGGGTTTCGGGATGAACGCGCCGGGTCAGCTTGGTCACCCGGCGTATGGAGCCCCCGGGGATTTTCCAGTTGAACCTCGAAGGTTTGAACAGGAAGCGGTTTACCAGTTTCTGTACGCGCTCATCCTTGAGAACGAAGCCGTGACTGTATTCTCGAAACCAGATCGCGTCGTCGACGAGCAGGGTCAACAGTTCTTCGTGAAAGGCGCAGGAGCTGATGTGTGGGACCCTTCCGTCACCGTCTTCGGTCTTGCACGCGTTATCGAAGTCGACGAAGTTGGTGGTCCCGTCCTTGGAGCGTTTCTGGACGGTGACGGACTGCAGAGTCTCGTAGCCGTCTCTGGCGATCACCAGGATCTTCTTACGCTGGCTGGGGCTCAGGGTTCGGGGGTCGAGCAAGCTCTGGCTAACGGTGCTTGACGCATGCCCGAGGGCCTTTTTCATCTTTGTCGCAGCCGCGCTGCGTTTGGTAACGTTCCCCTGCCAGTCCTCGAACTTGAAAAAGCTGTGTGCGGCCTTGGGCTTGAATACGCTGGCTTCATCGTAAGAGGGCAACAGCTCCAGGGCCCCGGGCATGACCCGGATGAGCTTGCGGATCTTGCCCCGCACGTTCGGGAACCAGCCTTCGCCGATCAGCGCCGCCGTAACGATGTCGAGAGAGCCGAAGAACGGGGGAACGGTGAAGACCACTCTGTTGACACGCTTCATGCGGCCCTTCGTGTCGCCGGCGAGGTAAGCGCGAAGAACGAAGTTGCCGAGGCTGTGAGTGATGAAGTCGAACTTGGAAAAGGCCTTGCCTTTGCCGTGAACTGCCGCCGACTTCGCCGTCAGGTAGTCGAGGAACATTCCGAGACGTTCGCCATTGGAAGTGGCCGACAGGCGCCAGTCGTAGCTGAAGATGTAGACGGGCTTGTTGCTGATCCTGCCGAGGTCGTAGAGGAACTCGCCGTAAGCGAGGGTTTCGATTTCCCCCGGCTTGATCAGGGACTTGATGCGCTCGTCGTAGTACTCGCCGTCGAACGCGGTTGTGAGTTCGAGATCTTCTATGGACTCGAAGTTGCTCTGCAGACCGGACCAGATCGTGTCCCATGTCGGCAGATTTGTTTCGACGAGCTTCGTACCCTTGATCCCGGGTATGAAAATGATTGCATCCGCCGCCATTGGCCCACCTCCTTGCCGTGTCGATCCTTGCGCTCATCTTGCGCCAGTGCCGATCCAAGGCAAAGGTACCAACTAAGGAGCAGAAAATGGAACTGAACGAGAAGCAGCAGCAGATGTGCTCGGAGAGCACCTGGGACTTTTCCGACCTCAAGGTGTTGTTCTTGAACTGTACCCTGAAGAAGTCCCCGGAGCTGTCACACACCCAAGGCCTGATCGATATCTCGAAGGCGATCATGGAGCGGAACGGCGTTGACGTGGAAGTCTTGCGTCCGGTCGACTACGACATCGCCACGGGTGTTTGGCCCGACATGCGCGAGCACGGCTGGAATGCCGATTCCTGGCCGGAGCTGCAGGCCAAGGTCATGGACGCACACATCCTGGTGATCGGAACGTCGATCTGGCTGGGGGAGAAGACATCGGTGTCTACGCGCGTGATCGAGAGGCTGTACTCGACCAGCGGGATTCTCAACGACGCCGGCCAGTACGCTTACTACGGCAGGGTCGGAGGCTGCCTGATCACGGGCAACGAAGACGGCGCCAAGCACTGCGCGATGAACATCCTCTACTCTCTGCAGCACCTCGGGTACGTGATCCCGCCTCAGGCTGACGCTGGATGGTTGGGCGAAGCGGGCCCCGGCCCTTCATATCTCGATCCGGGCTCGGGTGGCCCTGAAAACGACTTCACCAATCGCAACACGACCTTCATGACGTGGAACCTCCTTCACATGGCCAGGATGATAAAGGACGCAGGCGGCATCCCCGCTCACGGCAACCAGAGATCCGCCTGGGATGCAGGGTGTCGCCCGGACTTTCCCAACCCCGAGCATCGCTGAATGCGTCAGCCTAGGAGTCCCAAGCCAAGGGTAGCCAGATTTCGTTTCGCCGCAGAAACCACAAAGCGAAAGGAGAATTGAAGCGCGCCCAGACGGGTTCGGCGCCGGGAGCGAGGGTGAGGCCGTCTCTTTCGAGAGCCGCTCGGAGCTTTTCGAGCCGGTCACGGTAGCGCCGCTCCGACCAGGTTCCCGAATAGCGATGCACGGCCACGACGCGTCCGGGCTCTTCCCGGATGCGGATGCGCTCGTCACTCGGGCGAGGGACGCTGTCGATGGTGTATGACGACGGCATCACGAACCGTATCGCGTACTTTCCGTCACTAGTAGCTTCCTGAGTTACCGGCGCCGTCATGCTTATCTTCTCGCCGGGCTCTTCTCCACGTTGCTGGGTTACGGGTGCCGTCATGTCGATCTTCGCTGACCCCTCATTGGCGCCGTTGATGAATGCGGCGAGAGACCTGAAGGCGTCGTTGCCGACGTCCTCGAAGGTTCCGTCGAGCTTTAGTTCTGCAACCACGATCGGCGCGTAACGACGCACCTCATATTCGGGTTCGGTCTCGAGCACCTCGTAGGCCGGTTCTTCGATCGCCATGGCACTTCCGGCCATGAGTAGGGAGCAAGCAACTACAACTAAACGAGCCGTCATGATGCTCAGTAGGTTAAGGCCGGCGTGCCGGGGGCGCAAAGCGCGCCGGCGTCATTCCTCTGGGCGTGTCGGTCGTCGGAGCAGCCTGAGCGCGATGTCGACGTCGGCTCCGTAGCTGCGTCCGAGCTTCACAAGCAAGGCCCCGAGATGTTCGAGGTGCTTGGCGTCGTCGAGTCCGCCGGTAGGCACCGGGGTGCAACCGAGGTCTTCGATCAGCTGCGACACGATAGTGGCGGCGGAGTCGTCATCGCCGCAGAGAAACACGGTCGGCCGTTCCTCCTGCGATGACGAGATTCCGGCCGTCAGCAGGCTCGCGGGTATGGTGTTGAGCGTCTTGACCAAGGTTGCATCGACCGCCCACGCCGCAATCTGGCGGCTGCCCGAATCGGTTCCTAGCTCGACTAGCTCGCCGCTTTCCTGATCGATGGGGTTGGTGCAGTCGATGAGGACCTTGCCGGCCAGGGTTCCGCAGTTTTCGAGGGTGCTTTCGACCGCTTGCCAGGGTACGGCCAGGACTATGCAGTCGCCGAACGCCGCTGCATCACTGACCGACCCTCCCCGGGCGCCGTGCCCCGTCGAGGCGGCGAGTTCGACTGCACGCGCCGGGCTGCGCGATCCGAAAAATACGCTGTGGCCTGCTTTGGCCCAAGCCGCGGCCAACGCCCGGCCCATTTCGCCGGTTCCGAGTATACCTATCCTCATCCCATTCCTTTCGTGACGGCGCCCGGCGGTCGGGTAGCGCCGTGTCGCCGCACCCCACATGCCCGCCTCAGAAGCTCATAGCGCCGACACATGGCGGCTCAAAGCCGCGGTGCCGGTTTCCGCTGCTGTGAGGGCCAAACCGTTGGCATCAGTGCGTCGAAGTAGAGCGCGCCGATGTATGCGGGTGTGTGATCTTGCCCGATGTCACCTTTTTCGAGCCTCGCCCGTCTGATAGGGCATGAGGGGAGAAATCGCCATGAGAAAGCCGGTTTCGAAGAGCCCCGGCCGCCCAGCGCTCGACGATGAGCAGGCCGAGGTCTTACGTCGCGAGCTCATGTCGTTTCTCTCCCGGAAGGCCGGCGAGCCGGCACTCGTCGAGGATCTCACCCAAGAAGCATTGGCAAAAGTCCTCGCCGGCATCGAGGGGTTTCGAGGCGACGCGGCCCTGAAGACCTGGGCTCGGCGGATCGCAGAGAACGTGTGGCGGGACTATTTGCGGCGCCGGCAGGCCAAGCCTGCAGATAGCGGCGCGGCTCAGAGCGACCTTTCCGTTCTCGAGGCGCTCGATACGCCCGATCCTGAGGAGAGCCATGACCTCCGGGTAACCCGCGAATGTCTGCTCGATGCCGTCAAACAACTGCCTCTTGGAGAGCGCAGTGTCGTTCTGTTGCATGAGTTCGGCGATGTTCCGTTGCCACAGGTGGCCGATGCGCTGGGGTGCACCATCGACGCTGCCAAGCAGCGATTGCATCGTGGCCGTCGGCGGCTAGCCGACATCTGCCGTTCCGACTGCGCAAGCGACACTACCGACGATGGCGCCGCACTGTGCTCGCCTAGGCAGAGCGGCGGCGAAGATGCCCCCGAAGGAGAGAAGTGACGAATATGGAACAGATACTCGAACCGAAGGTGCAAGTCATAGTCGGACTCGGAGCTGCAACCGCGGCCAAATGCCAGAAATGCTTCGTCAAGCTACGCTCGATGGCCGAGCAGCTCGATGTGACCGATGCGGAGATGCGGGCGGCCGTCGAGATCGGCGTACGTGTCAGCGGAAAGTCCCAAGAGTATATGAGCGCTTTCATCGAAGAAGAAACCGAGGGGGCGGTGCGCGCCCGGTCGGCGGATAGTGGCTGCGGCTGCAACTGAGCGATGGCGGTGAGCTGCGAGCGTCTGCTCGAGTACTACTTGGGCGCAAGCGCAGCCCGGCGGGTGCTGGCCGGTAATATCGTACGTGGGCAGGGAGAGAAGATTCACGCCGCGATCATGTATGCCGACCTACGTGGGTTCACTGCCATGACTGACCGGTTGCCGCCGGCCGAAGTCATTTCGACGCTCAACGATTACTTCGAATGCGCCACGAGCGCGGTTCAGGACAACGGCGGCGAGGTTCTCAAGTTGATTGGTGACGGGATGCTGGCTGCGTTCGATATCGAGGGTACGAGCCCGTCCGGCGCTTGCTGCCAGGCTCTGGATGCGGCGACTGAGATTCTCGTGGGGTTAGACGGGTTGAACAGGGCCCGGAGTCAATGTCTCGAAGTAGGCGTTGCTCTGCACAGGGGCGACGTCTTCTTCGGGAACATAGGAGGGCCGGCACGGCTCGATTTCACCGTGATCGGCAGTGCGGTCAACGAAGCGACCCGGATCGAGGCACTGTGCAGGCAACTCGACATGCCGGTGTTGGTTTCCGAGGTCTTCGCCCAAAGCTGTAGCTGCAGATCCTTTGCGTCACTTGGATGCTACGAGCTGAAGGGAGTGGGCGAGCCACGCAGGATATTCGCCCCCGAACCTCTGCTGCACGCTGCGGCCCTACACTGAGCATACCCCGTCGGCCGGGTCTCGGTGCGGCTCACTCAGCCGTGTACCGGCCTGACTCTCACTCCCGAAACTTGTAGTTGTCGATGATGGCAGCTCGGTTCTTTTCAGCACTCGGCAATACCATCCTGCGCTTACGGTGGATTGCCGTCGTGTTTGTTGTGCTGGCGACCGTGGGGGCCTCCTGGCAGCTACCCCGCCTGAAGCTCGATACATCCAACGAGATCTGGTTCGTCGAAGGCGATCCCGCTTTGCAGGCGCTTCGCAAGTTCCAGGGCCTATTCCGCAACGACGACTTCGTCTACGTCGTACTTACCACTGACGATTTCTTCCGTCCGCAACCGATCGCCACGATGGAAGCTTTGGCAGCCGACCTGGAGGCGTCCGTACCCTACGTTCTCGACATCACCTGGCTCGGTAACGCCGAGTACATCGAAGGATACGAAGACAGTATCGACGTTTACGAGTTTCTCGAGGATGAGCCCCGCACGGCCGAGGCCCTACGGGCCCTGAGATCAAAGGCGCTGGCAGAGCCTGTCTATCGCGACACGTTGGTATCGGGCGACGGCAAGACGGCGGCGATTCTCATCGAGCTCGAAGAGTACCCGGAAGACCGTATGGATCCGCGTAAGGAAATCGCGCCGGCGGTACGGGAAGTACTGGCAAGACCGGAGTACCGAGGCCTGGAGCTTCACGCGGTCGGCATACCGCTGTTCGACTATGATTTCGACGTCGTCACGGCGACCGAGACGGTGCGCTTCATGGCAATGTGTCTCGTCCTACAGGCGGGGATTCTGTTCTGGCTGGGCAGGGGCGTACGTGGATTGATCGTCCCTCTGGCTATCTGTGCGTTAACGATCCTATGGACCTTCGGGGCCATCGTCCTCTACGACTTCACCCTCAACATCTTCGTGGTCATGTTGCCTGTTCTGCTCATTTGCGTGGGCATCGGCGACTCGATGCACCTCATCGCCGAATGGCAGGACCAGTCGTATCACGGCTACGGCCCGCGAGCGTCGGTTCTTCGTGCTATGTCGAATGTAGGCTTGCCCTGCCTTCTGACTACCATGACAACGGCGGCCGGTTTCTTGGCGTTCTTGACGGCCGGTATCCGACCATTTCGTGAGATGGGTATCTACGCGGCGACCGGTGTCGGCATCGCCCTGATCCTAACGTATCTGATCGTGCCGTTGGTCTATGGGGCGCCCGGAGATTCCGAGCGGCACGATGAGAGTGATGAGGACGCGGACTGCGCATCCGGCGCGTTCGTGGTCGCCGAACTCCAACGAAGAGACCTGTTCGATCGTCTCCTGGCATCCATCGCCGGCATAGTAACGAGGCGCCCAGGGCTCATCGTCGCGGTGTTCGCTCTTCTGACCGCGGCGGCTGTGGCGGGTATGGCGCGGGTCGAGATCGAGTCTGCGACGGTGCAGATGCTCTCCACCGACGTGCCGATCAGGCGCGCCTACGACTTCGTGGACCGCAAAATGGGCAGCTCTATGTCCGTGGAGATTCTGCTGGACAGCGGAGTCGAAGGAGGGATCAACGAGCCCGACTTCCTGCAGCGCATGGAGGCGCTCGATACCCTGGTGCGCGGCCACTCCCTCACGGCGACTACTACCAGCGTCCTGGACATCCATCGCCAGATGCGCCGCGCGTTCCACGAAAACGATCCGGAGTATTACACGATACCGGTGAGCCCGGAAGAAGCGGCCCAATACCTGCTGCTGTACGAGATGTCCGGCGGCGCCGACCGCGACAAACTGACTACTTATAACTATGACGTGGCGCGATTGACCGCGCGCACGAGCTCGCTGGACACGCGCGATACCCGTCTCTTCATCAACGACGTCATCGAGTACACACAGCGGACCTTCGGTGACACGGTAGCGATCGAACACACGGGAATGCTCCCGCTTCTCGATGCACTCACAGATCTGATAGGCGCAGGCCAGGCCCGCAGTTTTGCGGCCGCGGCGATTATCATCTCGATGATAATGATGCTTCTCTTGAGATCCGTCCGCTTGGGTCTGATCAGCATGATCCCCAACGTATTTCCGGTCATCGCCACGCTCGGCTTGATGGGATATGCGGGAATCTATCTCGGCGTCGGCTTGATGACGATAAGCGCGATCATCATCGGCGTCGCGGTCGACGACACCATACATTTCTTCGTGCGTTATCGCACCGAGTGGCTACGGACCGGAGACTGCGCCACTGCGATCAGGACAACGTTGACGACCGTAGGCAGGCCCCTCGTGTTCACCACGATGACGCTCACCCTCGGTTTCTCGGTCTTGGGCTTTTCCGACGTGAGTCAGATCGTAAAGTTCGGGTTGCTTGCCGGCTTTGCATTCACCTGTGCCCTGCTCGCCGACCTACTCTTCGCTCCCGCCATGTTGATGCTTACCGAGCGAAAGCGGGCGGCGCGCATACACGATCACCAAGACAATAGCGGCCACGGCGATCCATAGATTTATGTACCAGTTTAGAACGGCTTCCTTTTCCGTTACCAACATCGCGATGTCTTCATAGCGGACCAGGACGTGTTCTTCATGGACGAGACGCCAGATGTAATAGCGCTTGCCCGTAACCAACTCGCCGCTGTTCAGACGGTTGCGTTCGAGCAGCACTTCTACACGGTCGCCCGGCACAATCAGGTGCATGCCGGGCCAGACCTTCCCATAGTAGGATGAACAGGAGAACGACTCGTCGCCGGAGTCGATGTCCAGCCTGGTAGAGCGCCCGTCGCCGCCGAGACTAATCTTGGTGACATTGCCCTCGACGCGCAGGAGCGATTCCTCGTCCGGGTGCATTCCTTGATAGAGGGCGACACCTTTTGCGCACAGAGCGAAAGCAAAAAAATAACCCGCCACCGACAGCGGCGTGATGCGCGTGCGTCCGGCTGCCACGCTTCAGTAGACCTTGTCTCGCAGCTTCGTGTTTTCCCAGGAGCGTGACACGAGAAGCAGGTCTTCCATGTCGCGTTTTGGCGGACTGCAAAGCGGAGCGAGGCGGTCGAAGAATTCCTTGCAGTCGATGATCGCTTCGGGAGCGAACACGCCCCGGCGCTGTTCGCCGTCGGGGCGCAAAGAGGCCAGGCCGACCGCAAGCGGGACCCCCGTGGCTCCACCCATTCCTTTCGCCGGAGCTGATAGAATGGCGACTGCCACCGCCGCCCGCTTGCCGTTCTTCCGGCCCTCGGCCATCGCGAACACCGGTGGCAGCTTGGGCGAGTCGTCGGCGAGCAGCTCTTCGAGATAGTCGTCGGGAGTTTTGACCGGCTTGCCGACACCCTCGAGCCACTCCACCCACGCGGCGGCTCTCTCGATTGCGACCAAGTTGTAATCGATCATGACCTGGATCGCTTTCATGGCCCACAGGTTGCCGGGGTCCATGGTCATGACGACCAGAGCCTTGTCGATGGACGGAAACGCCCTGGGGAATGTGATCGCTTCCGGGTGTCCCATGGTCCAGCCGGGTCTTGGCCCGAGCCCTGGGTAGTTGATCTCTATGCGGCGCATCGGGCTTTGGTCTTCGAACGTTCCGTTCTCGAACACGCGGATCTGTCCGGTGAGTTGATGGAGTCCGTGGATGGTAGCGGCACTCGGCTTGTCACCGCGCGTTTCCGGCATGGCCGCATCGAGGTCGAATCCCGCGTACAGAGTTCGGACTTCGTCGAGCTCGCCGGCCGCTCTCACGGCCAGAAGGTTCGACATGCCGGGGCTGGCCCCCATGCCCATGACGGCCGTCACGCCGCGGCGCTTGGCTTCTTCGGCCATCGCGCCCATGGCTTCGGTCGATTCCCAGTCATCGTTGATGTCGAGATAGTGGACCCTGTTGTCGATCGCGGCGCGCAGTACGGGCGGGCCGAGCTTGAAGAAGGGCCCCACGGTATTGAGAACAGCCGTGGCTCCACCCATTACGCGGGCGAGGTCGCCTGCATCGGTGACGTCGACGGTCGTACTGCTGGCCTTCTCGCCGAGTTGCTCGGCCAATCGTGACGCAGCGCCGGCGTCCAGATCAGCCACTACCAACTCGCTGACAAAGTCGAAATCGACGGCGGTGCGTGCAGCGTAGGACCCCATACCGCCGGCACCAATCACGATGACTTTCATCTACTCCCCCTCTCTATCGTGAGCCTGAACTTCCTGCGTCAAGCCGCGGAAGGTCCCGGTGCGAGGATTGCCAGAACCAGCAAGCGGCCGTCTCCCGGATTGCGGATACCATGGGGCACTCCCTCGGGCACGACCACCGTCA
Organism: Candidatus Binatia bacterium; assembly: GCA_028278325.1. Lineage (GTDB taxonomy): Bacteria > Desulfobacterota > Binatia > UBA1149 > JAJCZL01 > JANQEO01. The sequence goes on from JANQEO010000063.1 coordinate 123,295, forward strand.
TGCCTTCTTCGAGTTCGTCCTCGCCGTCTTCTCGCAACAGTACACCGTTGCCCTCGATGACCTGGTAGATCTTGTCCATTCCGGCGTGAGCATGAAGCTTGTGTTCTTGGCCGGCTTCGAACGCGTTCAAGCCCACCAGGACGCGCGAGGATTCGAAGAGCGTCGACTTGCCCATCTTCTCTTCGTTGTAGCTGGCGTGGTTCGCCGCCCGTATCGGCTCAGGATGTTCGATCACCATGTTTTTCCTCCACGTCCGGGGTCAGCTTTTCCGCAAACACCACCTGCACGGGCACGCTCGCATCCGCCTCTAGTTCGTGACCGTGCGCGGCGACCGACCTAGCAAACTCGATTAGTCGAGGCACGGCAAGGCCGGCGATGCAGCGGGTATGCCCGAGCGAAGCGCATTTCTCGAAGTGCTGGGCCGACGAGCCGGCCAGACTTTCGGCGGCTTCGGGCATCTGTTGTCGGACTTTGACACCGGCGGCGGCGAGTTTGATGAGGCCCTGCAGTAATTCGACCGTGGTGTCGTGACCGCTTTCCCCGCGTGCCTGCGCTTCCTTGGCCGCGATCCAAAGACCTTCCCAGGCTTCGTGAGCTTCCCAGTAGTAGCCGTGATTTAAGAGTTCGATTCCGCGCAAGTACGACGGGCACTGCTGCCAGGACCCCGGCTGCATGGGTGGTGGTGTGTCTTCAGGTTGACCGAAGCTGTGGCCGTCCGCATCGCGGCGAGGATGCGGCCAGTGGCCCGGGACGAATGCGTAGGGCGGAAAGCTAGCTTTCATGACGATAGCGACATCCTAGCGGGCGAAGGCGGCGGCTTCGATTGCGCCGCGCGACGGCCGTTTGTAACTTACCCATGCCGGCGAGCGTCATACAGGTCATGAGCTTGATATCTCGAAGGAGCTTCATCGTGATGGCGGGGGCAGCGGCCCTAGCTTGGGCTTTGCCGATACGCTTGCGGGCCTCCGAGAAAAGCTCCGTCGCAGGTGGCGCGGGGAAGAAGGTGGACCCCTTGAACAAGCCTCTTTCCGGCTGGCGCGAGATCCTCGACGAGCCGAGCTACAAGGTAATGTTCGAGGAGGATACCGAACGCCCCTTCTCCAGTTCCCTCAACGACGAGAAGCGAGAAGGAACCTTCGTGTGCGCCGCCTGCTTCCTGCCACTGTTCGAGTCCGAGACCAAGTTCGACAGCGGCACGGGGTGGCCGAGCTTCTGGGCTCCCATAGAAGGGCATATCGCGACCAAGACCGACTACCGCTTGTTGTTCCCGCGCACCGAGTATCATTGCGCCCGCTGCGGCGCGCATCAGGGCCATGTTTTCAACGACGGTCCGCCGCCGACGGGACAGCGTTGGTGCAACAATGGTCTGGCCATCCGTTTCGTGCCCAAGGGGGAATCTTTACCGGAGTTGAGATCGTGAAGGCTTTGGCCGGTTTCGCATTGTTCGTGTCTTTGTTGCTGGCTGCCGACCACGTCGGCGCCGAGTCGTCTCAGAAGGGAGCTGATTCTTCCGGGTCGGAAAGCATGGCCAAAGCGACTTTCGCCGGCGGGTGCTTCTGGTGCATGGAGCCGCCCTTCGACAAGCTCGACGGTGTGGTGTCCACGACCTCGGGATACTCCGGCGGCGACAAGGTCAATCCTACCTATAAGGAAGTCTCGGCGGGCGGCACCGGTCACACGGAAGTCGTCCAGATAGTGTTCGATCCTGGCAAGATCGGCTACGCCGAGTTGCTCGAGGTATTCTGGCGCAACATCGATCCAACCACGTCCGACCGCCAGTTCTGCGATGTCGGAGATCAGTACCGTTCAGCGGTGTTCTACCATGACGGCGAGCAGGAGCGCTTGGCCGAGGAATCCAAGCAGGCAATCGAGGATTCGGGACGGCTGCCCGGGCCCGTTGTTACGGAGATAACGGAATTCGGAGGCTTCTGGCCTGCCGAGGACTATCACCAGGACTACTACGAGAAGAACCCCATCCGCTACAAGTACTACCGCTACCGTTGCGGCCGCGACCAGCGGCTGGAAGAGCTCTGGGGCAAGGACGACTGAGGCGCGCTCCGGCGGCCCCGTCGAAGCAGCCGGCAGTTCGAATCCTCAGCCGTGCTCTTCGCTCTCGCTCCGGGACCGTCTCGGTGCAAGGCGCAACCCCGGGAACATCCACTCGAGCATGCCCGCGATGCCGGGCGATCGCTCGCGGTGCTCTCGGGCTTCTCCACGCGCGGCGGCGGTGTCGGGGAACAGCCGGTACATGACGCTCATCCAGGCGTCCATCGCACCGGGAGCGAGGAACTGCGCAGCCTCGCCGAGCAGGCCGACCCAGAGTGCGACACGCTTGGGCCGCTTCTCGATCGCGCGACAAACCAAATCAGCTCCCTGGGCGGGTGTAAGCGCGTATGCGACATCCCATAGCTTGGTGGGGGCGGCCATGGCGGTGCGCACCAGAGGCATGTAGACGGTGGTGATGTCCACACCGTCACCGAGGAGCTCGGACGCGGCCGAGCGCGAGAAGGCATCAAGGGCGGCTTTCGATGCCAGGTATGCCGAGAAGTTCGGACCGCTCGTCTGCACACCCATCGTGGACACATTGACGATGTGCCCGTCGCGGCGTGCGCGCATGCCCGGAACGAAAGCGAGGATCAGCTTGAGCGCCCCGAAGTAGTTCAGCGCCATCGTGCGCTCGTAGTCGTGGAATCGCTCGTATTCGAGTTCGAGTGAACGACGGATGGAGTGTCCGGCGTTGTTGACGAGTACGTCGACGTGCCCGACGTCGGTCAGCACGAGCTTGGCGAGGTCGTCGCAGGCGTCAGGATCCGTCAGATTCGCCGTGTAGATATGGGCCCGGCCACCGGTTTTTTCTATCGCGGACTTGGCGGTTGCCAGGCGCTCGGCGGAACGGGCTACCAGAACCACCTCGGCGCCCGCCGCCCCCAGCTTGATCGCGGCGGCGCGCCCGATGCCTGCGGAAGCTCCGGTCACCAACACGACTTTGTCGCGCACGGCTCGTTTCAATGCCGGACGAAAGCGCGTATCGGCGTCGAGGTTTTCTTCCCAGTAGTGCCAGAGCCGATCGGCATAGGTCTCGAGTGGCGGCACGTCGATCCCCGTTCCCGCGAGTGCAGCCGTCGTTTGCCGGCAGTCGAAGCGCGTCGGATGTAGCGCCATCATCACGACACGCGCGGGGACACCGAACTCGAACTGCAGTACTTCACCGACGGTTCGTGCCGGGGCGTCGACGGCTATCCTCCTCAGTACGCCGGGCAGACGCTCGGCCAACTCGGTATCGATCTGCACGGCCAGGTGGGGTGCGCGTGCAGCGCGGGCGAAGACGTTGATGGTGTCGCCCGCATTGAGCGGGTCCGGGTCGACCAGGTGAAAGGTCTTGCCGTCGAGCCCGTCGGCGTGGGCGATATGATCGATGGCGCGAGCCACGAAATCGACCGGTACGATGTTGACCTGTCCACCGCTGATCCCGACCAAAGGCAGTCCAGGAGGCAGCGCAGCACCCAAGCGCTGGAGAAGGCTGAAGAAGTAGTAGGGGCCGTCGATCTTGTCCATTTCGCCGGTCTGCGAGTGACCGACGACGATGCCGGGCCGGTAGATGCGCCAAGGCACTCGGCAGTGCCGCCTGATAACTGCTTCTCCGCCATGCTTGCTGTGAAAGTACGGGTCGCCGAGGCCCGTTGCTTCGTCGAACATGTCCTCGTGGAACAAGCCCTGGTAGCGACCGGCGGCGGCGATAGAGCTGATGTGGTGGAAGCGTTCGCACTCGATGATGTTGGCAAGCTGGACGGCGTGGCGGGTGCCGCGCACGTTGGCGGCGTCGAGGCTCCTCGAGTCGGCGGTCATGTCGTAGAGTGCTGCGAGATGGAAGAAGTGGCTAACGCGCCCGCTCAGCTCATCGAGTAGTGACCGGTCGACACCCAGAAGTGATTGGCGAAGATCTCCGATGACACCGACGACGCGATCGTCGCCCACACCCCAGCGTTCACGCAGCGCCGCAAGCCTGTCGAGCGAACCCTCGCGTACCAGTGTATACACGCGGCCGCCACGGGAGAGCAGCAGCTCGACCACGTGGCGTCCGATGAATCCTGTTGCGCCGGTAACGAAGTAGTCCACGAAACGCCCCGCCTTTCGAGACTAGCACGTGCGCGCCTAGGGCCGCATCAGTTGTGAGGAGCACCCGCTTGGACCACCGTCGGCCGGGTGCCGGGACTCCGGCGTCATTTCCGGGATGGCATGTGGAGGCGTGCGATCGGCTCACACTCCCGGTATCACGCTCATGTCCTCGCGTGGGAAGTGCACGACCACTTCGCCGGCTCTCTCGTCTCTCCTCTTGATGGCGATCTCGTAGACATCGGCGTAGACCAACTCACCGGCCACGGGATCCCTGGCAAAATCCTCCGGCATGATCATGAGAGGGTCACCTTGCTTGCGCCGATTGGGATCGCCTGGATCGACCGACCAGTTGGAGGTGGGCTCGGAGCTACGTGCTATCTCGAGAGCTCGACCCGAGTCGATCTCGCGGCGTTGACCGTGTCCGACCGACTGGAGGCGGTCGCACCAGTCCCGCACTGCGCTGAAAGGCTCGAGCAGACTCGACGACGAAGGCGAACCACGCTGTATGAACAAGACGGCGTGATGAACTGCAAGATCGGCGGCCGTCGGTGAAGTCCCGCAGAGAAACGGCCCCTTGGTGCTCAATTCCCTCTCGAGCAGATCGAGATGAGCGCGTAGTTGGTCGAGTTTGCCGGGCATGATCATCTTCATCAGGTCACGGTTGAGGCCGCCGGGGATGATCTTGTCGCGATCCTTCAGAAAATCTTCGTCGAACACGCTGTTATCGCTTCCAAAGAAGATAGCGACGACAATCGTGAAGATCGCATCGCCGAGCTTGGTCATGGCCGCCTGCGTTGCTTCCGTGCCGGCGGGAATCAGGGGCGGTTCGGGTTGCAAGCGGTCGAGGGTGCGAATGATGAGTTTGGTATCGCAATAGATGTCGGCGCCGAGTTGAAGGACGGGGGTCTTGCGATAGCCGCCGGTCAGAGCCGTCAGGTCGGGCTTCGGCATGATCACCGGGATCAGCACCGACTGCCACGCCATCGACTTCATGCCGAAGGCAAGGCGGATCTTTTCAGAGTAGGGTGAGAGTTCGTAGTGATGAAGAATGGACGTCTTGGTATCCATCTCGACGAAGGTAGCGGCCCGCCCAGGCTATCGCACCTCCCGGGCTGTTCAGGATAGACCCGCGGTGGCGGCCCCGCTTCGTTTTGACAGGGCCCGCGATTTCGTGGGAACAAGATCACGTGACTGATGTGAACCCACCTCGAGCCTCGACCGTGCGCGACAAATCAGCCGCAGCCAGGGTGGGGAACTTTTTGAGTCGGACTCTGGTGCTTTCATGGATAGCGTTGCTGTTCGCTGTCTGCGTCATCGGCTGGAGGCCCCAGGCGCTCATGACTCTGGTGGGGTTGGCGCCGGTCTCAGACGCAGAACCGGCTACGCCGGCTTCCGACGATCCGGACTCGGCGCTCCTCGCGGCCGTTTCTAGTGGTGACGTTGCGGCCGCAGAAACGGCCCTGGCGCGTGGAGCCGATCCGGATGCGGCGACCAGAAGGGGAGCGACGGCCCTGATCTTGAGCGCTGCAGCGGGACATCTTCAGATCGTCGAGCTGTTGTTGGACCGGGGTGCGTCCGTCGACAAGCCGGACCGTGCGGGAAGGACGGCACTCTTGCGTGCGGTGGCCCGCGGCAACGATAGGGTCGTAGAGCGTCTTCTCGAGTCCGGAGGGTCCACCTCCATCAAGAGCCGCAGTGGTCTTACGCCGCTACACGTGGCCGCGCTCGGCCGTACCGACCTTCTCGATCGCATCGTCAGCGCATCTGACGAGCGCAATCCCCGTGACAACGCCGGACGTACTCCCTTGCACCTGGCGGTGAAGCGCGGGCGCATGGAAAACGTGAGACTGTTGGTCGAAAGCGGCGTGGAGCCCAATATCGCCGATGTTTGGCGTCATACGCCGCTCATGCTCGCAGCCTCGATGAAGATGCGCCGGGCCATCACGCTACTCCTCGACGCCGGCGCCAATCCGCTGTCCACCGACATCGAAGGACGAACCGCTTTCGATCATTCCCTCTCTGCAGCCGACTATCAGGGTTTCCACGCCATGGCGGCATATTGCGTCCGGCTCGGCTTGGGCGACGCGTGCGGCGGCTTCGAACGGGTGTCCCAAGTTCTCTTGACCACCCAGTACGACCAACGACTCTATGCTTTGGTCCAGGAGGAGAAGCGGCAGGGTCGCTACCAACCCGTCTCGTATCTGCACGCGGCGGTTTCCCTCGGCCTTCGCGATCTCACACTCGGATTACTCGCAGCCGGCGCGGATCCCCATGTGCGAGACAGCAACGGCCTCACCCCTTTGCACCGGGCTGTCGAGCGTTCCGATCGGGAACTCGCCCGGCACCTCATCCTTGCCGGTGCCGACGTCAACGCTCGGGTTGTGAACGATCGGCAGCGCCGCAACTGGACTCCCTTGATGATTGCGGCCTCAGCGGGAAGTGCCGAGCTCGTCGAGCTGCTAGCCGCCAACGGCGCCGAACTCGACGCACGAAGTACTACCGGACGCACAGCGCTGTTCTTTGCAGCCGCCGATAGGCGCAACCCGGCTGCGGGCCGATTAGTCGCCGTAGGTGCGAATACTGACATCAGGGATGAGCTCGGCCTCGATGCTCACGCCATCAGACGATTGATGAGATCGGCAGTGGAAGACGGTCGTGCATCTGAGGGAAAACGCTGAACGGTGAAGCACCGTTGGTTGATACCCGATCTCTTGGTCGCCGCATGCTACGCGTGGCTGGCTGCATACCTCTGTGCTCGTTGGCCTTTGTCGACTCTGCCCGTGGTGATGGACAACCAACTCTACTTTTTCGCCGCCGACCGTGTCGCCGACGGGATACCGCCGCACATTTCCTTGGTGGACCACAAGCATGCACTGTCGACGATGCTCAGCGGCTGGGCGACGGCGGCCGGTCGCGCAGCCGGCGTGGACGGAATGCTTGCGCCACGCTGCCTGAGCGTGGCGACGGCCTGCGCGAGCGTCGCAGGTCTCTGGTTCGCAGCATTGAAGCTGAGCGGCAGGCGCGTTCATGCTCACCTCAGTGCGCTTACCATGCTCGCCTTCGGTGACTTCTTCTTCCAGGCGGCTGCGGGCTACCGCCCCAAGGTCTTCATGGTCGTCTTCATCGTTGCCGCGCTGCTGGCGTATTTTCATCGGCGCTTCGTAACGGCCGGTGCGGTCTCTGCGGCGGCGTTTCTCTGCTGGCAACCCGCGGGGGTGGTGCTTGCCGGGCTGGGGGCGGGCCTGCTCCCGGGCCCACGTCCCCACCGCACTGTCTTGCACCTGGCGGCCGGTGCCTTGGTCGCAGTGCTGGCCTACCAGTCCTACTTCTTCTTCCACGGCGTGATGGGGGAGCAGCTCTACCAAACCTACGGTATGCATGCCGATGTCCGCCAGCACCGGATGCCGCCCATCGGCGAGAGCATCGACTTCCTCATCGCTCTCGGTCTGGCCCACCGCGACTTAGCCGGCCGTCTAATCGGTGTCTCCTTCCTGGTCGGCCTGGCTCTCGGTGGTCTGTGGGTGGTCAGCAGGCCGCTTCGTGCGTTGCGCATGGCGCGAGAAGGTTCGCCGTGGATCGGATTCTCTCTCGCCGCTGCCGGCGCAGTGGCGTTCACGATGATCGACCACCAGGCCTATCCCGACATGTTCGTGTTGCATCCTTTTATAGCCCTCGGTGTCGGGTGGCTGCTGGTCGTGTTTTGTGATCACGCCGCCGGTTCTCAAGGATACGCCCGGTTGATCCGCGTTCCGCTTCTCGGCCTGTGCATGGTCACGATGGCATTCGCAGTGAACGACCGCCGCGATCTGTTTCCCGTCGGAGGAGAGACGCGTGCTGACCAAGAGGCTGTAGCCAAACACATGGACCTGCTGGCGGAAGAGCACGGACCGGTGTGGGCCATCGGCTGTGTGCACCTACTCGCCTACCTACATCGCGACAACCATTCGAAGTTCGGGATGTTGCTGGACCCGCGTGTTGCCGAGTATGCGGTGCGCAGCGGCAACGGGTCTTTCCTGCCTCTCGAGAAAGGTGTCCCTCCGGGGGTGATCTTGGTGGCCCGAAGCGACGTGCGCGGCGTCGTCCCCTGGCTGGAAGACCGCTATGTCCTCAGAAACTACCCGATGTTCCGGAGCCGGGGGATCAACGTTTGGATCAGGCGAGATCCGGCTTAGGCGACCAGAGACGCCCGGCTCATCGAGCCTCGCAGCGTCTCGAGTTCATCCAACTCTCGTCCCAAGCCCAATGAGGAGAACGCCTCATGCGCGAGAGTGAGCCAGTCTTCCGCTCCCAGCCGTTCGATCTCGGCATGTGATCTTGATCCTGCCCGAGCTTGCCAAACGTCGCGATAGATGCGCCCCAGCTCGGCAACTTCGCCGAGCCGCTTACCCGTATCGATCGCGCGTTGCCAGAGGCCCACGGCGTGTCTTCCTTGACCCAGCAGCCAGTAGAGCCTGGCTGCGAGCCTCAGAGTTTCGGTCGCATCCCTCGCGACCATTTTGGCGCTCGACAGCGCGGCTCTGGCAACCCGTCTAGACTTCAATGCGAGTGCTACCCCGGGTCTTTCCCCCGCCCGAGCCAAGGCCTCGATCTCGCCGAGGACGAGCTGCAGCCGTGCCACGTTGTAGGCTCCCGAATAGAAGGGAAAACTGACTCCACTCGTGCGGGAGAGCAGGGACTCCAGGGTAGCTATTGTCTCCTGCGCCCTTCCCATGTCGCCCAGGAGGCACTCCACCTTCGTCAGCATGCTGAGCGCAAGAACCCTGATCTGATCTTCATCGCGGAGATCATGCCAGAGCTGCGCGGCGTCCTTCGCTTCTTCCAGGCGTCGCTGAGCGACCAACAAATGAGCGCGCGTGCCGTACGCGTTCGAGTTGGCGAATTCGTAGCCCCAGCGGTCGGCAATCTCGGTGAACTTGGCCGTCTGCCCTTTCGCGACTTCGTACCTTCCTTGATGGATGTTGCGCTCGCAGTTGAGACCTAGATAGACATCCGCATCCCAGGCGAAGCCGCGTCTGAGGCCTTCATCAAGGAAGGCCGGCTCGATGTCGTGGTCAGTCGACCAGTCGCCTTCCAGGAAGCGTACGACGAACGCCATTGATTCGTATAGGAAGCGATCCGTCGAGGAGCCCTCGATCGCTAAGCGCTTGGCCAGCCCGAGGAATCTATGACTCGGCCCGAACGACAGGCCGGAGAACGCAAAGAAGGCCCCTGCTGATGCCAGTATGCCGGCGGCATTGTCGACGCTCGACGGATCGAGGTGCCCGACATGACGGATAGCTGCGATGTTGTCGAAGACGCGCCTTTCGTGGTCGGCAATGTTTTGCGCGCGGCACCGGTTGTACATCAGCTCGAACAGCGCACGGTCGCGATCATCGCATGCGGGCTTGTTGTGGCCGAACCTCCCCGTGTACAGACCTGCAAGCACAAGAGGGAGATCGAGCGCGAACTTGATGTAGACAGGTACGCCTGTGGTGGGTACCCACTCTCCGTAGAGCCGCAACGCCGAATTGAAGTGTTCGATGCTGTCGCTGAGGCTGCCGGTGTTCAGCAGTGCTATGGCGATGTTGCGTTCCAGCCGCGCCTCGGTGTCTTTGTCTCCTCCCTCTCCGTGTAGCGTCTTGTGGATCCGGTGAGCTTCCTCGAAGAAGTATAGGGCTTCGCCCGACGCTGCTGCCTGAGCGGCTAGCTCACCTGCTTTGAGAAGGTAGTCAGTGGCTTTCTCCCATGAACGCGCATGGGTGTAGTGATAGGCGAGCATCCCATAGTATTCGCTGAGACGCTCCGGGAACTCCGTTTCGATAGCCTGCGCGCAGCGCAGATGCAGAGCCTCTCTAGTGTTCTCGTCGATCGAGGAGTGAAGAATTTCCTGGGTCAACGCGTGCTCGAACGACAACACTGGATCAGTCGTAAGTCGCTCTATCCGGACCGACGATGTGGACCTGGAGCTCTCCGCCCGTATGAATCTCTCTGCCTGAAGCTTGTCGACTATCGCGTCGAAGTTCGTCTCTTCGGGTAGCATTCGCGCGAGAACACGAGGATGGAACCGACGTCCGATTACCGCTGCCGTGACGAGAGCGTCACGCGAGGCAGAGTCCAGCTGGTCAGCCCGTGACATGAGAGTCTCGGTCAGGGTGCCGTAGGCGCGGGCGGCATCCAGGTCCTTGGTCACGATAGCTGCACCGTCGCTGACGGCTACGGCATCGAATCTCAGCAACGACCTCACTATCTCGGAGACATAGAAGGGGTTGCCCTCAGCCTTGCGCCGGATCAGGGCTGCAACTTCGTGTGGCAACTCGTCGACTCCCAGGAGTTGCCGGGCCAGGACCAGCGCGTCTTGCTCATCGAGACGCCCGACTCTTACGTCGAGCACGTGCATTCGGTAGTGCTCGCGAGCGGTGCTCGCAATCTGGCCGCTGGTATCCGAGAAGCCGGGTCGGCAAGTGCACAGGATCAAGAGCGGGTGGGTTTCGACCAGGGGGATCAGCGATTCGAGTAGTGCTAAGGTCGAGTGATCCGCCCAGTGGAGGTCTTCGATTACGAGGAGGCTCGGTGTTCTCCTCGCTTGCTCGGCCACGATCTCCGCTACGGTATGGTGGATATGCCGCTCGAGCGCTGCGCCCTCCACCCCTGCGGTGTCGGCTTCTGATAGTTCCCTCGAGCTCAGCCCGAGCATCCTTGCGAGCACGCTTGGTGCAGCGTCGTCGTCACGCTCGAGCATACGCCGGCAGAAGTGCTCCAGCGTTTCCGCTTGCGCCGTGGTGGAGGGTTCCTGTCCGAGTCGGGCCCACGTCCGGAGGATTTCTGCGAACGGTTCGAAAGGCGGCTTTGCCTCCGTTGCCACGCAGTGTCCTATGGAACACCAAAGACCCCGGCCCCTGGCCGCCGCCATCACCGTTTCCACCAGCCGCGATTTTCCGACTCCGGCGTCGCCCTCGAGCAGAGCCAGGCCTCCATCACCTCGCGCAAGTTTCTCGAGCCGTGACTCCAAGACGGTGATCTCGCTATGCCTGCCGACTATCGGGACTTCTTGCCCGTCGTCCGTCGCTGCGTTCGAGTCGCCGAGACTGCTGGCGACTCGTGCTTTCAGAGCCTTGCCGATGTGATCAGGCGGTTCCGCGGCTATCTGCTCCATGGAAATCCTTGCAACGCTCGCCTCGTGACGGGGCAGCGCGTTCTTGCATTCCAAGCAGCCAGCCAGGAGATGTCGCTCGATCTCCTCTCTGAGGTCGGCGCCAAGATTTCCCGACGCGTAGAGCGGAAGAAGGGCCTCGAACTTGGCGTGCGCCTCAGTGCCGTTATGATCCGGTTCGTCCGCTAGCTTTGGTGAGATGCGTCTCTTGAGCAGAGCGATGTCATCGCCTGGAGGGTTATCGCGGGTGAGCAAGAGCGCCAATTCGCCGGCCACGGTTTCCATCTCAGCCAGCTCGGCGGCACAGTCTGCGCACCCGCCTCGAATGTGAGACTCGACGCTCGCGCGTTCGTCGCTGGTTAGGCTACCCAGCGCGTAGAGCGGGATCAGGCCCTCCACCTGCGTGTGTCCGTTCACTTCTCTTCTCTCAGATCGTCGAGTGCGTCGGAGAGCTTGAGCATCGCGAGGCGCACGCGGCTCTTCAAAGTGCCCAGCGGAATACTTAGTGCTTCAGCTGCCTCTATGTGAGTCAGTCCCTGGAAAGCGCACAACTCGAGGGCCGACCGCTGATCCTCCGGAAGCTGTTGGACGGCACCTCGTATTCGTGTCGCCCGCTCGACGATGTAGATGTCCGTCTCAGGATCAGCATCCGCCTCTGACAACTCCGAGAGGTAGTTCGGCAACGGAGCGTGTGGGGGTTTTCGGGAAGAATTTTTGAGTCTATCGAGACACCGGTTGCGTGTTACCGTGAACAGCCACGTCGTAAACCGTGCAGCGCCCGGTTGGAACCGGATCTCCCGCTGCCAGAGCTTCTCGAAAACCTCCTGAAGTACATCCTCCGCTTCCTCTCGATTTCGCAGAAACCGTAGGCTGACTCCGTAAACGTAGCTCGCGTGGCGGTCATACAGAGAACTGAACGCGTCGACGCTGCGGCGGTCTCGCTTTGCGATCTCTTCGAGGAGGCCGCAATCGAACTCGTCCCTGGTGGCGGACGGCACTGCAAGCTGTTGTCGTAGCATGCTCAGCCTCGTCTATGACTACGAGTTACCTGTAAGTTGGCAGATGAGACAGGCTCCCACCTTAGAGTAGCTGCCACTCCAGTTGCAAGTATTTCCTTGTGGCATGGAAGGCGATTCCTCAGTGCCTGTGGCGCCCAGACGTAGGGGCAACAACAACCCATAATGAAACGATCCAAAATGCACTTTGGATCACCAGAAAAGGCATCCGGCGATTCAGTTGCAGTACATGTAGGAGCCCCCTCCGCCGAGGCTAATCCGGGTGCATACCCTGGTCGTTACAAGGAGTAGCAGGATGTGGAGCCGCTGGAGGCGGAGAACTGCAGCACAGGTGTTTATCCATACTGCCGGCAGTCCATCTCGATAGAGGAACGAAGCGCAACACTCCCCTTTCCGTAGACCCCGTCCACGCTCTATGAAGGTCGCCAGTTCACACGAGTATCTGCAACGGCTCTTGCCGCTCTATGCGTTGGGTGCACTAGATGCATCCGACAGAACCATGATAGAAAGCCACCTCCTGGAAGGGTGTTCCAGCTGCTGTCGCGTTCTTTCTCGACACGAGGCCGTGGCCGCGGTCCTGCACTGGCTCGCGGTCGCTCCGTCTTTGCCGTTCATACGGCGTAGAGTTGCTCGACGCGCCTGGCAGATACGTTTGTTGGACTAGAGAGTACAGGCGGGGCACTCAAGTGAGGTTGCCTCGCCTATCGCGTAGTGGAGCGCTCTGAGCGCATCGCTCGCGCTGGTATTGCCGGTCCCGTCCAGATCGCACACGCAAGATGCACAGGACGACAAACCGACAGCGCTCCGGAGCACGTAAAGGGCGGATGCCGCACTAGTCTGGCCAAGCCCGAAAGGATCACCGCATTTCGACAGCTTGCAGTCGTTGCGACACGCTTGGCCGTGTTCGTCACGTGACGGTCCCGAGTCGCATTCCTCGCCCGAGTCCCTGAGGCCGTTGCCGCAGCGTGAAGCGCAGGCGTCTCCGATTCCGTCCTTGTCCAGGTCGCGCTGGAGGACGTTCGAGACCTCGGGGCAGTTGTCGAACGTATCCGGAAGTTCGTCGGAGTCCGTGTCCGCAGCGGTTGCGGCGACGACTGCGGATTTGCATCGTACGGCGGGCGGACAGTCATCATCACTCAAGCAGACGCCGTGTTCCCGCTCGCAAAGACCTTCAGTATTGCAGAACTCGCCGCTCCGGCACGGTGACGTCGGAGAGCAGGTGGCCTCGAATACCTCGACGCAGCGGCCTGCGCGCACGTAAGCGACCGCGCCGTCCAGGTTAGTGAGGGCAGGAGCAAGACCGCTCACGTCGTTGTGACGTCTAGCCGGTACGGAGCTCAAAGGCGTGAGCAACCCGGGGACGACCATGTTCCCAAAGGTCATTGTCCCGGTGAAAACCCGAGTGCCGTTTGTGACCACGACGGTCGAGAGGTCCGGGTTGTCCAGAGCCATGGCGATGTTGAACACGCGAAGGACTACGTCGTCCGAGTCGCCATCGCCGTTCAAGTCTTGCCCATCGATGGGTTCCGACGTCAAAAAGCGTGCTGTGTTGTCAAGCACGCGATAGGGGAGAGTGGGGTCACAAGCCTCGAGGTCGCATGGCAAAACCGTCTGTTTGGTGTTTATCAGTGTCCGGGTCTCGTAGTCGAAGAGTTGGAAGATGTCATCGGCCGTATCCGCGTCTCCGTTGAGATCGGCGGATTGCTCGCTCTCGCGCGTCCTGAATCCGACCGACCTTCCGCCTGCCACGAATTCCTCGGCCGATTGGCCGACGTTGATCAACTGCGACGAGCCCAGATCGTATATTTGCAACACCCTGTCAGTGGCATCACCGTCTCCGTTCAAGTCTTGGCCGCCTTGCTGCGTCTCGGGCGTGAGCATGATCAGTACGTCACCCGCCAGGTGCACGGTGTCCGCGGACGTTCCCAGGCTTTCCCAAGCAGTCGATGGATCGCCTAATCTGTGGACGAAGACCACACCGTCGGCAGTATCCCCGTCACCATTGAGATCCGTGGCGGCCTGCGCGGTCTCCGACACAACTGCGGCGGCCCACTCGTTAGAGATGCTGACAGCCGTTGCTGCGAGCCCTGTGTTGCTGGGCGCACCGGACCCTCCCCACAGTTGTACGACGGAATCCGAAGTGTCGCCGTCCCCGTTGAGCGAACCGGCTGCACAGCCCGTGCTGGGGTGTAGAGACTCCGGCCGTAGGAATGCCGAACGGCCGTTCGACGCGGCTACTTGGGTGGCCGCGCACAGTGTGGTGATCGAGCCACTGGGAAGCTCCATCACCTCGAGAATGCTGTCAGTTACTTGGCCGTTTCCGTCGTAGTCGAATTGCCCCTCCACCTCTGACGAGCGAAAGAACAGCCGCCCGGCTGATGCCGCGAGAGGTTGCTGATTCACGAGGGGCGAAGGGTCGACCGCACGCACCGGCAGGAGCCCCTCTGTTATCGCTTCGCCGGCTCCGAGACGGAACACGCTGAGGATGGAGTCGAACGTGTCACCGTCGGAGTTACGGTCGCACTGGTTCTGGTCCGCCTCGGATTCCAGGACGGCCAGGTAGTCGTCGAAGGCCTCGAATGCCGGGAGGCTGAATGGAGGGTGTTGGATCATAGACACGGCTCTGCCGAGGGCAGCCCCTGTTGTGGCGCAGCCCTCGGGTGCGCCCAGTGGGTGCAGCACCCCATCGGACCTCCCGCGAAAGGTGGCGACCAGATCATATGTGTCCCCGTCGCCATTCAGATCGGTGTCGGCATCTCCCTCCGATACGACGAAGACCGAGGCGAAGTCCGTCTGCGCCATGCCCGTCAACGGGACCGGGTCGAGCGCTTCGCCACGGTAGCGTACGCAGGCCCCGGATTCGCAGTCGGCATCCGTCGAGCATTCCTGGCTCAAGTCGCTGTCGCAGACGCCCGGTTCGAGGCTCGCGGCATCGGGCTGGCGCCGCAGGATCACCGGGCCCACACCCGCCTCGACGCGATCAGCGAAGTCGAAGAGCGATGCACCGCACTCTGCCGATGGGCAGTCCGAGTCGCTGGTACAAGACTGGCCATCGTTCTGACCGCCTGCGCAAGTAGCTGTCGTGCACACTCCGCCCGGACAGTCCGACGAGGCCGTGCAGGGCAGGCTGTCGTGCACACCCGCCGAGCACTGAGTGAAGTCCGGAGACCTGCGGGCGATCCTCAGGACGGTGTCGGTTGCATCGGTAGAACCGAACAGCACGGCGCTCGTTGGCGCGGGCGAACTGAACTGAGGATCGAATACCGGCGGTAGTACGCCGCCTTCAGGCGATAGAGACGACAGGAAGTCATCTCCAGGTATGACGATGGTGGCGCTCGAGCCCGTGAAGGCCTCTACGGGTGAGGCGCCCCGCAACAATCGTGCGATCGGAAGCCCCTCGCCTATGAGAACACCGCGCCAGTCCATGGGCAGGAGTATGTTGCCTTGCTGGTCGACCGCGAACCGGACCTCCTCCGATGCTCCGGTGCAAGGGGGGCTGGGTTCGGTACATAGGCCTTGGTAGCTGTTCGCCGGTGGCAGCGCCGTAAAGTGAGAGAACATCCCGTGAGCGACGGTTGTGCACTCTCCACCGTCTTCATAGATCTCGTCGACGCATGCGATGACGTCGGAGACCTGAGCGCATGTTTGACTGGCAAGGTGGCAGGGAAGCTCGTCCGTGATTGCTGTGACGGCGATCGCGGCAGAGCCTGCGAGGGTGACGTCGTCCGAGGGCTCTGCAGCTAGTGCATCGGTGTCGGGAAACCGAAAGCGGAAGTTCCGTTCACCATCGCGAACGAGGACGTCCATGTCGAAAGGTGGAAGCGTAGTACTGGCATCAACACAGGTAACGGTCGCAACACCGGGGGCTTCATTGCAGGATGTGAGGTCTGCAGCCAGGCCCGCGCAGTCGGTCGAGAGCACAACAAGATTGCTGGACCCGGCAGGTGGCTTGAACGCGATGGTGACGTTGTGGTCTGCGGGATCAGCCAAGAACCCGGGAGAAGTGCTGTGACAGGGTGAGCCGAGGTTGATTTCCACCCATGTGTCGCGCCCTGCGAACGGTCTATCGATAGTACCCAGTTGCCCGCGGAACGACTTCGTCGTGCCCGGGATTATGTTGCACCCCCCTTGTGTATCGGTTGGTGCCAAGGCGAAGATGACGGTGGCCGCGAGAAACACCGCCACGGAACCCATCCGCTGCCGCCGGAGTTGTAGAAGATGGCACAACATGGGCGAGACGACCCCCGGTTAGCTTCAACGAGCCCACGCGCTCGACAGATGACACGTGTGGTTCTTTTTTCTCTTGACCTCTCCGGTCGCCTGTCTTCAGCGATCCGGAAGTCAGCCTAAAGCAGGGTATTGTTTATATTGTAGTAAGGTGTGGCGGTTAGCCAGCGACCCGGGCCCAACGGGCGCGATTGTCCCCGGTTGCTCCGAAAAGCACCTGGAATAGCTGCAGCCAGCCAGTGCTGAAGGCCGCCTGTGCTGAGGCCAGGTAGAGGCGCCAGGAGCGGACCAGGGGCTCGCCGAAGTCCTCTGTGAGACGGCAACCCTGTTGCTCCAGGCGGGCCAGCCAATGCCCCAGGGTGAGGGCATAGTGGTTGCGGAGGTTCTCGACGTCCAAGACGGATAGTCCGTTCGGCTCGAGGACCGTCAGCATCTCGCGCAGTGACGGAGTATAGCCCCCCGGGAATATGCGGCGGCTGATCCATGGATTGGTGGGGTATGGGCGGTCGCGTCCGATGGAATGGATCAGGCCACGCCCGCCGGGAGCGAGGCTGTTACGGATCAGTGACCCGAACGCGCGGTATCCGGTCATACCGACATGCTCGAGCATTCCCACCGACACGAACGCGTCGTACTGCCCATGTATGTTTCGATAGTCGTCCTCTACAAACTCGACTCGATTCGTCAGGCCGCGCCGTGCAGCCTCCTCTCGCGCAAATTCCAACTGTTCGCGCGAAACATTGAAGGCGCGGACGCGGACTCCGTAGGAGCCCGCCATATGAAGGGCGAGGCTTCCCCAGCCGCACCCCGCCTCTACAACGCGCTCATCAGCGCGAAGTGCCAGCTTCTTGCAGATCGTCTCGAGCTTGTGATGTTGAGCCTCTTCAAGGCTCGCTGAAGCCCGCGGGAAGCGGGCGCAGGTGTATGTCATCGAGGGATCGAGCCAGGCCGAAAAGAAGCGCCTATCAATACCGTAGTGAGCGTCGGCGTTTTTCGCCGCGCTGCGGAGTCGATGTGTCGGAGCGTAGCGACGTAGCGCAGACGTGGCACGCCAAATCAGTGGGGGCGTTCTCGGTGTCGCCCGGCCCACCGTCTCGAACAGCGATACGAGATCGCCGTCGAGGTCGATCGAACCATCGCGGAAGCACTCGCCCACCTCCACGCCGGGACGTATCAGTAGCCTGTATAGTGCGAGCCGCGAGTTGATACGCACGGTCACGAGCGTGCGCGGGGTAGCGGCTGCAAGTTCCGTCCCATCCCACAGCACCACGCGAACCGGTGGGTCGCCCAGCCAGCGCAGCAGTCTCGCGAGTGCTGTCCGCTCCAGCGTCCAACGCCGTGTCTGGTCTGACCGCGTAGGGCCTAGAGTTGACGGTCCCGTACTGCGTGCCGTCCTCGATGTCGTCTGCCACATCCACGACGCTTGTAGCATATCGTGGCTACGGGAATACAGTCCGATTGCGCTGGACGTTGTACCCCGTCAGACTTCGGCGCGCCGACGTATGAATTATCGACTGACCTGTATCGTTGCGGGGGTGGTGTTCGGCCTGTTGCCGGGCCTGTTTCACGGTCCGATCCCCTACAAGTACGATGTGCTTCACATAGACGGGCACATCGCGGTCGCCGGCTTTTACGCTGCGCGTATGATGATCGGGGCTTTTGTGGGCCTTACCAATTACCCGGGAGCTTGGTATATCCGCGGGCCGATGTGCGGATTCTTGGTGATGTTTCCACTCACCATGATCTCCTTGGCAACACCGGGTTGTCGCGCGACATGCATGTTCTGGAACCTCGTTACTGCAACGATCGTCGGCCTTCTCGTTGCTGCTACGGCTAGGGTTGTAACCGGGCGTTCTCACGCCTAGCGCCGGCGGCCGCGGACCATAGTGCCCACAGCGCTCAGCGCGACCCATGCTAGACAGATGAAGGCGAACAGGTCCCCGAATCTCGCATAGAACGAGCGGGTAGAAAGCGGTGCGATCCGGGCCGAGATGGTAGCCTCAGAAAGGGGCGGGGCGGCCGCAACGATCGCGCCGGAGGCGTCCACTACCGCGGAGGGGCCTGAAGTCGACGCTCTAACTAGGAATCTTCGGTTCTCGATCGCTCTGAGCCTGGCGATAGAGAACTGGTGTTCGGCGAACTCCTGATCTTGAATCCAGCTGTCGTTGGCAAGGTTGACGATGTAGTCCGCGCCAACGCGGACTCGCTCGGACACGATTCTGGGAAACATTACCTCGTTGCAGATGACCACGCCCGCCATGCCCGCCACGGTCGGTAGGGGGTCTATGGAATCTCCGGCTGTGAACTCGCGAACCTTGCCGAAAGATCGTTGGATAAGGTCGAAACTCCGCAGCGGCATGTACTCGCTGAACGGTAGCAGGTGCTCCTTGTCGTAATACGCTCGAATCTCACCCTGTGGCGAGAGCACAAAGGCGCTGTTGAAGTACTTGGCTGGGTTGCGGCCGCGAACTCGGGGCGCGCCGGCGAGCAGTTCTACGTTGGCAGGCTCTGTGACAGTGGAGATAGTCCTCCTATAGGCGGGCTCATCCGCAACGAAGAACGTCATCGCGTTCTCGGGCCATACCACGAGTCGCGGTTCGGCCGCCTCTACGGTCTGTCGTGTCAGCGCCAGGTATGCTTGCAGGTTGCGACCGTAGTAACTCGGATCCCACCTAGAACCGAGATCGAGGTTGCCTTGAACGACGGACGCCATCACGTGCTCCTCCTCGTTTTCGGCGACGGCACGCGAGGTCCTGAGATCGCCGTAGAGGCTTGCGGCAACAACCAGGGCCAGCGAGACCGCGATGGAAAGCATGGCGCGCCGCCTGCCGGTACGTTCGACCGCGGCAACCAGTGTCTCGGTGAGTGAGAGGTTCACAAGAACCAGCAAGAAGCTCAGACCGTAGACCCCCCACACATCGGCTGTCTGGACGATCCCGGCCAGCGGCGAGCCGGTGTCGATCAGTCCGACCTGAGAGTACCCCATCAAGCCCCAGGGGTTCCCGGACCAGAGCCTGGCTCTGCCGAGTTCAGCCGCTACCCAAGCCGCCGCGGCCGAGATGGTCAGTGCCCGGTGATTTCGCCGGCCGAGCCACCAGTAGTAGGCCCCGAACAGCATGTAATCGGCGGCGCCCATGAGTGCCGCTGCAGCAAGAAAGATCGACAGCCCGAGCCACAACGGTTGCTCGTAGTAGAGCGCGATCGTGGGGGGCAACCAGTCGGTGACTCCATACGCGGCTGCCATGCCCCAAAGCCCGGCTAGCATGACGGCCTCGCGCAACCCGCTGCGCCTGACCACGTAGAGAAAGGGCACGAGGCAGACCCATGCCAAGGACCGATGATCGTTCGGTGGAAAACACAGTGTGAACAGGCCTGCGGAAGACACCACCGCCAAGATTTTGCCGAAGAGATTCAAGACAGGTTCGCCTCTTACCTTTACACCCCGATGGCTGCGTAAGTCATCCCACGTGCTCTCCATGGTGCCCGTCGACGAGATAAATCGTTGACCCGCTGATCCGAACGCGAACCCGTGTCGTTAAACAGAAACGGAGGGTTGTGTGTTGTGGAAATGCGGTAGAGGCGAGCTGTCGTGTACGGCGGGTTGAGCCTGATTAGATTTGCTTCGCTCCTGGTGTTGTTCGGGGTAGTGCTGTCGTTGGCCGTGCCCTACGGACGCGACGCTGCGGAAAGGTCAAGGGCGTCGGGCGCCGTGTACTATCTCACCGAGGTTCGGGCTTCGCAGGAGGCCTACAGGGCCGAAAACGGCGCCTACGCCGATAGTCTCTCCAAGCTTGATTTGGAGATCGAGCCACCGGCGGAGTTCAGGGTGTCCGAACTAAGCGCGGGCGACTCGGGCAGTACGTCTTCATCCTGGCGTCTGACTCTCACGCGCGTGGGCAGGAGCAGTTTCGGGGAGTATTCCGTTGTGTTCTCCGATTCCGGGTTCGATCCCTTGCGTAGTAGCATCGATGAAACAGTGCCCTTCGACTACTTGCTTGCTGGAGGGACTGACGTGGGTGCGGGCGTCGTATCGTCCACCGGAGCTGGTGACGGCACCGCAGATCACAGTACCGAAATACCAACCGTGGACCGGGAAGATCAGATCGCTGAGACGTCGGTGTCGTGTGGTGAAGCTGCTGCACCCACCTGTGACGGTCAATGCCTGCCCGGACGAGCCTGCGTCGTGGAGAAGGATCGCTGTAAGTGCATTACGACGTCGACTCCCTGTGGCTCGCTTGCCGCGCCGCCACTTTGCTACGGTGTGTGTCCCGAGGGTAACCCATGCGTCGAAATGGGAGGCACGTGTCGATGTGCACCGTGAACCGGTTGCGCAGCCTCTCCAGACGCCCCTGTCCAGCTGAGGTTCCGGCAGTATCGGGAAGACGGTGAGCGGCTGAGGATCAGGGCTCAGCCGGTTCCGCGCATTCCGCCAGCTCATCGCAACTGGCGAAGCTCTTCGTGGCCTCACCCGTTGCCGTTGGAATCGTTACGTCGACCGAGCTGTCGTCGTTGAATGTCACTGTGGCTTCTTCTGCTCCTTCGAGCCGTATCTTGCCAATCGGACACATCTCGGGAGACAGGAGGAGATCCTCGAGGGTCGTGACGGTTATGAAATCGCCCACGCAGGGTCCTTGTATATCACCGTCGATCGAGACTAGAGCGGTCGGAACATCGTCGATCTCTTTCAACTCGATAGTGACGTCCTGCAAGGTCAGTAAGAGAGGCTGTCCCACCGTGTCTTCTTTCTCGATGGTGCCGCTTATGAGAAGACGTGAAGATCTAAGTGATTCGGCGAAACCATTGCCGGCATCACAGTCGATCTGATCCATCATGATGTCGAGAGTGTACGTCACCACCCCCGAGTCCCGGGCAATCATGAGACCGTCGAGCACGAGGTTGAAACTGTCCGGGCAACACAGATCCCCGGTTGCTTCTACGGTCACCGCACCGGTTAGTGAGGCACCGGCCTCTGAGCAGCCGTCCAAGTCCGCAACCACGAGTGCGTCGCTCATCTCCGTGCAATCGGTGGGCCTGGACGGCCCCATCCAGGTGGTGTCGATGCTTGCAACACCACCGCCGCTGCACGATGCCGGGCCGGTGCTGGCATGGGACGTACCAGTATCGTCGCCATGCATCGGACCGGCACCCGACGCATCGGCGAGTTTCTGTGGAACGCCTATGAGCGATCCAAGGAAGTTCTCAGTGTCGCAGGGCAATCGGGTCGTGCCCATGTGATCCGAGTATCCGTCACGCATTCTCTGACATGAGAGCCGCTCCGGATGGCACATGTCGCAGTTGCTTGCTCCGCAGTACTTCGAGCATAGCGCGAAAGCGTCATCATCGAGGTCGTCGCAGTAGCCGTGGTCACTATCGTCGTCGTCCCGGCAGTCGCTGTCGGAGTCGCTGTCGGAGTCGCTGTCGGAGTCACTGTCCGAGTCATCGTCGCCGTCGTCCACCTGGGCAACGTCGTCGAGCAGAGATACCAGGAGCAGTAGGTCGGCCAGCAGGCGATGAGCATCGTTGACGACGGCGCCGCTGAAGTCGGCCGCGTTGCCGAAGTCGAGGGAACGGCCGTTGCCGCCCCCGCAGCCCCACGCTGCCAAGGAGATGCAGATGCAACAGACCAGGCACAGCGTTGCTGCGAGAGCGAGTGGCCGACGTGGCCGCGATTTTCCTCTTTTCAACATCTCTGAGCCCAGCTAGGACTCCTGCGACGATACGAACAAGGCTGCAGCCTGCGGTGTACCTTGGATAGCCAGGCTATTGCGCCTTCTGAGCTCCGTCGCCGGCGCGGCTGCTGAGGAGGTTGCGTGGGTTTCTGCTTGGTCAGACGCTGACCACGCCCGGGGGGTACTCGCGCTATTGCAGCCGTGAGAAGGCAGCGCCGCTTTTCTCTCGCGGCTGGGAAGGTGCCCTTCAGGGCACCGGCGAAAGAACCGCGCCGGCGGGGCGACAAAACCTCGGTCAGTGGCTTGCATCCTGCAAAGGAGTAAGTTGTCGATCTACGACCGTCTCTCAGGCGGTCCGGGAGGGAGCATGAATGAGCAGTTAAGGGTCCTGGTCGCGGTAGATGACAGCGAAGCGAGTGAGCGGGCGCTTACCTATACGGGAGGACTGTTGGCCGGCCGCGACGGCGCCCGCATCTATCCCGTGCACGTCCTGGGCCCCTTGCCGCCCGAGCTTCTTGGCTCCGAAGGTGAAGCGATCTCGGACGATAGGCGTAATCGTCAGGCAGCGTGGATGGCCGAGGCACGTTCGGATGCAAAGCCGCTGCTCGACAAGGCGTGCCGTCTTCTCGAAGGCTCGGGGGTGAGGGCAGGCGCCATCGAGCCGCGAACGGTTGAGTGTACGAAGGACGATGCCGTGGCCGACACGATCGTGGAGGCTGCTCGGGCATCGGGTTGCGGCACCATAGTTGTCGGACGCGAGTCGGTGTCTTGGGCGCCGCAGTTGTTCTACCGTCACATCGGAGAGACTGTGGTCAAGGAAGCGGCGGATTTGGCGGTATGGATCGTCGGCTGACGATTTGAACCATCCCGATCATAAGTTCACGGCAGTGCTGGCAGCCTTGCTGGTACTGGTCGTAGCGACGTCCGCGATATCCCCCAGCTATCCAGCCGACTGGCTGCTGGAGAATTGGCTCGTCTTCGTTTTCGTGGGCTTGCTGGCCGCGATCTACCGGAGGGCACCTTTCTCGCGGGCCTCCTACGTCGCCATTTTCATCCTTTTATGTCTCCACGAAGTCGGCGCCCACTATACATACTCGGAGGTGCCCTACGATGAGTGGATAGAGGCCGCCACGGGCAGCACTTTGAACGGGATCATGGGATGGGAACGAAACCATTTCGATCGGTTGGTGCACTTCGCCTACGGCCTCTTGATCGCTTTCCCGATGCGCGAGCTTTTCCTTCGCGTGTCCGATTCCCGCGGCTTCTGGTCATACTTCTTGCCGCTCCAGCTGATCATTGCCCTGTCGGCGTGGTACGAACTGATCGAATGGGCGGCAGCCATGGCCTTCGGCGGTGATCTTGGGATGGCCTACCTCGGCACCCAGGGTGATGTGTGGGACGCCCACAAAGACATGGGCCTGGCTTTGGCCGGTGCAACCCTGAGTCTGTTGGCAGCGGCCTTGGTCAACGGTTTCAGGAATCGCGATCCGGCGCTCGAATGGATCGACCGGACCCGTGGGCCGGGAACGGGTGGCGTCGCATGAGCACTTCGCCCGATGCAGATACACCCGGGACAGCAGGCGGGGGCACGGAGCGCGACTCGGATCGTTGGGAACACTTTCCGCATGGCGCGGATGTCGGGGTCCGCGGCGTCGGAAACTCCATCGCCCGTGCTTTCGAGAACGCTGCTGTTGCGCTTACTGCGGTCGTGACCGACCCG
Organism: Candidatus Binatia bacterium; assembly: GCA_028278325.1. Lineage (GTDB taxonomy): Bacteria > Desulfobacterota > Binatia > UBA1149 > JAJCZL01 > JANQEO01. The sequence continues at coordinate 147,172 of JANQEO010000063.1, forward strand.
TCTAGCGTCGAGGCCCGGACTCCGATCGAGATTCACTGCAGCGCGGCCGATGAGGAGTTGCTTCTCGTCGAATGGCTGGATTCGCTTGTGTACGAGATGTCTACGCGCAAGATGCTGTTCAGCCGTTTCGGGGTGCACATGGAGGGAGCATGCAATCTCAACGCGCGGGTGTGGGGCGAAGAGGTCGATGTCGCCAGGCATCAACCCACGGTCGAGGTAAAGGGTGCCACCCTCACGGCTCTCAGAGTGAGCAGGGTAGATGACGGCAGCTGGGTAGCCGAGTGCGTAGTGGATGTCTGAACCATGGATCTGAAAAAGCTAGAGAAGCACGGCGACTTCGAGTGGCACCTCCCAAGACGGGGCAAGATGCGGGTGCCCGGGATCATATACGGTAGCGAGGAACTCGTTGGCGGTATGGACGACAAGGTTCACGAGCAAGTGGCCAATGTCGCCATGCTTCCCGGTATCGTTACCGCCTCTTACGCGATGCCCGACGCGCATTGGGGCTATGGTTTTCCTATCGGCGGCGTCGCGGCTTTCGACCCCGATGACGGCGGTGTGATCTCGGCCGGGGGCGTCGGTTTCGACATTTCCTGCGGGGTCAGGGCTCTGCGAACCGGGCTGGAGGTAGAGGACTTGGAACCCGACAAGAAGGTGTTGGCCGATGCCCTCTTCCAAACGGTCCCCGCCGGGGTGGGCAGTAGGGGAAAGCTGCACCTCGACGACGAAGAGATGGATGCGATGCTTTGCGGCGGAGCCAGGTGGGCGGTCGATCGCGGATACGGGCGCACCGAGGACCTGGAGTATACGGAGGAACATGGCTGCATCGCGGGTGCGCTACCGGCCAAGGTTTCGGGTCGGGCCAAGCAGCGTCAATGCGAAGAGATGGGCACTCTCGGATCGGGCAATCACTACCTGGAAGTTCAGAAGGTCGCGGAGGTCTACGATGACTCAGCCGCAGCCGTTCTGGGCTTGGCGACCGATGATGTCGTGGTGAGCATCCACTGCGGCTCCCGCGGCCTCGGTCACCAGATAGGCAGTGACTACCTCAAGCGGATGGCGGTTGCGGCGGCCGGATTCGGTATCGACTTGCCCGACCGTGAACTCGCTTGCGCCCCCCTCCATTCCGACCTGGGACGCGACTATCAAGGCGCCATGCGAGCGGGGATCAATTGCGCTCTGGCCAACCGGCAGATCATCACCGAACTGGTGAGGAGGGTGTTCGCCGATCTATTCCCGGGTGTGAGTCTCGACCTTGTCTACGACGTTTCCCACAACACCTGCAAGGAAGAGCGGCACGAGGTCGAGGGCAGGGAGAAACGCTTGTTCGTTCACCGTAAGGGGGCAACCCGCGCTTTCGGCCCGGGCAATCCCGACGTGCCGCAAAAGTTTCGTGACGTTGGGCAGCCGGTGCTGATCGGAGGAACCATGGGCACCGCGTCCCATGTGCTCGTGGGTACGCGGGTGAGTATGTCGGCGGCATTCGGATCCGCCTGCCACGGCGCCGGACGGCGTATGAGCAGGCATCAGGCCAAGAAACGTTGGCACGGCCGCGACATCGTTCGCTACCTCGCCGAGCAAGGAATCATCATACGTAGTCCCTCTTATAGAGGGGTAGCCGAGGAAGCTCCGGGCGCCTACAAAGACGTTGACGCGGTAGCCGAGGCGGCAGAGCAGGCCGGATTGGCCAAGCGGGTAGTCAGGCTCGAGCCGATGGTGTGCGTGAAAGGCTGAGAGGATATTAGGAGATGCGCGTTGTAGCAGCATTGGGCGGAAACGCGTTGCTGAAGCGGGGTGAACCGCTGACGGCAGAGATGCAGCGGGCCAACGTGAAAGTGGCCGCTGACGCGCTCGCCCCTCTCACATCGGCCAACGATCTGGTCGTCACCCACGGCAACGGGCCGCAGGTGGGACTGCTGGCGTTGCAGACGGCTGCATTGAAACCGAATGAGGCCTACCCCCTCGATGTTCTCGATGCCGAGACAGAGGGGATGATCGGCTACCTGATCGAGCAAGAGCTGATCAACCGCTTGCCCGAAACGCGACGCTGCGTGACCCTTCTCACTCAGATCGAGGTCGATCCGTCGGATCCCGCCTTCGCACATCCAACCAAGCCTATCGGGCCCATCTACAACGCAGAAAGGGCAAGGACCCTCGAGAAAACGCGGGGCTGGCACATGGTGCGCGACGGCGACCACTATCGCCGCGCCGTGCCTTCACCGTTACCATTGCGTGTCTTGGAACTGCCAGTCATCGAGTTCTTGCTCGACGCCCGCGTCGTCGTGATCTGTGCGGGGGGCGGCGGGATACCGGTGGCGCGTCGAGATGACGGGGGCTACGTCGGCATGGAAGCGGTGATCGACAAGGATCGTGCAAGTTCCCTGTTGGCGCGCGGCCTCGGGGCGGAGTTCCTCATGATGCTCACCGACGTAGATGCGGTTCGCGACGACTGGGGTAATCCTGATGCACGCTCGATCCGCCGCATCTCCGCCGACTCGATTAGTCGGTTCTCCTTCGACCCCGGATCGATGGGGCCGAAGGTCGAGGCGGCCTGCGAGTTCGTTCGTAGCGGTGGCGCCGTTGCGGCCATAGGCGCGCTGAGCGATGCGCGCGCCATCGTCGCCGGTCAAGCAGGGACGCGGATCACCAACGAACCCCAGGACACCCAGTGGTGGTAGGCCCGCAGGCGTCAGGTGCCGCGTAGGCCGCACTCGTCGAGAAACTTTTCTACGAAAGACCAGAAGGTCGATTGCTTGTCGGAAGATCCGGCGTCGGCGAACTCGTAGCGCGCGCGAACGACGGGCTTTTCGATCTCGATCAGCGCAGATAGATCGCAGGGTGTGGCTGATACCACGACGTCGACGTCGGCCGAGTTGATGGTTTCGGCCAGCGCGGTGAGCTGCGAGGGGTAGTAGCCGACGGCCGGCAGCACGGCGCCGAGGTGTGGGTAATCGCGGTAGACTGCTGCTACGTCTGCGCATGCGAAGGGCCTGGGGTCGACGATCTCGCCTGCTCCGGCTTCGCTAGCTGCCACATGGCCGGCGCCATAGGACATGCCCCCGTGAGTCAAGGTAGGCCCATCCTCGACCACGAGCACACGTTTACCGTGCACGGCATCGGGTGATTCGAGTCGGACAGGCGAAGCGCCGTGGAAGATCGGTGCGCGCGGATTGATTCGGCGGGCGTTATCTTCGACCTGCTTGATGCCTGCTGGCTCTGCGGAGTTTACCTTGGCCACGAGAACGACATCCGCCATGCGTAGGACGGCTTCGCCGGGATGATGACTGGTTTCGTCACCAGGCCGCAAAGGGTCGACGAGCACGATGTGCAGATCGGGACGAACGAAAGGAAAGTCGTTATTGCCCCCGTCCCACAGGATTAGATCCGATTCGCTCGACGCCAGGGCAATGATCTCCTCGTAGTCCACCCCCGCGTACACGATGTTGCCGGCCCGCAGATGAGGCTCGTACTCTTCCCTCTCCTCTATAGTGCATTCTGCGGCGTCGAGATCCGCCCTGTCTGTGAACCGCTGCACGCGTTGCCTCTCGAGATCTCCGTAGGGCATGGGATGGCGTACGACTCCTGTCCGCAGGCCGTGTGCTTTGAGCTGTTGCGACAACCAGCGGGCGGTCTGGGACTTTCCGCAACCCGTTCGTACCGCCGAGACCGCTATGACGGGCAGCCTAGCCTCGATCATCGTCCGCCTCGGCCCCAGCATGACGAAGTCCGACCCGGCCGTCAGAGCGATCGAAGCCTTGTGCATCACGCTTGCATGATCGATATCGCTGTACGCGAACACCACACGCTCCACCCCGTTGCGGCGGCATAGCGTTTCGAGCTCGTCTTCCGAGACGATCGGAATGCCCTTCGGATAGCCCGGTCCGGCCAAAGCGGGCGGGTAGCTACGGCCGGCGACCTTCGGAATCTGCGTTGCTGTGAACGCGATTACTTCGAAGTCGGGATCGCCTCTATAGACGGTGTTGAAGTTATGGAAGTCGCGGCCCGCGGCTCCCATGATGACGACGCGATGTCTCTGGGTGTCGGTGGGTGGTGCCGGATCTGTTCCCATCGCTGCCAGGCGGTGCTCGTTTCTCCTTTGTTCCGTTGGGGCGGAAACTGCAAGCGGCAATCGAGAACGCCGGGGTTGGCCTAGTCCGAGTGCGGGGCTAGGCTTCACCCATGGCATCACTCACGGGACGAATAGCCAACTTCGTGAGCCGACGGTTACCCGCGCTCGGTCGTGTGGGAACTCGGCGTCAGGTTTCGCAGTTTCGGGCCAGCAAGGGCAGTAAGGGCAACAGGTTCATGGGACGGCCGATTTTCTTGCTCGACGTCGTCGGCCGCAAGAGCGGTGAGCCCCGGCCGGTCATGCTCATGCTCATTCGACGCGGTGACGACCTTCTCATCTGCGGCTCCAATGGAGGAAATCCCGAAGCTCCCAACTGGTACAAGAACCTCGCTGCCGCAGGCGAGGCCTATGTAGAGGTCGGAGACGAGCGCTGGGCGGTCAACTACCGTGAACTCGAAGAGGGACCCGAGCGTCAAGAGTGCTGGAAATTGTTGACGGCCGGCTATCCGGATTTCGCGTCCTACCAGGGGTTCACTGACCGCCGTCTTCCCGTGGGAGTGCTGAGCCGCAAAGCTTGAGCACGCTCCGACGTCCGACACGGAGTCGCGCCCACCCGGCTCTCGGTGAGGCTCGGTTCTTTCTTACCGCAGGTTCAGATACCAGGCAGGAACATTGATCAGCACGACCATCACGAAGTAGGTCGCCGGGTTGAACATCAACCGATGGAAGCTGCTACCGCTCGAGCCGGGCTCGGGCCAGTCCACGAAGACGAGCAACGAGACTACTAGCACACTGAAAAAGATGCCGAAGGTCGTGCCCGCCAGCACGACGGATGAAACGTAGAACCCGAGCACCGCGCAGAGCACCACTGGACGCAACCTCGGAAGCATGACCCCGATGGCGAAGGCGAGCTGAAGTACGATCGTCGTCCAGCACATGAACAGGGAAAGCTTACCGGCCGGGAACAATGCTGCCGCAGCAGAATAGATGGGTGATTCGATGATCTCGTGCATCCAGTGCTCGAAGTAGCGCCCGCTTCTCCAATCGGCCTCGAGCAGCTTGTTCAGCGCGGCCCCCGCAAACAGTATCGGGAACTGCAGCCGCACCCATAAGAGGCCGCGCGGTGGTCCGTAGAGTCCAATGAGGACCAGCATGCAAACACAGAAGAACATCCCGTTTCGGTAAGCGCCGCGGTTGGCTAGCAGCGCGACGAACAAGACGGCGCCGAGAGTAAACGTGGCCGCGCGCACGGAGCGATTGGTGAGCAGCGCTACCCCGGCGGCTATAGCGATGGCGCGGAACGCGTATGCCATCAGGTCGGGACGTGGCAGGTGGTCGAGGATCGGAAGCAACGGCAGGAAGGGCTCGGGCAGTCGGAACAAGTCGCCGCGCAACAGAAGGCACAGAAAGATCAGCTTGGCGGTCAGCAGGAGGTTCGGCGGTAGGGCCGTGCCGTGGCAACGAAGCGGGTTCAGATCGCTGTAAGCTCTCGCGTTCACTGCTCGGGCCAGCGCCAATGCTTGACGGCCGAGCCGTTGGTCCGGTAGTCGATGTCGACGACGGCGTTTTCGTCACTTCCGTATGAGCGCTCGTATTGACGTACCAGCCTGATCACGTGCTCGATGGCGCGCGGGTCGATGCCTTCGGCGGGGATCCGGTAGCGCCGGGTCGTCTCGGTTGTATCGAGCTCGACGTCGTCGATGCTGACCCGGATGTGGTATTCGTTCTGGGAATCGTGCGGCGCCCAGCAGAAGTAACGGCCCGGGTCGAAGCGCGCGTACACGATCATCGCCACCTGGAACGCTAGAAAGAGGATGGCGACTGCCGTTCTCATCGACCTGTCGGAGCTTCAGCTAGCGGATAGCGACCGTCTTTTCGCTCCGTAGCGCCGGTATGCGCGCGGCGACCAGGGCGCGGCGGCTTACCTATACTTTTTGTCGCTTCTTTTCAGAGAGTCGCCGCAGTCGAACCAGCCACAGTCGCGGGTGTCGCAACAGTGCAGGCCGTCCGGACCGGGCGGGTTGCAGCAGCCTGCGGGTGCCACATTCTTGGACCCGAGCCGTCCGCCCGCCGCAGGCGCCGCTTTGGGCATGCGGGCCGCGGGTGATCCCGACTGCTGGACAGTCACTATGGGGGCAGTAGTCCTGATCTCTGCCTCTAGTTGATCGGCCTTAGCAGCCGAGCTGAACCCTGACGTCGCAACGATCAACAGCGCAAAGGAAAACAGAGCAGCGGTACCTTTCATCGTTGGCCTCCTTCGATTGGGCGGTTGCCGAGGTGTCGTGCCGTCACAGATCTTTTCTCGGCAGCGCGGTAGCTGGCGAGAGTCTATCAGTATCGACTCCGAGCGATAAGCTTGACGATGGCGGTGCGATCCACGGGCTGCTGCTACTCAGGTCGTTGTCTGCCGCCAGTCGCCCTTGCGGATCCTCGGGTTCTTGGAGTGCTCGAGGAAGTAATCGACCATGACGTCGATGTAGGAGGAAACAGGCGGGCACGATATTCCGTGCTTGCTCAGCAGCCTCGTCGAGTTGGTCATGTCGAACTCGGCATCAAGGAAGGAGTGCTCGAACGCCTCGCGGGGTACGCCGGTCATCTTCTCGAACCCTGGCAAGCGCCCGAAGGGACGCATCAGGCCGGCGGGGAGCTTTATCGAAGGTTTGCGCTTGCCCATCGCCCGGCAGGCCAGATCGAAAAACTCCAGATAGGTCAGGGGTTCGGGGTCGGCCAAGTGGAAGGTCTGCCCCACTGCCTCATCGTCCTCGAACAGTGCGTAGAAAGCATCGGCGATGAAGTCCACGGGTGCGAAGTGGAACTTGTTGCCACGGGTATTGGGCACGATGTGGTGCATGCCGCGCGCGATCATCCCCAGCGCATAGTAGGGCCCGTCGATCTTCTCGATCGCTCCCGTGCGCGAATGTCCCACGACGGTAGTCGGCCTGAGTATAACCGTCGGAATGGCGTCCCGTCGTTCACGCACGAGCTTCTCCGAAAGGAACTTGGTTTCGTCGTAGTTGTTCTCGAAATCCTGACCCAGGTCGAGGTCTTCCTCTTTGAATCTTCCTTTGTGCTTGCCCGCCACTACCAGGGTGCTTGCATGCGCCAAGCGCTCGAGAGTCGGGATTCCTTCGAGGAAATCGAGGAGGTTCCGAGTGCCGTCGACATTGATACGCATCGAGATGTCGCGCGGCGCCGACAGGTTGTAGAGGGCAGCGAGATGGATGACGTGAGTGACGCGTTGCCTCAACTCATCCTTGATAGCTTCCTCGAGGCCGAGACCCGGCTCGGAGATGTCTCCCGACAGCACCTTGACGCGGCCGCGTTGCGCCGGGTCGGTGACCTGCTCGTCTAAGAACGCCTCGAGCCGGTCGCGAAACCCCCCGTGTTCCAAGAGGTAGAGCAGGCAGTCCTGCTCTTCGAGGTAGTGGGCGAGGATATACCTCCCGATGAAGCCACCGGTGCCCGTGCACAGGACCGCTTTCTCGCTCATGCTCGCGTTGCCCCCTTTCTAATGCGATACGGCCGCTCGACCGGAAGCCCAACCGGCGGCGCATCGGCCTTCGAGAGTCTAGCAGGATCGGCTCTTGCCGCTAGGCCGGGTCGATGCCGTGGTGTATTGGCGCGCCCGGTTTCCTGCTAAGATGTCGTGGCTGGGAACCACGACCCCGCTCGAGGAGATTTGGATGCGCAACCCTTTGTTTGTCAGATCGTTGGTCCTTCCTTTGGTCGCAGGCCTGTTTTGCCTTGGCCTGCCTCAGGCATCGCCCGCCGGGATGATCGGCACTGAGAGGGTGGTTAGCGGTGTGTCGCGAGAGGCACAGATCGAGAAGGTCAATTCCGCGTTGGCGCGTGCACAAGTTGCGGAGCAGTTGGTGGCCTTCGGTGTCGACCCTGACGATGTTCGCCAGCGTGTTGCTAGTTTGAGCGACTCGGAGCTGCAGATGCTCGATACGCAGCTGAGTAGCCTGCCGGCCGGTGCCGGTGCCCTGGAAGTCGTCGGCATCGTCTTCATAATCCTCATCATCCTGGAGTTGCTCGACGTAACCAGTATCTTCTCTGCACTCTGATCGACGCTTCATAACGACCCTCTTGCGGTCTGCGATCGCGGCCGCAGGTTGCATCGTGCTCGTGGCGGGTTGCACGACCCATGGCCTGTCGATTGCCACAGACGAGGCCTCACCGCGGGCTGTCGAGCTGGAGGCGGTGCCGTTCTTTCCCCAAGAGGACCATCAGTGCGGCCCTGCAGCGCTGGCCACCGTCCTGAACTGGTCGGGGTTGGAGGTCACGCCACAAGAGCTCACCGACAAGGTCTATTTGCCGGGGCGGCGAGGGAGTCTTCAGGCGGAACTGATGGCGGCCACCCGCGGTTACGGGCGCGTGCCGTACACGGTTTCACCCGAGGTGTCGGCGGTACTCGCTGAGGTTACGGCGCAGCGGCCGGTCCTGGTGTTGCTCAACCTGGGTACCGGATTGTTGCCCGTTTGGCATTACGCCGTCGTGGTCGGTTACTCGAGGACGGCAGACGAAGTTGTTCTGCGTTCGGGTGCGAGAAAACGAGCTGTCCTATCCGCTAGTAAGTTCCTGCGTGCGTGGGAGCGAGGTGAGTTCTGGGGAATGGTGGTGCTGCGCCCCGGCGAGTTGCCGGCGGCCGATGATGCAGAGGGGTACCTGGCGGCGGTAGCGACCCTGGAATCCCTGGAAGGATGCGATGTAGCTGCGGACTGCTACCGTGCGGCCGTCGATCGCTGGCGGCGCAGTCCTACAGCATGGTTCGGTCTAGGCAATTGCCGGTACGAAGCCGGTAACCTAACGGCGTCCGAGCGCTTCTATCGTCGCGTACTCGAGCTACAGCCACGTCACGCGGCGGCACTCAACAATCTCGCTCAAGTATTGGCCGAGCAGGGACGCTGCCGGGAGGCGCGTCAAACCATCGAGGCGGCGCTGGCCGTCGTTGACGCACGCTCGGGCTTGTTGCCGGCGATCACTGAAACCAGCGAGGGGATTCGCCGGTGCGGACATTGAGTCTGGTAAGCGCCGGGATCGCGCCGCCGGGTCAAAAGCTGAACTCGTCCACAGGGGTACTGCGGGCGTTCTCGCATTCGGCCTTGAAGTCGTAGGGCACCTCGTCAGCACAGTCCGGCCATTTCTCCGTAGCTAGCCAGAATTCGACGAGGCCGAGGCGAGCGCAGAGCCGCACGAAGCGCGGGTCGTTGCGCAGCTCGGGCATGCCGGCATGGAACAGCAGTCCGGTGCGGTAGCCGTCGGGACCCATGATGTCGTCAGCCGTGCCGCGCGGGCCGAGACAGGCGTCCTCGGCGGTCGAGTATGCCTCGTCGACCAAGCCGAGATGCGCCGCGTATACGAGCCGCGAGACATCGACGCAGCCAGTCTTCTCGTAGTGAGAGGCCAGTGCGTCTCGTATCCCGGCGATGTTCTCCGGCGTCGGGTCGCGCTTGGTGCGTATGAATGCCAGGCCGTCTTGGAACTCGCGTAGAGGGCGTTGCGCTGCGGAATCCAACAATCTATCGACGCCTTCCCAATCCTCTACGAACGCTTTCGCGCGCAACAAGTTGGCGATGGCGTAGCTCATGTCGGGCACTCTCTCTATGAGGTCCTCGAATATCGGTACAGCCGCTTCGGCGTCGCCGGCGGCCATACGGGCGAGCGCCGTCAGGTTCGCACACAGCGGATTGAGGGAGTCCAGAAGGAACGCGCGCTCCGATTCTTCTACGCTATCCCTGAGCCACCCGACGCTCCTGGCGCCCCACCCCGCGTACATATGGCCGTCGATCGAGCCGGGCACCCCTCGAAGTTGGTCTACGACTTTCTCTACCTCGGTGAAGCGCCCATACGGTGGCGTAACGAAGAGCCTAGCCACCAACGCGTCAACATTCCGAGAATCGAGGGCGAGGGCGTGTTGCGCTTCGCGCTCCACGAGGCGTGCGCTCGCGGCGCGCTCCGTAAACGGCTGATAAAGGCGCACCCAAGCTCGCAGGAACGCCAGCCGGCCCCAGGCTTCGGCAAACTCGGGAGCCCGTTGCGTGGCGACTTCGAGCAGCCCCACATTGGTTCGCACCTCATCGGGTGCAAGGGAGACGGGGCTCGCCCGCAGATAAAGGTCGTAAACCGCCGGATCACTCGCCTTCGTCGAAAAGCTCGTGAAGGTCTGATCGAGAGCCCCCGCGATATGCTCGGAGATGTCGTCCTGCACGGCAAAGAAATCTTCGAGGCCGCGGTCGTATCGATCAGACCACAACGTGGTTTGCGAGGCGGCCTCGACGAGGTGAGCCGCGATCCGAACGCGGCCGCCTGCCCGGCGGACGGAGCCGTCGAGTATGTGCGAGCAACGTAGCTCTGCCGCAACCTTCTTCGCAGTCTTGTCCGCTCCCCTGAACTGAAAGCTCGATGTACGGCCGATAACCTTTATCTGCGACCCCCGTGACAGCCGCTGGATGATCTCTTCCGACACGCCGTCCGAGAAGAACTGCATCTCGCGATCGTCCGACAGGTTGTCGAAGGGCAGTACGGCGAGAACCGGTTCATCGCCGGTCGGCGGCGATACAATGGTTGCCGAAGGACTGGAACCGACACCGAACGCTTCGATGGTTTCCGACATCTTGTCGAGTTGGATCGTGCCGCGGGAGACGAGGCGCTTGGCGATGGGGCCGCGAATCGTTCGGTGAACGTCCGCCGATACGAGGACCGAGCCCGGCTCACTCCGTGCCATGAGACGCGCGGCTACGTTGACGCCATGCCCGAGAAGATCGCCGTTGGGCTGTACTACGACATCGCCGAGATGCACACCGACGCGCACCTTGGGATCGCATTCGTCTGCCAGTTCGAAGGCGGCTTCGACCGCGGAGAGGCTCGAGCCGAACTCGAGCATGAAGCCGTCGCCGGCCATATTGAAGACTCGCCCCCCGCGGCGTTCGGCAGTGCCTTCGATGACCTGCCGGAGCGCTGCGACCTCCGCCGTCGTGCGTTCCTCATCAGCTTCGATCCGTGCCGAATACCCGGCGACGTCGAGCGCGACGATCGTGGCAAGCTTACGTGATTGGCTTTCGTCGGCCATCCATATCTTTCCGCTGACACTCAGCGGCTCGGCGCCGATGCTATGCGAGCAAGCGGCATAATGCCACGGGCGCCTCGCTACGAGCGCTCACACATTCGGGGTTCGGCCGAACTCGAGCGTATCGGGTGCGCCGAATCGGTCGCGGCAAAAGCGTTTTGTGGTGTGAGGCGAACGGTGTTGCTGGTAACGACCCCATCGATCGGGAACAATCCGACGTCTGCCCACATATGGTAAAGACGTGAGCTTCAACATCGACGACTTCCGTGCCGCCGGACTCTACGACCCCGACGCCCCTGATGCCGAGCAACGGCTGGCCATGCTCGAATGGCTAGCCGCGCATGGGGCTACGATGGAGCAGATCGGCTGGGCGGTTCACAAGGGCGCGCTCATCGAACTAGCCGGCGAGCTCGGCAGGATGCGCGAGGCTCGGCTTACCCTTGCCGATGCGTCGGCTGTATCGGGAATGCCGGTCGAACGCATCGAAGCCGTACGCTTCGCCCTCGGCTTGCCACGGCTTGAACCGGACGAAGCGGCCATGACCGAGGGGGAGGCCCTCAGCCTCACGGTGTTCGATAGAGGCGAAGAACTGTTCGGGGAGTCGGCGTTACGGCGTTTCACCCAGGTGATGGGCACGTCGATAGCTCGGATTGCGGAGGCAGGGATCTCACTTTCGCTGGCGAACCTTTTGAGCCCGCTCCGGGAAAGCGGTGGTAGCGAACTGGTCATCGCCGAAGCCCGGTTCAACGCGGCAAGATCGATCCCACCACTCGCGGAACTGATTGGTCACCTGTTTCGCGCTCACACGGCTGTGGCCGCGCGCCGCATCGAGGCATCGTACGAGCAGGGCTTTATGGATACCGTGCCCATGGCCGTTGGATTTCTCGACCTCGTCGGGTTCACTGCTCTTGCTCGCCAGATCGACGCCCGCGCGCTGGCCGACGTCATCGATCGCTTCGAGGAAACGGCCCAGGACGTCACCGCAGCCAACAACGGACGTGTGGTTAAGTTCATAGGGGATGAGGTCATGTTCGTGACCTCGGATGCATCGACTGCGTGCGAAGTGGCGCTTGCCCTGCTGGACTCGTTCGCCGACGATCCCATCGTCAGACCTCGCGGAGCTATCGCTGCGGGAGACGTGCTCGTGCGCGGCGGGGACTATTACGGGCCCATCGTGAATCTTGCCGCCCGTGCGGCGGGGCTAGCCGCGCCGGATGAGGTTCTGGTGACCGAAGCAGTTGCGAACGAGGCACCCGGTGCATTTCGTTTCGAACCGGCCGGACGGCGGGTGCTCAAGGGGTTTAATGAGCCCGTGCGCTTTCTTACCGTGGAGCGACCGGTCACCGGCCGGGACTGAGCACCCACTGGGATCGTGCCGTGATGTCTCCCGTGATGTGATGCCGTAAGCACCCCGTGCCGATGGAGGACACAGTGAAGGAGACGCATAGACCGCTGTTAGTCGAACGCGATGGCGGGGTCGCCACCATAGTCATCAACGACCCGCCATGGAACAGGATGACGCTCGAGTTCATGGACGAACTCGAAGACTTGATCGATTCCTTGGCCGTCGATAAGTCCGTGCGCTCGATCGTGTTCACGGGAGCGGGGGACGCCCACCTTTCCGTGGGAATGAACCTCAAGCAGTTCGCTGAAGCGTCCGCCAGACCCGGAGGATTCGAGGCGGTTCTCGATCAGAGACTCAAGGTGCTGGCTGCGATCGAAAACCTGCCGAAACCGGCCATCGTAGTCATGAACGGTTATTGCTTGGGAGGCGGGCTCGAGTTGCCTCTCGCATGTCACTTCCGCCTTGCGGCTGCCGAGGGCGCACAGATCGGACTGCCTGAACTCGACCTGGGTACGGTCCCGGCGTGGGGCGGCACCGCGAGGCTCACGAGATGCGTAGGGCGGGACCACGCCCTCGACATGATCCTGCGTGCAAAGAAGATCTCTGGACCGGAAGCTCTGCGTATCGGCCTCGTGAACGAAGTCTGGCCCAACGACGAACTCAAAGCGCGGGCGCATGCGCTGGCCCAAGAGCTTGCGGCCATGCCCGCGCTCGCCGTGGCCGGCGTGCTCGACTGCGTCGTCAGGGCCGGGCAGCTCTCTTTACAAGATGCTCTCGATGCAGAACGGCGTGCGGTCCTCCGCACCATGGGAAGCAAAGACAACCAAGAAGGCATGATGGCCTTCATCGAGAAGCGCAAACCCCGGTTCAACGGGGAGTGACGCTGAGCGTTTGTTTCCCAGCTTGAGTCGCGTCGGAGCAGCGTTCACCAGGTGTGAGTAGTCCGGCCGCTTTGTCGTGGAACCAGTCGCGGTGCGGAGAGGGCTGCAGGGAGTCTGTGGTGAACCGGTCTTTGCCGACGTGTTGAGCCTTCAAGTCGGATCTGCGGGCGAACGCTCCAGTATAAGCTGAAGAAGCTGGGGCGAGTTCTACGGACAGATGATCGGCGGATCAGAGCCCTTGGCAGAAACGTTCGTACCGTCGCTGCCGTCCCGCTTAATCTTACCGCCGAACTCCGCACAGTATTTTCTTTCCGCACCCGTCGTAACCACCACGCTCACCGGCATCTGCGGCTGACCTACTTCCAAGTCGTAGTCCAGGTCGGTGGTGGGGCCTTTGCCCCGACAAACCGCCTTGACGAATCGGCCTTCCTTCAAAGTAACGCGTGAGCACGGCCCTTCATCGAGTTCCTTGTCGACATACGAGTAACCCTTCGGGCTCGCCGGCTCACCGAGGAGCGACCAGTTTTCACAGGGCAGGGTCTGCGAGAAGGACTGGAGCGAGAGAGCGCTCGAGACCATGATAGTCCCGCCATTGCCGCGTCCGGGGCCGCAGCGCGGATCACTCGTCGAGTCGGGTACGGGAAGCCCAATGCAGGCATCCTTGGAGCGAAACGATATCTTGTTTCTCGACTCGTCGTCCGGGAGTTTGTTCTTGATCCGGAGCTTACGTCCGTGGACCTGCTGCTCTTCCGGCACGATGGTCATGGCAGCGACGGTAGTTCCACCATCCGAGACCACCACGTCGGTCCCTGTGAACAGGCACTCGTCCTTGTCGGCAACCAAGGTGTAGTTGCCGGGAAACACACCCTCCCAACCGAAGTCGCCTACGGGATCGCTTACCTGCTCCGGGTAGGCGGTGCCCGACATGCGCACCGTCGTGCCGGTCGGGTCGCCGCCCCCGGAAATCGTGACCGTCCCGTCGATCGTGCCCAGCGAGCCTCCGACGTTTGCGAGTTGCGCAAGGGTGATGACATTGGCCGCGGTGATTGCGCGCCACTGATCAGCGTCCAGGTGTTTGACCTCATCGCAAACATGGTGATGGCAACCATGAAACTGTGTACGCCACTCGTGTGATATGACAGCCGGGTAGCCGTGGGCGTGGAAGTTCTCGTGATCCGAGCTCAGCCCGCCGGGCGCTTCCGTGCGAACCGCCAGCCCGAGAAAGTCCTCTGCGTTACTCCGTAGAAGATCCATCAGCCAAACCGATGAGGCTCCATCGGTAAAACCCTCTATCCACAGGCCGCCCTGCTTGGGATCCTTCCAACCGATCATGTCGATGTTGAGGAAGCCCTGGATATCGAGGCCCAGCAGCTCGGCGCCCGCCGCAAAGTGGTCGCTACCCTCGGGAAAGCCCAGTTCCTCGGTCGCGAAAGTCATGAAGTAGATCGTGTAGTCGGTGTCCAGGGAGGCGAGTAGCCGTGCCGCCTCGAGGACGGCCGCGCTGCCTGTGCCATTGTCGTCGGCTCCCGGGGCGGCGTCGAATTCGCCCGCCGCCGGATCCCGGTTGCGAGAGTCCAAGTGACCGCCGACAACGTAGATGCGCGAGGGGTCGAGCACCCCGTACTTGATGCCGATGACGTTGTTCTGGGGATAGCCGTCGATGGTCGTAAAGGGGTCGAAGAAGGTATCGAGCCCCAGCGCTTCGAACTCAGCCTTCACGTACTCGTTGGCGAGTTGCATCTCCGCGGTCTTGTAGTGACGCGTCCTGAGGGTTGTCGCCAGATAATCGACGTGGTCGTACAGGTGATTCACGTTGGCGGCATCCGCGAGCGCCTGCCAGAACTCCTGCGGCTGTTGGGCCTGTACTTCAGTGACGGTGAGCAACAAACCGGCGATGCAGCCCATGCAGGTAGACGCCCAGCGCGCTCGCGCGCCATTGGTGGCTCGCTTGGTCCTTGCACCAGCCTCGAGGCGCGAGGTGGGGTATGCGAGCATGATCGTGGAACCCCTGCTCCCTAGGCCTGGCCTATGCGCGACCGGTGGTAGCAACACCCAGACTCCTACAACAACGACCGGCCGGCGGCTAGAGCAATTTTGAGGGGACCGTCGGATCACGAGACTTGTCTCGAGAAAATCGCCGGATTACGGACTCGGAGCTTCGCCGGTGCACCCCTCAAACGGGGGCAAGGCTGGCTATGAACGGACCTACCGCTGGGGCCGTGCGTTCACAGCCAGCCCAGAATGCCGCCGAACACGATCAGGCAAGCGCCGTCGAATCCGAAGATCGCAGAAACGGTGATGATCTTGCGCTTGGTCGTCACCATGTCGTGAACCCAGAAGGCGACGATGAAGAAAGTCAGATACCCGAACAAGACGATGGGGATAGGCGAACGGGTGCTCCACCATGGATAGTCCCACGTCAGCATGTCCATCGCGTTCAAGAGGCATTCGATCAATACACAGCCGATCGAGCCTGTAAGACCTATGAACCAGCGGTTGGGAAGCCCCAGAATCTTCATGTTCTTGTCGGCGGGTAGGGTCTTCGCGGCGGTGATGCCGATGAACGCGAACATCAAGCTGATCTCGATATTGAGACCGATCAGTATCTGATATGCGCTATTGCCCTGCACGCCCCAGACAGGCGCGTATTGGGTGAAATGAAAGACGAGCGAGTTCCAGATTTCGTTGAACCAGTCCATGCCCCAGTAGGCCAGGCCGGCGAACACAACGCTCCAGTTCCTGCGTTGAATTTCTTCGACGTATACGTGCACGACCAGAACAAACAATGGAATTACCCACCATCCGAAGTTGGTCGTATCCCGCAGGTTCCGGACTGCCATCTCGGCGAAGTCTGTAGGCATGACCGTTTCGTCTCCAGCGCGTGTATTGGGGCGCACAAACGTCCCAACTCTTCGCGGTGCTGTCAACCAGGGCCTGGCGAGACCGATGCTCCCGGATTTATGAAGAAGCCTTTCTATTCCGCTTTCGTCGCTAGCTGCCACAGGGCATGATCCGCCCGTGGCCGCGCCTAGAGACGTCTTCTACGCCCGCACCCGCGACGGGATCGACATCGCCTACACCGTGTTTGGTGAAGGCCCCGACCTGATCATCGCGCCGGGCTTCGTCACTCACCTCGACCTGATGTGGGATCTCGGCGGCTTTCGCGGCTTGCTCGATCTTGGGAACTTCTTCCGGGTCATCATATTCGACAAGCGCGGGACCGGGCTGTCGGATCGGTCGATGGGCTTCGGAAGCCTCGAAGACCGTGCCGAGGACGTCCGCGCGGTTGCTGACCATGCCGGCGCCGAATCGGCGATCGTGTACGGGATCTCCGAGGGGGGTCCCCTGTGTATCTATTACGCCGTCACTCATCCGGAGCGCGTGCGTGCTCTCATCCTGTACGGGACCGCGGCACACTTTCGTCGATCGGATGACGCGGGTCGCCGTGCCGTCGGTCCGATGGGGATGAGCTTTGATGAATTCATCACCTGGTTGCGGGACCGCTGGGGTAAGGGTGAAGCCTACTCGCTCTTCATGTCGAATCCTCCCGACGAGGAAGCATCAAAGCGTGTATTGGCGCGCTACGAGCGTGCGGCGTGCACGCCGCAGATGTGTTGCGAGATCATGCAGCGCAACATCGAGATCAATGTCGAACCGTTGCTGCCGTCGGTCGTGACCAAGACGCTTGTGGTCCACTGCAAAGGAGATCCGGTGATACCCATCGAGAACGCTCGGCGTATGGCGGGAAAGATCCCCGGCGCGCGTATGGAAGAAATCGATGGTGACTTTCACGGAAGCTGGTTGGTTGAAGACAACGCGCTGGTAGGTAAAGCGATGATGAGTTTCTTGAGTGAGGTGTTGGGCGGGGAGGGAACTGCACCGGCTGCGATGGGGAACCGCGAGGTCGCCAGCGTGTTGTTCACCGACATCGTGTCTTCGACCGAGCGGGCCGCCCAGGTCGGCGACGCCTCATGGCGCGGCATGCTCGAAAGGTTCGAAGAGACCGCGTCTGCGGTTGCCACTCAGACCGGTGGTGCCATGGTCAAGACAACAGGCGACGGGGTCGTGGCGACTTTCCCGTCGCCGTCGCAGGCTGTCTCGGCCGCGCATGCGCTTCAAGACGCCGCGTTGCCGCTGGGGGTTCGCATACGCTCGGGCGTGCATACGGGTGAGATCGAAAGACGTGCGGACGATATCGCGGGCATGGGCGTTCACATCGCGGCGCGCGTCTCGGCGATGGCCGATGGAGGAGAGATCCTCGTGTCGCGCACCACACGGGATCTGGCTGTCGGCTCTCACCTCAATTTCGAGGACCGCGGAACCCACGCACTCAAAGGCGTGCCCGAGCCCTGGCAGGTCTTCGCGGTCGTCTAGGTCACGGCCTCATTTCATATCGGCCGCTGAGGCCGTGGACCTCTTGCCACACCTCGTCGAAGCGTGCGCGATCGACGTGAGGCTTGCGGATCATTCTCAAGCAGCCGTCCATCTGTGCTTCGGTCGAGCTGGCCTTGCTATACAGAGACAACGCGTGCCCGGAGACATCACGGATTAGAAAATCGAATATCTGATCGACTAGTGCGGTATCGATCTCGTATATTCGGGCGTTCTCGAGCATGAGTTGTGCGTAGACGATGCAGGTGAAGATCTCACCGGCAGCCATGAGGAAGTCGACGTCCTTTCGCTGCTGTTCGTCGGGCGGAGCCGTCATGAGCAGTTCCTTGAAGACCGCCATCTGTTCGGAGAACAACCGGACGTTGGGCAGGTCGAAGTCCTTGAAGATGGCATCTGGGTCGTGGAACTTGATCTTGCTGAGGCCTCTCGTAGGGCCCTGGTCGAACAGAAAAGCATCATCGCTGGCGTCGCTGCGTTGCTCGATCAGAGGATACTCGGCGTTGCCGAAAAAGTAGTTCGGCATGAACTTGACGATCAGTGCGATGTTGACGTGCACCGTTCCCTCGAGCTTAGGCAAAGCGCGGATATCGCGGGCCGCCGACTCGAAATAGGTGTCACGCTCGAAGCCCTTTGCCGCGATCGCATCCCACATGCTGTTGATCACGTCTTCGCCCTGTGTGGTCACCTTCATCTTCACCACCGGGTTGTAGAGAAGATAACGGCGGTCATCGGGCGACGCGCTCCTCATGTAGTCGGCTGCACGCAGGGCAACGAGCTTCATCGCCGTCAGGCGTGTGTAGGCATCCACGAACATCTGCTGCACGTGGGAGAAGTCAGTGACGTACATGCCGTAGAGCCGGCGATTGGCGGCATGAGTGATGGCCTCGTAGAGCGCGTGGGTACAGATCCCGATGGAGGCCCACCCGAGGTTGAACTTACCGATGTTTACGGTGTTGAGCGCTGCGTTCCAGGCGTCTTCGCCGCGATGGAGAATGTCGGACTCTGCGACCGGATAGTCGCGTAAGGCGAAATTGGCAACGAAGTTCTGGCTGTTACAGACGTTCTTGATCACGTCGAAGCACTCGTGCTGCGAGTCTGCCACGAAGAACACGTAGTCGTCGGTGCCTTCGATCTTGCCGAAGACCGATACCATGCGCGCTTCGTTGGCGTTGCCAATGTAATACTTCTCGCCATTGGCCCTGTAACTACCATCTGCCTGAGGTGTGAGGGTCATCTCGCTGGAGTACACATCCGCGCCGTGCTTGCGCTCGGACAGTCCGAACGCGAAGATCTCTCCCTCCCGCAACAATTGCGCGGCTCGCTGTTTCTGCTCCTCGTTGGCGCTCATCCATATCGGCCCGAGGCCGAGCACGGAGACCTGCCAGGTGTACCAGTACTGCAAGCCGTAGAAGCCGAGGATCTCGGCGAACTCGCAGATCCGCCACGTGTCCCAGCGCGAGTCGGTATCTCCGTATCCGGCCGGCGTGCACATCGTGGCAAAGATGTTGTCCCGGCCCACGAAGTCGAGGAAATCCCGGTACCAGACCCTCTCGTGGTCGTCTTGCTTGAGGCGCTGTTTTCCCTTGCTCTCGAAGAACTCGATGGTCTTGAGCATTACCTCGCGAGATCGTGCGTCGGGGTAGGGCCGAGTGTGATGGTTCGGGTCGAGAAGAATCATCGAGATGCCTCCGTGTCGGGGATGCCGGGATGCTGCCACATCTATCGGGGTTTGGGTAACGCGCCCGACCGGTGCTTCGCGGCTAACCTCCGTCGCCCAGGTTGACAACGTCCATCAGAGTGTGATCCCTCTATCGCGAGGATCGCGCAACGCGCCCGGCCTTCTTGCTCATGCCCACCAGCATCAACAGCGACAATGTGACCTTCTACAGCGGCCGTGACACGGCCTGGCACGAAGAAATTCTCGATGCTTGCCCGACTCTGACCAACGGGTGCGCGCCGCCCGCTTGGGCGCGCAATCCTCACGTTCAAACTCTACTAACCGTGTTCCATGATGCAGGTGCGCCCGCCACGACCTGGGATCGCGAGGATCGGCTGATGGCTGGCGACGGCGGCACCGTTTCCATTCAATGGGCCGGGCTCGACGCGCCACCGACCACGCCTGTGCTGGTCGCGATGCACACCATCTGCGGTAGCGCGGATGGCTTGCGTCGAATGCTGGTGCCGTTACGCGAACGTCTGGGCTGGGTGGTGGCGGCGTGCAACCGCCGCGGTCACGCGGGCCTTCCGCTGACTGCGCCGCAGGTCGATACGATGGGATCTACCGATGACCTGCGTTTACAGTTGCGCGCGATCGAGACCGAACGACCCGGTGCGCCGATCTATGCAGTAGGTGTTTCGGCGGGATCCGGTTTGCTCGTACGCTATTTGGGCGAGGAAGCTGAGCGGTCCCGTATTCGTGCGTCGGTGGCCGTGTGTCCGGCCTACGATGTGCCTGACGCTTTTCGCTTCATGCACCCACGTTACGATGCGTACATGACCCGCAAGGTCATCAACTTCTTTCTGCGGCGAAACGCGAGGCAGCTAGACGGGATCGACGGCTACGACTACTGCGCCGCAGCTGGCTCGTTGGCGGAGTTTCACGAGCGACTCTATCCGCTGGCGGGCTACAGTAACGCCGACGCTTACTATGCCGGATCCAATCCTATGGCAGTGGCGATGGATGTCGTCACGCCGGGCTTGGTCATCAATGCAGCGGATGATCCCGTATGCGCCCAAGCCAACGTTCACCGCAATCTCGAGGGCATGCAGTCGCTTCCGCGCAT
This sequence comes from Candidatus Binatia bacterium, assembly GCA_028278325.1. Classification (GTDB taxonomy): domain Bacteria; phylum Desulfobacterota; class Binatia; order UBA1149; family JAJCZL01; genus JANQEO01. The sequence continues at coordinate 167,711 of JANQEO010000063.1, forward strand.
GACTCTGGCCTTCACGCAGTTCGGTAGCCACTGCGGGTTTTTCGAGGGGTCCAGGGCGGCCGATAGCTGGCTGGTCGCGGCCATAGCCGACTATCTTAGCGCAGCTCACTCCTTGCTCGGCTGTTAGCTCTTTAAATCACGCCTCTGCCCGCGCGCGGCGGCGCACAAGCGCCCAGTAAAGAACTCCGTTGATAGCCACAACCCCTACGCCCAGAAGAGCCTGGACCCTGCGAGTAAGCCCAGGAGGATAGACCAGCGGGACGATGTAGTGTTCAACGAAGCCGTCGCCGTATCCTGTCGCGCCGCCGGCCGTGCGAAACGCATTCTCGAGTGGGGTCAGAGGACAACCCCAGCCGAAGGCCTCAATGGCGCAAGCCCAGGCCACCGCAGGTATGTGGAGCCAGGCGATCCAACGCCACCGCACCACTAGAAGTGCGCCTGCCAACGCAAAGAGGATGAAGGCCAGGTGAAGGAAGACGATGCAGTCAGCGAGAATACGAAGAACCATGTTTAAGCAGCGCTCTGTCTACGCCTGAAGTCACATCTGTTTCGGGCACGACTAACTTCGAGAGAAGGCAAGCTCCCAGAGTAACGCAGCACCGAGTTTCACGTTACGCCACGACAGCGCACGCGCGTCGACCGGCCGGCCGTCGATCCAGGTTGCGAGCACCTCTATCTCGGTCCACTGTTCCGGAGGCGTGGTCAAGGGGTTGTGGGAGAGAACGACGAGGTCCGCGCGCTTGCCCGGCGCAAGCGAACCCGCCTCCTCTTCGATGCCGAGCTGCCAGGCCGCATCGATGGTGACCGTACGCAGGGCGGATTCGACATCGAGTCGCTCGGCGGGCGCGATAGTCAGGCCGCCTCGGCGAGGTTGTCGCAGCACCGCCGTGCGTAGGGCGCGAAAGGGAGCGAGCGGTGTCGCGGGGTTGTCGGTGTGGATACTGATACGGTGCCCGGTTCGCTCGGCGGTGGCCAGCGGCATGTAGCGTTCGGTACGCGTATGCCCTACCAGCTCAGGCAGACGGTCTCCATAGAAGTAGATGTGGTCGACGAAGAAGCTGGTCGTCATATTCAGCGCATGTGCACGTACGAGTTGATCCTCGGTAATCAGCGCGTTGTGCTCCAGGCGGTGCCGCGCATCCTTCCTGGGATGCCGGTCTTGGGCCGCTTCCGCCGCATCGAGCACACGATCGATGGCTCGCTCGCCCTGTACGTGGACGGCGATCTGGAACCCGAGACGGTGGTACTTCTCGAACAGGGCCGCGAACCCGTTGGCTTCGTAGTTGAGAGCGCCCATGTGACCGGCGTCCAGATGTAGCCGATCACGGGTAAGTGCCGTGTCGGCGTAGGGCTTCGCCCAGGCCGCACCGCCCGCGAAGGGCGAGCCGTCCATCCAGAACTTCACGCCTTGGATTCGAAAGCGCTCCCCGCCCTCGCCTGGCCGAAGGTCGCCGTCTTCGATCTGCGCCGGCAGCGGGTAGACCACCGTTCGAACGGGCACTCGGGGGTCTTCAGCGAGGTCACGCAGGGTGCCGATCGGATCGTCTGTGCGGCCTACGGGGCCCAGGACGCCAAGGGTCGTGTAGCCGGCACGTGCGTATCTACCGTACTGCAGGCTGAGCATGAGGTTGACTGCTTGCTGAGGAGGCCGTGGGAGCGCGGCGACCAGGATATCGATAGCGTTCACCTCGCGCACGGTGCCGGTCAGATCGCCTGACGCGTCGCGCACGAACTGACCGCCGGCGGGATCGGGCGTGTCGCGGTCGATGCCGGCGGCCTTCAGTGCTGCGCTGTTCGCGTAAACATCGTGTAGCATCTGCGTAAGAATGATAAGGGGACGATCGGGTGCGATCCGATCGAGCTCCGCTAGCGTCGGCGGCTCGAGGTCGGCGACCATCACGGGGTCCCAGCCGAAGGCGACCAGCCACTCGCCCAGCGAAAAGCCCTCGGCTGCGTCGTGGAGCGTGGCCATCACGTCGGCGCGACTGTCGTGGGTAAAGCCGCTAACGTCGACCGCGGCCGACAGCAACGCCGCGGCGATCGGATGTGTGTGGGCCTCGATCAGGCCGGGCATGAGCGTGCCACCGGCCAGGTCGATCGTATGTACGTTCTCGCCCGCCAGCGCCGAGATCTCGCCTTCGGTACCGACTGCAGCAATCCGGCCGTCGCGCACGAGCAGCGCTTCCGCGCCAAGGCTATCGGCGCTCATGGTTACGATCTCCCCGCCGACGAACGCGACGGTGGAGGGTAGATACTGCGGCGAGAACCACAGGTAGAGTACGAGCGCCAGAACTCCGATCAGGAAAAAAGAGGCACGAGCCACGGTTCATCCAACCCCGATCGAGTCGAATCGGTAGATCTGGCCATCGAGTCCGGGCCGCGGATCGAGGTCCGAGGATCGAAAGACCGGAGAATAGTTGCTCTCGATCACAGCCAGCCCAGAACGCCGCCGAGGACGATCAGGCAAGCGGCATCGAATCCGAAGATCGCGGAAACGGTGATTGCTTTGCGTCTTGTCGTCGTCATGTCGTGAACCCAGAAGGAGACCATGAAGAACGTCAGGTACCCGAACAAGACGATGGGGATCGGCGAACTCCGGCTCCACCAAGGATAGTCCCACGTGAGCATCTCCATCGCGTTCAACACGCCCTCTACGAGGACACACCCGATCGACCCGGTAAGGCCTATGAACCAGCGGTTGGGAAGCCCCAGAATTCTCGTGTGCTTGTCCGCGGGAAGGGTCTTGGCGGCGGTGATGCCTATGAACGCGAACATCAAGCTGATCTCGATGTTGAGACCTATGAGTATCTGATAGGCGCTGTTCCCCTGTACACCCCAGACGGGCGCGTATTGGGTGAAGTGGAATACAAGCGAATTCCAGATTTCGTTGAACCAGTCCATGCCCCAGTAGGCCAGGCCGGCAAACACCACACTCCAGTTCCTGCGTTGAATCTCTTCGACGTACAGGTGCAAAACGAGAACAAAGAGTGGAATCACGTACCATCCGAAGTTGGTCGTATCGCGCAGGTTCTGGACTGCCATCTCGGCGAAGTCTGTAGGCATGATCGTCTCGTCTCCGGCTTGTGTATTGCGGCGCACGAACGTCCCAACTCTCGGTGGTACTGTCAACTCGAGTTCGACGGATTCAAGCGGGCCTGACATGCTGAGCGGGTTGGCAGTATCACGAGAGTTGGTTCATCTGCGCGATTTCGGACTCTCGATGTTTCTGCCAAGCGTATGAAACCCCAGCTGATTCCCTGCAGAAAAGAACAAGGAATCCTGACGGCCGATCAAGGAACTCAGCAGAAAGGGGTCAAGGCGTGAGAATCAACAGCGGGCGCAGATCGTGGTGTCCCTCGGCGCATCATCTGTGTGGCGAGGGCGAACTCCCGTCCGTCGACCCTGATCTCAGGAACGCTGGGTCGAGCCACCACAACAGCGCGGCCAGCGTGGTTATCGTCGCGAAAAAACAGACCACCATGTTCCACGAGACGAGCAGACCCATTGCGCGTGGCGGGAGGAATTCTGACGTAGCCATGGCGAGAAATCCCGCCACGACGACGACCGCATTATAGAGAATCGCTATGCCCGAACTGTTGAGCGTGGTGCGCATCGCCGTCTCACGATCTACCCCCTGACGACAGAAGTGTCGGTAGCGGGCGACGAAGTGTACTGCATAGTCCACGCCGACCCCGATGGCGATCGCTGACATCAACGCCGTGGTCACGCCGACTGTCTCTCCTATCCAACCCAGGCCGCCGAAAGTCGTTATCGTCGCAAGCGCGACCGGTAGGCTCGTGAGCAGCCCACCGAGAATGGAGCGAAACATGAGTGAGGCCATGAAACAGACGAGCAGCAGCGCGGTACTAAGGCCCACAATCTGGTTCTTGACGATGACTTCCATGAATGTGTGGTTTTCCCTGCCGGCCCCGGAGGCATGAGCGCTCAAGCCGAGCGGTTCAAGATGCTCTCTGCTCGCCAGGTCGATTGCCGTCAGTACCTCGGTTAGATCGGGAGAGTGGTCGCTGGCGGTTTGCGTCCGAACGTTCGCGATCGCGTAGTCGTAGTCGACGACATCGTCGAAGTCGTCTGGTTCTCCTGAAATCGAGTAGAGCAGCAGATACTGCGCGACGAGCTCATGGGTGCCAGGAATGCTGTCAGCGCCCGGATCATCCGGGTTCATGACTGCGTTCATGCGCCGCAGATAGTCGGCGATTGATCGGGTTTCCCCGACGCCTTCTATCGATTCGACCTCGGCTTGAAAGGCGTCAAGGGCGCGGAGGTTAGCCGGCGACTTCCAGGCGTCGTGCTCTCCCGCATCGACCACGATCTCGAGAGGAAACGAGCCGCCGAAATGCTTGACCATCACAGCGTCGGCGACGCGCACGCTGTTGTCGGGAGGATAGTTTTGAAGCAAAGAGCCGTCGATTCTCAGCCAAGGCAACCCGCCTATGGCGATCATGACCAGAACCACGGTGGTGATGACGACAGTTCGCGGGCGGCGTGTGAGCAGGCCGCCTACAGCCTCCACCGCTCTCCGCAATGGTCCGGGTTCGGTTGCAGCGGCTTGCACGAAGCGGCCGAGTCCGCGTCTCGGTCTCGGGAGCACGACGAGTAGAGCCGGCAGGACGGTTAGCGAGAAGACCATGGCTGCCAGCGTTCCAAACGCGCAGAATATTCCGAAGTCACGGTTGCTGGCGATGGAGGAAGTCGCAAGAGAGGCCAAGCCGGCTGCCGTGGTCAGGGACGTCATGACCACGGCCGGAAACATCCCCTGCATGGTCTCGAACACGGCCTCGCGCTGCGGCTTGTCCGGGTCTTCCCCGAGAGTATGCATGTAGTGGTGGATGACGTGTATGCCGTCGGCGATCCCGATGGGTATGAGCGTCATCGGCAGCGCAGAGTTCAGCGCCGAGTACACCCGCCCGGTCCACGCCATCAGGCCGACAGACCATATGATCGAGCTCAGGACGACCAACATGGGCAGGAGCACGCCGCGAACGCTGTGCAACGAAAGCGCCAATGCTGTAGCCGCCGTGATGACGACGATGGGCAGCACGCGTGCGGTTTCTCGGCGATTGATTTCGATTACTTCGCTCTCGACGATCGGGCGGCCGGCCAGAAAAAGCTGAGAGCTGCCGTGGGGGGCCTCTCTAACGATGTCGGCGAGCGCATGACGAATGACCCCCTTGTCGAACTCGGTGATGGAGTCGGCTCCCACTATGGTGGCGTGCCCGTCGCTGCTGACGACGGTTCCCACCATCATGGGATTCTCGAACACGGCCTCGCGTATGCGGTCGGCTTCGGCTTGAGTTGTCGGCGGCTCCTCGAAGAACGGGTCGACGACCAGCGAATCGCCGTCCGCGGTGATGTTGTCGACCTCGCTAAGGCTGATGACGTCATCGCCGACGACTCCGTCGACGACACTCATCTTCTCGGAGATATGGGCTACCAGTGCCAGCGTCTCGGGTGTGAATATTCCATACGGTCCATCATTGAGGATCAGGATCATGGCCGGCTCTTCGATGCCGAAGTACTCCAACGCCCAGCTCTTATAAATGATCTCGGGGTGATCGTGGGGGAGGATGGCGTCTATATCGAAGTCCACGACAAGCTTGGGCAGGCGCACCGCGAACAGCACTGTCGCGAGTGCGAAGCTCACGATCACGAACCACGGATGGGTTACGATCAGGCGGTTGAACTTGGTCACGGCTTCGACGATTGCGTTGTGCCGGGCCGGAAGGCGTCCAGCACTGCGGTTAGTCCGTCGGCGATCTCGTCGAGCGACTTGCCGAGATAGAGCTGGTCGGCGAGCGCCAGAGACGCAAGCCCATGCAGCCCCGCCCAGGAGACATGGGCGATGAGCTCAGGGTCGCCTTCGAGCTCGCCTGCCTCGACGAGATCGTAGATCGGCTGTGCGCATATCTTCCATGCGCGTGCTTGAGAACTCCGTGTGCTTTCGGAGATGAACTCCTGGCGAAGCTCGAACATCAGCCGGAACGTTTCCGGATTCTCCATGGCGAATCGGAGATAGCCCCGGCCCTGCTCTCGGGCGTCGCCGAAGCGATGCTCGCGCATGAAGTCGCCGAACCGCTCGAAAGCGCGTCCGCGCACGGCGTCCACAAGCTGCTCCTTGTCGCGGTAGTAGGTGTAGGGCTTGGCGTAGCTGCAGCCGAGCCGCTTGGCGAGACTGCGAAGGGTCAGGCTGTCGGCCCCCTGCTCCTCTACAAGCTCGAGCCCCGCCCTTGCCGCGGCCTCGCGGAAAGTCTCGACCTGGGTATCGGTAAGGTGCGGACGCGCCATGGGATCTGATCCTCGCACACTGGTTATCATAGTTAAATTAACGATGTCAAGACAATTCTGAGTAGTGTCCGAGTTGTGGAGAGTGGTCTAAGCGCCGATCGAACCGGCATAGTCGTCCCAGCCGGTCACGCCCGACTCGGCGAACATGCGCCGTGCAGAACGGGGTGGGCGCCTGTAGACCCTAGTGATTGCCGCGTGCTTTCCGACGTTCGTGAACAGGGAACTCCCGATCGAGATCAGCGAACGGGGCGAGTTCGGCCGAACTCTGAACCGTTGGTATCACGAGATTGCGAGAGGGTCGGCCGCGTTTTGGAACCTTACGGGCGCAGTGCAAGAAGACCAAAGGTCAGGTTTGGGCGTGAGACACTACCTACTGTCCGCCGCCGGTTGCGCTACCGATCGCGGCAAACGGAGCATGGGTATCATCGCTTATCTGGATCGAGATGGTCTCCAGAGAGGAGCAAGGCGGTAGCGATGAGCCCGATCCAAACAACGCATACAAAGCTACGCCAGACTGGAACTCCTCTTTGATTTTTCCACTGCTGACTACCTGGATGTCGAACTGAAGCGGGAAAGTGGTGGCTGTCAATGCACCGTTGAGCCTGTCATCGAAGGTCGCACGGATTAGCGTCGAGAGCCTCCAACCGCTGGGCGTGAACTCGTCACCAACGGTCACTGGGCCCCCGCCGGGACTCTCTATACCGGAGCACTTGAGCTTGATGTCAAGGTTCGTGCAACTAGACTCGGAAGCATCCGGCCAGCAGCGGTTCTCTTCCGGGTCGTCGATCACCGGCTGTTCGAAGAATGCCCTCATCTTCGTTGAGACTCTACAGTTACCCTTAGCGCTAAACTCAAATGAGGACGAGTTGATCACCGGTGCGCAAGCTGGCGCTCCGCCTGCGCCCGTCTGGGTGTTCACCGCCGGATGTGAAATACTGTTGCCGCACTCAGGCCGCACACGCACCATATCCGATTTGAGGCCCTTGGCCTTCTTCGGGTTGTCGAAGCTGCAGGGCGGGGTCTTCGGGTACTGGCAGTTGCCAGTACTCGCGTTGCATTCTTGCCCGGGCTTGAAGGTGCCACCCAAAGTGTCGCACGCGGCCATCGTCGAAGGCGAGAAACATTGGAACCCTGGCGGATCCTCGCAGCAGCCGGTCGCGTGTGCACCAGACGCCAATACGCAACACGACCCCACGAAAACCAGGACCATGCTCGTCGTGAGTCGGTTCATAGCAGCCCAGCTACTGCGCCGATAATAGAGCCGCATCAGTACGCTGATCTATGCACGCGTATGTGACGTGCCCACCCCGGTAACGAATCTGAAGAGGCTTGGAGCCGTACCCTGGACGACACCCGCGATCAGTTCTCGGCAGCATCGACGTCCGTAATCGTCATGTATCCAACGATCTCAAGCGTGGCATGTGAGCCGGAGTCAACGCCCGCGTCCCACTTGCTCGTTTGGTTCGGCCCGAACGGGAGAACGATTGTTCTAACGGATCCGCCCGTCCCAGGGATCGTGTTGAACATCCGCTCGGTCTTGCGAGACGGATTCCCGTTGATGCCGAACCAGTTGATGCTGCCCTCGGACAGCCCGTTGGTTTGCATAGTTGCTCTGAACACACCGTGCGTAGCCTCGACAGGCACGTAGCCGGAATGATCTTTCAGCTCGGGTCCGGTACCACCCGCACCAGCATTGATCAGTGTGACCGGAGTGATGGCTGTCCAGGTTGTAGCCTGGGCCTCGCAATCGTCGAGATCGTTTTGGCACTGCGCCTGATCGGCCTGACACGTCGCGAGTTCGTCCGCGCACACTGAACACGCAGACGCGCAAATGTCGGGGTCACCTGATCCCTGGGCGTACTCGGCCGCCCAGGTCGAGCATGACGCACCGGTTGCGAGAGCGACGGCGAAATCGGCCCCTGGGGGGTCGGCACACTGTCCTGCACCCTTGCCATGAGCCTTGCCCCACGCCGCCTCCAACTTCGCGTCGCACTTGGCAAGCTTGATGGGATCGGTCGGTAGGCCTTTCTTGGCTGCTTTAGCTTCAGCCTTCGCGCGACAAGCTACGTGTTTCCCAATTGCTTTGACTTTATCAGCTTCGCATTTGGCGGCTGGATCGGCAGCCCACGTGTTACTTGAGATCAACAAGAACGTGACGGTCAGCGCAAAGGCAAGTACTAGGAAACGTCGGTCGATCACGAAATCTCCGGGCTTAAAGATCTGTAACTGCATAACTGTGTCCTCTCTTTCCCTTCGGGCGAATCGAGAATGTATGCAACGCGCAAGACTCAGAGACGGGCGGCGTGAGCAGCGCAACCATGATGGAAATCGTAAGACGGCAGGAACAAGACGTTGGGATTTTCAAGCTCCTTGGCTATCGCCAGCCTCTTCGATGGAGTTGAGCCTGGGCGTTTACACTTTTCATTTGGATCTGTCGCCGATGTGCTGCGAAGGTATTGGCGGAATGGAGACCTTGTCAAGGTAAAAGTGGACTGTCTCGCCCAAGAATCGCTGTTCGATACAGCTACACAAAAATCGGCTAAACAACCCCATAATTAAACGACCGAACATCGGTCACGGATCAGGGCGTTGTCGCAAATTGCCTGCGACACGGCACGAGAACCGCTCTGAGATCCAGCCACAGGTCAGACAGTGAAGGTGCAACTCCCGTGAACCTGCGTGAGAGTCGAGAGGAATTGCTCAGAGTGGTCAGCGGTCGCGTGGCGCGTTGAGGCTATGTATGACGGGCCCGCCCGGCCGAAGGGTCCGTTGCAACGGCTTGGTCGAGCCTCTTGACGAGCCTTGATCTGATGCAGTACGTCTATTGCGGACCGCTTCCAACCAATAGTCCGGCAGAGGAGGGCTCCTGTGCGAACCGATCGAACTTTGACGGTGATAACGCTTTCAGCCGCTATCCTTCTTGCTGCACTTGCTCTTGGTGGCGACGGCTTAGTTGCTTCCCCGAGCGCGACGAGACAGGAGCAAGCCAACTCAAATCCGGCTGCTATTCCACAACAGCTACAAAGGACTCTCTTCGTCCGATTGCATCGCATAGTGCCGTCTACGACAGAGGCCGATATCTTCAGAACACTGAGCCCGCGACAGGGCCTGTCGATTCGCTTCGACGATAGAGGTGTCGCAGTTACGCCTGACGATTCGGCACGATGGCGCTGGAGGATGGAACTCAAAGGCTACGGCTACGAAGGAAATGTGCAGCCCGTAGAGGCGGCCGTTGTCCGAGCGCACGAGGAGCGTATCTTCTACGACAGAGGCAACATTACCGAATGGTACGTAAACGGTGTGTTGGGTCTTGAGCAGGGTTTCACCATTGATGCCGAGCCGGGTCGCGAGGATAGCCCGAACTCGAAAACTCTTGCCATAGAGTTGGAAGTGCAGGGCGACTTGAGGCCGGTGTGGGATGAGGAAGGTAGGACGGTTGACTTCATTGACTCGCGAGGCCTTGCTGTGTTGCACTATGGCAAGTTGCGCGTCTTTGACGCCACTGGAGCAGAACTTCCCGCGTTCCTCGCTTTATCGGGCGCCAAGCTCCGGATTCGAGTCGAGGATACCGACGCTGTTTATCCGATAACGGTTGATCCTCTCATTTTTTCGCAAACGAAGATTCTCCCGTCGGATGGAGCTGCGGAGCATTGGTTCGGGTACTCGCTGTCCATCGATGGTGACACGGCCGTTGTTGGACAGCCCGGGAACACTATTCCTGGCGAAGACATCGACGAGCCCGGAGCAGCCTATGTATTTGTTAGTTCCGGTGGTACTTGGATTGAGCAAGCCAAACTCGAGCCGGCAGACGGGCAGGTAACAGATGAGTTCGGAATCGATGTCGCTATCAGCGGCGATACAGTCGTTGTTGGCTCGTGGCGGAATGACGGCGTGGCGTCGAATTCTGGCGCGGCATACGTGTTCACGCGATCTGGTACTACGTGGACCGAGGAGGAAAAACTGTTACCGTCGGGGCTCGCCGAGGGAGATTGGATGGGGGAAGCGGTCGCTATTGACGGCGACACGATCGTCCTCGGCACTCGACGTGACAGCGATGCGGGGACCGAGTCGGGCTCTGCATATGTGTTCGCTCGCTCGGGGGGCAGTTGGAGCGAACAGGCGAAACTCACCGCTTCGGACGCAGCAGCGCAGGATCGCTTCGGCACTTCTGTCTCCGTCAGCGGAGATACCGTCATAGTTGGTGCGCCGGGACAGGAAGATGATGCACGTACAGATGCGGGCGCTGCCTATGTTTTCGTGCGATCCGGTCTGAGTTGGTCCCAGCAAGCCAAGCTCAAGGCCTCGGATGGGGAGTTGGGCGATGTGTTTGGCCAATCTGTATCAGTAGATGGTGACACCGCCGTAATCGGGGCGTTTCGACATGGCGGTACGGGCGCGCCGGGAGGATCGACGGATCCCGGGGCTGCCTATGTGTTCGTGCGCTCGGGCACGACCTGGATCGAGCAGACGAAGTTGGATCCGCCTCCAGGAGCAGGCGCCTGGTTCGGGCGTTTTGTATCTATCGATGGCGACGTTGCGGTGATCGCGGCGACGATGGCCAGCGTAGCAACGGTGTTTGTCCGTACTGGAGATATCTGGAGTCCACAGGCGCAGCTCAGGCCAACTGATCTGACGTCAGGTAACCGTTTCAGCCGGTCCGTCTCTGTCAGTGGGGTTACCTTGATCGGCGGGGCACACCAGGATGACACGAATGGTACCGATGCCGGTGCAGCATATATCTTCGAGTTTCAGCTAGCGGGTCTCGATTCACCCGGAGGGACTGTATGTGGTCCGGCGGGATCGGGTGCTTGCTTCGGAGTCGGCTCAGGGATCTTGACTGGACCGACCGACATCCTGTTCAGCGTAATCGCGAGCCCCGGTCTTCCGCCTCCCCCTGGTTTTGCATCCTTTGGTACAAGCTTCGTGGACATCACGCTTGTCCCGAACCCAGGTCCCCTAATCAGTCCCGGAGCCACGATTACTCTGCCGATGGTGCTTCCTATTGCTGAAGGCACACTGTTGCCGCTGTTCAAGTTCGATATGGTTTCAGGCACCTACGCCGACACGGGTATCGTGGGGGTTGTCGATCCGGGAGGGCTTACAGCCACCTTCGACGGTGTAACCGAGTTCTCGGTATTCGTGGGGGTCGCAAGCACGCTGTGCAACCCAACACCGGAGCCTGAAGCGAATTGTCACACTGCTGTTGCCGCAGCCAAGTCACTGCTCGTGCTCAAGGACGACTCACCCGATAGAAAGGACCAGGTCAGATGGAAGTGGGCCAAGGGTCAGGCGACAACGACCGACCAATTCTCCGATCCAGTAACCAACTTACCAAGCATCCATTTTTGTCTCTACGACGGTTCCGCCACGTCTCAGCCGCTACTTGACTCCAGCGTTCCGGCTAGCGGTATTTGCGATGGTAAACCGTGTTGGCGTGCAACGGGCGAGAGAGGATTCAAGTACAAGGACAGAGTTGCGACGGCCGATGGGGTGCTCGCCGTGAGACTGAAGAACGGTATTGACGGCAAGGCAAGGATCACGCTCAAGTCCAAGGGTGATCAGATCGGCGAGCCGACCATGCCTAGCCTGCCGTTGACTACAGACGTGACCGCCCAGCTGTTGATATACGACAGCGAAAACGTTGGTTGTTGGCAGACCACGTTCTCGACAACGGTCAAGAATGAGCCAGGCCGGTTCAAAGCGAAGGGGCCATAGCGCAGCCCGACCGGCGCGTTTGCACAGGAGTACTCAACGGTCGAATGGGCCAGTCTTTGGAGAGGAAGTTGAATGTCGGGGGATCTTGACCACGTAGATTGACAGATACGTTTCCGGTGTCGGAACAGACACCGTCAGGGAAGAACCGATGATGAGAACGCCACTAAGCGTGATAGATAGAACTACCCGCAGAAAAGACTGCTTGCGTTGGCAATGCAGCTTTCTAGTGTGCATCACCGTGTGGCTATTCGCGGCAAGCGCAGGCGAGGTGGTAGCTCAGACACATGATTTACAGCAGGAATTCTCGACCGCGCAGAATCCTAACGGCCTATGGAGCTACGGCTCGCTAGACAACAGTTTTGACGCACCGTTTGTGCTCAACCTCGACCCACGGCTTGATCAATGGAATAACGCCAACATCTTTGATTGGTTCTTGCCAACGCATGTAACTAAGAACAGTAGCGATCAAGAACAACAAGGTCTTGCAGCTCGTTGGCTTCCCTTCGAGGTTGTGCTTGTGCCCGAGTTCAACGTTGCCGATGGTACATCCCGGTTCGCGGTAGTACGGTTTTCGGTACCCGCGACCGGACTGTATTCGGTTGTGGGTTTCTTCGGGGCTCGGAAGAATACTGTCCCACAGATGGATGCCGATGCCTTCATTCTTCACGACCAGGCCCCGGTTTTCAGTACGTCTCCTTCACTGTTTCGAGACGATAAGCCGTTCTCGCTTTCGTTGATGCTGACGGAGGGGGATACCTTGGACTTCGTTGCGACGAATGGCGGGCCCCCGCAAACGACCGATGCAGTGGCAGTCCAAGCGGTGATCGAGTTGCTCAACGATGATGCCCTTGATTGCCAGGACGCAATCGGTAAGGCCGCTCGCCTCTATCTGACACGGACAAGTAGGGCGATACTCCGGTGCTTAAACAAGTTCAACGCTGGTCGTGCTCTTTTTCTGGATGAAACGAAGACGGTACAATTGACGGCTGCGAGTCAGTGTCGCGACGAGTTCAAGACAGCGGCTTCAATTCAGACGGCAGGAGAAAAGGCTCGCTTCAAGGTTGCCGCCCCGGGTCGAGAGCGCTGTGTGGACGCCACCGTGTCTTCGCTCGGTATTTGCGACGTTACGGTTGATGGTCTCATCGATCCTACCGGCCAGTCAGGCTGCCTGATCGGAGAGACCGATGGAGCAGTAAACACGGTTGTCGAGGCTGCCTATGGCGTCAACTTGTCGAACCCGTAGTCTTCCGAACGTCACCGAATAGGGATGCGAGTGAGAAAGCCTGCTTCATGATAGATGTTGCCTGCTAATGAGATGTCAATGCCTCTTATCGGGGCACCCGCGTCGAATAGACGAACGACCATGCTGCATGTCGAACAAGCCACGCCGCACGACTGCGGTTTCGGATCCGCCAACCCATAAAACGGGGATTGTATCTCGCTCCAGATACCTTCACGATCTGAAGAGCCTGAGTGTCCAACAACGCCTGGATCGTTAGTTGCGAGTTGAGCGCAGTATCTTCGTAGGTATCGTCTTTCGGGTTCCAGCCGCGCAGTTTGTCTGCCCAGAACCGTACCTGGCCACCTGGTGATACATCGGGTGAGGGTCGCCCGGACGCATTCAGCCTGTCTACGAGATGCCCCATAAGGTCGCCGTTCATGTACAGCCATATGTCTGGCAACGTGTTAATTAGGCGCCTGTCGCCCCTTTCGTACTCACGCCCCCAGGCCTCTTCCAGTGCAGCGTTCGATGGATCCCCATCCAGTGGAAGACTTGTCTGCACCGTGCCGGCGTCCAGCAGTGCACTTGGCTCACGGTTGGGGTCGAAGTCCCAAAGCTCCAGTTCGGTCTCTTTCAGCCCTGTCCACACTCCCTGGATTTCTTTCTCGCTTGGGTTCGGGGAAGAAATCGCGTTCATCGTCGACGGAAGCAGTGGACCTTCTGGAAGGAAGCCTCTCTCGTAATTTTCTATGAGCGTTCTTGGAACGACCAGTGTTATCCGGGTTGCCTGCCGCAGAAGCTTCTTTCCGCGCGTTTCGAGTGCTTGCGCGCACGCCCGTATCTTTGGATCCGAATGGTGAATCCCCATTGCGTTTCGTAGTCGCAGCCGGCCCTTAAGGAATGCCACCGGCATATCGTTGCGAAGAAGAAAGAGCCGGCCTTCTTCACTTGCTAGCGTATCTAGGATCTGGTCGAGCTGCTGGTGGTAGTTATCGACGGTCAGCGCTTCGTTTCCCGTGTGGGGGTCGATCTCTGGTGGGCGCCAGCGAGGACTTAGCTGTTTCAGGTCTTCCGAGCTTAGCTTCTTTCGCCAACCACTGCGGTTCTTGGTGCACCAGTGCTGGGAAAGTGCATCGAATAGCCGCCTTTCCGAGTTCACTGCAAAGTTGGCTGTCGTGCGTAGCTCCTCGGGAAGCCAGAACTCTTGCCACCCGGGATGTTCGTCGCGCGGGAAGTGCGTCAAGTTGCCGATTTGGTGGATCGTCAGTCCTTCTTCCGGGCTCGTGCTCAACAGTGAACCGATCGAGACGATCGGGTCGTCTCCACCAACGATGAAGAGCAACCGAGGCAGATATTCAGAGACGCGTGACTGATAGGCACCACGTGAATCCTGAAGAAATACCTCCTTAAAGATCCGATAGAAATATCTGAAGCAGTCGATCTCGACGCCGGCGATTCTTTGCGCTCTCGGGTCTAGCCGAAGTCGACCGGGTTCGCCGAGCATCGCACTCTCCATCTCGAAGGGTATCCCGTTGACGACCGTCTGCCATTCCTCAGGGTGGGCAAACGCAGTCAAGGCGATGTCCCTCACCGCTCCTCCGGAACAGATTGTAGCGCAGCTGCTGATGGCGAACGGCCACGTGAAGAATACAGATTGGGCAACGGCGCCACCGAGACTGTAGCCTACGACGTGGACGTACGGTCTCAGTTGATCCCCAGATGCCGGGGTGCTGCCTGACTTGTAGCCGGAGTTGGACGCATCCCAGCCGATCAGCCCCCTCAGAGACTCGATGACGCCGCGTACTTCAGAAGCCTTGAGGCCGAGTCCCGGCGCGCCGGATTCCTGCTCAGAGGCGTCCCACAAGCTCTGACAGTCCTCTACGATCCGTTGGGCTAGCCGTTCTGAGTCAAAGCGAGCCTCCGGTAGTAAGAGGTCGTGCCCCTCTACTACGTGATAATTCTCTATGGGAGCTATGATGCTAAGCAGCCACTGGGTCTCGATCATGTATCGCAGGAACTGACGGAAGAGATTACCTGGGTCGTCGAGATAAGTATCGAGCGGCTGCTCCGAGAAGTGCCTCGGGAACGGATGACGGCTTAGATGACCGGGGAACGGCCGAAGCAAGCACGCCGCGTGCTTGTCGTTCCGGAGAACCTCGTACGCAATCTTGTAGTAAAACTCATGAGAGTCATTCTCGTTTAAACCGTTGTGAAGCAGGTAGACTCGGTCGATGCGTCGGTCCTTCAACTTGACGTCGCCTCGCTCTAACAGGCGGAGCGTATGGAAGGATATGCGATCAAGCTTGCGCTTGTACTCTCGGTTCCGATTGATTGCGTAGAACGGCGCAGACGGAAACCGTAGTAGTGATTCCCGTATCTCGAGGCTTTCCTGACATCGGGGGTCCTCGTAGCTAAACGAGCGCCGCAAATAGTTTGTAGTAGTCTCAGGGCCCGATAGTTGCTCCTCTTCCCAGCCCTTGGGTGGCGCGCCTCCTTTCGCAAAGTAGCCGGTCACCAACGGCCAGTCGCGCTCTGTAGCCTTGATACTGACTACGTCCTTGAGCTCTAGCACGGGTGAGTGGCGCGCCATCACGCGCGGGATCTTGCGCGATCCCTTCTTTTTTCGTCTCGACACGATTTTTCCCCTAGGAGGCGAGCGACTCTCCTCTGGTCAAGACGGGTCTAGTGCTACTGAAACGACACCCGCGCCCCACTTGTCTTATGCGCGACCGCCTCAACTAATGCCAGTTCGTCGCTGACCGGTGTCCCGCCCATCGTCCCGGCTCACGCGAAGCGCTTGGGCCGTCGAACGGGTCTTTGGCCCCTGATACGTTCAAAGACAAGGCGAATCGTCGTGCAGGGTATGCTGCGAGGATGCACACACCGAGCATGAGCGCTCTGCGTGCCGATACCGAGCCATGTCTACGATGCAGGGCACGTCGGCAAATTGTTGACTTCCTGAGCGGATACGTCCGTAGGCCATTACGCATCACTAAGATGCTAACGGGTATGCTCGGAGAGACGACGGTCGTGCGAAAAGGCTTGCGCGAACCAGTGTCTGGTGACGTCCTCCCCGATAGGCGGAAGGGTGCACGGAACATCGCGCGAAGTTGGGCCGCTGGTAGTGTGCAAGCCGTCCTATCTCCTTGCGCAGCTTGAGCAACATCGGTTGCCTCCCCACGCATCCGAACGGGGAATTGTGAAAGCGATCAGGGGAGTTCGGGGAACAAGTAAAGCCGTCAGGACGGCGGCGGCCGTCAAGAGGATACAATCACATGGGGGTGCAGCGATGAGCCGAGTTCAGGTGCACGACGGGGACATACCGACATGCCAACGATGCTTGCATTGGAGTGCCACTTTCGGTCTTCTGCTTTGCGAGGCCGCCTGACGACAGAACGGGAGTACGCAGATGACCGAGAAAGGTGACGGTATCGGACGTGTTCTCGCAGGGATTGGCACGTTCCTTGTCGGGGTTGCAGCAATCTTGGCCCTTTTCCTTGGCCAACGCGGATCCAATGGGGAAGACCCGGTTGCGCCCACGCCCGCCATTCCCAACGGGCACCCTCAGGAAAGTAAAGATCCTAAGCCTGTAGTCCCAACTACGGTAGAAGTGCTTAGACTAACTCCTGAGCTTGGCGAAGGGCCGCGGCTATCTGGAACGCTGGTCGACGATGGTATCTGCCCAGCAGGGTACGACAGGCAGGGAGCTACGATACCATCCGAACCCGGCTACATCGGGGTAGCCGGTACCATGAGTTTCAAGACGCCGGATGGGAGAGAAACCTCGAATCAGCGGGGGTTCTTGACGTTCGCCGTAGCGCAGATCCGGGATTCCGCCGAGATACAGGCGGCGCGCTTGTCAATGCCGATCGGGGGCATTTCTGGCCGGGACGTTTACGAGGAGATGGTCTTGGTTGAGCAGGTCGATATAGGCAGGAGCCTCGAGGTCTCAGACTACGCTCGAGGGGGGCTCCTCATCGCTAACACTCCTGTTGCGGCGCTGGAGGCACGACCCGGGCTGGATGTTACTAAAGCTGTTCGCCGTGCATTCCAGAGGCGGGCCGACTTCGTCACCGTGAGGTTGCGCTTTCCCTACGACAACGGGCGCCATTACTTCAACGGGTCGCAGGGTGGGACGCTGGAGGTGAAGGTTCGCCGCTAGTTTTCGAGTGGTTCGCTGCTCATACGGAGTCGACACTCTTGTAGTGCACAACGAGGAACATATCCTCGATTTCCGGCTGCGGATCTGTTTCCAGACTGGCGAAGTCGGTGGCGGTGCTGTGTTTCAGCTTCAGAGTCATCGCTCCTGCAATATCCAGCTCGTCGAGGCTTAGACCGGCATCGTGCAATCGCAGAGTAGCCTTGTGCAAGCCTCCGTAGGTTGACCCCTCAGGTGTCTTGGGCATCACGATCTGACTCGAGGTAACGACGTCCCCGCTACGATTGACGTAGGAAAGGACAAGGTGATAGTCGCCTGGACGCGAGCATTTCGCCAGGATCTCCGCCTCCATCACTACGATTTCTCTGTTCGCCGCCAGGAAGGGGAAGCGTTCCTTGCCGACGGTGAAACTCAGGGCTTGCTCCGGCCCGTTGCGTGGGTGGAAGAAGAGATGCCACTCGTTCGGCAACTCGTGCTTCATATCGAACATCCGGATGAATGGTTGATTCTCGAGATCGGCGCTATTGGCGATGAAGTCCTTGAGGTATACGGCGGCCTTTTCCTTGAACAACCCACCGCTCTCTCGCGCCGTGTAGTCGAGATGCAGGATAACGTCCGAGATCGTGGAGTGGTCCAGCTGTCGCAGCTCTTTTTCGCCGGAGAGTTCGATGTTCCACCCACTAATCGCCCCGGCCCCTTCGAAAGGCAGGTAACGCTCGTCTCCGAAGCTTAGCTCGAACAACCCGGGATCGTTCTGAGCCGTGCTCGTCGCGATAGCCGTGACCGGAACTCGGCTGGTCACAAAACGAGAGTCATCAATCCACATACCCTCGTCGTTCTCGTGCTGATATTCTCCCTGGCTGTTCATCGAAGTATTGATCCGTACTGAGTTGTTAAGCAGGCGTAGGGAGCAGTTGATAGACGTGTACGGGCCTGCGACGCAGGGAATGGACAAGCGTACGGATTTGATGCGGCGAAAGTAGTGCCCACGGAAGTCCAAGTCGAACAGCTCCTCCGGTAGAGACACATAACATTTGCCCGTCTCGCGCAGCTCGATCAGCGCCAGAGGATCCAGCCGTGTGAGTGAGACGTTCTTCGTCAGCTCGAGCTCGCGACGGTCTTCTTCGAGGTAGGACTTTTCCAGTTGCCGTAGCGCGAGTTGCAGCTTTTCGCCCGAGGCGAGCCCCTGCTTCGAGTTGTCCCAATAGCCGTACTGGATGAAGCTCGCCGTCTGTGTTCCCATTTCGTAGTTGAAGGCTTTCTCCGCCTTCTTGGACATGTCGTACGCGAGATTGTAGCTCTGCTTGTATACGGCGAAGAGCTGCTCTTTGATCCATTGATACAGCTCCTGATTGGTGAACTTGTCGGCCAAGAATAACTCGACCTCTTTCGCGTTGGCGATCTGCTGCTCGTGGTTCTCCAGTTCCTTCTCTGCCACTTGTATGCGAATGTCGGCCGACGTGATCTGCTTATCGAGTTGGGTGATCTCCTTGGCGGCCAAGTTCGCCTGGAGAGTCCAGTCCTGCTCGCGGCGGATGAAACCTGCAGTCTTTGCGGCTTGGGCTGCTTCATGCGAATAGACCGCACCAACAATCTGGGGAACTTTTGCCAGTCCCGATGTAGCGGCCCCGAGACTGGGTCCGCCGTAGCTAACACCAGCGCCGATGCCGAGCGGCTTTCCGTCAGCGTCGAACCCGGGGATCAAATGCAGGAGGCCGGCCAGTCCCTCCATGGCGGATGCGACTTGCTGTGAAATCATTGCATCCCGCGATTTGTCTAGATCTGCCTTCTCCTTCGCGATCAGCTTGATCCCACTCTCGTCGCTATCCACCAGTGATTCATCTACATCCGCTTCAATGACCGCGAGGTTCGTGTCTGCTGGCAGCGGGCTGTCGTCCGTCAGACTAGCAGCGATCGTCGGTGACGCGGGTATGGTGACCGAATCATTGCCGAGCAAGTCGATGTAGTGCTGAAGGCGGAATTCCGCAGTCTCGCGGGCTTTGACAAGGTTCTCTTTGTTGGCCTTCGCCTCGAGGATCTGCCGCTGTCTTACGGCTCTGATCGATTCCAAAATCTGGCTCTCATGGGACGCGCGTAGGCGAGCAAGCTCTTCGGCATCCTTTTTCTCGAGTACTGCAAGAAGCGTCGAGCCGAGTTCTCTTACATCCACACAGAATTCGTTTGCCTTCTGGATGAGCACGCGGAAACGGTAGATAGGCGGCGGGCTGCTAAGATCTGCGAGAATGCTGCCCAGGCTTAGCCCCTGTGAAGCGGCTTGAATGAGCGCGGCCGGGTCGATCGGCGGGGCAAACAGCGCCAGATGTCGTTCCACTCCGTCGATGTTCTGGCAGTGACGGATCTTATATAGGCGGTCCGCCACTGTATCCCAGTAATCCAACAACTTCTTGTTCGGCGGGATGCAGAAGTACAGAGCCGATCCGACACCGAGGAGGCTCGTGCCGCTGGAAGGGCCGCTCACGCTGGCCTCGCTGCTGTACGGGAAGAGGTTTTCCAGTTCTACGAGAGCGTTGGAGAAATCGTCCCACTTGTCTTTCAGCGACTCGTACGACTCCGCTTTCACGCCCCCGCGGTTGGGGACGAATTCGGGCCGGCGACCTAGGATATGATTGGCGATAACGTAGAGCTGGAGCGCTTCATTGACCGTTTCCCTCGTATCGATGCGAAACAGCGAATCAGCCCAAGCGATCAGGTTCTCAACATACGCGATGACCACGCGCTTCATGTAGGCAAGCGGCCGGTTGGTGGCGACGAGATGTGGGTCGAAGGGATTGTCGCGCCACTCTGCGATGATGGCGTTCTCGGCATCGGGATCCGCGCTCGGCGACAAGCTCCGGAACCAGCTCTCCAGGCTTTCCGCCGGCGTAGTCTTGAACGGCAGCACCTTCCAGTAGCGGGAAGTATCCGACTCGCCCGGGCCCGGCATGTCGTCCGTCGTGGGGTCGAAGATATAGTGGAACCATTTCATGGCCTCTTCGTACTTTCCGTTCTTGCTCAAGCGGGTGGCGATGTAGAGTGGCGCGTGGAAGAAAAGTTCCCAGTTGTAGAGACTATTGGCACCGTACACGTCGAAGCAGACATTCTCCTTGTAATAGGTCCGATCCGGGTCGGAAAAGTCTGCAGGCTTCTGCACGAATCCTTGAGAGAAGTTAGGATCGTAGACGTCCTCGAAGGTCGCTCCTTGATCCGAGGGGATGCTGATATCGCTGACCATCAATCGATCTAAGCCACCCAGGTTGAGGTCCGAGACATAGTCGCTGGAGAAGGGGTGGTAGAAAGTGTGGAACTCGAGGCCGGTGTCCGATCGATAGTGCCAGCCTACCGCTCTCCCGATCACCGAGGCTCGTGAGGCTCCAGCGAACGCGCTGTCGACAACTTTAACGTCCGTTGTCGCCGTCTTGGTAACGATAGACTCGCCCGACATCACCATCGTGCTGCTCAGCGATCCGACCGCGGCGGAGGAAGCGGCTGGCACGCCTCGGGCCGCGACCGGCCGATCGGCGAGCGATGCCATCGCCGGCACGTCGACGCCCGCAAGGAACAGCGGTAGAGCGTCCCCGACATCGAACGGGGGGCGGTCTATGGGTGGTGGGTTGCCCGGCCCAAGCTCGGGAACGTCGATTGGTATCGGAATAGGGATCTTTCTGGCGCGTTCTAAGTCCGGCAAACGCGGAATGTATACCTCGGGTTTCTTGACGTCTTCTAGCACGCGAATATCGACCGGTCGGACGAAATACGTACGTCTGCGATCGCTGAAGAAAAACGGGTCGTCGAGCCCGATATCCAGGTCCGTGATCGTATCGACCGGAAGTACCGTGTGTGGCATCGAGCTCCTCAGATAAACATCATCCAACAGCTTGAGATCGCCAGATCGAAATCGCCTGGAAAACAAGAACGAGTAATGGTCCGACAGCCGGGGGAGGATATAGGAACGCGTAGGGCGCTCGACGGGAGATTGGATGTCCGACAGGGTGAAACCGTATCTATAGATCCGGTCACGGGTTGCGCTGCTTAGGTCGATGTGCAGGCGATCCGTCGTAACTCGAGCCGAAACCAAGACGTCCTTTTCTTGTGACCCTCGCGCGGGCCAGTGTTCGATGATTTCCTTCGAGACCTGCTTGGGCAGCCACTTTCCATCTACGTACTCACTCCATGCCAACCGAACTTCCCAATACTTCCGTGCCTCGAGCTCCGAGGTGCTCTTCTGTGACAGCTGTTCCACGGACTTGTTTCGATTGCCCCATTGTTCCTCTTGAACTTGCATGAACTCTGGCCAGAACAGGAACAAACGCTTCTTCCAGGCAACGGGGGCGAGGTGGACGCCGGCACCACCTTCGCCATCGACGCTACGAATATCCACCGGCACTTTCTCCCAGGCACTCCACTTGCCGTACTGGTTCCAACGCCGGTAAAAGAATTTGTACGGAAGGTTATGCGTGCGACCGAAGACATGAAGGAACTTCAGGCTGCCATCATCGTAGTCCTCGCGGTGTAATCCGCACACCTCCAGGTTCGCGACCTCGTTCAAGCTGGTCAGGTAGTTGCGAAAAGCTTGCTCGACGCTACGTTCGGTAATGTCGTTCTGGACGAGATAGGATTCGAGGTCCTTGAAGAACTCGCTGCGATCGTTGCGCCACTCCGGAAACAACCAGTTTTCCGGGTAGAGGAATACCTTGCGGTTGGCTTCCCAAACTCGATAGTATCTCATCCACTCCCAGCGATCCCTGTCGATGGCTCCGGGGGACACGCCTTGCTCGGCACCGCTGGACATGTCGCTCTCGAGATTGAGAAGACAACGCTCGACGAACATCTGCACCGACGCGTTTGCCTGCACGACGCGCGACGTGTCCATGCAGGGGTCCATCTGAACATCGATGAGCAGATACTCGAATAGGCTATCGGCGTCGTGCGCGCCCCAGGCGCGAACCGCCGGCCGGGTCAACAAGTAGGCAACCAGAGCCTGTTTCTGGTTCTCCCGGATCTTGTCGCTCAACTCACCCGCGGCACTCAGCCAATCCGCCTCCTCGTATTTGGCCTTCACGGCTCGCTTGATCCGCTGAGCGGTCGCGTGCAGGCGGTCGAAATCCGTTTCAACGGCGCCCCACTCCGTGACGGTACTGGCGGAAAGGCCCGTCTTGACAACGATCTGCATGACGCGGAGGAGACGGTTGAGCGCGACCTCGTTCTTGAAGTCGGCGATGCCCAGAGCGAAATGAGAATCGATGAGATGGTCGAGGTTCGACTCCTCCCACGCGGTTGCGCGCTGCAGCAAGTCCTTCAGGTCGGTCATCGCCGGCGCGGGATTCGACGTGTTGGCAGATTCGAAAACGTCCGTCAGTAATGCCTGAACCTGGGGGACGGCGTTTCTCAGCGCGGTGTAGTTTTTGATACGCTTCCAGTGAACGGCGGTGAGCGCCTTGAAGTCGATACCGTCGAAATCAGCCGGAAAAGCGAGGAAATGAGCGAGCTCCGTTTCACTGAGATCGAAGCCCGTAACGAACGCAGCAGCTCGGTGGTAGAGGACGGCAAGATCGACGAACTCGTCGAGGATCTTTCGGGGATAGGCAGCGGACGAAGGAACGATTCCGGGCGCTGTCGTCGCCGTCTTCCATCGTAATCGCACGCCCGCATTCTGGGTGATGTCGGCGTACTCTAGCCGCAGCGTATGCATGCGCGCTGAGTTGAGGGTGACGATCGCCTCCCATGAGGTATTGGGATCCGCTGCAGCTTTATCCAGAATCAACACATCGTCCAGGTAGAGCTTCAACGACTCGTCTGCTTGCTCCAGGTCGACGGTCACAGTGTACTCACCGGTCGCGGGCGGCGAGACGTAGGCATGCCAGCGAACGCTGAAATTGTCGGCGGGCACCAATGCGTGCGGAGCTTGTAGAGCCCAGTCGAAGTCGATCTCTTCGTCCACGCGCTCCAACGCCGCATTGGTCCAGGTTGCGTCACTGAAGTAGGTCGCCGAAAAGCCCTCCGTGGAGAGATTAGATAGGAGCGTGTCCGTGTCGGCAGCCATCAGCAGAGAGGTTGCCGTCTCGCTCAGCCCGACGAGTGCCGCGATGTGTTGGGCGAGAGTATCTCGTCGTAGCTTGTGTTTCAGGACGGGAATAAATCGCTCGTAAACGTATGCAAGCTTCTCCTCTAGAGTGGCAGGTGTAGCCTGCGATGGATGATCCAGTAGGACCTCGTTGGCTTCGGCCAGGTTGCTGAGAACCCCGCCGAAGTTCACGCTCAAAAAGTCTTCCGGTGCTTGGTAGAGCTCGTTCACTGCGGTGTCGAAGTTGGCGTTGGCCAACCCTAGCAGAGAAGATCGTTCGCCGTCCGACATCACCCCGGCGCACGTGAGCCTTCCACTACCCTTCACGTACGTGTACACGTCCTTGAGGTTTTCGGGGACGGTTACATTCAGATTGGCATCGGTAACGGTTTCGAAGCGCACTGCCCCTTCCAAGATCCGCATCAAACGGTTGACGACGTCGGTTTGGAACGTGAGCGTCAACTTTGCACCGAGGAGCTCCGGTGTCAGTGGCGACGGCGGTGTTTCCGGATGTTCTTGGTCGATCGTAGAGAACGATCCGCGAATCGCTTGCGCCGTTTGAAGGGCTCTGTCGCGATCGAGACCAACGCGGGAATCGGCAGGGACCGTACCGTTCAGAATGTACTGGAGTGTCGCCGTCTTGAAACCGGTGGTCTTGACGGTGCGAGCGGTCTCGAAGAACTCGTAGGTGTCCCGCGGAACCGCATTGGAAAACGTCTGTAGCTGCACATCCCAGTTGCTGAACGGCGGCGGCCCGAACAGGAGCATCAGCTTGCAGGCATCTGGGACTCGCAGCTTCAATGCCTTCGCGAGTACTACATAGCGATAGATCGTGCTTAGATGAGCAAGGCTGAGGACGTCGTTGTCAAAATCGATGGGGCGTGGATTACCTCCGTCGATGACGTGCGCCACGTCGAGGATGGCGGCCAGGTCCTGATCTCGGATCCGGAGGCCGGCAAGGATCGCCGAACGATGGTCGCCTAGGATCTCACTACTACGATCCAGATAGTTGCCCCACGCGTCCGCTTCGAAGGCTTGGTCTATCTGTTGCACGGACTTGTTGAGAAATAGCTTTCCGTACAGGGATTTCTTGCCGTAGGTATCGATGTGACCCCACAAGACGGCCAACTTGTTAAGGGGCAGCTTGGTGGCAGCCCGCAGACGCGAGATCGATTCAAGCTTGCCGATCGTCTCGGGAGTGATGTCGGCGGCAGCGATCGCAGCCAGCACTAAGTCGGTCTCGTGAATGCTCCAGCCAAGCTTGCGCCACAGGCGAATGAAGCGGTGAATGCGAGACCAATCGTCGTCCACCAAACCGGACGTTGCAGCAGCTTCGTAGATACTCCGTATGGTTCGTAGCTCCGTCGTTTCCAGCGCACACTTCGAGTCGGGTTCATAGAGAGTGATGACTCGACGACACTCGTCGAGATGATCGATCACCCACTGGCCAAAGTCGGCCGCGGTGATGTTGGTCCCCTGGGCACCGTTGTAGGCGTTGAGGGCCGCTACGATGTCGGCGTCGGTGGCCGGGTCGAGGGTTCCCGCCTCGATTTGCTCGAGCCTGGCATAAAGGACGTCGGCGGAGATCGAAGCGAATGAGAGAATCCTCTGGAGGAGATCGAGCGTGTGTTGGTGGGGATTGATGAACTGAGTTCGCAACAACTCGACGAGCTCCGGATAGCGGACTCCCGTGCGATGCAAGAACTCCGGCACCGCGCTCAGGTTCTCCAGTTGGGGCGCCGAAGCATAGCCGTAGTACTCGTGCAGCGGTGTGGCGTCGACGGCACCGGCAAGGTCTCTACCGGTGAGGATCTTGTGCTCTTCTTCGGAAACGCTCAGTCCCTCCGCGGCGATCGCCTGCTGAGTTGCGGAGTCCGGGACCGGGGTCGCTGCACGCATCGCTTCGGCACGGCTGACTTTCAGATGGTCCGCGTACGTCCGAATCTCATCGAGCGGCTGATGATAGGGTAGCGAGAAGGGGTACTTGGCGTCTTTGAGTTTGCGGTAGGCCTCGAGATTGAAGTTCTGCGGATTTGCCCTCAGATCCGCAGGCGTCGCTTCACCCGTGTCGTGTCCCGTGAAGCCCGTCAGGGTATCGTGGGCGGTGTAGTACTCCATTACCTCGTTGGCGAGATCTATGTAGGGAATGATCGTGTTCGTGTTCTCGCAAGTCAGAGGCAAGTGGAGCAGATCTGGACGGCGCACGGCGAGTATGTCGAGCGGTGTTTTGCCATCACTGTTGGGCTCGCCGCGCCAGAGGAAGCGGAGCAGATCGATGAAATACGCAGCGGCACTGTGCACAGAGCGGCAATGCTCGCATTCGCAAATGTCGGGACTGCCAAACAGCTGGGCGTAGTTCGGCAGACGATTCTGTAGCACCGCCATTGCAGCGGCAGATTCGGCGCTGCCTATAACAGACTCGGGCACTATGCCTTGCGAGTACTCGAGGAGGTGCATCGCGACTAGCTCCGCCCGAGTGGAAACGTGCTCTGCTCGCTGGTGAATCGCGAAGGAGGCTTGCTCACCTCCGAGCGCGTCTCCGTACGTTTTCATGAACGTCTTGCGCGGGATGCTGGCGATCGCGTGAGCGGAATGTAGATTGTTCTGCAGGAGGATCTTCATTGCGTCCGGGTTCGTGCTCACCTGAAAAACGCGCTGAATCTTCATCAGTTCGTCTCTCACGTCCGCGAAGCCTAGACCGACCTCCGCCTCGATCTCAGCGTCGAAATCGTGGACGCGGGAGCTGGCGAAATCGAACTCGACGTGCCTTGAAAGGAAACGACTGACACCTTGCGAGACACTGGTTCTCTCTATCGGGATTTCGCCTCCGTCCACCATGCGGGCGATCCGCTGGGTGGGAAGACTCGCGTTGAGAAGGCTCTCCATTGCGTCTGCGTACTTCTCGGCTCGTTCGTCTTCGGAGTTCCCGTCGATCCAATCGGGCAGGCCTGCATGGTCGATGATCCGCAGCCAGTCACTCTTCTGAAGGTCGAGCAGCTGCGTCACCGACTCGATACGTCTTTCGCCTTGTAGTTCGCCGACTAGAGGTTGATGATTGCCGGTCAGTGCAGTGAGTTGGCGCGTCACCAGCAGCTTGGAAATCAGCTGCGGGTTATCTTTGAACTCCGCCTGGGCTGGAAGATGCTCGCTCCAGAATTCCTTCGCATTGCTACCCCGAAATGTCGCGACCGCGTTGACAAACCCGAGACGTTGCTTTTTCTGCGGTAGTGCATGAGAGAGCATTGCGTTCAGCGGGTTCGGCTCGTCCGTTTCCTTCTCTTCTATCGCGCTCTCGACGGCGCGACTCCGCAGAGCTTCGATAAAGGCGGCGATCTGGTCATCATCGAAGGCTTGGATGATTCGTTCTTCTACTGAACTCGCGATCGTGCTCCGTAGCTCGTCGTCCGTCCTCTTGAGAAGGAACGTCCAATCGAGACGCATCCCCTGTCGCCCGAGGCCGTACAGCAGTTCGTGTGACAGATTGCTTCGGCCCGGCCGCGACAGTTGCTTGGCGGCGGCAGCGACATTGAGGTGGGCGAGGTCGACATCGAGTTCGTCTGCCGTGAATGCTAGCTGTTCCGCCGACGCTGCGATCTCCCTCAGGCTCGTTTCGCTCTCCTTCAGAAATGGGCTCAACGCGGACATCAGAAGCTCGTACTCAATTCCCTCGTCGGATGCCGCGATGAGGACGTGCAGGTCCCGCACTAAGCCCTCATCGGAATAATCCTCCGAGCGAACGAGCCGCGATCGGCCAACGATGCGCCCGCCTCTTCTCCCTTCCTCCACGGCGTAAACCACCACATCGGCCTGCTTGCGCTCCGCTCGACGGTATTGCCAATCATAGAAAGTGATCTCGTAGGTGCCGCGAGCATCGGAAGAGGCCTGGCCGAGGAATTCAAAGCCTCCCGTCTCCTGCAGCTCAGCAACGTTCTCTGTAGTGCGGTAAGCTGCGATCCCGCGCAGGTCGAGGTCAAAGGCGAGCAGCCGTTGTCGGCGTCTCACCGATCCGTCGCGCAGCCGAACTGTTCCGCTCACGGTGAACGAACGGCTCGCGTCTGTCAGGCCCCGGCTGCGTAAGGCCTCGCGAATGGCGGCTATTGTCGCCTCGTCCACCAATGATGATTCATCAGGGTGCACGTTCAGGTGCGACTGCAGAGCGCGGACCTTCTCTTGGGTGTCAGAGCCCGCCCGGTTCTCATCGACTTCTTTCTTCGACACCGTGAGTCCGAACGTCTCCAGAACACGATGGAGAAGCGCTACGTTATGGGACTTTTCTTTAGCTGCTACCTGTGTCAGTGGAATCCTTGCCATAGCGATGCTCCTGTTGTGTTGAGAAGATAGTCTTCCATGAATCCATCAATCGCCTTCGATAGCTCTTCGGCACGCCGACGATCAACTTCTGCAAGTATGGGCAAACGTTCTTTCCGCCCCATCTTTCTCATCCCTGCGTATTCATCAGAACAACTTGCTCAATCCGTAGCCGACTAATCCGGCGATCGCTCCAATCGTAGCGCCTGCGGCCGTTCCAACACCCGGGATGACCGAACCGATGAGGGCGCCGACTGCTGCGCCCGCTCCTACTGATGCGAGTACCCCCGCGCTCTGAGCGCCCTCTTCGCTCCAACCCCTTTCTCTAGCGAGGTTTTCCGCCGCGTTACCGACGACAGCACCGGCAACTAGTCCTGCCCCGGCAACCGGGACGTATGACGCGGCACCGAACACCGTCGCCCCTGCGCTCGTGTACCCGGCATTGTACAGGGCCATCCCGGCGCTCATCGCACCCAACTCCGCTTCAACAACAAGAGGTACGAACGTTCTGGTAGACGCTAGTGCAAAGTGCCCCGCTGCGCCCCGCATCATCGGAGCAACGATATACTCGCGGAGGAACAACGGCCCCCTACTCCCGGTTGCTGATCGCCGTGAACGCTGTCCAGCCCAGAGACTGATCACCCTTTCTGTGGCAAACGAACGGAAACGACGTCGCATGGTCGCAACCGCCTGACGGTAAACGCCCCTGTCGTGAAACGTGTGTTCCGTGGCATACTGCCGACCATTGATCGTGCCACCCGTGCCGGGCCGATTGCTGATAGGATGTAGAAACTTGGGGTGGTTGGTGATCCGTGGATGGGTATTCGTTCTTGCCCCCTCTCGCCACGGTTGAGGATGTTGAACAGCAGTTTGCCTCCCACTTAGCCCGTGTTGTCGCCTGTAGGCGCCTCTTGCAGCGCTCTCCGCTTTCTGAAAGTTCGTTCCAGGAGGAGCTTCGGTAACGTCTAGCTTGGGTATCGGGTTCGTGGGAAGCGGTGACACTGGCGGTGTCGGATTAAGGGCTGGCCTGGGTGGTAGGGGCGGCGGTCCATTGCCAGAGTTCGAACTGTCCGTCGATCCATCCGTTGCCGACGGTTCGGGATCACCTTGTGGCAAACTTGTGTTGCCGCCATCCGTTCCCGCGCCGGGCGGCGGGGGTATAGCAGCCGTATCTACCCACTTACCGTCCTCTCTCCACTCAATGTTGCCACCCCCTTGATACCCGTGATCTCTGAAGATCTTCAGAACGTCGCTGGGCTTTGACTTCGGGTTCGCAAGCGTGGTCAGTTCCTTCATACTGAGGGCGTCAGGGTCAAGCTTGAAGGCAAGAAAGTACTCGTCGTCTGTCCCGTTCGGATCGCGGAACGACACCGGGTTGTTGGAGCAGTATCTGAAGAGGTTCGCCCCTCCCGCAAACCCTGCCGGGTCACTGCTCGTCCACCTCGCCAACCAGGACGCGTAGTACCTCGCTCCGAAGTAATATAGCCCCGTCTCGTCATCTCGCTCTTTGCCGCTGAAGCGATAGCGCTTAAGGCTCAGATCGAATCCCGGCTTGGATGAGCGATAGGCGGTCGTTCCGAAGGGATGGTATTCCTCGTAGGAAATAGGAGTGCCGTTCTCGTCCGTCTCCAGCGTCGCTGAGCCGAGGTGATTCGCGTATTGGTAACGAGTCAGAGCGGCGTCTAGCGGGTTGACCCGATCGATGTTGTCGTCGTCGCGTGTTTTGGTATCGACCTGCGCGATGTTCCCCGTGTTGTCACTTACGTGAACTGTCCAGCGCTCGAAGCGCAGCTCGTTGGTGTTGCGCCGACGACGGCGGAAGAGCACGACCGCACCGAGAAAGATCCATTCGAGGTTCAGGTTGCCGTTACGCTCGATCACTTTACGCAAGCGCTGGCCGCCAAGTCCGTAGACGGAGAAGGCTGTCCCACCACCCCCCAGGTCCACGCGCCGAAGTTGATCCATGAAGTTCCAGTCCATCACGGCCAGATGGGGCATCCGCGTCATGTTGCCGTAGGCGTCGTGGTCGTAAGTCCCGCTGTAGGGCCCCGCATCGGGGTCACCGGGCATGTTGGTGGCGGCCAGACGGTTGGTGCGATCGCCCTGGAAGTCCTGAAAGGCGTACCGATAATAGCGAGTCCAACCGTTGCCGACTCCTGGCTGAGGTTGGAAACGGTGTTTCAGCACCTTGATGTTGCCAAGCAGGTCGTATTCGTACTCCTCGGTGTAGTTCCGCACGGCGTCGGCGTTGTTGGCGTGCGGTAGCTGAGGAATGAAGTCGAGATCAGTGTGGTCGCGGAGGATGTTGTTGCCGAGGCCGGCATGCTCGCGACCTTGTGTGCGGACCAGCTGGTAGATGGCATCGTATTCGAACAGGGTTTCTGGCTTGACCACGGCGTTGTTGAAGTAGTGCGTCTGCTGAGCCTCATCACGAATCTGCGTAATGTTACCGACCGGATCGTAAGTGTAGTTCAGGTTTTGTAGCCCCTGGGTTTGTGGGTCGGCGCCCGTCTTGAAGGTCTGAAGATTGGTCAGGCGGAAGGTGTTGGGATCGTAGAAATACCGAGTGAAGACGTCGTTGCCGTAGCGCGCGAACTGGCGCTGCCCCTTGGCGTCGTAGTCCTGCTCTTTCAGGAACTCGATGAAGTTGCCTTGGCCCCTTATCCGGGCCCGTAAGGAAGCAAGGAAGTTAGCCTCGTTATACGTAGGAACGACCACCGTGCCGTCGGGCAGCGTTGCCTCGGTGGGACGATTCAGCGCGTCGTATTGTGACGTCGCAGTGAAGACCTCGGCGATCTCCAGCGCCGGACTCGCCGCTGCCTGGACGGCTGCATAATTTGGTTGGTTGGGCAGCGCGCTCCAATCGATGTCGTTCGCATAATCCTTGGCCAGAATGCGGTCGACGGATGTCGGGTTGCCTTTGAAGTCCAGCTCCGGCACCCGCACCATTCCCGCCTGATCGAAGATCTGGTGGGCGGTGCCGAGTAAATTGAAGTCTTGCGCGTTGGGGACGCGATCACCGTAGACCACGTAGTTGAAAAGGATTTTCGTCTGGCCGGCTTCCTGCACGAAGGTGCTGACCGGCCGATGCAGACCATCGTAGTCGACGCTGAGCTCACGCCCGTGCTCATCCCATGTCTTGACTAACGCGCCCAGCACGTTCTGGAAGTTCCAGCGCCGCCCCTTCTCGGCGCTATCGCTGGCGATCGGTATGCCCGGCATCCCGGTAAAGCCGCTGGCCACTTCCCGTTGCTCCTGATCGAACATCTTTGACAGTCGTCCCGTCAGATCGATCTGAGATCGCACGGCCGTTGTCTTGCCACCTCCGTAGTCGGAGACGGCGTAGACCGGCCGCCCGAGGCTGTCGAAATGGGTGACGCCCGGCGTATCGGCGTGCTTGGTACTCAGCCAAGCGGCCCGGCGTTCCGGATCGTTCAGTGGCTCCGGTTCCGCGGCCGGGTCGGGGCTGCCGCGGTCGGTGTACCATTGGCCTTCCTTGACGGTGTCGTTGGCGTCGAACACCTTCTGCAACCACGGTGTGAACTCGACACGTGCGACGGTACCGTTGGAAAACTGAGTTCGGATATTTCGCCCGACGGGGTCGTAATAGAGCAGGGGCGTTGCCCCTATCTCGCGGAGCACCTTCTCGTCTTCATATTCATGCGTCGTGCTGAAGTATGGTTCATATTGCTTGACGGGCCTGCCCTTATTGTTCAGGATCGTGCGACCGTTTCCGATCCAGCGTGGATCGGCATGGACTTCGATCTTGGTGCCGTCCGGGTTCACTTGGAACGCCTTGCCCGGATGCGCCTGCCCCTTGACCATCGCTACCCCGCCACTGCCGTTGAAATAGGCGTAGCTCTCCTGCCAACGTGGATTGGTAGCGCCGTGCTTTTCGCGGGCGAAGGTGTGAACGAAATTGGGCTTGCGGTTATTCGCCCAATTGAATAGCTCATATTCCATTCGCGTCGTCGGGTCGGCTAGAGTGTCGCCGTCCGCCGAGCCCACCTTGCCCATCACCGCTGTCCTTACCACCATACCCAGCTCGTCATGCTCAACGGCCGAACGGTTCTTATTGGGGTCGGTCATCGCGATCGGCCCGAGAACGCGATAGTCGTTGGTCGCGCTGACGACGGTCCACGTTGCCTGCTTCACTTCCACTTTTTCGACGAGCAAGTCGTACTGATCGAACGTGGCTACCGTCTCCAGCCCCAGCGGATCTTTTGAACCGATCGGAATGTAGAAGTGGACGTGTGGATCTACGGGATAGATGTCCGTGGCGGATGGTATCCACCAATTAGCGTCGCCGCCGAAGTGCACGTAGCCGGCAGTAACGAACTCGGCGTCATTGACCTTACCGGTGTAATGAAGACCCGCAACGCCGGGCGTGAAGGCAAGCGTGAAGCTCTGGTATTCCAGCCCAAGC
>JANQEO010000438.1 GCA_028278325.1 Candidatus Binatia bacterium
GACCCAGTCCGCATG
Source organism: Candidatus Binatia bacterium (assembly GCA_028278325.1). Classification (GTDB taxonomy): domain Bacteria; phylum Desulfobacterota; class Binatia; order UBA1149; family JAJCZL01; genus JANQEO01. The sequence continues at coordinate 16 of JANQEO010000438.1, forward strand.
CGCAAGCAGGGCCTTCACCTTGGGCGTTTCGCTGGAGTCGGACATCGCTACCCATAATGAGGGCCGAGTGGCGAGATCGTTCCCGGGGATCGGCAACTGGCCGCCGTCGCGTTGCCCCAAGGCGAGTACGTCCCGACGAGGTTCAGCTCGCCCCAACACGAAGGATCGACGCAACTCAATGCTGTGTCGGGCTTTCTGTAGTCCCGGCCCGAGACTCGAACTCGGGCTCTCTATGCCCGCGTCGCTGCTAGCTGGCAGTCACCTCCGTAAGAGTGCCGACCTTCAGAACTTGGGAGGCGAGCTCGAGGCGCCGACGGACACGGGCTGAGCGCCCGCCTCGAACCGCTCGAGATCAGTGGAGCGCGGAGCTCGACGGCTTCGGCATTCACGCATGTGGGTCCGTGCACCGTCGGATGCTGCAAACCCCGGAAGCTGTCGGATTGGAGCACCCCATCGCGCGCACCAACCGCACTGATCGGTTCACTCGATCCAAACAGAGGCCGCCTCGTCCGTGGTCCGCATGGTCTTGCGAATCAACTCCCCGTTATCCAGTCGGACCTCGAGGGCGAAGGAGCCTCTCGGGAGTCTCAGCTTGAGCTGGCGGTCAGCAATGAAGTCAGGGCTCACCATCTGGTCATAGACGGGGCGACCTGATGCGTCGGCAATCCGAACCCGAACGTCGGAGTTCTGCGCCGCGATCTCTTTCGAAAAAGCAATCGTCCAACGAACCCCTGCCAGCGCTTCGACCTCCACCACAGTCGTCTCTCCCGGTGCGACTTTGACGACCCGGGCCTGTATGGCTAACTTGCCACTGCGGATCGACACGTGGTACCGACCTGGCTCGATCGGATCTGACAGCGCTGGAGTGCGAACGAGGTTGGTCCAATGGGTCCCCTTCCCGTCGACACGCTTCAGGTACGCGCCGAGACCCTTCTGATCTAGGTTGTTTGGATTGTTTACGCGATACTCGATGTGGCCAGGCGTCGGAAGCTCGATTATGCCAAGGTCTTTGTGCTGACCAGCAGCCAGCGGAACCCTCAATCCCTTTCGCGCCAATCCTGGGGCGGCGATCGCGAGCACGTACGACCCCGTGACGAGATCGGACAACGTGAAACGCCCACGCGCATCCGTCTTCGTCTCCATGCGCGAGATGGCCCCACCTCGGGAGAGATTCAGACTCACACCGGCGTCCTCGATCGGAACCGCGCCGGGACCGACGATGCGGCCCGTAATGGCTCCGCTAAGCAAACGTTCCGGTGGCACGACAATCCCGATGGCAGACGAACCGGCAGCCACCTTGCCGGGGTGGACAAAGACCGTGACCCGCTTCCCAGAAACCACCGCCAGTCGATAGAGCTTGCCTTCCTCGACAGAGGTGATCCGAAACTTGCCGCTGTCGTCGACTAAGCCGCGCTCAGCGACACCGTGCTCCCCATCGGCCTCTACCCAGTAATCGGCCAGGGGATTCCCTTTGGCGTCGGTTACGGACCCTTCGATCGTCGACAGCGGCTCGAGCACGAGCTCGATCCTGTTCTCTTCGTTCTCGGCGATCGTCACGACGCGCTCGACTTCCTTCATCCCGGTCTTCGACGCCGTCACCTTATGCGTGCCCGGCGAAACATCGTCGAGGACAAACGCGCCTGAGGCGTCAGTGCGCGCGAGGTGTCCAGTGGCGATTCCCAAGGGTCCCATGGTGATCATCGCTCCGTGGATGGGACTTGCGTCCTGCGTCCGCACGACACCCGTCAGTCGGACACCGCTCTCCAGCGTGACCCGGTGGCGCTGTACATCCCCTTCGCCGAGGGTGAGCTCGCGGGACCAAGGCACATAATCAACGTGACGAATCCAGACCGGCGTCGACCCCACGGGCAGTGAGTCGATGGTGACACGACCGTTCTCATCCGTTCGCAGCGCCACGCCGAACGCACCAACCGACATCCTCCCATCTGCATCCCGCTCGAACGCGTAGTCTTGCTCCCCCACCACCACGACCGCGGTAGGTAACGGCTCTCCGTCTGTGTCCACGACCTCGAAGATCAGTCGTGATGCAGGGCGCTTGAGGACGATTTCTAGCTTCTCTCGCTGCACGCCGCGGCCGCGGGGCATGATCGCCCGCGAAGCAACGAAACCGTCCGCTCGAGCAGAGACCGCATGTCCACTGTCGACGGCGAAGAACGGGGTGCGAAACTCGCCATTGACGTCCGTGGTCGCCTCAGCGTGGCCCTCATACCGTGACGCGATGCGTGCGACCATGATGGCGGCTCCGAAGATCGGCGTTCCGTCCTCTGCTTTCACGACGCCTTTAAGTGGAGGCCCTGTCGCGATACGCACCGTGAACTCAGTCGTCGACCCCGCTTCAACGCGCACTTGCTCCCACGCGAACGCACAGGACACGCGTGTCGTCCCCGCTGGCCATTCATCGACGTACAGTTCGCCTCGTTCATCGGCGTTGAAGTGGCGGTAGTGCTGGAAGGGGTTAGGGCCGCGCATCGGCTGCAGTCGCAGCGGCGTCCCTGGCAGCGGCCGCTCGTGTCGTGAATCCACAACGATAATCCGCAGGGCGCCAAACCCACCGACGTCTGTTAGCCCATGTGGGGCGCCTTCTTTGGCCGAACGGTCCAGAGCCGCGGAGAAGCGATCCGTGGGTACAGGTGCTCGCAGACCGCTTTCCTGTGGCGCTTGAGGAACCACGGACGATGCGTCCCCGAAGGACGACGAGCTGGTTGGTGTCGCGTCGTCACTGGATGCAAGGAAGAGAACGACAGCGAGTATCAGAGCCGACACGATCGCTGACACCCCTGCGACCACGGACTTGGACTTCGTGTTCACGCTCAGAACTCCCTTCACGACGCTCTGCGCGGCCTTGAGTACTACGTTCTGGGACAGCAGCAGTGTTGTCACCGGCGCCGCGCCGGCGCAGCTGTCTCCCAGATCGTCTGCAAGCTCGCGCCGCAACAGTTCCAGCGCGCGCCTGATGCGTGTTCGGACTGTCTCCACCGGTACTTGCATGCGACGCGCGATGGCGGCCGGGCCGAGCCCCTCAAAGAAACGCAGGATCACGGTACGCCTGTGCGGCTCATGCAGAGAGACCACCGCGTCGACGACTCGCCGGCGCGCTTCCTCCACGCACATCAAGCCTGTAGGGGACGTCTCGACCACTCCTGCCTGAGCCGCCGCGATTTCTCTTCGCTGGCGACCCGTCTCCGCCCGCCGGATTGACCACACGCGAAAAGTAAGAGCACGCCGCAACGGCCCCCGCGACCGCTCGCTTCCTTCCAGCTGGCCCCCGATGACCGCTAACCAGACGTCCTGTACCGCGTCATCCCCATGCCCGCGGTCCCCGACCAGCTGACGTGCTAGGCGACGTAGCTCCGAGTCGGCAGCAAGCAACTTCGTTTTGTCGATGTGCGATCTCATCGTGGCGGCATGACGTCGGCAGCACCTTCCTCTCTTCACTCTCTCAGGATCCGCAAGGGCGGCTATCGGTCGTGGAATCTCAAGAAAAACTTCGCGAGCGAGGGATGCGGGGCCTCAGCCGTCCGGGCTCAGCCCGCCGAACCCTGGTGATTGTCTCCCTGGTGCGGGCTTGTCCAACAAACGGGGGATGCCGTGGGCGATGTCCGCCGGCACCTCTTTCGCGACAGTTCTCAGGTGACGCGGTACTCCTGACTCAGAATCCTCGCTCTGCGAAGCGATCACGACACAACCGAACGTTCTTGATGGACACTAGAAACCGACTGCCTGCTGTGAACGGCAGCGGATACCGGTGCCGGCGCGCCCGCCGACTTCCAGTGCGTCCATCACCCGGTCGCCTGCCGCCAGCGAGGCAATGGACGAAACCCGTCGCGATGAGATTCCCGGTCGTCCCGGGATGCCCCGCAACCTCAGTTGTCTCGTGCTCACGACCGGCTCTGGAGCTCCCCAAGCAACCTCTCCATCGTGAAGAGGTTCCAAAAAGGTGACCGAGACACCACATCCGCCACGGGCGACGGACGCAGTGTCTCGGTCGAGCGGTGCGTTGAGAGTCGTGCCGGCTTGTTAGCGCCGAGTATTACGCAGCGGACCCGCTCGCAAACAAGCCGAGATGTTCGCATTGGCGATCTGCTTCGTCAGAGATGGCAGTTTGCAGCTCGGCGATGGTGGTCTTTTCCAAACTCACCCCGAGCAACTCATCCTCTATGAGTTCAGGCAGCTCGTCCATGGTGGCGTGTCGATCGGACGGCCGGTCTTCATGACACGTGTTCGCAAGAAGCGTACAGAGTCTCATCGTGCGTACGAGCCGAGGGGCAGAGAGAGTCTCCGGTAGGTCTTCAGCATCGTGGTGCAGAATCACCTCACGTAGATCTTGTGGGAAGCACCCCGCGTCAGCTACCAACTCACCTGCCTGCGTGTGATCGAGGCCGAAGAGCTCTCTCTCCAACTCGCAACGATTCGAGCGAGACGGAACTATCCTCTTCGTCAGTCGCTTGTATGAACCTGGCTCGCTGACTGCGAGAGCAAGGAGACCGACGTTGTGAAGCATGCCGGCGACAAATCCCACATCAGGTAGCACACCCGTTTGCGGGAACCGTCGGCACAGCTCGCTAGCGGCCACGGCAACGAACACGTTCCTTCGCCACAGCTCTCGAAGCTCATCAGTCGTCGGCGCCAGCACCTTGACTAAGTAACTCCCCAGGACCAGTGCGACGTACCGCGCCGCGCCGACTCTCATCATCGCTTCGATGAGACTCTCACAGCGTTCGGATCCCCTGAGTGCCGCAGAGTTTGCGAGCCGGAACGCCTCACCAGAAAGCCCCGGATCGCTGGAGATCGCGTCAAAGACCTCCTCGAAGTACTGGGGACTGTCTGGCCTGGCGGCGGCAAGGCGTGCGACAGCTGAAGAGAGATAAGGGACGTCCGCTTTCATGATTCTGCCCAGCTCGATGAAGTCGAGTACATACTCGATTGCATCGACGCGAGCTGCGGCAACGCTGAAGCCCAATCGGGTGCTCGATCTGTGCTCGGTTGTGCGGATGTTCTAGTCGCGCTCTTGGCCCATTATCCGATGGGCGGAGGGCGAGCTGCGATCGACAAGATACTCATCGAGGAGGCCTCGTTTCCTGAGAAACGCCTCGAGTCGCTTTACTTCCTGTTCGAGCTTTGCGACCAAACGAAGGAATCGCCGCGCCGTACCGGTGGGGTCCTTCTTCATTCGCCGAACGAACCAAGCGCGCTCGATCTCGGTGGTTCGTGCGACTGAGCACCCAGCCAATCGAGCAAGCTCCATGACGAGCTCGAAGCTAAGCAGCCCTCCGTCTGCAAGTCCTAGAAGAGCTTCTGGAGGTGCCCCGATCTCGCTCGCGAGCTGTGTCTTGGAAACAGCCTTGGCTGCGCATACCTCTTCAATGAGTTCACGGCAAAGCGCACCGTAGCTGGCCGCTGCGGGATCGTCTTTCATATGAAGGCCTGCGTCACTGCGTTTCGCGTGCCCTGCGCACCGTAGACGTCGACAACTACGTGGTCAAGATCGGGCACGCCTGAACGGGAGACCTCGGAGCGTCCCGCGAAGGTTGCATTTTGAAATCCGGTTTGATCGCCGCCGATTGTGTCGACAGCCCTCGACGACGTCCCCGGAGCGCCGGACGCGACGGTCACCGGTGAATCTGACTAGGCGAAATCGGTTCATTCACCGCAGCACTTCTCTTCGTCGGACGGCGAGTCGTCATCGTCTTTGCTGGCTGCGTTGTCAAGCTCCCGCTCCATCTCCTCATGAAGTAGGTCGAGAATGCCCTTGATCGCTCTGCCGCGCAGTACTCTCTTGCCGTGCTCGATGAGGGAGTTCCTGTTGACCCACTGGGCCTCATCCATATCGCCTCGCCTTTGGGCAGTCTTTCACCCGAAGACGAATGCCCGAAGAAACACCCATTCTGTCCACTCCTGAGCTGTCCGCGTGTCGCAGGCTGAAACCCAGTGCTCAACGCCAGTGCGGACTCCATCTGAGGGAGGCCTCTCGTGCCGCAGTCCGGGCCAGCCTAGACGTCCCCACCTAAGTAGGTAAGCTCAACTCCCGGATTCGACACGTTTCTTCGATTCCCAGAACTCCGCGGGGGATCCCGCGTGCACAAACTGCACGCGTTGCCTCCTGACCGCGGAAACATGAGGACTGCTTCATTAGGGAGGACAACTCACACCCACCTCTCTGACCCCATGGTGTGCGTGCGACGCTGACCAGAGCTCGGAAACGCGCCGTGGTCTGCTGCCACGTGATCCATTCGCGAGTCGGCGCGATCGTGGGTCAGCAGACGGCGTGCCCGCGGAGGCCGCGCATCACCCCCTTGTTCTTGGAGAGTCCCTGCCAGCTGGAGAGGAGCTGTGTTGGGAAGGACACCGCGAACACGACAGCGGCGCCAGCACCCGCCGAGAGACTGTGCCGACAAGGCGGATTAACCGAAGCGCGCAGATCCATCAGGTATGTCTCAGCGGTGTCAACGACACCGGTCGCGCCACCAGGAGCCTCCCGGGCCCGCGAGCTGAGCTGCCCAACCAGACCTGGATGATGTCCGCGGTCGTTGCTGACGGGCTCCAAGGGGGCTCAACCGAAAACACCCGCGGTACACGGGGACGATCCAGCCCAGATGGACCGCGCGACGGCTAGCGCGCCGGAGCTCCTTCTGGGCTAGGTCATGGTCCTCTGCAAAGCCGTCGAGGTCATCCTGGCTCAGCCAATGGCCTGGCTCGCAGCCGAAATAGCCGAATGCTTGCAAAACGAGGACGGTAGGCGGTGCTTGGTTCCGCATCGCAAGATCCCCTCTGGAGCCCACAGATGCGTAACCACTCCACTCCTCACCCTCGGCTATTCAGTTTCGATGAGTGAAGCATGAGGTGCGATTCACCGCGTCGCGTTGACGCGATCTGATGGTTTCCGTCGCCTCCGGCCGGCGCGATCGTGCCCCAATCCGTGTCGACTTCATCGCCCGAAAAGACGTTCACTTCCCAGCGCTCACCGGCCGAGTTCTCGGGCAAGACCACGGAAACTTCACCAGGAATCGAAGTCAGTGTCTCTGAGTGGTAGATCTTGCCATCCACGTAGATCTCGACAGTGACAGGCGTCTGTGGAGCGGCTGTTACATCGACGGTGAGTGTGCCGCCCTCGACGACGAGCGTCGGACCAACGGTGAAGTCGATGTCCTGCGCTCCGGCAGAACCCGTAGTGAAAGCCGTCGCGGCAAGACATACCGCGACCGCAAGACGACTGCGCGTCATAGCAGAAACTCCTGAAGTGATGGGTGAAGGACTATGTAGCCAGCGGCCTATGTCCGCCGCCGCGAAAGACTACCCCACACTTGGCGGAAGGCCTCTCACGCCTCAGGCCTATTTGAGGCGACTGAGTGCCCTTTCAGCCGCGCTTTGCGCAGCGAACTCCCCGTCTAGCACCATTCGCTCAAGGAGCGCGCGATCGGCTTGGGTGGCGGCTGTCACCACATGCCGAGCGACGGTTGCAAGTATGTCGGGATCGCGATCGTCCCAAAGAGAACGGAGTTCTCTTCCCCAGCCTGAATGGGAGAAAGCACTATCCAGCGAAGCCAGAAGTGCAGCGCGGCCGCGAGAGAACGTCCCGTTCTGGGCTATGTTCTCCGCCTCAGTGAGGCCGTTTCGATGGTGCAGCACCCTTGATACGAGCTCTCGCGCGATCGATTCACAAACCCGTGCGCTCCAAGTTGTTCCGAACGTACCTCGGACAAGGCCCAACGCTGGCCAGTTCGTAGCTGCCCTCGACAGCGTCTTCGCGGTCGCTTCGACTACGCTTTCCCAGCCCATCTCAGCAGCTCGTAAGAAGAGTGATTCCACTTCCACTTGCTGAGACTCGCTCCGTTCACGCCGTCCAAGCGTGTTCACGGCCGCTGCTACAAGCTCCTCGTGTTCCGCAGTTCTAGCGAGATTCAGCAGAAACTCGCTAGCCGCCGGCCCCACGACTCGTGACAAGAGGTCCACGCCCCACCCCCGATCCTTCGCGGACAAACGCTGCTCGCTAATGTACGTCAACAAGAACGCGAGCCGATGCTCCACAGCAAGGTGAGCGCCCTGAGCCCCGAGCCGGCCGAGCTGTGATCGGATTCGCGGACTCCGGCTAAGGTCGTCGAAAGCCCCGACCCTTTGAACGAAATGCACGGCTTCGTCGATTCGATCAGCATCTCCCCGCAACTGCCCCGTCGGATCACGGGCCGAAGACGAAGGAGAACCTCATCGCTAGGGGGACGAACCAATTCGACGGGGTCGTTTTCAGAGTCGCTGAAGAAAAAGCCGAACGCGAGCAGCGCACCAATGAGAATGCCGATGACGACGTCTCGGCGTCGGCGCTTCGCCGTAGCGTTCGCGGGTTGGGACGGAAGAGAACGGTCGAGTAGCGACAGGCACTGCGAGCAGTGCTCAACATGGCGGATGAGAACTGCCGTCTGTTCCGGCGAGATATCCGCATCGACGTACTTTGTGATGAGCGGGAGAGTATCTTCGCAGCCTGCACTCCGCTCCGCGGTGCTTCGCTCGTAGACCATCTCAATCATCGCCTTCGTCGTGAGCACTTCGAGGAACGCACGGCGAATGAGAGTATTCGTACGGAGCTGTTCCTCGAACAATTGCCGCTCAACCTTGCTGATCACGTTAGACGCGTACGCACTGGCGCCACGCTGTTCAGTGCCTCAGTCGCGTGTGCGGCCTATTCGCGAATGTAGTCGCGGGAGCCAAGCTTCGACCTGTGAGCTGCGTGGCCAAGGTCCTCAAACGAGGTCGTACGCAGACTCTCATCGCGTAGTGTGCGTCCGTCTGACGGTGTGTTCGGGACGAAGTCTATGCTCCCAGATCGTAGGAGTCGTTGGGACCATCTGAGCGGTGAATGAGTCCTGCACGATGTGTATCAGGCCCGGTCCGCCTCTCCCCCGCGTGGCCATGCCGGTGTCAGAACACGCGTCGCACGGCCCAGTCCATGGCTCCCGGCTTGGTCGACCTGGTTCCCGTGTGACCTGGGAAGCGGATCGGGCAGTGATGCCCCGGAAGAAGCAACACGAGATCTCAGAACCGAGCCCCGGCGCCATCGAGGAAGAGTCACCCGAACCCGAGCTGGAGCCTATCTCCTGATCAGGCGGAGGTGGGTCCGATCACCCGCTCCACGGGCCTGTGTAAGTCGAACGAGCGAAGCGGGTGCGAGCCAGCTCCTCCCCTTCGAGGGGCCGGCTCCACCACAGCCGCGACGCCAGCGCAGGCAGAGCGGCGAGCTTTCCCTGAAGCCCGAAGCGGAGCGAGCAGGTGTCTGCAGCGTCAACACCGCTCTCTTCGCAGACTCGGGCGCCTCGCCTCGAGTCATCGTTGGGAAGAGGCTCCGATGTTCTCCTACTCGTGCCGTCCCACGTGCACGCTACTCGTGCTCTTTCGTCTCAGATCGCCAAACCGCCAAGAAAGCGTGGGGGGCTCCATCCGAGGCGGGACTTCGATGGATGGGAGAAGGCAATGGCCCTTGATGGACCGAAGGCTCGTGCACTCTGAATGGGCCCCCCGACAGTTCATCAGAAGGTGATGTCCGCACCGACGATCACGTTCACACCGGGCTCCTGAACACCGGAGCCGTGCTGGCGGTAGTTCTTGTCGAGGATGTTCTCGATCGACAGGAACACGGACGCGTTCGAGTTGATCTGGTAGCCCGCTTCCGCGTTGAAGACGACATATCCAGGCGTGCCGCGCGGCGGGATGCGAGTGGTGTCCGCACGATCGCGCGTGTTCAGGCGCTCCTCCGTTGGGCGGATGTGTCGGGAACTCCTTCCTTCGCGGCACCCGTTCCCAGACTAGAGCGGCCCCAGATCTCCCGGGTCGCTTCCGAACGGAGGAGGCGGTGGGTCAAGCTAGGCCGCGCGGAGAGGGTTCGTGTCGAGTGACGCAGCGGATTCAGGAGTCCGATCTGAGCTCCTGACTACGTTCACCCGCTCACGACCAAGTACTGAGTCGAGTCTCTCGACACGATGTGACCCGTGCGCAGACGCGACACTTCATTCGCGATCTGTAACAGGTCCGCGCGTGGCCTCACGGTCGGGCTCCTTCGCATCGTCACACTGAGAAGGGTCGGCGCTCTCGGTGGTGGCTTCGTCGAGCTCCGCGTGAATGATGTCCAAGAGGCTACGCAAAGGCCGCTCCCGAAATGCTCTGCACCCTCCTTCAATCAGCGCATTTCGGTTGACCCGCGTCCATTCGTCCATGGCACTGTACCTCAGGGTTGTGGTCGCTCCGCGACCGGGAACGATGCACTTGCGGTTCACCACCCTCTCATCGCTCCGACACTGGAAACTGGAGTGCACCCCAACACAGACGAGTGCGAGCATGCAAACGAACCACAGGCTTTGACTTGCCACGGGATCCAGTGATTCGCCGGTCAACAAGCGTATCTCGCGCCATCGATGGTGGCGATTCGACCATCGCTCTTCGTCAACCGGTTGTTACAAGTTCACCGAGGAAAACCAAAGAAGCAAAGACGTCCAGAGTCCTGCAGCACCGCCGCCACGCCGCAGAAACGAACTAAAGGACATTGCCTCAAACTCGGTAACAGGGGGCGGAGTTCGACATCCGCCACCTGAAGAAGTGCTTGCTATGCATGGAGCAGCGGTCCCAATCGGACGGATGTTGTCTGCCTACCACGTTGCCCTCCCTTTTGGGCCACGTTGTAAGCAACGAGGCGGCCTTGACTAGGCGCAGACTCACATCCGCAAAACCCGAACGCGCCCGCTATCCGGACGATTCCACAGGGGCCCCAACGAGGCGAGCCCGATGCTGATGATGCAAGTCCTGGTCGTCCTCATGGTCCTCATCTTGCGGAGCCGCCGCAGCATTGCCGCCATCAGGCTGCGATCGCAAACAAGAACGCCAGCGCGCAACCGTTCCAAACCCCCGCACCGCCCGCCTGCGGATTCTCACCACCGCCGAGAGGCAACGCTGCGAGGCCGGCCGGGTCCTCGGGTGCCCCTTTCGTGACTCCACGCGCCCCGCAACCGTGTACGGTAGAAGCTTGCCACTGAGCGTGTCGGGCGACGGCCCAAGCCCCACCGACGGGTTCCCCGGCATCATAGGAGAGGTCATGTCTACGGTACGCACACCCGTGTTCCTCGTGGTACTGGCAATCGGTGCCGACGTCGGGGCCCAGATCACCCCTCCCCCCGTGTCCTTGTCGGTGTTTCCGGCCATCGCGCAACCAGGCTCGAGCCCCACGGTTTCGATGACGACGCTGCAGACGGTGACGTTCCCTGGCCCCAACTACTTCGGCGATGTGCGATTTGGCTCGCCGACCGGAACGCCGGTTTGGACGCTTCCACCGGGCAACTGGCCGGGGCCCGTCACGTTGTTGCCATTGACGTCCGTCTCCAGCTCGATCTGGGTGCCGATGACCGCGTCGCCGGGTTTCTACTGGGTTCAGTGTCGAACGGTGACGCCGACAGGCGTGCAGCGCGACACATTCGTGTGCTTCGAAGTTCGAGTCCCGACAATCCAGGGTGGTTCTGTCCTCTTCCCAGGGCCCATTCTCTTCCAGCAGAGCACGGCCTGGATCGGCACGCTGTTCCCCTTGGGGCTTGCGGACAGCTCTTCCGCTGGTGCTTTCTACATAGTCTCAGCGGCGCTCACTTGCGACACCGGCATCAATGTTGGCCCGAGCCTTCTGTGCCTCGATCAGGATTGGCTTTTCAACCTTGCCTGGCCCGCTCCTGCTCCTTCTGCCTTCGGCGGCTTCCAGGGTTGGCTGAACGCGGCGGGCGCGGCAACGGGGATCACCCTGAGCATTCCAACCGACCCCACCCTTGCGTACTGGCCCCTACGTTTCCAAGCAATCATCGTGCAGCCAACGGGGCTCACGGCGTCCAACCCACTGTCGACCCAGGTTCAGCCTTAGCGCTGCACGCGGGAGCATCCTTGGTCATCCAAGTCGCTCGCGACTGTGGTCTCCCGCACGCGCTCATTCTCCGTGGCCGATGTCGATCTCGGTGAGGAGGAAGTTCGCGAAAGTCGGACACCGTCAGGTCCCGTACTCCTCCGGGGTTGGCGCCCCAGAGCGTTCCGCCTCCCACGTGCAGCCACATCGCGCCGCTCGCCCAGCGAGCGATTCTACCACCGACATACAGCTCGCCCTGGAGCGAGGCCATCGCGGGCGGAAGCGCATACCACCAGGATTCGCATCGTCGTCATGCGTGTTTCCTCGCCAACGGGCTCCGCGAGCCCCAGTGACCTGCGCCCGTCTGGACGAGTTCCACCATTCGAGTCATTCACCGAGGCGTTCGTGCGTCAGAGCGAAGCCGACGCCTTGGTTCAGATGTCAGAACGGAACGTCGGCATCAGGCAGGTAGTCGATCGACGGAGGTATGACGAATCTTTGTGTTTGGCTACCTGAACGAGAGGCCGCGTATCCTCTCGGCTGCTGAAACCGAGAGCCCCGGAATGGGGCAGAGAGCATACGTCGTAAACGTTGAACCGAAGGTACCAGTGAACGACGCTGGATGCGAGACACGAAGTGCCCTGGACAAGGTTGTCCGGTGGACAACGGCTCCATCGAGAGCTTCAACGGGAGGCTACGCGACGAGTGTCTAAGCGCGACATGGTTTGAAGATCTTGACGACGCAAGTCATCACATCGGAGCTTGGCGTCGCGACCACAATCGCGAGAGGCCACACTCGGCACCGAATAACGTGCCGCCAGCCGCGTACGCGGCTGGCGTGTCCGGCTGATGCGTCGGCCGACCTGTCAATGCCCGGTAGGAAGCCGAGGGCAGGAGTGGGTCAGACTTGGGGGCAAGGTCAGTCGCGGCTGGGTTGCCCCAGACAGTGGTTCAGCAGCTCGGGCGGACTGATCCGACAGAAAGCAAGATTCCGGGAGTGGCCCTCCATGACGAGGCGGCCACTCCCGGTAGCGTCAACCGTTTCTCTGGATGGGCCGCGTCCAGCAAGGACCTCCCGGCAGTCCGGAAGCTCCCGTGGACCCGCTCGCGGCCTCTTTGTGAGACGTACAGGGTTCTCGATTCGCTCAGACTTTTCTTGTCGCAAAAATGTAACGAGGGCCCGCCAGGCTCTCGCATCCGACGATCGCAGCTGGACAGGCAAGCTATCTCTGCGATTTCTTGAGAATCCTCATTGGATCTAGCGAACTTGGAAGACCAGACGCAAGGGTTGGCTCAAGAGCCATCTGTGCTGCCTACCACTCACAGCACAGTTGGTGTCTCGCTTCACAGGGCCAGCCCTTCCGCTCTCGTAGCAAATGATCGGGGAGACCAAGAACCTACCTGCGCCTTGACCGTCTCTGGTTGTCGGTGGCAAGGGATACAGCCCCGCTTACGGCCTTGCCGAATCCTGACGCTCCGGGAGCGACCGCCTCGTCATGGAGGGTCGTTCCTGGCCGTCGCGGACGACTGCGAGCAGAATCCTGTGGGAGAAACGGGGGATCAGCGCTCGCGGTCGTCCCTCTTCTCATTCCTAGCCGCATCAGGAGTTGGAGCGACTGTGGATTCACGTGGCACGCTCGCCCGGGGTGAGGACCCGCTCTGAGTCGAGCGGGCCGTCCTGCTGGTGACCACTTGACTGCGCGTGAGGCGGTGGCGGTCAGTAGGTGGTGCCGTGACAGAAGGATCGTGCGGTACCGCTCGACCGTGCGAGTCCAAGAAGAGTGCACTTGTGCTGCGTTGGCGCCTGGGGTTTTCGTTGCAGGCAGTTCTTGCGATCGCCGATACGTTCAAAAACCGCACGTCAACGCTGGGCAGCATGTGCTCTGTCTCGCTGACTCCCGCACGTGCTGCCACGCATCCGAATCCACACCCGTTGAGGTCGTCCGGTTGAGTGAAGCAACCTGACGGCTTTTTGGGTGGCCGGGTTCAAACCGGCTACACCATCACTATGCGCTTGCGTTGGGCCGTTCTCTCTGTCGCCCTGGGGGACGGCGACGGTTTCTGCATGACCACGTTAGTTGCGTACGAGCAGACAAGGGCTGGGCGACGGCGGAGGTGAATTCGTTCGCGCCCCGGACGTCGCGCACGTCGACGGCCAGGGGGTGGTCGCACGCGCCAGAGGGCAAAGGCGCCGCCAGCGTCTCGCGCTAGGTGCAGCAACGCGCCGCTTCCGGCAAGCGTAGCAGCCGAGCAGTGGTCTTCATCGGGAACGACCCCACACTGGTAGAGGCCGTCCCCGTTCCGTGGGGACTTAAGATGGTCAGCCGGCGAGATCGGCGATGCGAGAGAGGGCGTTCCTGAGCGCGGCGTTCTCTCGCTCAAGTTCGCGCATTCGCTCGATGACAGCCTGGATGGCATCCGTGGGGCTGGTCGTCTTGCGCGGGCGGCCTGGGCCACGACGCGCTCCGGCCTTCCGCGGGCGTCCTGGCCCTCGGCGCGACGCTGCAGTCTTCGTACGCCTCTTGGCGGCGGGCTTCGGCTTGGCCCAGCCGAGTTCCCTTCTCGCAAGCCCGATAATGAGCGGGTAAATGTTGTGCCCGGCCTTCTTGCCAAGCTTCTTGAGCTCCGACATCTCGATGTCGGGCTTCTTCTTCATGTGCTTTGCGGCGAAAGCCACTGTAGCGGCACGCGAACCTGTGGATGCACGCTTTGACGCGCGACGAGCTGTCTTCTTGGCCATTGGGCCTCCCTGGGATGGCTGAACCGTCACGTAACGCCGCCTTCTTACCCGATAACTGGGCCTGGGCCAAGATTCGATCAACGCCTTCAGGTTGTTGGAATCCGCTACCTGCGGCATTCGGACCCCTGCGAGCAGTCAAGGGAGCTTGCCGAGTGAAGGCAGTCGCGGGCGATTGTTCCTGCAAGCCTGGATCTGCTGAAAGGGATGCAGCCCCAGAGTTCCACCGCTCGCCTCGCTCGATCCATATCGTGGAACAGGACACCCGTGAACCTGTCGTTGCCGAGAACGACCCGCTATTCGGGCGGGCTCACGTCGAGGGAAATGATACGGGAAGTGCGACGTTATCGGCGCTTGAGAACAAACCGATGCGTCACCGGCTTCCCGGCATCAAGCGTCAGCGTGTCACGTGCGGTGTTGTAGCCCTCGGCCAGCACCTCGACGGTGACGGTGCCCACGGGTAACTGTCCGAGGACGTACCGGTTGTTTCCCTTACTCGTGCGGGAGTGAGGCACGATCTTCCCACCTAGGAGAACGCGAAACTTGGGGACCGGGACCCCGTCTTCACCCTCGACTTCAAAGTCGAGAGCACCGCAGGGTTCGAGGTGGATTCGCCCGAGGTCCACTCGGCCCTTGCCTGCATGTTGGAACACCTTGAACGAGTTCCTGTAACCGGCGGTGACAGCAGTGAGGCGGTAGTCCCCGGAAGGAACACCCTCCATCTCGAACCGGGGCCCGGACTTGCCACGGGTCTCGCCGACCTTGCGTAGAGACGCGAGGTCGCTGAGGAAGAGCTGGAACGAGGCCGACACCCCGAGAGGTCGATCAGTTGCTTTGTCAAAGAGCACACCGGTCAACGACCCGCTCGGCAGGACCAGCGCGAGCCGGACGGGATCGGCGGATTTGACGGCGAGCAATAGGTCCCGATGTACCGAAGTCAGCCCCTCCCGCGACCTTGCCTGCACCAGCCAGCGACCCGGTCTGAGACCAGTCATGGAGAAACGCCCAGATGACCCCGTGACGGCGGTCTTCGACCGCTCTGCGTCGTGGATCCCGGCAACGTGCTCGCCGCTGAGAGACACAGTTGCGCCTACGATCGGGGTCCCGTCCTCGCGGGTGAACGTGCCATCCAGGTTCCACGTCTTCGTCACTAGCAGAAGATCATCAGGTCGAATCATGACCTCCGTGATACGGCCGGGGTGGCTCGTGAAGGGACGTTCGACCAGTCGCTGCCCGAACGCGACCGTAGCGATCCAAGCCCCCACCTCGATGGGACGCGCTGTCTGCCAGGCGCCATTGTCGGCGAGCTTGCCAGTGCCAGTAGAGACTCGTCCTCCCCCGGCCGCCGCGAGTTGGAACCGGAACTCGCGTGGGTGGGCGTCGGAAAACTCACTCAACGTGAGACGCAGCCGACCGCACGGAGGCAAAGCAAGACGAACGTTCTCGACGACCTCGCCGGCCTGCACGACGACACTCTTGCGTACGAAGACACGCCCTTCCACGGCGGAGTGGATGGAGTAGGCCCCTGGAGGAAGGTCTCGCAGGTGAAACCGCCCATTGTCGTCTAGTTCCGACGAGTGGGTTCGAAACGACGGCGTGTAAGCCGAGGCGTGAACGGTGGCCCGGCCGCCACCCTGAATGGGGGCACCCGTTGTTGCGTCGACAACCGCCCCCCTAATCCCTCCCAAAGACCGACGCTCGTTCCCGTCGGCGAAGTGAATGTCCCGTTCCACCAATCCTGGCGCATCAACGGCGAAGCCCTCACGGTAGTCAAACCTGGCTCCCTCAATCGGACGAACCAGGATGCGGTAGTGTCCGAGCGGCACCTTCCGGAATTCAAAGTGTCCTTGCGCATCTGCCATCGCACTTCGCGAGCTACTCTTGAGAAGCTGAGAGTCGACGAATCTCGGGCGGCTCAGGAAGATGACGACAATCGCGCGGGGAATCGGCCGCCCGTCCTTGCCGTAGAGCGTGCCGCGCCACGTTGCGTAGTCCGTCTCGACACCGAAATCGACTTGCACATCCTCGCCCTCGATTTCAGCCACTTGCCATTCCGAGGAGAAGCCAAACGCGCGTTCGGTGCTCCCGCTGGGCGGCCGGGCACACAGTTCGACCACACCGGGTCTCACGGGGGGGGTGCGGTACTTTCCATCGGGGCCGCTCACTACGGATCTCTGCATGGGCATCTCGCTCCCGATTGCCGTGATCCAGACCCCCTCTCTCGGCCTCCCGGAGTCGTCGAACACGGTCCCGAACACGCAAGGCCCTCGTTTCAAACGGATCTCTACGCCAGTTTCCTGTCCGGGCAAGACCTGACGCCACGCTTCGGCGTACTCATCGTGGACCGCGGCGATCTTCTGATCTTCCGGCGAGAGCCCCGACAGCACGAACTCGCCATCAGCGTTGGTCACGGCATGGATCAAGCGCTGAGGCTCTCCGATCAGCAACACCCTGAGGTCCGAGTCGCGAGCAGTGCCAACGATTGCTCCCTCGACGGGACGGTCCGTGTGGTGGTCGACCACACGGCCGGAGATGCTCTCCCCGGGATCGAGGCGGACCTCGAGACCATCCAGACCCTCTGGGTCGGACACGTCCAGTGCGTCCAACGTCGCCGTGCGGTGGCGCGAGCTGCTGATCCGAAGACGATGGACTCCGCCGCGTCGAAGGGCGA
Source organism: Candidatus Binatia bacterium (assembly GCA_028278325.1). Classification (GTDB taxonomy): domain Bacteria; phylum Desulfobacterota; class Binatia; order UBA1149; family JAJCZL01; genus JANQEO01. The sequence goes on from JANQEO010000438.1 coordinate 17,302, forward strand.
GCCTGAAGTTTCCCCTCGCGTCGTTGATCGTCCGTCGCGCAACTACCTCCGACTTGATCCCCGGGTTCGACCTCCGCCAAAGCTGTAGGTGATACGACGTCACGGCCGTACCCGTCACGTTATCCACAACCCGACCCGCAAGGATGTGGCGCGCGACTCCACGTCGCTGATCAGTGGGCGCCTGGGACTCCGGAGCCTCGTCAAAGCGTGAAGTCTGGATCTGAGGCCCAGCAGACATGCGCTCCTCGGCATCCTTCGCACCTCGCGAGACGTTGCGATGCCTACCCTCCGCCTCCGCATTCGCGTCGTCCTCGCCTGTGGAGATAGCCACGAGCCCGACCAGGGCCGCGATCGCAGCTGTAGTCACGATGATCTTCTTGCCAGTCATGGCGATGACTCCGTTGGCGACACTGGGTAGTGCAGAGTTGGGGATGTCTGCGAGCGTCACAAGCATCGGCCAGGCCCGGTCCTTTCCGTGCCGTGAATCCAAGGCCTCTCGGAGCATTGAGAGGCCCCGATGCAGTCTCACTCGAACCGTCTGAGCAGGGATCCCCTCATGCCGCGCAATCTCGGCCGAAGACGTGCCGCGGAAGAACCGGTGGAGAATCGTGCTGCGGTAGGGTTCGCGAAGGCTCAGGAGCACTTCCACGACCTCACGATGTGCCTCTGCCTGGGCGACGATTTCACTCGACCCTGAGGCGGAGTCGTCCGGGACAGAGTCTTGCATCGAGAACGGTCGTCGAGAGGACGAGCGCCCCGCGTCCTTGGCTAGCCGCCGGACGACCCGTGCGAACCAGCCTCTCGCGGAAGCGAGATGTTTCGGCGGACGCCGGGCGGCGACCAGCCACGCGCGCTGCTCAATGTCGTCGGCGTCGTTTGGATCCGTGACCAGTCGACGCGCGAGGCTGCGCACCCAGTCCGCGTGGGCAAGGAGTGCGTCGAGCTGCGGGATACCGCTGGTATCGTCCATGGCCTATCTATGATGGGGCCGAAATGGCGAGACCGTTCCACGGCAATCTCTGACTCTTCGCAGGATCAGCCCGGAATCCGGCAGACCAGGGCAGCTGCCTGCGCCAGCCCCCCGCGGACCGGTCGTGCGCGAAGTGACGCATCCGGCTCAGCTACGCGCCAGCCCGGCGTCAGTCTCGGTCTCGTCCCCAGCTACGATTTGGGTCGTTCCTTCGGTTTCCCTCGAATCTGCTCGCCTTCATCATGGACCGAGCTTCGCCACCGATCTCGAAGGTGAAGGTCACCTTGTAACTTGTTGATTTGCCGGAGTTGCTTCTGTACGGGGTCACGGTCTTGGTAACTTCGATGCCACCGATGAGCAGCGTCCCATCACCGGGGCCGTGGTGTTCCCAGAACGCAGCTTCGAGAAGGTCGTAGGAGAAGCTGGACGGATCCAGCGACGCCAGGTCTCCTACACCCTCATCCTCCTCCTTCTTGTGCATGCCTGAAGCATAGTCTGTGCGGCCACACCGTGCATCTCCACGCGACGTTGCCTTGCCCGCCGCCGTTGGGAATCAAGGAGGACCGCGGAAGAACCCGAATAAGCCGAACAGACCGCCGAGCAAACGGTGGTGGCTCGCCCGCGCAGCAGTCCTGACGACTGAGACACTCGGCGGCGTGGTCGTCGGTTCATTCACCGCGGTCTTCCTCTTGATGCCGAGGACAAGTAGCTCAACGTTAGACTGCGTTTGCGGTGACCTCGCGGGCTACGCGCGTTGCCCACTACGCGCTGTACCTCGGACTCACACTAGCGCGCTTGGCTGATGGCTACACAGCAAGGAGTATGACCATGGGGTACGTGCTGAGTCTTTCTGCTTCCGGCCCCGCGCATCGGCTCGGAAGAACACTCGGTCGGCGTGTCAACTGATCATTGCACTCAACGCGCGTGTGCACGAATAAGGCCAGCACCCTCCATGACGAGGCGGTGCTGGCCTTTGGCCCGCAGACGGGCCGGCGTTGCTCTCTTGCCGTCTCAGATGCATCACTCATTGTCAGCGCGTCCTGGAGAATGCCGTCCGACGCAAGCCTCGCGTTCACATCTTCGCGCGACGAGATGACATCACCGACCTCTGGCCGACTGAGCGAAGGGGACACCCAGATCCGGTGATGCGGTTCGAATCGTTCTCCAACACACCGTCGAGGTGACGGTGTCGCAATCGAGACCCATGCACCACGCGGCCAGCGGCTTCCTCATAAGGGAGCGCCGAAGGCCGTTCTAAGCATCCCAGTAGCGCGGAATCGGTGTCCCTGCCGCGGCAGGGCTACGCAACGTGGTGCTGGTGTTCTCGCACTCAATCAATAGAGCGTCGTGCGCTTGGGGCGCCCGTGGTGAGGAACGCCAAGTTCTGTAAGTGCTTCCGACCCTCCACGCGAGTTCACCCGGAGGCATGATGTTCCGCTATCGGCTTCCAATTCGGCCCCGAATAACACCTCTACTTCCCAAGAGTCGGCCGTGGGATTCGCGGGAAGAGTGACCGACACCTCCCGTGGAATAGAATCAAGTTACTCGGAGTGATACATGCGGCCATCGACGTAGATGCCGACGCTTACGGGAGTTTGAGAGGCCGATTCCACCTCAACTACGAGCTGCGTCTCCTGCGACGATTGTCGACGGTCCAACTGAATTGGAAAGATCCTGTGCCGCAGCGGGAACTGCAAACAGGCGGCTGCGGCAAGACAGATCGCGGCCGTGTGTGATCAAGCAACGTGGGTAACTGTTCCTTCTTGAATGTGGAGTAGCGAGCCGCCCGTCAACGACGCAACGCACAGGGTGGCTGTGCTACGGCGTCGCCGCGAAGGCTCTCACGCTAGGAAGGGAATACGATGATTCGAGAGTTTCTCGAGCGGCGCTAGCGCAAACGCGAACGTGCCTTCGAGATCGCTCGTTTGACGTCGGGGTCTTCGTCGTCCTTCATGCGATCAAGAAGCTCCTTGTCCGCGTTCGTAGCGGCGAACTGCAAGTACTTGGCAATCAACCAGCGAACACCCGAGTCGCGGTGGTTCCAGTTCCGTCGAAGTAGCGTTCCCCATCTTGCATCAGGATCGCGTGCAGTGAGCACGCAAAGCGCCGCAGTGCGCCCGCGATCGAATCGACCGCGCAGCGCTACAAGCGCTAGCTGAGGGTTGAAGTGTGTTGGGAGTGACGACTCAATAGGAACTTCACGTGCGATTGAGCGGCACATCTTCGCAGGCCATTCTGTGCCGAGTTTCCCGGACAGAAACGCAATCGCTGGAAGGCCCACGCCTGCTCGACAGAGCGTCTTGATGGTCGCCTCCACGGTGTGCGTCCAACCACGGGACACGGCCTGCGCCAGCAGGTCTTCGGCGCGGACTTTTTGGCTGTCTGTGAGCTGTTCGCGCGCAAGCGCTCTGATTGCTGAAGCAACGAGCTGATCTTCACCGGACGTTTCCGCCGTCCGCAAGAGAAACCCTTGCGCTTCGCTTCCCGCCATTCGGGAGACGAGATTCAGGGCCCAACCTCGGTCCTTTGGCGAGAGACGCTTCTCATGCGCGTAGGCGAAGAGCAGAATGGCACGAAACTGCTCTGGTACGGGCACATCGGCTAAACCAAGTTCGCGCAGAAGATCAGTCACTGCCGGGCGGTTGCGCAGATCTTCGAACATGTTGGGAGCGCTGCGCAGGACGAAGCTCACAGCCTCGTCGATCCTGTCCATGTCGGACTTTGAACGCGCCTTTCGAATGATCGGCCGCAGAACAACAAGGTCGGCGTCTCCGAGCGGCAGGCCGCCGATGCTCGACGGTGACACCTGCTCGGGCGCGGCACTGTTTCCGAAAAAAACGAAAGCCGTGATGCTCGTCAGCGCCACTATCGTCGTCACGATGGCTGTCACCGTGCTCGAACGTAAATGGCGGGCGCCTCGTTGGTTCTCGGCTATCACCTCGAACACCTCGCGACACGACTTGCAGTCGTCAAGATGCCCACTAAGCGTTCCCTGTTCCTGGTCGGACAGTTGGCGCTTGAGGTAGTCGGGGATGAGGCCTCGCACGCACTCACAGACGGCAGGCGCCGGCGTGCGGCTTCGCTCGAAGACCATGTCCACCATCGATCTTAGCGTGAGGGCGTCAATCAGCGCCCGTCGTGTCAGAACCTCCGATCGCAATCGCTCCTCGAACAGAGTTCGCTCGGTCTCGCCGAGCTTGCCGTCCAAGTAGGAGTTCGCCTCGTCAAAGAGATGCGGAGGAATCTGCTGCGGGTCGGTCAACCGTTGATGCTCGCTTGCCACGGCGCACGGAACGTGTGTTCCAGGGATCCTATCATCCCGAGTTGAGGAGGATTGTTGTGAGGGAGCGCTGTAGGATCCACATCAATGACGGATGCCCGGTCATCTGAGCTGCGACGATGCTTGATCCGGGGCGATCAGGATGCCCAGCGGGACCTGTATGAGCTCTTGCGCCCTTTGGCGGCCCTCAGACCGGCCTTCGTCGAGATGGCTGAATTCCGCAACGAGCTTCATCTGCGGGTCGTCAGACAGCTTCTCAGCACGGGGGCGGGCACATCCGTTGATGAGATTGATGACCTGATGGCCTACGCGCGTGGGATCGCACTGAACCTGCGACGCGTGTTCTTGCGACGCAAGAAAGGCGAGCCACGCGCTCTTCGTTCAGAGCCCGCAGACTCCGTGCTTCCCGAGGAGCGGCCGAGACAACTTGACTTGGCAGTGGCGCTTACGGCGGCAATCCGGAATCTTCGGCGTCGGGACCGCGAAGTCTTTTGGTTGATGGACTGTCAGAGACTGTCAGCGACTGAGACCGTGACGCTACTCCGTCAGCGAGGTCACACGATGAGCGTCAAGGCAGCATATGCAACGTTGGCACGGGCTCGCAGAGCGCTTCACAAGTCCTTGGTCGGAAAAGGCTATCGCCCGCGTCCCGTGGCGCGATGGCTTGGGTTGAGTGCAGCCGTGAGGACGCTACTCGGTGTTGGTTGCGCCCTGCTGCCCGTTTGAGTTTCCCAAAAACTCTGCGGAATCGAGCTGTCGGGGTGACCTATGCAGGAGGGGGCATCCCGTGTGGCCCTAACGCCGCGAACGACGGAACGTGCCGACCGCGAGGGTCGAACCACGGGGCCCATGGGGATCCGTGTGCAGAGCGAGTCGACGCTGTCCCGATTCCCGAGCCACCGCGCCAAGCGACGTGGGCACAGCCACTTGGCTAGTGAAACGACGAGGAGTGGAACATGGCGCATTTGGGGGCGGCCTTGCGCTGGCGGGCGCCCAGACTGGAGTCGAGGCTCCATGGATGAGGAGCAATGGATCAATCGGAATTCTCTTATTGAGCGGGGCAAGAGAGCCCGTAGGGATCGCTCCGTGAGGAGCCTCATTGACCTCTTGCATGCAGAATTGGAGTCGGAGGATATCGAGACCGAGTCTCAAGAGGTCCAGGACGACGAGCGCTTGGAGGGAGGCGAACTCACGGATCCCCCCTCCCAGAGCCCGAAACGGTAGGCTTGCTCGAGCGTAGCCCGTTGAGCCGATCGTTAGCTAAGCGGGCTCTATCCCTGTCGCCCGCACGTGTCAGAAGACCCATCTCTCTCCTGCCAGAGGTTCCAAATACAACGCCCACTGGCCGCCGGAGAGCGTCTAATGTCGAAGCGCGCACACGCGCCTGACTTGACCCGGCAAAGGGACAGGTCTACGGTGCGCCGAATCGACAGACAACAGTGATACCTCAGACCCTTTCATGACAGACGATTCAGCGTCGGCCAGCTACGGAACGCTCTGCCGCGGGCTCATTGAAGAGGTTTGCGCCGCGAGATCAGTGTCCAAGACCGAACTCGCGAGCCAAGTCGGCGTGCATCCGCAGACCCTCCTGAGTCTTGCAAACAGAGGTCTGCTGAGCTTTGAGCTCGCGGTGGAAGTCGCCAAACTGGCGGATGCGTCTCGAGAGCGGTTGGCCGAGCTCGAACGAGCCTGGTTCCTGGAGCGCGTGAAGAAGGACTCTCGTGGCGCCACGCGTCGGCTGTTTCGTTTGGTCGTCAAGCTCGAGGAAGAGATCGAGAATCTCGAGGCGTTCCTGAACGAGCACAACCTGCACGATCAGTACCTTGCGCAGCGAACGTGGAATCCGGCGCATGGTCTGATTGACAAAGAAGGCCTCGTCTAGGCCTGCTCACCACCAAAACCCAGGGCACGACCTTCAGCCTTTGGGTGCTTTGCATCGATGCAGTCGAAACAGGTTTCATGCAGCCTCAGGTCCAGCTCCGTGGAAGATGACGTTCTCGGAGTCGAACTGGATGAAGCCATTGCCGAGCTGCAAGCCGTGAACTGCGAACAGGCGTATCGCGAGTGCGAGCATCTGTTTGCGAGTCGGCTTGTTGCGTGACGGCAACGCTGTCTTGCTCGAGAGATCCGTCAGCCCTGACGCTCTACTTCAACAGCTAACGCAACAACTAGACGGAGACACACGTTCGGGCGCGCTGAGGTGGTGTTCTCGGTCACCTTTTCCTGGCAGGGAGGCGCTGGATCGTATTTCCCGTGGGGCACGCGGCTCGGCCAGCCATTGCATGGTGAACCGAACCACGGGCGAGTCGGTCGAGAAGCTCCCGATGCTCCACTTGATCGGTTCCACTCCGGCGCCGTCTACCTGTCACCATGGAGATCGGACGCGGAGAATGCGTTACGAGCCCGGTTGCGCCTCGGGTCGAGTGTGCCTCCCGTGTTGATGCCAGCGTCGACCACGAGCGCCAGAGGCCGCTCGTGGTC
>JANQEO010000449.1 GCA_028278325.1 Candidatus Binatia bacterium
GCGGTGTCCCCTCGCCGGCAGCGCTGATCGAAGAACCCGAAGGAGAGTGTCGACGGAAGAGCCGGAAAACGACGGTTGACTTGGGGAGTCCAGATACGCCTTGTCAGGCTACCCGCTACCGCGAGTAGACCCAGGGCGACAGCGCGTCTACACAAGGGACAATCTCCGCTCGCATCCCGTTGGGGTCGGGATTGACGCACCGGAACGCGACGTTCTGCGTGCTGCCGTGAGGCGGAGGAGGAGGTGGCTCCCCTGAGAGAAAGCCCGACGGGCGGAAGTAGGAGACTTCCGCGAAGGGGCTGCCGCAAGCCTTCGCGATCTCCTCGCAGACTGCTTCAGCGCCCGCCCGATCTAGCTGGTCGGTGGATTCGTCGCCGGGGTGACGGACTACGCCCCTCCGTTCGTTCGGGTCCCAGGACACCAGGCGCGCTGAGGTGCAGCCGATGGGCCCCAGCAAGACAACTGCGAGCGCCAGGTGCCCAAACATCGCCGCGACCGCCCAACGGACATGGCGCTCAGACTGGAGACGCGGCCCCGCAGTTCCGCTGAGACGCCTGGGTACCCCAGAGCGTATCACGGGGCGGGAAACCTGGGCGGTTGCGGCTAGCGCGGCGGTCGGCGCGGGGCTGGGTCGGGCGTAGATGTTCAGAGCCGCTAGTCCGCCCAGATGTACCACTCGCGGGCCGCCCGAAAGCGGACGTCTAGGAGATCGAGCGCGCCCTCGCTGGCAGCAATCCCGCCGAGCTGCACTGTGAACTGCGAGTATTCCCGCGGAAGCGTGTATCGCAGTGTGTAGGTCTCGGGGCGGCCTGGCTCGACTGCGCGGAGAGACGGCCCGCTGGGATCGATGGTGTCCGGGGTGTGCTGCCCCTCCGAGGTGGACAAGACGAAGCGGGTGAAGTCGATCGAGAGCGGGGCAGCATGACTCTCCACGATGGCGTCTAGGCGGATGGTTGACGGCGGAAACGAGCTGCTCCCCTGGAGCCAATTCACCGGGAAGACCGGAAGAGGGGGATGATTGGCCCTACGGCGATGGGCTCTGTCGCGCGCTCCTTGACCCCGAGGCGAAGCGCAAAGCCAGGCTGTGATAGGAGCACGACATCCCGGGCGTTGTACAAGTGAAACCCGACCATCTCGCCTCGTGAGGATGAGACGGCACCTTCTGTCCCCTGCGGCTCGTAGTAGTGCTCTACTCCGTAGAGCCGAACATCCCAGAGCTAGGAGGACGACGATTGAGAGCGGCGAGAGGCCCCGTAGCATCCCCGTGCTTTCCGCCGCCTGGTGTGGCCCTCCGTCTCCCGCCACGTTGTACGGGCGGTTGAGCGTCCTCTAAATCCGACCGCATGACGAGCAGCCTTCCGAACCTCGATGCGTTTCGGCAACTGCTTGCCCTGGAACTCGCGGCGATTGACTCACCTCGACTACGCACCTTCGCTCAGTCGGTCATGATCGAGCCAACCCTCAAGACGCTGTGCTGGGAGTACGGCGAGGGCGAGGAGTTCCCTTCCTGGCTCTTCGCGGACTTCGAGGAGCGGGATGTCGGAGCCGCCTACTGCTGCGGTGGCCACGGCGCTCTGGGTCATCCCTGGGGCCTCGTGTTCATTCACGATGACTGGTTCGGCATGGACTCCGGCTGGTACCCAAGTCTCCAGGCTCTGATCGAGGACTGGGTACCAGGCTCATGACGCCCAACAGGCCGCTTGCAGGTGTCTCCTCGCTGGAGCAAGCGCCGTTCAGCCCGTCGGCCTAGGCCTGGGGCATGACATGGTATCGCGTCGCAAGCGGCGAGCTGGGGACGGAGCGGGCCAGGTCGTTCCCACGGTATGGCGCTCTAGCCTGTGTCGGGAGGCGGCTGGAGCGTCATCCGCCACCCGTTGACGGAACGCGAACGTGCCGCACACCACTGGCAGGAATCCGGCAGACCGCGGTCCGGGAATCTCAAGCACCCGAGCTTCCTCCCATAGTACCGACACCCGGACGCACGCACGCGCCTAGGGTCGCCCGGAATCAGATCGACATAGAACCACGCGACCCCTGAGTCCACTACGCCGCACGTGTCCGCCCAGCTAGCCAAGCCACGGGGAGTGGGTCCGCAATTCCGCAAGAAGTCGGGGACGAGGTCGCTGAAACTCGCTGGAGGGCGGCCGTTCGCGGATTCGAACCTGCGAATGGCCGACTCTGCCTCGGCGACGAGCCGCTGCAAGAGGATGACATCGTGCCGCAGGTCCTCGAGCGCCAGGTCGGCGAGCCTCTGCTCATCGACCCAGTAGAGCTCTGAACGTGTCTGGGCCCAGACGATCCCGCCCACCACTCCGCAGAGCGCCAGAGTGGCTGCGATCCTACCTCCGTGCACCATGACGACTGCTCGTGTTGTTCCACGAGATCATTCAGGCCCTGCCCCTCGCGGAGGTCCCCGGCGGAACGCGCTGCTCGGGTACGGCCCCAGAGCGTATCACGGGGCGCGGAGCCACCGCCCCGGCTGACCGGCTGCAACCATCTATTGGACGCTTTCGAGCCGGGCGTGACCGGATCTGTCACAGGCATGCCAGATCCTTGCGCTTGGAGCCCCGCTGCGTCAACGCGGTGGGAACGTGTCGGGAAACCAGTGGGGGTTAGGAGCGTAGGGCGTGGGACAGACACTGTGCGGTTGCGCCAGCACGCCCGCTCCCCGCACACCACTCGCCTGCGAGGTGATGAGAGGCCCGTAGGCTTGTCCGAGGGAAGTCAGCTCGTAGGTCCCCAGGGAAACCGCAAGCGACGAAACGGAAGTGGAAACGCCCCAAGCCTGTCCCGTGTGGTGCTGGCTGTAGTCGGGATAGTCGGTTCGAATCCGGCGCGCAGAGGGGCTCCACCCAGCATATGCGGTCCAGCGAGACGGGCCGTGGCGGCGCCTGGGTACGCCTGGGACCGTACCACGGGGCGGAGGAGTGGCCGCCGCACCCGCTAACAGGCCGCTGAAATTCGGCTGTCGCGGGCCGATTCAGGGCGTTCGGAGTGGGTTTCGAGGGGCAGTCTGCTCAGGATGCTCCGCGCTTCTCCCCTCTCG
>JANQEO010000060.1 GCA_028278325.1 Candidatus Binatia bacterium
GAGCACCTCGTCGGCGATGCTGTCCTGAAGATAGAGGCGGGAGCCGGCCACGCAGGTCTGGCCGCTGGCGCCGAAGATGCCCGAGACCACGCCGTTCGCCGCGCTCTCGAGGTCGGCGTCTTCGAAGACCATGACGGGCGACTTGCCGCCCAGCTCGAGCGAGATCTGCGCGAAGTTCTCGGCCGAGTTCCGGACGATGTGGCGCGCCGTCTGGGTGCCGCCGGTGAAGCTGATGCGCGACACCAGCGGATGGGTGGTGAGCGCCCGCCCGCAAGGCTCGCCGAAGCCGGTCAAGATGTTGACCACGCCCGGCGGAAAGCCGGCCTCCTCGACCAGCTTCGCAAACTCGAAGGCCGGCGCCGGCGCCTGCTCCGAGGCCTTGATGACGATGGTGTTGCCGGCCGCCAACGCCGGGCCCAGCTTGGTCGCGACGAGGAACATCTGCGAGTTCCAGGGGACGATGCCCGCGATCACACCGAGCGGCTCCCGAAACGTCAGGGCGCAGAGATCCGGCTTGTCGATCGGCAGGGTGTCGCCGCAGATCTTGTCGGCCAGGCCCGCGAAATAGTGGTAGTAGTCGGCCACATAGTTCGCCTGCCAGCGCGTCTCCTTGTAGAGCTTGCCGGTGTCGGTGGTTTCGATGCGACCGAGCGCCTCGCACTCTTGCACCATGAGCTCGGCCAACCGGCGCAGATATCTCGCCCGCTCCGAGGCCGTTGTCTTGGACCACGGCCCGTCGGTATAGGCCCGGTGGGCCGCCAGCACCGCGCGCTCGACGTCGGCCTCGCTCGCCGCCGGCATGCGCGCCCAGGCCTCGCCCGTCGCCGGATTGAAGCTTTCGAAGGTCTTTCCGCCTTCCGCGTCTTGCCACTTTCCGTCGATGAACATTTGGTAGCTGGGCAAGTCTGTCATGGGATCTACTCCGCTTCCATGTTGCCGTAACAGGGTCCCACCACTTGTCGCTCGGCATCTCGCGCCGGACGTCGCGCGCCCTGGTCTCTGCAGGCAATCGGGTGGCAATCGGTGCGCAGGCACCCTTGTGTCACAGTGGTTTCGAATAACCGCAAATCATGAGCGCGACCGTAACACCTGAAGGCGCGCGTTTTACAGTAACGCCAAGGACTTTTTGTGCGCCTGCAAGTGCGCCTTGCGGCATGGCAAGACATGCCGGCGGTGCGACCGCGGCCTGACGTACGGCGCCATGCAACCTTGGGATCGTTGACAGACAAAGACGCCGAGCCATACCTTGACGCACACAACAAGAGGTGGCGTTTCTGTCTTGATATCATGGCTCAAAGAAGACGGCTTCCTCCCCTCAAGGCGCTGAAGACGTTCGAGAGCGCCGCCAACCACCTCAACTTCACCAAGGCGGCGGAGGAACTCTGCGTCACCGCCGCCGCGGTGAGCTATCAGATCCGATTGCTGGAGAGCGATCTCGGTACCGATCTCTTCGTCAGACTGCCGCGCGGACTCGCCCTGACCCAGGAAGGTCGGGCCCTGCAGTCCGTGTGCAACCAAGCGTTCGGCCAGCTGAGCGAGACCGTGGACACCATTGTCTCCGGCGCGCAGCGGGAGGAAATCCGCGTGGCCTCGCTGCCGCATTTCTCGGCAAAGATCCTGATCCACGGACGGGAAGAGCTGCAGGACAAGCACCCGAACGTCTCCCTGTCCGTCGAGCACACCCTGGCCCTGCCCGATTTCGCGGATGGCTATGACTTTTCGATCCAGTTCGGGCGGGGCAGTTGGGACGGCACCACCAACGAGCCGCTGTTCTATTCCCCGGTCACCCCGGCCTGCTCCCCCAAGCTCGTCGAGCAGCTTGGTTTGTCGCACCCGAGCGATCTCCAGAACACGACGATCCTGCTTGACGACTACTCCTTCCACGACATGTGGATCGAGTGGTTCAAGATGAACGAATTGTCGGGGTGGGAAACCCTGAACTACACGAAATGCAACGACATTCACGCGTTGCTCAACGTGGCCGTGGCCGGCTACGGGGTGGTCTTGGAGCCGCGCTTCGTGATCCAGGATCAGCTCTCAACCGGCGCCCTGGTGACGCCCTTCGATGTGTCGCTGAAGACCTATGGTTACTTCCTGGTCTACCCCAGCGCGACCTTGAAAAGGACCGCGGCCAAGACCTTCCGCGACTGGCTCTTGGCCAAGGTCAACGCCATGAATGAGGCCGCGGACGACGCAAGGGAGCCGTAGGAGCTCCCAAAGAGTCCGCGCCGGCCCGAAGCCTGGGACAAATTTCTCTTACAGCGGCCAAAGGCAATATTTCTTGTCCGGTTTTGCGTCTTGCCGAAAGCTTGCTTGGCAAGGCGGAAGAGCTGCAGGCCAAGCGAAGCTTGCATCTTCCTAAGCAACGACAGGCGCAACAGCGCATCGCAGCGACAGGCCAGAGACCGCAAACTCGCTGCGCGAGGTTGAGAAATGCGAAGGAATCGGCAATGACGAAGACAACTCTACACCACCGCGTAACCTCTGGAATATCGGGAGCCGCAATGCTCCTCGTCACGGCCCTTGCCGGAACGTCGATTGCGAACGCGGCCTCCAACGGCCCGGTTCGCATTGGAGAGAACGACTGGACCGGGCAGTGGGTCTCGATCAACTTGGCGAAGGTCATCTTGGAAGACCACATGGACCAGGACGTCGAGTTGGTGTTCATCGACTATCCGGCCCAGTGGGCGGCTTTGGCCTCGAACGACCTGGACGTGGGCATGGAGATGTGGCCGTCGTACAGCTATGACGCCCACAAGGAGTGGGTCGACGAGAAGCAGAAGGTCGAGGTCGTCGGCGACTTGGGCGTGATCGGTGAGACCGGATGGTACGTGCCGACCTATGTCGTCGAAGGCGACTCGGAGCGCGGCATCGAACCGATGGCACCCGGCCTGAAGAGCTACCAGGACATGAACAAGTACAGTGAGCTCTTCAAGAGGCCGGAAACCGGCGACAAGGGGTTCTGCCTCGACGCGGTCGCTTCCTGGCAGGCCCACAACGGCGAGCGCCTCGAGAGCCTCGAGCTCGACTATGTCAATGTCTTCGCCGGCACGGAGGGCGCCTTCTTCGCCGAGATCGAAGCCGCTTACGCCAAGGGCGAGCCGCTCATGCTGTGCTATGCCTGGAAGCCGCATTGGATGTTCGCCAAGTACGATCTCACCGAGATCGAGCTGCCGCCCTATACGGACGAGTGCTACGGGCTCGGCGATGAGTCTGCCGACTATGCCTGCGACTTCCCGGACGATGAGCTCTACATCATCTCCAGGGCCGGCTTCAAAGACGACTATCCGAAGGCTCATCAGTTCCTGGCCAACCTCAATCTTCCGACCGAGGCGCAGGAGTGGATGATCTTCCAGATCGACCAGAAGGGAATGACCCCGGAACAGGCCGTGCGTGCCTGGATGGCGGACAACGAGGACGTCTGGCGCCCCTGGATACCCAACTGACCTCTCCCGACGTCGACCATAGACGACGCGCAGACTTGAGGCTGTGGCCGCGGACCACGCGGTCACAGCTTCGCTTTGCCGGCTTCAAACTGAAGATCACAAGACGGGAAAAAGATGGGGCGGTTCAGGGACATCGATAAGGCCCGGATAGAATTTACTTGTCCTCCCTGAAATTCATTTCGTTTGTGGGCACTCAGCTTCCTCCTGATACTTCCACTCAACTGATTTCAACCTATGAGAGGCCACTGGCCCATCGCCCGGTGTGCATCTCCCATCAGGGGCATCCGTCGCCATGGCGCAAGTTCTCGTTCTCTATCCCCATCCGAGCGATCCGGCCGCCTTCGATCGTCATTACTTCGACGTTCATTCCAAACTCGCGTTGAAGATCCCTCAGCTTCAGGGGCTGCGGGTGAGCCGGGGCCCGATCACCAGCCCGCAAGGCGCCTGCCCCTATCACCTCATCGCGCAGTTGAGCTTCGGGTCATTTGACGAGCTCGAGCGGGGCCTCGGCTCAGAGGAAAGCCGCATCGCGACCGAAGATCTGAAGAACTTCGCGCCGGACGATAGGCAGGTCTACCTCTTCGACACCTTGGACCTGAAGTGATGCCCCTTCGCCGTTTTGAAGAGAAGGCGCTTTCCGCCCGCCAAGAGCCAGGAGCCGAGCTTCGACTGAGGTCCTTGGCCGCTTCCCGACGACCGACCCGGAGGACGTGAAGTCATGGAGTTTTCGATTTTCCTCTCGCATATGAGCATCGACCCGCCGTCCTCGCAGGACAATATGCTTTTCGAGAACAAGCTGACGGAAGCGAAGGTCGCGGACGCCTGCGGGTTCGAGTGCATCTGGGTCCCCGAGCACCATCTGATCCACTTCATGCAGGCGCCCAGCGGACTCTTGCTCTGCGTTCACTACGGCAACCACGTTTCCTGTCCGATCGGCCAGATGGTCAACCTGCTGGTCTATCGCCACCCGCTCATCGTCGCCGGCGAGATCGCTCTGGCCGACCGCCTTTTGGGCGGCCGCTTGCAGCTCGGCGTCGGCAGGGGCGCCTACGAGTACGAGTTCCGCCGCTTGGAGATTCCCTGGGAAAAGGCGAACGACAAGTTCCTCGAGTGCCTGGACGTGATCGAGAAGATCTGGAGCCGGGAGGATGGCGGCATCGACTACGCGGGCGACTCCTTCCGCTTCGAGTCGACCTATGTCTGGCCGCGCCCGGTGCAGAAGCCCTGCCCGACGATCTGGTTCGCGGCGATGACGCCCCCGTCGATCGAGTTTGCCGCGGCCAAGGGCTACCACGTAGCCAATTGGCCTTTCCTTCGGCCGATGAGCTTTGTCGAGGACATCGCGGAAAAGTTCCACATCTGCCGGGAAGAGCTGGAGATCCCACGCGGTGGGCAGAAGCTCGCGGTCATGCGGCCGGTCTACGTCGCCGAGACCGAGGCCAAGGCGCGCGAGTGTCTCGAGACCATGCTGACGAACCACCGCATCAGCCAGAAGATCCGCGCCCCGGGCGTTCAGTCGGACAGCCGAGGCTATGTCTCTCCCGAAGCGCTGGAGCAGGAGCCGAGCCTGGACGAGGCATTCGAGAGGATGATCGCCGGAACGCCGGAGCAGTGCTTGGAGAAGCTGCAGCGCTATGCCGACCTGGGGGTCGATCATTTCATAACTTGGTTCGACTTCGGCATGGGGCACCAGCAGACAGTGGATTCCATGCAGATGTTTGCGGAAACCGTCATGGAGCCGTTCAGAAGGGAAGCCGGGCTGATCCGGGCAAGCGCCTGAGTAGCGGCGGCTCTGGCGGCGCAGTCATCCCAAGCCGAGAGGTTGAGCGATGTCTTCCATCGAGACACTGAGTGAAGCGGAACTGGAGCGCGAATACGACGTGCGCAAGCTGCGCGCCGATTTCGATGATCTGATCGTGGCTTGGAGCGAGCGCAGCTCGGCTTATCGCGCCCTGGCCGAGTGTCGGCCCGATGTCGGCTACGGGCCCGGACCCCGCGATCGCCTGGATATCTTCCTCTGCGGTCAGAGCGACGCGCCGGTCCTCTTCTACCTACATGGGGGGTATTGGCAACGGGGCGACAAGTCCATCTACAGCTTCGTCGCTGCACCCTTTGTCGAGCGGGGCGCCAACGTGGTCATCGCCAACTACGATCTCTGTCCGAGCGGCACGATCGGCTCCATCACCTCTCAGGTCCGCGCTGCGGTGGTGTGGCTGTGGCGCGACGGCGAGCGGCACGGGCTCTCCCGTGAACGGATCAGCGTGTCCGGCCACTCCGCGGGCGGGCACCTGACCGCCATGTGTCTGGCCACGGATTGGACGGCGCTTGGCGATGATCTGCCCATCGATGTCGTCAAGAGCGGCATCCCGATCAGCGGTCTCTATGACCTGGACCCCTTACGCCAGACCAGCATCAACGATGCCATGGGCATGGACGAAGCAGCGGCGCGGGATTGCAGCCCGATGCTCCTGAAACCGGTCACCGACGCCCCGGTCCTAGCCACTCTGGGAGGCCGGGAGACGCGGCAATTTCACTGGCAGACAGAGCAGTTTGTCGAGACCTGGAAGCTCCACGGCGCGCCGATCGAGCAGTACACCGAGCCGGGCGTCGACCACTTCGATGTTGTGAACCGCTTGGCGGACTCGGACAGCGGAATCTTCCAGGCAGCATGGGACTGCTTGGCCTGAAGGCCGGTGCGAAGGTACTAGACAGTACGTTCCTTTTCAGTGACGGGAGAGCAGAGCGATGCCGATGATCCGAGTCGAAATGTTCGAGGGACGAACGGCCGAACAGAAACGCGCACTGGTCAAAGAGGTGACGGACGCCTTCCTTCGGTCTTGCGGCGGCACCCGAGAGAGCGTCGCTGTCGTCATCACGGAGTCCAATTCCGAGAACTGGGCCATCGGCGGCGAGCTGGTCGCGGACAAGGCGCCTGCCTAGACGAGCGGCCGCTCTGCCGGCGAGATCGTCCGGTATCTCCGACGGAAGGCGGAGTTGAGATGAACGAGAAACCCTCGGTTGACAGTGACGTAAAAGCGCTCAGGGGCGCGTTCTCGAATTTCCTGACCGGGGTCACGATCGTTTGCACCGTAGACCCGAGTGGCAACACAAGAGGCTTTACCGCCAATTCTTTCACCTCGGTGTCTCTCGATCCGCCCTTGATCCTCATCTGCATTGCCAAGACGGCTTCGAGCTACGAGGCCTTCCGTCAGTGCAAGAGCTTTTCAGTGAACGTCCTCGGCGAGTCGCAGAGGGAACTCTCGACCATATTCGCCACCAAGGCGCCGGACAAATTCAACAATGTAGACATTCGCTACGCCAAGACGGGTGCGCCCATCATCGTCGGCTCGCTCAGCTGGTTCGATTGCACCGCATTCAACTACGTCGAGGCCGGCGATCACATCATTCTGGTCGGGCGGGTCGAATCCTTCGTGAACGGGCAAGGCGCGCCGCTCGGGTTCTGGCGAGGCAACTACGTCACCTTCGAGTCCGAGGCCGAAGCGATGCGG
This sequence comes from Candidatus Binatia bacterium, assembly GCA_028278325.1. Taxonomy (GTDB): domain Bacteria; phylum Desulfobacterota; class Binatia; order UBA1149; family JAJCZL01; genus JANQEO01. The sequence continues at coordinate 6,956 of JANQEO010000060.1, forward strand.
GTGGAAACGCCGGCCTCAGCCTACGTGAGCTGCCTCCTCGATTGGCAGGGGCGTGTTCTACTGTGCCGGGGCGAGGATAAGAGTTGGACCTTCCCCGCGGCTTCGACGGCCAGCAAGGAAGGCAACCACCAGGCGCGCCTGGACCGGCTGCTCTCGAAACTGGGAGTCGAGGCGGAGATCAACTTCCTGTTCTCGGTCTTCGAAGCGGCCAGCCGCGGCGAGACCTACATCGTCTATCGGGGCACCGTGACCTCGCCGCCGTCGGAAGCGCGACAGAGTTCTAGAAAAGTCAGTTTCTTCACCGACCGGGACTTGCCTTGGGATGATCTGCCGGCGCCGGAGTTCCGCGTGGTGTTGGAGCGCTACTTCCGCGAGCGGGACGGCAGCGCCTTCAGCGTCTACGGCGATGCGGGACTAGACGGCAGCATCGCGGCCCTCGATAGCCAACCAAAGCACTGGCGGGACTGACTCGTTAACGCACCTACCCCACCCCGCTGCGGCCCGCTCTGCCGGACCCTGTGGACGGTCAACTGACTCATGTCAATCCAGGCGCGGGGGAACTTTGGCCGTGCCTGGCGCATTGACGAATCTCAGCCGATGCGAACACTGGGCGCGGAAGGGTCCGGTTTGGGATCTCGTCGTGGTGGGACGCCCAGGCGATGCCTCTAGGACGACTGGCACCAACGTTCGGAGAGCCTGCGCTCTTCGAGAACGGTAGGCCGGTTCAGCTCGCGCCGCGGGATGATGGAAGGTCATGAAGGTCAGCAGAAGCGATCGCGCCAAGCTCGCCTGTCTCTATGCGGGCATCGTCTGGGGGATCTACTGGATCCCGCTGCGGAAGATGAACGAGGCCGGGCTGAGTGGCGTCTGGGCAACGGTGATGTTCTATCTCGTCCCGCTCGTGCTGCTTCTGCCCTTCATGATCAAACGCTGGCGGCACATCGCGAGGGGCGGTATGGCGCTCCATTTGGGAGCGCTCTTGGCTGGCATTGGCTTGGTCGCCTACGCTAATGCGGTCATCTACACCGAGATCATCTATGCCCTGGTGCTGTATTACCTGACGCCGCTCTGGGGGTTTCTCTTTGCCCGGCTGATCGTCGGCGAGGCGATCACGCCGTTGCGCTGGCTATCGGTCATCATTGGCTTCCTGGGTCTTTACATCATGTTCGGGCAGGAGACGGGCCTGCCGCTGCCGCGCAATCTGGGCGATTGGATGGGGCTGGCCGGCGGGATCTTCTGGGCCGCGGCATCCACGACGATTCTGGTGAACAAGCAGATCGCCTGGCAGGACTTCGGCTATGCCTATTTCTTCTGGGGCACGCTCGCCGCGCTTACCCTCGCCTTGCTGCCCGTCGATCCGGCCTCCTCGATTCCCGACTTGGACGTGGTCGTCGGCATCCTGCCCTGGCTCGTCCCCATCCTCCTGGTCGCGGTGATCCCCGGGTGTTTCGCCTCGATGTTCGGGGCGAGCATCCTCAATCCGGGCATCGTCGGCCTCTTGTTCATGACAGAGATCAGCGTCGGGACGGTAACCGCCGCCCTCTGGGCGGGCGAGCCCTTCGGAACGCGCGAGCTCGTTGGCGTGCTGCTGATCTCGGCGGCAGGGATCTGCGAACCGCTCGTCGATCTTATACAGCGCTCGAACCGGACAATTGAACAAGATTAAGCTCCAAGCGCAGCATCCAAACTAACAGGTTCGTGCCGAGGCTTGGTGATTGTACGAAGGGCGTTGTCACAAACTCGGGTGTGGTGAACGTTGATAGTGGGTAGGCTGATGAGACGAGAGCCATCAGCTATCGCAATCGCCACAACATCTCATCTCTGCCGCCGCACATCGAAAGCTCCGGGATCGGGCTTTCTTGGATTGGCGCGAGGCGGTCGGTGTTGCCGTCTAAGTCCTTCTGCTCGAAGGATAAGATTAGGCTATGGTCGAGTTTGTGACAAAGCCCGCGCCCGTTCAATGCTACCCTCCACCCGGCAACTTAGTCGGTATGGATTTCTTCCGCGTCATCCTTGCGGGCCCGAGGTGCCGATGCCCCTTCGCGAGCATTCGAGCTCGAGAACTTCCGACATGGCGACGTTGCCGATGTTCGCATCCGGCCCGAAAACCTTCAGAACCGTCTTCATCATCTCGTAGACGTCGTTGAGCGTCACGCCTTTGATCCAGGGGCCCGGCAGCTCAATCATCGCGCTCTCGCGGGGCACGGCGGCATGGATGGTGGAGAGACTGCCTTCGTTCGCCACGCCGGCGTCGACCAGTTCCGCCGCTTCGAACAAGACGACACCGCAACCCGCACCGAGCATCAGCTCCGCTTGGCGGACGAGCTCCCCCAGGTCGACCTTCTCCAGCTTCGAGCCGACCTCGCCATGGACATGCAGCCCGGCATCCAGTCCCATCCTGATCAGCTCGAGACGCTGGCCGTCGGTGAGATCGATGCAGTTGTCCGAGACTTCCACCGCAAAGACACCGAGATCGCGCGCCTCCTCCATGAAGCGCGGGATCATGCCCAAACCATGCCGTGCCACCACATATTCGATGAACTGCCCGCCGAGGAAGGGGCGGACATCGGCCTCCTCGTAAATCGCGACCTTCTCGACGAGCAGGTCGCGGCGGTAGAGGCGCGCCGAGCCGACGGCGATCTTGGCCAGGTCGACGTAGGGCCCGACGACCCGAAGCTGATCGCGGAGCGCGTCTGGGCCTAGGCCCGCATCGATCACCATGGTCTGGCCGGTCTTGCGCGGCTTTTCGGCGCTTCGCTGCCCGGAAAGCTCCAAGAACTCGAATGCCATGCCAGACATGTGCCCTCTCCTTCGACCGACCGGGCTTAAGCGCGCGGCGGGTCAATCGCACAGCGGATCGGGATGCCGGCGGTAGACGAAGATCGGGCTCGACCAGGCATTGAAGCCGTCCTCGGTGGT
>JANQEO010000061.1 GCA_028278325.1 Candidatus Binatia bacterium
ACCACTATGGCCGGGGTTGGGCGTGCTGTCCAGGGGGGAAACCCCTAAAAGCGCTCAGCCTGTCGCTCTGGCAGGTTCTCAGACCCCGGCTGTCGCGGCTGATGCGCGACGACGCGAGGCCCTGAGAAGCCTCTCCTTTGCCAGAGCAACCCAAATGACTAACCAAGACTCAGCGAAGCCCGCTGGTGCGTTTTCCGCGCCCGCAGCTACCTCCGTAGCCCTTCGAAAAAACGCACCAGCGAGTCCCGGAGCAAGCCGGCGACTCGGACCCGCAAGCGTCGGCCGCGATCTCGGCTTGGCAACCTTGCCGACCTGTCGCCCGAGAACCGAGCGCTGCGGGATATCTGCGAGCTGGCGCACGTGTTCCGGCCGCCCGGGGAGCGCCATCAATACCTCTTGACCTCTGTGACCAGTTCAATCCTCGATGCTCTTGCGGCCTTCGAGGCGGAGGCCGAAGATCTTGAATGGGACCCGGCCGAAGCCGGCGTAGCCGATCACGATGCCCTCGCGGAAATCAATGGAGGGGTGCTGTGATGACCCTCACTCCCTCCGATGCCGAGCTGGTCGACATGGCCTATGAACGAATCAGCGCGCTGGAAGAGCCGCTCTACAAGATTCGCGACCTCGCGATTGCGATAACGGCGATGGCGGCAGAAGTGCATAGCCCATTGTCCGGCGCTGTCGGCACGGTTGGGCAGCTAATCGTCGACACAGCGGAGGAAGTCGAAGAGGTGCGCGGGGAGATTTTCCACGCACTCCATCCCCGGCGCCACGAGCCGGGCTTCGGGGATGGCGAAGCCGAGGAGGCGACCGGCGACGTCGCCGGTGGCAACTCATTGGAGACGTGAGCAAAAAAACGGACCGGTGGGTCCTTTTTTTGGTGAAAAATGTGTCCAAGGACACATAGCAAAAGCCCGCTCGGCACCGGCCGGGCGGGTTCTCCACATCGACCTTAGTTGGCAGGCAAGACGTTGCTGTGCCACGGTTGGCACATGCTGGTCTTCATTGATGAGTCGGG
>JANQEO010000049.1 GCA_028278325.1 Candidatus Binatia bacterium
GTTCGAGCTGTCCGCGATCGGCTGCAAGGCCAAGATCATCGAGCCGGGCACCATCGCCACGGACTTCTCCGGTCGTTCCTTCGACTTCCAGAACGACGAGAGCGTCGCCGAGTACCAGCCGATGGTCAAAGCGATGCTCGAGGGGATCGAGGCCGTCGTCGCCGACGAGAGCAGAGCCGCCCCGCCGTCGGTCGTCGCCGAGGTGATCTACCAGGCCGCGACGGACGGCACCGACCGTCTGCGGTACACCGCTGGCCACGATGCCCAGCTGTTCCTGGAGCCTCGGGCGCAATCGACCGACGAGGAGTACATCGCAGCAACCAAGAGAGCGTTCGGCATCTGAGGAGGTGGAGCCATGCTGGGAAGATTCATCGCAAACACGATGATCAAGCCGCACCAATCACCGTTGTTCGATGACCCGAAGGAATACGGCCTCGACTACGAGGACGTGACGTTCGAGGCATCCGACGGCGTGACCTTGTCCGGATGGCTGATCAAAGGGGACAGAGACAAGGTCATCATCCAATCTCATTTCGGGGTGATGTGCTGCCGGTCCGGTTACACCCAGCGGGGCAGGCGTTTCATGAAGCCCTACCCGGACGACATCAGGTTCCTGCGGCAGGCCAAGTATCTCAACGAGGCCGGCTACACCGTCCTGATGTACGACTTCCGCAACCACGGCGCGAGCGCCCTGGGAGCCATCCCGTGGGTCACCTGGGGTGTGCAAGAGGCCAAGGATGTGGTCGCGGCCGTCGACTACATCGCCACGCCCCCGGACTACGCGGACGCGTCCATCGGCCTGCTGAGCATCTGCATGGGTCAAGGCGCGGCGACCAACGCGTTCGGACTCGAGCAGGGTCTCAAGGGCCGCGCCAACCTGACGTGCATGATCTCGGTGCAGCCGATGGACTACCCGACCTTCGTCGATGCCATGGGCCTGCCCGGCTTCTTGTCCCGCAGCACCAGCAAGGTCATCCGCAAGCGGACCGGAATCGACTTCGAGACGAGCTCCTGGGTGCCTAAGATCAGGGACATCGACGTCCCCACCCTGGTCATCCAGAACGAGAACGACGGCTACCTCGATAAGGCGTTCATCGATGCCTACTACGAGAGCCTGACGGTCGAGAAAGAGATGCTCTGG
>JANQEO010000053.1 GCA_028278325.1 Candidatus Binatia bacterium
TGTAGCCTAAGGGCTGATATGACCGCAAGGCGTCCTCGCTACCCTCGCGTCGTTCACAAGCTGAGCGGCGAGTCCCTCGCCGGCTCTCAATCTTCCGGCATCGATCCCGGCACAGTCTCGGCGCTGGCCTCCGACATTCGTGATGTGAGAAGCGCCGGCTGCGAGCTTTCCGTCGTCGTGGGCGGAGGCAACATATTTCGCGGCCTTCGTGCAGCCGAGATGGGGATGGATCGGGCCACGGCCGACTACATGGGCATGCTGGCCACCTTGCTCAACAGCCTGGCCCTGCAGGACGCGCTCGAGCAGAGCGATGTCGAGACGCGCGTTCAGTCGGCTCTGGAGATAAAGGAAGTCGCCGAGCCGTACATTCGCAGACGCGCGGTGCGCCATTTGGAAAAGGGCCGCATAGTGGTCTTCGCTGCCGGCACCGGCAATCCCTTCTTCACGACGGATACGGCTGCCTGTCTACGGGCCGTGGAGATCGGGGCGCAGATCGTCATGAAGGGAACCCGTGTCGACGGAGTTTACAGCGCCGATCCGGAAAAGGACCCGTCGGCCACACGCTACGACGAGCTCTCCTACATCAAAGTTCTGAACGACAATTTACAGGTGATGGACGCAACGGCGATCAGCCTTTGCATGGACAACAGGCTACCAATACTCGTCTTCGACGTGACCAAGCCGGGAAATCTGATGAAGGCCGTCATGGGCGAAACGGTAGGCACGATGGTGCAGGACGCATCATGATCGACGAGATTCAAGCCGAACTGAAGTCGCAGATGGAAGACACGATCAAGTCGCTAGAGCGCGACATGGGGCGCGTGCGCACCGGGCGTGCGACGACCGCGATCCTCGACGGCGTCATGGTCAGCTACTACGGTGTCGATACCCCGCTCATCAAGGTTGCGACCGTCAGTCTTCCCGAGGCGAGGTTGTTGGTGGTTCAACCCTTCGACCAAAGCTCGATCAACGACATCGAGAAAGGCATCCACAAGGCCGAGTTGGGCTTGTCTCCGATCAACGACGGCAAAGTCATCAAGGTTCCGGTGCCGGAGCTCAGCGAGGAGCGACGCAAGGAACTCGTAAAGCAGGTTCGCAAGGAAGGCGAGAACCACAAAGTCTCGGTTCGCAACCACCGTCGTGACGCCAACGAGATGCTCAAGCAGTTGTTGGCGGACAAAGACATCAGCGAGGATGAGATGCGCACGGCCCAATCTAAGGTCCAGACCATGACCGACGAGTACAACACGAAGGTCGACGATCTGGTGCAGTCCAAAGAGAAAGAGGTAATGGCTGTCTGACCGGCCTCGTCACCTCGTGACCTCCCAGTCTTCTGCGCCGCTGCCTCGCCACGTCGCCATCATCATGGACGGCAACGGACGTTGGGCCACATCCCGTGGGCTCAGGCGTATTCAAGGCCACCGCCGCGGCAAGGATTCCGTCAAGGAGATCGTCGAGACGGCCCGTGAGATAGGCATCGAGTACCTGACCCTCTATGCCTTCTCCAGCGAGAACTGGGAGAGGCCGCGTCGAGAGGTTGACGCCCTCATGGGGTTGCTGCGGCGCTACCTCAAGACCGAACTCAACAAGATGATGCGCAACGAGATTCGACTCCGCGCCATCGGCAACCTGCGAAAACTCCCGCGCGAAGTGCTCTCGGAACTGCGCTCGGTCGAAAAGGCCACCCGGCACAACGACAAGATGACGGTTCAGTTGGCGGTCAGCTATGGGGCCAGAGAAGAGATCGCGCTGGCCACCCGCAAGATCGCCCGCCAGGTTCGTGACGGGTTGCTCGATGCGGGCGACGTCGATGAAGAGGTCATCGGTGACAATCTCATGACGGCCGGCATCCCCGATCCCGACCTCCTCATTCGCACTTCCGGAGAGATGCGCCTCTCGAACTTCCTGCTGTGGCAGCTGGCCTATACCGAGATCTACGTGACCGACATCTTGTGGCCGGACTTTCGCCGCGCCGAGTTCCTCGACGCGCTCGAGCACTACAAGACTCGTCAGCGACGCTACGGCAAAACGGGCGAGCAGTTCGCTCAACAGGGGGCATGAGTGCTTCGTAATCGAGTTCTGACCGCCCTGGTTACGATACCGGCGCTGATCTGGTTCATCCTGTGGTCGCCGACTTGGATGTTCCAGCTCTTGGTGCTCACGGCGACTTTCATCGCGCTACGCGAATTCGCGGCGATGGGGCTGGACGGTATTCCCTATGCCGCCACCATGACCACCGTAGGGGGGATGGCCATCGCTTTGGCCATGGCTCAAGGCCAGAGCGGCGTACTGATCTCGGCGGGGCTGGTCGTGTGCCTGGTTGGAACCCTGTTGCTGACCCTCGCCCTGGCCGAAGACATGCACGAGAGCGTCAGTCGTGCGGCCATCATCCTGCTCGGCGCCTTGTACGCCGGCATGTTGTTGCCGCATTTCATCTGGCTCCGGGCCTTGTCCCAGGGGCCGGCTCTGACCTTCTTCGTGGTGGCGGTGGCAATGGCTGGCGACGTCGGCGGCTATTTCGGGGGCCGGGCTTTCGGGCGCATCAAGCTGTGGCCTACGGTCAGTCCCAACAAGACCGTCGAAGGCGCCGCCGTCTCTCTGACCTGCAGCATCTTGGCCGGCGTGATCGTCAATGCAGTCCTGCTGACCAGGCCCCTTCCGGGCTGGGAGGTGGTCGTGGTGTCGGCTGTCGCCGGTATGCTGGCTCAGTGCGGTGACTTGCTGGAGTCGATGATCAAGCGAGCCTTCGATGCCGACGATTCAGGGTGGATTCTGCCCGGCCACGGCGGTGTGCTCGACCGCACGGACAGCCTCGTGCTCCCCGTCGTCTTCGTCTACTACTACGCCATCCTCGGGGCGGCCTGAACGGCCTCTGAGCCAAGCGTCCCAAGGGCTTGGAGGGCCGCGTTAACTTGTTTCTGGCAACCGGCGAATAATCCACTAAAATAGAGCGCCGTGAGCATCGAAAGCTTTATCGCACCAGTTGCCGTACTGGCCCTCGTGATTTTCGTGCACGAGCTCGGCCACTTTCTCGTTGCCAAATGGTGCGAGGTCGAGGTTCAGGTCTTTTCCATTGGATTCGGCCCCACGGTGGTTTCCAGGACCTGGGGTGAGACCGAATACCGCATAGCGGCCATCCCCCTGGGCGGATACGTGCGCATGGCCGGCCAGGACGATTCCGAGGATTTTGCTCCCAAGGACCCGTCACGAGGGTTCTCCGTCAAGAACCTCAAGCAGCGCTCGGCCATCGTGGCGGCAGGTCCGGCGGTCAACTTCGCCTTCGCCTTTGTGGTGTTTGCGGGGATGGCTCTATTCTACGGCCAGCAAGTGCCGGTGGACGAGGCCCGGGTGAGGGCCGTGCTCGAAGGCGCCCCGGCAGCCGGGGCCGGCGTCGCAGCGGGTGACACCATCGTCAGCGTCAACGGTGAGCCCATCGCAACCTGGGAAGCCCTCCACGAGAGCGTCAAGACCAGCGACGGCAACGAGCTGCAGATCGTCCTGAGAGCGAGCGACGGAGGTGAACGTACTGTTGCTGTAACGCCCGAGTTGCGCGATCAGCGTGATCATCTCGGAGAGGTGATCGGCAAGGGCTATATCATCGGCATCGAGCGTGACACCGAGCGTGTCAGCAGCGGCGTCTTCGAATCCTTGCAGACCGGAGCTTTGGCTACCTGGGGATGGACCAAGCTCACCTTCGAGACCCTCGGGAGGCTCATGCAGCGCCGCTTGTCCTTCTCGGATCTCGGCGGGCCCATCATGATCGGTCAGGTTGCCAGCAGCCGTGCCGCCGACGGGCTCGAGCCGGTATTGCACTTCATGGCCATCATCAGCATCAACCTGGGTGTGATCAACATACTGCCCATACCCGTGCTCGACGGCGGCTACCTGCTGTTCTTCCTCATCGAAGCCCTCAGGGGAGGCAGGCCCATCCCCGTCCGCTACCGCGAGATAGCCCTGCACGCCGGCATCGTTCTCATTCTTACCGTCATGGTGCTGGTTACCTTCAACGACATCTCGCGCATAGTAACCGGGTGACGAGAGCCGCCCCTCCCGGATACGTACTCGGCATAGACACGGCAGGCGCGCGGCCGGGAGTTGCCCTGGCCATCGCCGGCCGTGTGGTCGCCGAGCGCTATCAGGCCGACGGCCGGGCCCGCGGTGAGATAACCGCGGGATTCATCGAGTCCCTGTTCGAAGAGGCGGGCATCTCGGCCCGCGACCTTTCCTTCATCGGCGTCGTGACGGGGCCGGGTTCGTTTACCGGACTGAGGATCGCACTCGGTCTGGCTCGTGGCCTGTGCCACGGACGCGAAATCGCGGTCGTGGGCATCAACGCCCTGGAGTTGGCGGTCGAGGCGTCGGGTCTCGGCAAGGGCCGGGTTTGGGCTCTGCTGCACGCCGGCAGGAACAAGGTCTACGCGGCGACCTACGAAGTCGACGCCGGGGGGCTCGAGCTTTTGTCGGAGGCGATTGCCGCCACGGCAGCCGAGGTGGCCGGCCGTATAGAGCACGAGACGGGGTCCTGGACCTTGGTCGGCGATGCCGCCGGCCTGGTGGCCGCCGAGCTTTCGAGCTCTTGCCCGGCGAAGGTCGTCGAAACGGACGCAAAGAGGGCCAACACGCTTGCGCTCATGGCCGAAAAGGCCGCGCTTTCCGGCCAAGGCATGGCCGCCCATCAGGTCATGCCCCTGTACGTCGGCGGCACTCAGCCACGCGCTCGGGGCGAGACCGGTGGGAGGCCGCCGGGGCGCTAGGATCGCCTGCAGTAAGTGCGCGAAAATGAAAGGCTTTTGCCCGGGACGGAATTGACATGCGGGGCCCACGCTTGTAAGCTGCGCGCGCCGAACCCAGGAGGTGAAGATGGAATCACATGACGAGGATTTGGCAAAGTCTCTCGTTGACACAGACCCCGAGCTCCGCGCCGCCTACGAGGAGCACAACAGGCTGAAGGCCAGGGTTGAGGAACTGGCGGGAAGGGCTCACCTCTCACCCGGCGAAGAGGTAGAAAAGAAAAACTTCCAGAAGCTCAAGCTCGCCGAGAAGACCAAGATCCTCAAGATCTTGGAGGACTATCGAAAGAGTCACAGGGCCGACTCGACGGCCTGAAACTCATTTCGAAACTGTCGGTGCCCGTTTACTGGCGCACCGACACGACAGCCAGAGTTGCCCGTCGGGTTCGCTTCCGAGGCGTGACCCGAAGACAGGGCCGTGTATCAGGCAAGAACGTAGATGGCAGAGACGCATAGACATACGATATCGGTTCTCGTGCAGAACGAGTTCGGCGTGTTGGCTCGCGTCTCGGGCCTGTTCAGCGGCCGCGGCTTTAACATCGAGAGTCTGTCGGTGGCCGAGACCATCGACCCGACGGTGTCCCGTATAACGCTCACCACGACCGGTGATGATGCCGTCGTCGAGCAGATAATAAAGCAGCTCAACAAGCTGGTTCCGGTCATCGAAGTCGTGGACTTCCGCAAGGGCGACTACGTCGGCCGGGAGCTTGCCCTGATCAAGGTCGCAGCAGACGATGCGACACGCGGCGAAGTCATGAACATCGTCGAGATCTTCAGGGCGAAGATCGTCGATGTCGGGCCGACGGAATACATCATCGAAATGACAGGGGATGACGACAAGATACGCGCGATTATCGATTTGCTGCGTCCGATCGGGATCAAGGAAATCGCACGCACCGGTAAGACCGCGCTGTTCAGGGGCGCGCGTCTGCTCACGGTCGGACCTCCTGAAGCCAAGAAAAAGAAAAAAGCCGGGTAAGGAGCAGGCAGCATGAAGATCTATGAGAAGGCCGAGGCCGACCTCGAACTCATCAAGGCCAAGAAGGTCGCCGTGATCGGCTACGGAAGCCAGGGGCACGCACACGCGCTCAATCTTCGAGACAGTGGTGTCGACGTGGTCATAGGCTTGCGCGAGGGCAGCTCATCGGTGGCCAAGGCCGAGGGCGAAGGTCTCAAAGTGATGCCGGTGGCCGAAGCTGCGGCCTATGGCGATGTGGTGATGATGCTGGTCCCCGATGAACTCGCGGCCGAACTGTACGCCGCCCAGATAGAGCCGAATCTGCGCGAAGGCACGCACCTGGCGGTGGCCCACGGCTTCAACATCCACTTCGGCAAGATAGCGCCGCCGGCCGCCTCGGGTGTGTTCATGGTCGCTCCGAAGGGTCCCGGTCATCTGGTACGCAGCGAGTTCACCAAGCAGATGGGCGTGCCGTGCCTGTTGGCGGTTGCCCAGGATCCCAGCGGTGATACCGAAGCGCTCGGTCTGTCTTACGCTGCCGCCATAGGTGGAACGCGTGCGGCAGTGATCGGCACGACTTTCAGAGAAGAGACCGAAACGGATCTTTTTGGTGAGCAGGCCGTTCTGTGCGGAGGTCTTACCGAGTTGATCAGGGCCGGCTACGAAACGCTGGTGGAAGCGGGATATGCCCCCGAGATGGCTTACTTCGAGTGTCTCCACGAGGTGAAGCTGATCGTCGACCTCATCTATGAAGGCGGTATCGCCAACATGCGTTACTCGATCAGTAACACCGCCGAGTACGGTGATCTGACCCGCGGCAAGAAGGTCATCGGCAAAGAGTCGCGTGACGCGATGAAGAAGATCCTTGCCGACATCCAATCCGGCGAGTTCGCCGACGAATGGCTGACCGAATACAAGTGCGGCCTTCCGCACTTCAAGGAACTCCGCAAAGAGGGCGAGAGCCACGAGATCGAGAAGGTCGGCGCCGAGTTGCGCGGCCTCATGCCGTGGATATCCAAGAGCCGTCTGGTCGACCGCAGCAAGAACTGACCGGACTTGCCTGGAGGAGCAGCGCCGAGTTTTGAAGTTCGCCCGTGAAGGTTACGTCGTGTCGGCGGTTCCGGCCGCCGCCGCTCTGATCGCGGCACTCTTGGGAGCTTGGCCCTACGCGTGGGGGTTGCTGATTCTCGCCACGGCCGCGCTCCTGTTCTTCAGGGATCCCGAGCGCACTCCGCCCGGCGACGAGCTTTGGGTCGTGGCACCTGCCGACGGCCGCGTGGTCGCGGTCGACGAAATCTCGGGAGGACACCGGCTCTACCACGCCGTGGACAAGCGGGTCGCGATCTTCATGTCTCCGCTCAACGTCCACGTGAACCGCTCTCCTGTCGATGCCGTCGTCGAAGCCGTCGAGCACCGGTCAGGAAGTTTCAAGGCCGCTTATTCGGCCGACGCCTCCGAGGCCAACGAATCCAACGCTCTGCTCATGAAGTCGCGCCTGGGCTTCTCCGTCGTGGTCGTGCAGATTGCCGGCTGGCTCGCTCGCAGGATTCGCTGCTGGGCCGGTGAAGGTTCGTCCCTGGCCAGAGGGGAGCGGTTCGGCTTGATAATGTTCGGCTCCAGGGTCGACGTTTACCTGCCCGCCTGCATCTCCGTGACCGTAGCGGTGGGTGACAAAGTGGTGGCCGGCGAATCCGTAATAGGGAGAGCCCAGTGAGCGCAATGTATCGGCGTAGAGCCCAAAGAACCGCGCGCATCCGAGACGTCAGCGCTCCGCGCAGGGGCGTTTACCTCGTACCCAACATGATCACGTCTGCAGGATTGTTCTGCGGGGTGTTCTCCATCGTCCAGACCATGCAAGGCGAGTACATCAAGGCGGCCCTCGCCATTCTCGCCGCTCAGGTCTTCGACATGCTCGACGGCCGCGTAGCCCGCATGACCAACACGTCGAGCCGCTTCGGCATAGAGTACGACTCCCTTTGCGATCTGGTCTCCTTCGGTGTGGCGCCGGGCCTGCTCATATACAGCTGGGCGCTGATTCCCTGGGCGGCCTGGGGCTGGCTGGCCATCGCTATGTACGTGATCTGCTCGGCGCTGAGGCTGGCGCGCTTCAATACCATGGTTGGAGTATCGAGCACCGGACATTTCTTGGGACTGCCCGTGCCCGCCTCGGCGGCAATGCTGGCCTCGGTCGTTCTCATGTACCAGTACGTCGGGCGGGAGGGATTGCCCGACAAGCATGTGGCGCTTCTGCTCGTGACCTATCTGCTGGCCGTGCTGATGGTAAGCACTATTCCCTACGCCAGTTTCAAGAACCTCAAGCTTCACCGCCGACAGCCCTTGTGGACGCTGATGATCGGCATCTTGTTCTTGATGGTCTTGATCGCCGAGTACCAACTGGTGATCTTCCTGTCGGTGTCGGTATACGTGGCTTCGGGCCCGCTGGGCTGGTCCTGGGACGAGCTGGCGGGACGCCGGCGTACTCGTGGAGACGAGGCGGACGACGAAGAAGAAGTTCCTCTGGAATCCAGCGGTTGACACGTCGGGCCCGCGAGCGGTACAGTTTAAAGACTGGTAAGAAGCCATGTTGCGCAAGTCGGACAGCCTATACCTCCTGCTTATCAGCCCCGTACGGGGCTCCGAGGTGGTCTGAGCGCAGACAGGGCCACGAGAGAGCCACGGACGGGGACGCAACGCCCGTGGCATCATGAAGAGATGACAGCCGCGGGCTCCCCCGCGGCTTTTTTGTTTTCTGCCGAAGAGCCGCGTGGCGGGCCCGCGACGAGCAGAGGTAGAAGAAAATGAAAGTCGCCGAAGACTACGTACAGATATTCGATACGACGCTCAGAGACGGTGAGCAGTCGCCGGGCTGCACCATGAACGTCGAAGAGAAGGTGCTCATCGCCCAGCAACTCGAAGCCCTGGGGGTCGATGTCATCGAAGCCGGTTTCGCCGCCGCATCGCCCGGCGACTTCGAATCGGTGCAACGCGTGGCAGGCACGGTAAGCAACAGCGTCGTCTTGAGCCTGTCGCGCACCCGCGAGGCAGACATAGACAAAGCCATCGCAGCCGTGGAAGGGGCTGCCAAGCCAGGTATCCACGTCTTCATAGCTACGTCCGACCTGCACCTGGAGCAGAAGCTCGGCATGAGCCGCCAGGAGGTCATCGACGCTGCGGTATGGGCGGTGGAGCACGCCAAGAAGCACCTGGACTATGTCGAGTTCTCCGCCGAGGACGCCTCGCGCAGCGACGTGGACTACCTTTGCCAAGTGTTCTCGGAAGCAATCAAGGCGGGAGCCTGCGTCTGCAACGTGCCCGACACCACCGGCTACGGTGTGCCGGCGCAGATTCGCGAGATGTTCCGCTATCTAAAGGAAAACACAGAGGGCGGGCACGACGTCATCTGGAGTGCTCACAATCACAACGATTTGGGTTTAGCAGTGGCGAACTCGCTGGCCGCGATAGAGGGTGGCGCACGGCAGATCGAGTGCACGATAAACGGCATCGGAGAGAGGGCGGGCAACACGTCGATGGAAGAGGTGGTCATGGGTATAGAGACCCGTAGGGACTACTTCAACGTGCACACCGGCATCGTCACCGAGCAGATCTACCCGGCCAGTCAGCTGCTCTCCAAGGTCATCGGCGTGTCGATAGCGCCCACGAAGCCCATCGTCGGCGAAAACGCTTTTGCTCACGAAGCGGGCATACACCAAGACGGAGTGCTCAAGAACGCTACGACGTATGAGATCATGAAGCCCGAGAGGGTCGGGCGCCTGAGCAACTCGATAGTGCTGGGCAAGCATTCCGGACGTCACGCTTTCGCTGAGCGTCTCAAGGCGTTGGGGATCGATCTGGAGGCGGTGAACGTCGCCGACGCTTTCGATCGTTTCAAGGTGCTGGCCGACAAGAAGAAAGAGATTTTCGACGAAGACCTCTTCGCATTGGTCGCCGAGGAATCCGACGTTCCGAAACGTTACGAGCTGGTGGGCCTCGACGTCGATTCGAGCCTCGACGGGACGCCTCGCGCCAAGGTTACACTGCTGGTCGACGGCCAGGAGCGCTCTCACGAAGGCGGTGGTGACGGTATCGTCGACGCCTGCTATCAGGCGATAAAGCGCGTGACCGGCCTGGACCCCAAGCTCGAACGCTATCAGGTCAAAGGCATAACCGGCGGAACCGATGCCATCGGTGAGGTTACTTGTTTCATACGGGTCGGAGACGTCGGCGTGCGCGGCCATGGCGTGCACACCGACATCATCATGGCCAGTGCGCTGTCCTACGTTGATGCTTTGAATCGCTTCGAGTACCGGACGCCCGTGGTCAGCGGCGAAGCCAGGGAGGTCGGGCCCTGAGCCCAGGCCTCGGCTTCCGCGCGTGCGCGTCAAGGCGACAGTCGAGTACAAGGGCGGCGGCTATGCGGGCTGGCAGGTCCAGCCCGGGCTGTCTACGGTACAGGGCGAACTCGAGCGCGCACTACGTACGGCCACCAAGAGCGAAAGCCGAGTCGAGGGTGCGGGCCGTACCGATGCCGGTGTCCACGCCAGAGCACAGGTGGCCGCTTTCGACGTTGACGATGGTACCGACCTCTGGCGTTTGACGGCGTCATTGAACGGCTTGGTCGGTCGCGACATCGCCGTTGTATCTTTGGAAAGCGTCGCCAGGGATTTCGACCCACGTCGTGATGCCAGACGGCGGACCTATGAATACAAGATCGTCTCCGGCAGGCCGCGCTCACCGTTGTTGGACGACTACGCCTGGCACGTAAGCGCGCCGCTTGACGATGAGGTTCTCGCCGGCCTTGCCGAGACGTTCATCGGTACTCATGATTTCAGCGCGTTTCGCGCTTCCGATTGCGAAGCGCCGACTACGACGCGCACTGTAGAAGTCAGCCGGTGGAGGCGCTCCGGCGCGAGTCTCGTTTACACGATCGCCGCAAACGCTTTCCTCAAGAACATGGTGCGGGTCATCGTGGGTACCATGGTCGAAGTAGCCACCGACAAACTCGATGCCGGCGCGGTTTCGGAGCTGCTGGCTGGCGGTGATCGGGGTGGTGCCGGGCGTACGGCTCCGGCCAAGGGGCTGACGCTGATCAGCGTTCACTACTGATCTTCGTCCTTGTCGGTGGAGAGCTTTCCGCCACCGTCGAAGAATCTCTTGTCTCCCAGTTCCTCGGGGAGGTAGCGTTGGCCGGCAGCCGCTTCCTCTTTGCCGTGCGGGTAAACGTAGTCACGCCCGTAGCCCAGATCCTTCATCAGCTTGGTCGGCGCGTTTCGCAGGTGCTTGGGGACCGGCAATGAGCCGCTGCGGCGAACCTCGGCGTGAGCGTCTTCGTAGGCGCTGTAGGAGGCGTTCGATTTGCGCGCACGAGCCAGGTAGGCGGCCCCGTGGGCCAGATTTATCCTGGCCTCGGGCAAACCGACGAAGTGCACGGCGTCCTTGACGGCGACGGCCAACGGGAGGGCTTGGGGGTCGGCAAGGCCGACATCCTCGCTTGCGAAAACCACCATCCGCCTGGCTATGAATAGCGGATCCTCGCCTGCTTCGAGCATGCGTGCCAGCCAGTACAGGGAAGCATCGACGTCGCTGCCTCGCATGCTCTTTATGAACGCGGAGATGACATTGTAGTGCTCTTCACCTGAAGCGTCGTAGCGCAGGGCCTTGCTCTGCAGTCCTTCCTCGGCGAGGGCGAGTGTGATCTCGCACTGGCCGGCCGCGATGGTCAGATCCGCAGCCGCTTCCAGGGCGGACAGTGTCACGCGCGCGTCGCCGTCAGAGCGCTCCGCGATAAAGCGCTTCGCGTCCGCTTGGATCTTCAGGCCCGAGGCGGCGAGCCCACGCTCGGAGTCGTCGAGGGCTCGGTCGATGAGCTCTTCGAGGTCCGAGGGCTCCAGGGGGTCGAGGACCACCACCCGGCAGCGCGACAAGAGCGCATTGATGATCTCGAAGGACGGATTCTCAGTGGTCGCTCCGACCAGTGTAATCAGCCCCGACTCGACGTGAGGCAGGAAGGCGTCTTGCTGGGCTTTGTTGAAGCGGTGGATCTCGTCGACGAACAGGATGGTGCCACGCCCCTCCGTGTCGCGCCGCTGGCGTGCCTCGGCCACGACTTCACGAACGTCCTTCACGCCGCTCAAGACTGCCGAGAGCATCTCGAACTCGACGCCTTCCCTGCGGGTCAAGAGCCTCGCGATCGTCGTCTTGCCGCTGCCCGGCGGCCCCCACATGATGAAGGAGCTGAGCGTGTCTCCTCGAACTAGCCGCCCGAGGAAGCTATTCTCTTTGAGGACCGAGTGCTGGCCGACGATCTCGTCGACGCTCCTTGGGCGCATGCGCTCGGCCAACGGAACATTGGCATGTTTGGAAGCGCCGGAAAAAAGCCCGGGTTGAGTCCGCTCCTGTCGGGGCATCGCCGCGACACTAGCACAGGAGCCCGCATATGACCGCCCGCGCCAGAAGCAAGATCAAATCCATCGGGGTAGTCGTCAAGCCCAACAGCGCCGAGGTGGCCGGGAGGGCCCGGCGTCTGGCCACCTGGCTCGAGAAACGCGACATCAAGGTCCTGGCTCATTCGGCGTGGGCCGGTGCAAGTACCAAGCGTACCGTGCTGCGTCGCCAGGAGATGATGCGTAGGGCCGACCTCGTCGTGGTGTTGGGGGGTGACGGTAGCCTGCTCGGTGCGGCACGCTTGTCGGTATCTCCTCCGGTGCCCGTCGTCGGCATCAACCACGGCAGCTTCGGATTTCTCACCGAGTCCGACAAAGGCAACCTCTACGCCACCATGGAAAGGATCCTGGCCGGCGACTATCACGTCGACCACCGCTCCCTGCTCGCGGTCACCGTCAGAAGGGGCTCGAAGACGATAGCGAAGTCCCAGGCTCTCAACGACGCGGTGGTAACCCGAGGTAGCGTTCCGCGGATGCTGACGCTGGAGGCCAGCGTCGATGGAAAGTATCTAGCCACCTACCAGGGCGACGGCCTGGTGGTGGCGACGCCGACCGGCTCGACCGCTTATTCCTTGTCGGCGGGAGGCCCCATCGTGGACCCGAGCGTATCGGCGATCCTGGTCACCCCCATCTCTTCTCACACTCTGGCGAGCCGCCCCCTCGTTCTCGACGACAAGGCAAGCGTTTCGGTGATGAACGATCCTAGAAATGACGATGCGATCTTGAGCCTCGACGGTCAGGAGAATTTCTCCCTTCAAGGTCACGACGTCGTCGAGATCAGGCGTTCACGAAACCGGGCTGCGATCGTGTGTTTGTCCGACGACGGCTTCTACGGCGCGCTTCGCCGTAAGATAAACTGGGGAACCAGAGGCCCCGGCCTCAAGAACTCCTAGCCGGCTACGTTTTCCTGACGTACCGCCTCTCGCGTGAGAGTGCCGAGCTCTACGTTCGCCAAGGGTAGAGCCACCGCTCCTTGCGCAACCAGCGTGAGAAGTTGGATGGCGTTGAGAAGCACGCCGTAGGCGAAGGCATCGGCCTTGTCTACCCCGAACAGTCCGAGAGCTACCACGCAGGCAACCTGGAAGACGCCGACCATGCCCGGGGGGTTGGGCAGGGCCGTGCCGACACCTATCGCAACAAAGATCACGAAGGCCGCCGCTGCCGGCACGTCGAATCCGAAGCCAAGGATCAGCACGTAGCTGGACAGAATCGGTAAGGACCACAACAGCAGGGAAACCAGGAAGACGAAGCCTACCAGGCGGTGGTCGGGCAGGATCTGAAGGCCGTGGCGCGCCGAGGAGAGCACGTTGAGGCTCCACGTCCGCGCACCTTCGGGAAGGACGCGGCCCAGCGTGGTGTTGAAGAAGCTTTCCCCGCGCAACCAAAAGCCCACCACCAAGGCGGCCAGAGAGCAGAACAGCGTGATGCTGAAAACGGAGGCTTTGTTGGCCCATTCGGGTAGGTCGGCGACCAGCAAGGTCACGTGCACGAAGAACACGAGGGAAGCCGAGTCCATCATCTTCTCGAACACCCAGTTGCCGACGATCGCCGGAATGGGGATGCCCGACTTCCACGACATCAGCACGGGCCTCACGGGTTCGCCGAGGCGGAAAGGCAGGACGTTGATCATCATGTAGGCGATGGCGACGACCTTCCAGGTCATGCCGAAAGGGAGCTGCTTGATTGGCGACAGCTCGATCTGCCAGCGCCAGGCCCGCAGGATTTGTATGCCCAGGCTGATGGCTATGAGAGGAACGAGGTAACGGAGGTCGAATCTTGCCAGCGCAGCCGTAAAGTCGTCGAAGTCGACCTGGCGTGCGGCTATCCAAAGGCAGACCAGGCCGATGGCCGTGCCGATGAAAGCCCGCTTGCCTACGCGCGCCGGCTTGTCGGTCACGGCTCGATGATCTCTTTGGAGACCACGCTCCCCCCCGAGTCGATTTCATAGATGAGCGGGATGCCCGTGCCGATGTTGAGTTCGAGCACTTCTTCCTTGCTCAGCTTGTCGAGCTCCATGACGATGGAGCGCAGGCTGTTGCCGTGGGCCGATACGAGGATGGTCTCGCCGCCCGTCAGGTCTTTCATGATGTACTCGTCGAAGTAGGGCAGGGTGCGTGCTGCCGTGTCCTTGAGGCTTTCGCCTTTGTCGCCGGGCGGCGGGACGTCGTAGCTGCGGCGCCAGATGTGCACCTGCTCGGCTCCGTATTTCTCGGCCGTCTCGGCCTTGTTCAGACCCTGGAGGTCGCCGTAGTGACGCTCGTTGAGAGCCTGATCGCGCACGATGGGGATGCCCTCCTGGCCAAGTACGCCCAGGACGATGTCGAGGGTTTCCTGAGCGCGAACCAGGTCCGAGGTGTAGGCCTTGGTGAAGGAGAAGCCGCGCGATTTGAGTGCCTCGCCCGCACGCCGGGCCTCATCGCGGCCCGCATCCGTGAGCGGCACGTCCGTCCAGCCGGTGAAACGGTTCTCCAGATTCCATTGAGACTGCCCGTGACGAAGAAGAACGAGTGTGGCCACTATCCGAATCCCTCCTTGCGGCGCAGGGATAATAGGACCGACCTCGGCAACATCCAAATCGGGCTCGCCCGCCGGTCTTGTCCCGAGAGCCGGAACACCGTACTATCTGCCGGTTCGTTTTCTTCTCTAGGGGCCGTAGCTCAGCTGGGAGAGCGCTTGACTGGCAGTCAAGAGGTCGTGGGTTCGATCCCCATCGGCTCCACCATCATCAGTTCAGGCTGCGGGCGTCCGGCTACGTCTGTGGTGAGCCCCGCTGGTTCAAGTAGGCGCTGACCAGGCCGGCTACCAGCACGGCTATGTAGAACTGCCCCGTCACTGAACTCATGTAGGCGATAGCTTGGGCAAGTGGGCGGACCGGTGCCATATCACCGTAGCCGAGCGTCGTCAGTGTCACGAAGCTGTAGTAGATGAGGCTGATCGCGGAGCCGTCTTCGCCGCTGGTCTCGATTCCGGAGAACGAGTTCGGCAAAGATGTCTCTATCAACATGTTGAGCACCCCGAAGCTGATGCCCAAGAGCAGATACACGCACAGTGCTCCAATCAGGCTGTTGGCGCTGATCGCTCGGGTGTTGAACAGGAAGGTCAGTGTGAGACTCAAGCTCAGGCAGCAGAACGTTAGCGTGCTGCCGAGGCCGACAACAGCGGCGATGGTCGTCGGCTCCAAGTAGTAGGCTATGGTGGCGCCGGCCGTAACGAGGGCCAGTGCTATGCCCATCAGAAAACTCTTCCTGGACTCGCTCATGCTCCACACGGCTACGATGAGTGTCAACGAAAAGGCTCCCTGAACGACAACGCCTGACCGCAGAACATCGAACTCCAGAAGAGCCGGGCCTGCCAGGAGTGTTATCAGCAGTCCACCGAGGAGAAACGAAAATCTAGGTTCGCGTGCAACGGTCAACATGACTTCCTCCTAGTTCGAAGGGCGGGCCTTGCACTGAGAGCGAGCAGGGGACTCTGCCAACGCGATTATACCGATACGGCCCGAGGTAATCATCCGGGCGGCAACAAGATGCTCCAGCGCCGCTCTTCTTCGGTCACCTTGCTGAGCCGCCGGCGCACAGTCCCGTCTTGCTTGCCGCGCACCAGGGCTCGCGATATGTAGGGGCGCTCCCAAGTCCCAAGCCGCGCCGCGCAACCGATGGACAGCCCCGAGCAACAGAGCCCTTCAGGGTATCGACGTGACTTATCGTCTCGAGCTTGCGGCGCGCTGCTGGCGTTGGCGATAGCCGGCTGCAGCGTAGGTTTCAATTATAGAGCACCCCAACCGGATACGCCCGATCTTTGGCACCAGCAGCTCACCGAAGGCTTGGGCGAGGGCACGGCTAATCTGCACTCGTGGTGGTACACTTTCGACGATCCCGTACTCACGTCGCTCATCGAGCGCGCGGCGGCTGGCAACCTGACCCTCCGGGTGGCGGCCGCGCGGGTCGCAGAAGCCCGTGCCAGGGTAGGCCTTGCCAGGGGCGAGCTGTTGCCGGATGTAGACGCGATCGGGTTCGCTCAACGAGAGCGCGTAAGCGAGGACTTCCCCGCCCCGCCCAGCGGGCGCACCGACAATTTCTACGGAACAGGTTTCGATGCGAGCTGGGAAATCGACGTGTGGGGTCGTATTAGGCGCTCCGTCGAATCTGCGTCCGCCGGCTACGATGCTTCGTTGGAAGATTATCGTGACGTTCTCGTCATACTCTTCGCCGACGTTGCTTCGACGTACATAGACATCCGCTCTTTGCAGGAACGATTACACTTGGCGACCGAGAACGTCAGGACCCAAAGGGAGACGGTGTCGCTGACTACGGACCGTAACGAAGCCGGGTTGGTCGGTAAGCTCGACGTTCGACAGGCCGAACTCAACCTTGCCAGTACAGAGTCTTTCATACCGAGCCTTCGTCGGGTTCTGGCTCAGTCGATTGATCGCCTTGCGGTCTTGCTCGGCGATCCTCCCAGCGCCATGTACGAAGAGTTCGGTACAAAGGCGCCTATTCCCTCCTCTGCGCCGGCGGTTGCCGTGGCGCTGCCGGCAGAGCTGTTGCGTCAGCGCCCCGACGTCCGGCGCGCTGAGAGAGAGTTGGCTTCTCAATCGGCTCGTATAGGGGTTGCCACCGCCGATCTGTATCCACGCTTCTCTCTCAGCGGTAGCTTCGCCTTCGAAGGTACCTCGGATATTTTTAACGATGGGAAGCAGGCCTGGAGTTTCGGCCCTGCATTCCGTTGGAATTTGTTCGACGGTGGGCGGGTAAGGGCGCGCATCAAGATCGAAGACGCACGCACCGATCAGGCGCTGGCTTTCTACGAGCAAGCTGTGCTTGCGGCGTTCCAGGACCTCGAGGACAGTCTGGTTGCGTACAACGAAGAACGGCGCAGGTATGATGCCCTGGCCCGCTCGGTGGTTGCCGCCGCCCACTCGGTAGACCTCGTTGATACCCTGTATAGGGCGGGCCTGACGGATTTCCAGAACGTTCTGGATACCCAGCGTTCACTTTTCCTCCAACAAGACAGTCTGGCCGAGAGCGAAGGTGCCGTGGCCAAGAACCTCATTCGAATATACAGAGCGCTCGGCGGCGGTTGGGCCTATGAGCCTCGTGGGGGGAGTTCCTTAGATGAAGTTCGTGAAAAGGTCACAGGTGAGTAACGGCATACGCATGGTTACAGCTGCGTCCCTTGCTGTTCTGCTCGGGTTCTGCGCCGGGTGTGCAGGAGATCCCGTAGAGAAGCAGCCTGTCGCAAGGCCCGTAAAGATGCTGACACTGGGCCTCGGAGGCGGTGCCGATTCCCGCGAGTATCCCGGCAAGGTCGAGGCGGCCCAGAACTCGGAGATGGCTTTCGAGGTGGCCGGCAAGATCGTCGAATTTCCCGTCGAAGAAGGACAGCGCGTCGAAAAAGGCGATGTGCTGGTGAGGCTCGACCCTCGTGACTTCGAGAACGCTGCGGCCGCGGCGCGCGCCGAGATGGAGAGGGCCAAGGCATTTCGCGACCGCATACTGCAGGCGGCCAAGAGTGATGCCGTATCGAAGCAGGACGTCACCGACGCGGAGGCGCGCTATCAGAAGGCCGTGGCTGATGCAGAGATACGCGGCAAGAGTGTCGCCGATAGTGTCTTGAACGCGACCTTCTCGGGCATCGTCGCCAAGAAGCTGGTGGAGGATTTCGCCAACGTTCAAGCCAAGCAGCCGGTCCTAATACTGCAAGACGATTCTCACTTGGAGATCGAGATCAATTTCCCCGAACAAGACCTCCGCTACGCACGACCCGGCATGTCGGTCGAAGAGCGCTCTAGGAGGATGAACCCCGAGATCACCGTCTCGGCGTTTCCCGACCGCCGCTTTGCGGCCGAGCTGAAGTCGTTGTCCACCACAGCCGATCCAGTCACACGCACATTTTCCGCGACGTTCCGCTTCGAGAATCCAAGCGACATCGTCATTCGGCCCGGAATGACCGCCAAAGTGGTCTTGAGACCTTTACCCGAGGTTCTCGAGGAGGTGGGCGAGGTGGCGGTCTGGATCCCTGCGAACGCAGTGGTGGCCGATGAGACGGGGCAATCCTACGTCTGGCGGATCGACGGTGACCCGATGAAGGTGGAGCGAACACCCGTAAAGGTCGGTGAGCTGTCGGGCGCAAATATAGAGGTTTTGTCCGGGCTCTCCCATGGTGAGACCATCGCTACCTCAGGCGTTCATCATCTCAGCCAAGGCATGGAGGTCCGCCGCTTCGGCGCGGAGCCGTCGCCCGTGCGCTGATGAATTTCGCCGAGTGGTCAATACGCAACCGGGTCGTCACGATCGTGCTGAGCGTCGTCATGCTCGGCGCAGGACTGCAGTCTTTCAGTACGATGAGTCGTTTGGAGGACCCCGAGTTCACGATCAAGGACGCTCTGGTCATTACGCCGTATCCCGGGGCCTCGGCGGCGCAAGTCGCGGAAGAGGTCACCGACGAGATAGAGATCGCCCTTCAGAAGCTCGGCCAGCTCGACAAGCTGGAATCGAGGTCGGAGAGAGGGCTGTCTACGGTCACCGCTACTGTCAAGGACAAGTACGACAAGACCACGCTGCCGCAGGTATGGGACGAGTTAAGGCGCAAGGTCAGCGATGCGCAGGGGAACCTGCCGCCGGGAGCAGGACCATCCATCGTAGTTGATGACTACGGCGACGTTTTCGGCGTCTTCGTCGCCGTCTACGGACCGGAATACTCCTACGCTGAGCTCAAGAAGCACGTCGACTTCTTGAAGCGAGAGTTCCTGCTGGTGCAGGACGTGGCCAAGATCGAGACCTTCGGTGAAAGGACCGAGGCCATCTACGTCGAACTGTCGCGCGACAGGATGGCCAGGCTGGGCATTCCCGAACAAGCCATCGTCGACGAGTTACGCAAGAAGAACGTCGTAACCGACTCCGGCCGGGTCAAAGTAGGATCGGAGTTCATCACGATCGAGCCCACCGGCACCGTCGATACCGTCGAAGAGTTTGGGTCGATTCTCGTTAGCGGAGAGCGCGATGAGCAGATCTACCTTCGTGACGTGGCTGAGGTGCGTCGCGGCTACGTCGAGCCTCAAGGTAGTCTTATTCGCTATGACGGCAACGTCGCGATCGGCTTGGGAATCTCGACAGCATCCGGCGGCAACGTCGTCAAGATGGGTGAAGCCATCGCTAAGCGTGCCCAGGAATTGGAAGGGCAGATGCCGCTGGGCATCGACTACGGAATAGTCTCACTGCAGTCGGAGGCGGTTCAGACCGCGATCAAGGGATTCACCAGCAGTCTGCTGCAGGCCGTGGCAATAGTCATCGTCGTGCTCCTGTTCTTCATGGGGCTGCGCAGTGGCCTTCTGATCGGCTTCATCTTGCTTCTCACCATCGTGGGCAGCTTCATCATCCTGAAGCCGATGGGTGTAGCCCTCGAGCGTATTTCCTTGGGCGCCCTGATAATCGCCCTCGGGATGCTCGTCGACAATGCCATCGTCGTCGTCGACGGCATGCTGGTCAGAATCCAAGGTGGCGAAGATCCAGAAAAGGCTGCGTCGAATGTCGTCCAGCAGTCCGCCATGCCGCTGCTTGGCGCCACGCTGATCGCCATCATGGCCTTTGCCGCCATCGGCACGTCCCAAGACAGTACCGGCGAGTTCTGTCGCTCGCTGTTCCAGGTCGTGATGGTGTCCCTGTTGCTGAGCTGGGTTACTGCCGTCACCGTTACGCCCTTGCTCGGTGTGATGTTCCTGGCCGCGCCGGCCGGCGGTGATACTGGCGATCCATACGCCAGCGGATTTTACCAGCGTTACAAGAGCTTGGTCGGCGCTTGTATCCGTGCGCGCTGGGCAACGGTCGGCGCGGTAGTCGGCGTATTCGTCGTTTCGCTTTGGGGCTTCGGCTTCGTCGAGCAGAGCTTCTTTCCCCCGTCGACCCGGCCCCAGTTCATGGTGGATTTCTGGATGCCTCAAGGCACTCACATCGATGACACTACGGAACGTGTGGCGGAAATCGAAGAGTTCTTGACGGGTAGGGAGGGCGTCACGCACGTCACGTCACTGGTCGGCAAGGGTGGCTTGCGCTTCCTGTTGACCTACCAGCCGGAGAAGGGCAACGGCGCATACGCGCAGTTCCTGGTCGACGTGGATGACGCGAGTCGCATCGATGGCCTGATCCCGGAGATACAACGCGAGCTGTCGGAGCGACACCCGGACGCGCTCGCCTATGCCTTCAAGTTCGAATTGGGGCCCGGTTCCAACGGCAAGATACGTGCACGTTTCAGCGGGCCCGATCCTGTGGTGCTGCGACGTCTTGCCGACCAGGCAGTTTCCATCATGCGGTTCGATCCTAACACCAAGGCGATACGTACGGACTGGCGTCAACGCGTAAAGGTTCTCAAGCCGATAGTCGCCGAAGAACAAGCCAACCTCAACGGTATACAGAGGCCCGATATCGCCCGCGTGCTGTTGGCCGGTTTCGAGGGCGAGCCCGTCGGGTTGTATCGTGACGGGGACCTCCTCCTGCCGATAATCCTACGTGCATCCGAGCAGGACAGAAGTGATGTCGACAGTATCAACCAGCTCCAGATATGGAGTCCAGCCGCCAGCGGCATGATTCCGTTGCGTCAGGTTGTCTCGGGGTTCGAGACGGTATTCGAGGACGAGATCATCTACAGGCGGGACCGCAAGCGTACCATTACGGTGTTCTCCGACCCGATCAGCGGGCCTGCCAGTAAACTGTTTGCGCGGCTCCGCCCGCAGATAGAGGCGATCGAGTTGCCGCCGGACTACACGCTCGAATGGGGTGGCGAGTACGAGGACTCGGGTAAGGCCCAGGCTGCGCTGGCCGGAGCGATCCCGTCCTTCGTTCTCATCATGCTCTTGATCACGATCATCCTCTTCAACTCTCTCAAGCAGCCGGCAGTGATCTGGCTGAACGTGCCGCTCGCGGTCATCGGCGTAACCGTTGGTCTGCTCGTTACCGGCCAGCCGTTCGGATTCATGGCCCTGCTCGGCTTCCTGAGTCTATCGGGGATGTTGATCAAGAATGCCATCGTGCTCGTCGACGAGATCAACCTGCAACTGTCGGAGGGCAAGGAGCTGTCGGATGCGATCGTCGACTCCGGCGCCAGCCGCTTGCGGCCCGTCGCCATGGCTGCCGCCACGACGGCCCTGGGGATGATTCCTCTCTTGTTGGACGCGTTCTTCATCTCGATGGCTGTCACGATCATCTTCGGGTTGCTATTCGCCACCGTCCTCACGATGGTGGTGCTGCCCGTTTTCTATGCGATCTTCTATCGTGCCTAGTCGTTACCGCCGTCGATTCGTCGTTGCCGTGACGGTCGCGCTCTCGGTTGTGACATTCTCTGCGCCGGCCGAGGCTCAGGTTCGCCCCGTGCGTGTAGACGGCTATTGGGAGCCGGCTGAACCGGACACGAGCGTTTTGGGAACTCTCGAACTACGGGATGAAGCGGGCAAGATACGGGCTTTCGGAGTAACGGCGGCCCAGGCCTATATGGGCGCCACCAAAGGCATGTCCATCTTTCGCCACTCACAACCGCGCCCGCTTCGGTTGCGCGGTAGAGTCGAGATGGTCGAACCGTTCGTGGCAACCGAGTCCGGGCGGGCGGTGACGTTGTTCGGTACCTACGATGCGCGTAACGACTCGATAACGTTGACGAAGGTCGAATACGCCAAAGCCCCCGAGATCGACTCATCGGACGGGGCCGAGAAGTCCCCGTAACTGCGCTTCTTCTCCTTGACCGCCACCTTGGTTCAGCACGGCGCGGCAGCTAGCGTGCGGCCGCTCCGTAACGAGGAGGCTATATGGCGGATTTCATGAAACCCTTCAGCGCGCAGACCTATGCGATCATGCGTGTGTTCATCGGCGGTCTGTTCCTGTTCCACGGGAGCCAGAAACTGTTCGGGTTCCCCGGAACCCCACCGGGTGAAGCCCCGGCCTTCGTTCTCTACACGGCCGGCCCGATAGAGCTCGTCGGTGGAGCCCTGGTCATGGTCGGCCTGTTCACGCGATGGGCCGCCTTTATCTGCAGCGGCCTGATGGCGGCAGCGTACTGGATGGCCCATGGCACCAAGGCCTTCCTGCCCATTCTCAACCACGGTGAGCTGGCCGTGATCTACTGCTTCGTCTTCTTGTTCATTTCGGCTCACGGCCCGGGTATCTGGAGTCTGGACGGAAACCGCGGCGGCGACTAGAATTCGGTCGGCGCGACGAGAGCGCTACAGACGAAGCCCGGACCGGGCTAGCGGGCGCGTTCTTCGGCAGCGTCCCTGAACTCCTGTACGGAATCAGAGAGTGCGTGACGCTCGAAGGTTCTCTTCAGCGGGCCGGGGATCCAGAAACCCACGTTTATCGCCTGGGTGCAGGTAGCTTCGGTGATGCCGGGCTCGAGCTGCACCAGGTCGTAGGAACCTTCGACATCGGTAACGTCCCCTTCGGTCATCTTCCAGGTCAGGCTGTGGGGGCGAGTACTCTGGTAGGCTAGCGTATAGGTGATCGTCTTGATGATCATCGAGAGTGTGTACTTGACCGTCCACGTGCCTGACTCGGGGTCGGCTTCGAGGATGTGCGCGGTATCGATGCCGGAGAACCAGCCGGGGTAGCGCTCGAAATCTACGATCGTATCGAAGCAGGTCTCGACAGGTGCGCGTACGACCTCCGTATGGCTCTGCATTTCCATGCGCACGAAGCCTAGGACTCGCGTGCGAGCGTGTCAACGAGCGAAGAGTTCCGCCGGAGCTCAGACAAGCGCCTACGCGGGCACGCCGGATTGACCGCCGCCCTTGACTGTGGCCGTATTTGACGATGGCGAAGGCTCGAGCCGAGGTATTGTTGGTAGGCGGCGGTGTGCTGGCGGATGATCTCGCCCGGCTGCTCGGCTCCACCGGTGACTACGAGGGCGTGACCGTGGCCGGCCCTCGAGCCGAAGAGCGCCGCGGCTCGGTTCCTCTCGACCTGACCTCGGCAAGCGCACCCGCCGACGTGCTCGCGCTTCTTGAGGAGGTATCCCCTGACATCATCGTTTATCTCGCCCTGTCTGCCGGGCCCGGCAGCGAAGACGAGGCCGGTGAAGATGCCGCCAAGGCCGAGATGTTTTCCTCGGGACTCCGGCAGTGGCTCGAGCGAGGCGGTTCTTTCAAGGCGATGATCGTTCTGTCATCCACCGTCGTCTACGGGGTGGCGCGAGCCACGCCGTTGTTGTTCACGGAAGCATTCGATTCCGACCCGGACGAGCCCGAGCCCGATGCGACGATAGCGCGATGGGCCGAGTCCGTGCGCGAAACGGAGCGTGTGCTCGGCGCTGCTGCGAAACGGGGCAAGGCCCGTGTTTGCGTGCTGCGTGCAGCGCCGACTTTGGGAGGGCCGGTGCCGTCCTACATCGACCGTTTTCTTGCCTCGCGGCTGCTCTTGAGGGTGGCCGGCTTCGATCCGCCTGTGCAAACACTCGACCATCGCGATCTCATCGACGCTTTGGTTGCAGCCGTCGAGAGCCGGCCGAACGCTACACTCAACATCGGCGGTCGTGATGTTTGTCCCTTGTCGCGTCTGGTTGCGTTGCAGGGTGGCTACGCCCTGCCTGCGCCCGCATGGCTCGTTCGCCGAGCTGCGCGCAGCTCCATCGGAGGGGCACGCCTTCAGTGGCGTTGTGTCGCAGATGTGCGGCGGGCCAAACAGGTGCTTGCCGTCAGTCCCCGCTATGGGCTAGAGCATCGCGGCAATGGCTGAGGTCAGGCCCATAGTATGGAAGGCCGGGCGGTTGTTGCTGCTCGACCAGCGCAAGCTTCCGGGGCGCGAGGCGTACCTGACCTGCGAGGGTGTCCGTGACACCGCCCGCGCCATACGCGACATGGTCGTCAGGGGCGCTCCCGCCATCGGCGTAACCGCCGCCTATGGAATGGCGCTGGGAGCGAAGCGCTTCAGGCAGGGGCACCTCAGGGCCGACTTCGACAAGTCCGCCGATATCTTGATGGATTCGCGCCCGACGGCGGTGAATCTGCGTTGGAGCGTGGAGCGTCTCTCCCGTGTTCTCGACGATCTCCCCGAGTCGAGTACGCCGGCCAAGGTGCACGGGGTCTTCGTCGCCGAAGCACGTGCGATCATGAGCGAGGACATCGATGTGAATCGCACCATGGGCGCTCATGGCGCGAAGCTCCTGGAAGGTGCGACCGGCGTGCTGACCCATTGTAATGCAGGAGCATTGGCGACCGCCGGTTTCGGGACAGCCCTCGGCGTGATCAGGAGTGCTTGGCAAGCCGGTACGCGATTCGATGTGTTCGCCACCGAGACTCGCCCTTACCTTCAGGGGGCCCGGCTTACGGCCTGGGAACTCAAGAAGCTGCGTATCCCCGTCACGCTGCTTGCCGACGGTATGGTCGGCAGCCTTTTTGCGAGAGGATTGGTCTCGGCCGTGGTCGTGGGCACGGACCGTACAGCCGCCAACGGTGACGTTGCCAACAAGGTCGGTACCTATCCGATAGCGGTGCTGGCCCGGCGTCACGGTGTAGACTTCTATGTTGCTGCACCGACTTCTTCGATCGACCTTCGCTGTAGCAATGGGGACGCCATCCCCATCGAGGAGCGCTCGCCCGAAGAGGTAACCAACATCGGGCGTCGGAGAATCGCTGCGGCGGGTGTCGACGTTTTCAATCCCGCTTTCGATGTCACGCCGGCGGAACTCGTTACCGCGATCATAACCGAAAGTGGTGTCGTTAAGGGAAACTACCGCAGCGGCCTGAAGCGTGCGGTGGAAAGCGCCGCTAGTCGCTGACGCGGAAGGAAGGGTAGCCGGCTGCTTGCAGGCGGGAGCTCAGGGCGTCGCGCTGCACGTTGGTCGTCAGCCTGCCTACTCGTACACGGAAGAGGGGGTCGCCGCCCGAGATGACCTCGCTCACATATACATCTTCGAATTGACGTGAGAGCTTGTCCTTGAGCTCGTTGGCACTGTCCAAACTACGGAAGGCTCCCACCTGAAGGCCGAGTGTGCCGGTCTGTTTCGCAGACGGAGTGTGCCCGGAGACCCGTGCGGGAGTAGGCGCCGGCGTGGGCGCCGCAACCGGCTCAGGCTTCTTCGGCACGGCGGGTCCCATGAGATCTTGTTTCTTCTCGATGACGCTGCCGCGAGCAGCGGCAGGTTCTTCTCTTGGCTTGGCCTTGCCGCTGCCTGACTTCGGTGCTTCCGGTGACTCAGGCCGCGCAGGCGGTTTGATCTTCTTGTCGTAGGGCGTGTCGGCCAGAAAGATCTCGCGAAGCGTGCGTTCTCTGGCGAGCCGGGGGTTGCCGGTTTCAGCGGTCGCGTTCTGGTTCTCGGTCACCGAGCCCACTGCCGCACGTACGGGGTGGGAGTCGGGCACCTCGGTAGCCAGAGGATCCATCATCGTCACCTGAGTGGCGGCGACGATCAGGGCAAGCGTCAACACTCCGGCGGCTATCCCGGCGGGCGCCGACATCCATTTGGGCCGCGGTCTGACCTTCAACTCCTCGGTTTGCTCGTAGTCGCTGCGTGACGGTGCAAACACGGTAGCCGCATCGCTGACGACTTCCGGCGTTACCACGGTCGCATCGCAATCGGCGGCTCGCTTCATTGATTCGCGTGCCAGAGTGGAGCATCGCGCCAAGATGCCCTCGCACTGCCTGGCGATGACCATCAGGGCGTCGAGAGTGAAAACGGTCTCGGGGTCTTCGGCGCCGCTTTCCTTGAGCCGATCCTTCAAGAACTCGGCGGCTTCGTCGGTGGTCAGGCGCGATACGACCGTTCTCGCCGCCACGCGCGAAGCAAGGCCCTTCAAGCTGCGCGCGCTTAGGGTCTCGTTGAGACGTGGCCGGCCCACGAGGATTACCTGGACCACATCGCTCACGTCGGCGTCCAGGTTGAGGGCGACTCGGAACGCTTCGAGGTGCCGCGGCTCGGCCAAGTGAGCATCTTCGACAACGAACACTATGGGCTTGCCCGATCGGCGTGCCTCGCCGATCATTCGAAGCAGTGCGGCGCGGCGCCTGGTCGCAGACAGTTTGCCGGCCAGCGGCTCTGCCTTCTCGAGAAGTTGCTCGATCGCGGCCGTGGGTACGGCGTTGGCGCAGGAGACGGTGGTCGTGGCGAAGGTCTTGTGGCGCTCGAGAATCGACCTGACCAAAGCGCTCTTGCCGACGCCGGCATCGCCCGTGACGACGATGAAGCCCCGGCGCTGAGTCAGCGCGCGCTCGAGGCGTAGGGAAGCTACGGCATAGGGGCCGCCATAGTAGTAGGAAAAGTCGCCGTCTTCTCCGAAGGGGTCTGACGACAGGCCGAAGTCGGTGATTGGGTCCCCCGCCATCTCGATTCTTATCCCCCTCCGCGGTCGCTTACGCAAGTTTGGCCGCGGCGGGCCTGCCCGAGCTTCATGCGATGATGCAGGCTCATGACACGCTCGTCAGGAGTCGATTGTGCTCCTCGCAGCCTATGACGTCGCTCTCGGTCGGGATTCTGCAGTTCTTTCTGATTCTACCCTTGAGCTTCTTGATGCGCTTGGCCGCGCCCGCGAGCTGGCCGGCGTCGAGTTCTCCCTCTTGAATACGCCGTGATAATCCGCCGTGGGCCTCGCGGATGAGCGCGGGTGTCTTGCACACCAGCAGCACGTCGCTGCCGGCGTTGACGGCCATGGCGGCTGTGTCCTCCATGGTATAGCGCGCCGATACCGCGCTCATTTCTAGATCGTCCGACACGATCACGCCGCCGAACTTGAGGCGTGCCCGCAAGTGCTCCTTGATCACCTTGGGGCTGAGGCTGGCGGGAAGCTCCTCGTCCAATGCGGGATAGACGACGTGGGCGCTCATGATCATAGGTACGCCTTGATTGATGGCTTGTGCGAAAGGACGCATCTCGACGTCCATCAGCCGGCCTTTGTCGTGGCGCACGAAGGGAAGGTCGTGATGGGAGTCCAGGTCCGTGTCGCCGTGGCCGGGGAAGTGTTTGCCGCAACTGATCATCCCGCCTTCCGCCAGGCCCTGCATGTAGGGAATTGCGTGGTGACTGACCTCCTCGGGCGTGGAGCCGAAAGCCCGATCGCCGATGATGGGGTTGTCGGGATTCGTATGGATGTCGAGACACGGGGCGAAGTTGACGTTGAATCCCACTGCACGCAGCTCCCGGGCTTGGGCTAGACCCACTTCGCGGAGGAGGCCGGGGTCTCCGCACCTGGCCATGTGCAAGGCCGGCGGAAACTTCGTGAAGCCCGCAGGGAGCCGGTCCACACGGCCGCCTTCGTGGTCGACCGCGACGATGCCTCCGGGATCGCGCTCGAGGAGGTCGGCCACCAAGCGCTCCAAGGTGTCGCGGTCGGGCATGTTGCGTGCGAACAAGATCACACCGAGGGGGCGGACCTCGTCGAGAAGTTCTATCGATTCCGAGTCCAGAGGGCTCGACTCGAGCCCGACTATCAGTAACTCCCCCGCAGACAGCACAACTTTCAACATAGCATACCTGATCGAGGCCCCGCTGGACTGGCTCCCAGCGTCGTGGTACTCAGGCGCGAGGTTCGGGAGGGCGTGGGCAGGCTGCGTGAAGTCCGTTACATTGCCGTCGAAGGCCCCATCGGTGTGGGCAAGTCTTCGTTGGCGGCGGCGCTTGCCGAGGAATACTCGGCGCGCCTGATCAGCGAGCCGCTGGAGGACAATCCCTTCCTTCAGAGGTTCTACGAGGAACCTGATCGCTACGCCTTCACCGCCCAGCTGTCTTTCCTCATAGAGAGATATCGCCAGCAGCAGGAGCTGATCCAGATGGATCTGTTCCAGCAGGCCA
This sequence comes from Candidatus Binatia bacterium, assembly GCA_028278325.1. Lineage (GTDB taxonomy): Bacteria > Desulfobacterota > Binatia > UBA1149 > JAJCZL01 > JANQEO01. The sequence goes on from JANQEO010000053.1 coordinate 27,951, forward strand.
CGGTCTCGGACTACATTTTTGCCAAAGACCGGATTTTCGCGGAATTGACCCTGTCCGAGGACGAAATATCGCTATACGATAGGATTTACGGCCTCCTCGACGACCGCATTAGAAAGCCGGATTTGGTGGTTTTCCTTGACGCAAAACCCGAGGTTTTGCTCAAGCGCCTGAGGAGGCGAAATCGGCCGTTTGAAAGACACATCGGTCGAGAATATTTAGAGCGTGTGGCTGAGGCGTATAGGCGCTTCTTCCACGGGTACGACGACACCCCGTTGTTGGTGGTCAACAGCTCGGACATCGATTTTATCGAGAATGGCGGTGACTTCGCCGACCTCGTCCGGGAAATTGGCTCGATGGGACAGGGCGTCCAAAACTACGTACCGCTCGGATCCGAATAAGGACCGGGACGGGAGCCGTAAACACGTGCGGTGCACGTGTAGCCTGACAGGGGCGAAGGCCGGTGTTTTGCCGGGCGTCTCTGCGGATTGGCCTTCCGGATCGGTTCGGGAGGTTTTTTTATGGCCGCAGAGTTTACGCAGGCTAAGGTAACCGTCCCGGGCGTCATCTCTTCCAAGGGTGAGCGCAAGCTCACCATGCTAACGTCCTACGACTTCACGTTCTCTCGTCTGGCCGACCGCGCCGGTATCGACATGCTCTTGGTCGGCGATTCCCTGGCCATGGTGGTTCAGGGTCACGACAACACCCTCGGGGTGACCATGGACGAGATGATCTACCACACACGCATGGTGGTGCGCGGGCGCCGCCGAGCGCTGGTGGTCGCCGACATGCCCTTCATGTCCTACCAAGTCTCAGCTACCGAGGCCCTGCACAATGCCGGAAGGTTCATAAAGGAAGCGGGAGCCGAAGCCGTCAAGCTCGAGGGCGGATGCAATGTTGCCGAGACCGTCGCCCGGCTGGTCGATGTCGACATCCCCGTAGTCGGCCACATCGGACTTACTCCTCAGTCGATACACAGGATCGGCGGTCACAAGGTTCAGGGGCGGCGAAGCGGCGATGCGCCTGGGGCACGAGGGCGCCTACTCAAGGACGCCATGGCCCTGGAACAGGCAGGCGCGTTCGCGGTCGTAGTAGAGGGTGTGCCCGCTGACCTCGGGGCAGAGATCACCGACACGATCTCGATACCGACCATCGGCATAGGCGCGGGAGCCGCATGCGACGGACAGGTGCTGGTCATGCACGACGTGCTCGGCCTGGAAGAGCGAATCCTGCCGAAGTTCGTGAAGCGCTACGCCGACCTGGCCGATGCTTCGGTCGAAGCCATGAGCACCTACGCCGAGGAGGTCCGGAGCGGAGCGTTTCCGAGCCGGGCGCATTCATACTCTTCGCCCCGACCCGTCAGGCTGCGTAAGGCTCAATAGGGCGCCATGAAGATCGTAACCAGCATTGCCAAGATGCAGGAGCTCAGCCTGCAGACACGAAGCGTGGGCCTGCGCCTGGCCTTCGTGCCGACCATGGGCTTTCTCCATGAGGGCCACCTCGAACTGGTCCGCCGCGCCCGGCAGATCGCCGACGTCGTGGTCGTGTCGATCTTCGTCAACCCGACTCAATTCGACGACAAGAACGACCTGGAGGCTTACCCGCGCGACGAAGACCGTGATGCGCGGCTGCTGCGGACCGAGGGCGTCAACATACTATTCATGCCCGACGCAGCAGACGTTTACCCCGACGGTGCGGCCACGAGCGTTAGCGTCGCCGGGCTTACCGAAAGGCTTTGCGGAGCGCACCGCACGGGACACTTCAGCGGAGTGACCACGGTGGTCTCGGCCTTGTTCAACATGGTCTACCCGGACATCGCCGTGTTCGGCGAGAAGGACTATCAGCAACTGCAGACTATCAGGCGCATGACGCGCGATATGCATTTCCCGATCGCGATCGAAGCCGTGCCCACCGTCAGGGAGCATGACGGTCTGGCGCTGAGCTCTCGCAATGCTCGATTGAGCGACGAGCAACGCGAGAAGGCCCCGGCCATCTACCGGTCTCTGCAAGCGGCTGCTTCGGCTTACGCCGACGGCGAGCGCGATGCCAAAGCCTTGCTCGACATTGCGCGAGACGGTCTGTCGGTGTGCGAGGGCTTGGATCTGGAATATCTGGAGGCCGTCGAGGGTAACAGCCTGGAGGCCATCGAGCGCGCCGAGGACAGCACCGTCATCGCGGTCGCTGCGCGTTTGGGCGACATAAGATTGATCGACAACGTGGTTCTTGGCGATCAGGCAAGGACCGAAGCGAGTCAGGACGAAGCATCCGGCGGCGTGGATGTCGCAGGAGCGTATGAGCAAGAAAAGGGAGTCAGAGCCAATGCGTAAGATGTTGAGAGGCAAGATTCACCGCGCCACGGTGACAGGTGCGGATTTGCACTACGAAGGCAGCATTACCATCGACTCGGATTTGATGCGGGATGCGGGGATGTTGCCCAACGAAGCGGTCCACGTTTGGAACATCAACAACGGCGAGCGTTTTGAGACTTACACGGTCGAAGGCGAGCCCGGTTCGGGTGTTGTGTGCGTGAACGGCGCGGCCGCCCACAAGGTCGATGTCGGCGACCTTATCATCATCGCGGCCTTCGGCTGGATGAAGGACGCCGAAGCCGAGGCGTGGAAGCCCAAGGTCGTGTTCGTCGACGACAAGAACCGCCACGTCGATGCCGGCCGCGACCACGAGATCGGAGGTCAGTCCAAGCTCAAGAAAGTCTGGGGTTGATGGAGCGATTCGCGCGGTGCATACGGCACCTGCGCCCGCTGGAGGCGCTGGGTAGGTTCCGGACTTCGTCCGGTGGTGCCGTCGCACCCCCGACGCACAAATGGCTCCGGGCACCGATGGTTAGGCGGCGGCGCAACACACTCCCGTGTATCCTCGATTCTGCAAGTTCTGAGCCAGTCGCCGCCCCCTAATCTCCTCCATCGCGCGCCTCTTTCACGATCTCGATTCAAGCCCATAGTCGCAGCCGAGCACTGTCCTTGCACTGATGCTATCCACAGCGGCATCCGTTGGCGCGCCGCGTTTACACCATCGAGGCATGGGCGGCGAGTTCGGGTCTTGTCGTCGCCGTGTTAACCTCTTTCGATGGCGGCCAAGCCCAAAGGCGGCAATGATGCCATCGTCAACCGCAAGGTACGTTTCCAGTACCACGTCGAGGAATCGCTCGAGGCGGGCATCTGTCTTCTCGGCACCGAAATCAAGGCGGTGCGCGAGGGCAAGGCCAATCTGACCGACTCTTACGTCCGCATTCGCAACGGAGAGGCCTTCTTGGTCGGATGCCACATCGGTGCCTACTCTGCGGCCGGCCAGGCAAATCACGAGCCTCGCCGTGAACGTAAGCTGCTTCTGCACCGCAAGGAGATCGACCGTCTGGCCGGCAAGGTCCGCGAACAGGGTCTGACGTTGGTGGTTCGTAAGCTCTACTTCAAAGGCGGCCGTCTCAAGGCCGAGTTGGTGCTGGCCCGCGGCAAGCGCACTCACGACAAACGCGCGACGATCCGTGAGCGTCAGGCCAAGAAAGAGATGGAAAGAGCGATCAAGCGCGCCCGCTGACTTACGATATCAGGACGCGGAGGCGAGCAGCCGCGCCCTGTCGACCTTTCCCGTCGGATTGCGCGGGATCTCCCCGATGAACCGATAGACCCGCGGCTGCTTGTAGCGGGCCAGCCCCTTGGCGGCAGCTTCACGCAGAGAGGCTTCGATCTCGGCCTCTGTGGTTTGGTCGCGCTGAGCGGCCGACGCTACCACATAGGCCGCAACGATCTCTCCAAGATCCTCGTCGGGTTCGCCGACCACAGCCACATCTTCGACTCCTTCGGCTTTGGCAAGCACCTCGGCCACCTCGCCGGGGATGACGTTGGATCCGCCGACGATGATCAGTTCCTTGATCCGTCCTTCTACAAAGAGGTGACCGCCTTCATCGAAGTAACCGAGATCGCCCGAGTGGAAATAGCCGTCATGGATGGCGGCGTCAGTGGCTTCCGGATTGTTGCCGTAGCCTTCGGTCACAGTCGGTCCGGCCATGCAGATCTCACCCAAGGGCGATCGCTTGCCTCGGCATGCACCGACGTACCGGCCTTCGCAAAGCAGCCCGACCGTCGTGCCGGGCAAGGGAAGTCCGACACTGCCGGCGCGTGGTGCCTCGGGCAGCGTGGACGTAGCGATTCCCGTCTCGGTCAGCCCGTAACGGTTTACCAACGGCACCCTGAAGCGATCGCTGAACGACTTCCACAGCGACACCGGCAGGGGGGCGGAGCCTGAGATCGCAAGCCTGAGGCCGTCTAGCGAGTCTCCCGGCTCAGCTACTGAGAGCATGCGCGAGTACATGGTCGGGACGGCCATGAAGAGGTTGATGCGATGGGCTCGGATGGCATCGAGGCAGGAGCGCGCATCGAAGGAACTCATCATGACGACAGGGGAGGCCGCCAGCAGACTCCCGTAAACGCCGAGCACCAGGCCGTGATAGTGATGGGCGGGCAAGACGTGCAGGAGGCGGTCCTGTGAGCTTCGATGCCAGACTTGTGAAAGGGCCTCGAGGTTGGCCAGCAAGCCCGCGTGGGTCAGCGGTACGCTCTTGGGCTCGCCCGTGGTGCCCGAGGTGTAGATCGTCATGGCGGTGTCATCACCGTCTCTATGGCGCACCTCGAAGTTGCCGCTCGCTTGATCGGCATCGACTTCGCTCTCGGCCAGCCACGACACACCCGCTTCGGTCAGTTCCGCGGCGATCGATCGGTTTCGCTCAACAACCTCCTCGCTGCTCACGACCAGTTTCACGCGAGCATCGGAGAGAACGCCTTCGATTTCGGCCGGGGTCAGGGCCGAGTTGAGAGGAACGATGGCGAGGCCGTCGGCCAAGGCCGCCAGGTGCAGGGCCGGCAGATGAGGTCCGCGTGAAGGAGACAGGGCGATCTCGTCGCCTGTCTCCAGCCCGTGTTTTTCGAACAGGCGCCGCCAAGCCTGAGCCAAGGCGAACAGGTCCCCACGAGTCTGAGCAACGGCACCTTCGCCGGAGCTGTCGAGGTACTCGAAAGCCAAAGCCTCGAGGTCGTCGGCCAGCGCGGCGACCATGGGTTCAGCGAGATTCATGGGTGGACGGCCACACCGGCCGCTCGTGGACTACTGATCTTGCTTCCAGCGCGTGACGAAGCGCTCTTGAACCATGTTCTCTGGTGACTTGATCTCGGCCAGTGCGGGATCGTGGGCGCGCAACTCCTTGATCTTGTCGAGCACCGCTTGACCGGTGGCTATGCCGTGACGGGCCAGGTAGCAACCTACGACCAGCCCCGTGCGCCCGTGGCCGGTGGAGCAATGGATCAGGGTAGGGCTGTTGCGGCCGTCGATTTCGGCGTCGATGGCGTCGAGGATCATCGTCATCTCGTCTTCGCTGATGGCCGCGCCTTCCTCGATGGCGAAGTTCTCGATCTCGACGATGACGTTGCGTTGCTCCCCGAGGGCCTCGAGTTCGTCGGCATAGGGCAGGAAGTGGTCACCCGTTTCCAGGGAGTTGACCTCCTCCTCATCCATGAGGCTGATCACGGACAGTATGCCCGCATCCAGGATCTGCTCGAGGTAGGGGGGGTTGGTGTGGTGAGCGTCACTTCCCGGGTAGGGGCCTGCCAGCAAGCTACCTGGGACTACCCAGTAGGAGCCGGGGTAAGGCGCTGCTAAGTTATCGGTCACGGGACGCTCTTACTGCTGGGGGAGTGGGGCTCAGCCCTGAAAATACTGTTACAAAGTGACCCCCGGTACGTCAAGGAATATCGTGCGCATTGGGGTAACCGTGCCGATATCGTGCTTGCGACGGCCTAAATCCGCATTATTATTAAACATAGTCCCGAGTTCCTCACTATGGGGGCGAACTTGGATTCGACGGAGGTAACGAAGCGAAGACTGCATGCCGAGGTCCTGTTTTCTCGTTAAACAAGCAGGCTGCAATCTAACTGCAGACGATTTCGAATACGCTCTCGCGGCTTAATTAGACCGTGACGTCCTTCCTCAGCTCTCCCGCGGCTGGGGAAAGGGCGACGTATAGCGGGATAGGCGACAGGGTCGGCCACCGACCTTCGACCCGAACTTTCAGAGTGGCTTGGCCGTGAGGCATCCCGTGCGCCGGAGGTCCTCATGGCGAGAAATAATGGCGCTCTAAGCATGTAGACGTTTTCGTGTAGTGCTTTCGGACGGGGGTTCGATTCCCCCCGCCTCCACCAGAGCGACCGCGAGCTAGCGAGCGGTCGCGAATACCTCACCCCAATCGAGCCGGCGAGGTCTTGCGCTACCTCGTTCACTACGAGACACCGCCGGTCGCACATCACGCCGTTCGGATTCAAGCTAGCGAGCGGTCGCGAATACCCGCAAGCCGCGAACCAGTGAGCGGCGCGCGAGATACAAAAGAGACCTGGCGAGCGGCGCGCGAGTTATTGAAGTGGCCTAGCGAGCCGCACGCGAGTTATCGAAAAGGCCGGCGAGGTCTTGCGCTACCTCGTTCACTACGAGAGCCGCCCGCCGCGAAATCTGTGCACAAAGTCCGGGTGCCGCGGTCGCCGTGATCTGCTAGTAGCAGACGACTGGAGAACTCATCCCTATGCTGAATGAACAGGAGATCCGTGAACTGGTGGCGGCCCATGGCGCCGCCGTAAATGAGGGCCGTCCGATCAAGCAGCTGATCGAGGACGGCGAGCTTCCCCGCTTGAAGGGCACCACCGTGCTCGAGGGGAAGGTATCGGATTCCGTATTCGGAGACGCCTTGAAAACCCGATCCGGCGAGCCGATCCGGTTGATGTTCCGGAACAACCGGATTTCTACCCACGACGTCAACCGGGGCGCGATTCCGTTCAAGGACCAGGTCTTGGCCTTCAACCACGACCACATGCATAGGTTGGTCCAACGCGTGCTGGGATCTTCCCAGTTCGAGGTGGAAGGCTTGTCCCCGGCTTCGACAGTGATTCCCGCGGAGAATCTCGACCTCGTGATGCTGGAGAACGTTCTGCGTCTCTACATGGCGGAGAGCTCGACCTCTACGTCATTGTATCAACACTGGTTGGCGGCGAAGGAGGCGGGCCAGAGCACCATGAACTACGCCGGTCACGAGTTGGAGGTCTCCGCGCTCGAGCCCAACGGTATTCTCCCGTACCTGATGGACACGCCGAGTACCAAGGAGAAGGTCGATCGAACTACTGATGCGGCCTATCTGATCGAGACTGGTGTGTGCACGGAAGGCCAGTATGCCCAGATTCGCAACTCATCCTTGATGGCTTTCGGTGTCGTCTCTCAGTACTTGGCGTGTAGGGGCATGGTGCTCGTAGACACCAAGACCGAGCACGGCATCAATACGGACGGCAAGATCGTTGCGGCGGATGAGCTCTACACCATGGACTCCTCGCGCTTCTGGCGGCTGGATGATGACGGCAACCTGCTGGCCCGCGACGGCAAGCCCGTATCCTTCTCGAAGGAGTTCGCGCGCGGCATGGTGAAGGAGAAAGGCCAGCAGTTTTCCGAGGAGCAGGCGAACGAGATCGCGGTTCGCTACATCCAGGGATTGCAGCACCTTACAGGGGAGAGCTTCGATCCGGATCTGCGTCCTCGAGATCAGCGAATCGTCGAGTCCACCGATCTCGTTCTGGACACTCTGCTGTAGTGGCAGTACGCCGGGCCTCGCCTCATCGCGGACTTGTGATATCTAGGGCCTCATGAAGTCGAGCAGACTCTTTGAAGCCCAGCTGACAAGACGACAGTTCCTGATCGGCGCCGTCGCCCTCGGCGCTATCGGATCGATACCGGCAACCGCCAGGCGGCTCTGGGCCGAGTTGGGGGTCGACCAGCTCGCCCTGCTCGAACAGTCCGAGTTCGTCTATATTTCGTCGACGCGCCAGGACGGGACACTCGGCGAGCCGGCTGAGATCTGGTTCTTCATGCATGAAGGCGATCTCTTCGTCGGTACGCGGCCGGATTCGTGGCGGGTCAAACGGATCGGTTGGGGTCGTCCGCAAGCGAAGATCTGGATCGGCAAGCGAGACGGGCCGTCCTATCGCGCCATCGGATCCATCGAGAAGGACCCTGCCATCCAAGCCAAGCTTCTCGAGACCTACGCGAAGAAGTATCCCAAGGGCTGGAAGAAGTGGGAGAAGAGCTTCCGCGAGGGCTTCGCCGACGGCAACAGGGTGCTCGTGCGCTACCGCGTGTCGACTGAGCCGCAGAGCTAGCGTTTCGCCGTTTGTCTTCGAAGATTCAGACGATACTTGGCTGCGCGCTCCTCGCCCTCGGCGTCACTGTTTTCGCAGTTCGTCTCCTACACGAAGGCGCCTATGCCGTGCCGGGCGGGACGAACCTGTTCGCCGGGTTGGGCGCGCTGCTGCTCGGCGGTTTGCTGGTACTACCGGCGACGCCACGTTGGCTTGGATGGCTTGCGGTGGCGGCCAGCCCAGTGGTGCTCTTCCTCGGGCTCTACGCTACGATGGCGGAACTGGAAGAGGTGGTCTCGCTCTACGCGACGGATAGCGCCGGCAACCCGGCGGAGCTACGCCTCTGGATCGTAGACCGCGAAGACGGCGAGTGGGTGGGGATGCCGCGATGGAAGGCACTCGAGCACACTCTGGATGGAGCGCGCCTGCAGATGCTCAGGAGTGGGGAGACCCGGTGCGTCGTGCCGGTGCTTCACGAGGACCGCGAGACCGTCAGGGCGATCCATGCACTCAAGGTCGAGAAGTATGCGGTGGCTCGGGGCGCTGCAGCAATCGGCCTCTACCCCCGCGAAGCCAGGGAAACCACGGTCTCCCTCCGCTTCGATCCCTGCCCGTGAACTAACGCCGACGACGACCATGGCAACGGCTAGCGGTCCGCTGTAAGACTCGCCGCCATGATTCCGGCAGAAGAAACCTTCGACGGCACCTGGCCGTTTGCACCGAAGTTCAGCACCGTAGCAGGGTTTCGTCAGCACTATGTGGATGAAGGCCCGCGCGACGGCGAGATCATCGTGTGCCTGCACGGGGAGCCCACCTGGGGCTACCTCTATCGCAACTTCATTCCGCCGCTGGCCGCAGACTACCGGGTGGTGGTTCCCGACCACATGGGTTTCGGGAAGTCTGAAACGCCTCAGGACCGCGAATACACGCTGCGTACCCACGTTGAGAACCTCGAGAAGTTCATCGATGATCTGGGGCTGAATGAGATCACCTTCGTGGTCCAGGACTGGGGCGGCCCGATCTCGGGCGCCTACACGATGCGCAATCCTGAACGCGTGAAGCGCTGTTTCCTCATGAATACGTTGTTCGGTTACGGCGGCGGTGCCAATCCCGAAGAGAAAACGCCGTGGTTTCAGTGGATCGAGAAACACGAGAACGCCGGCACCCTCCAAGGCATTCTCGGAGAGATGGGCTCGACAGTGCTATCAGTGATGAAGATCATCGGCTTCCAGAACTCCGCTGCGGTCGATGAGACCTGGATTCGTGCCTACTCCATGCCCTTTCCGGATCGCGAAAGCTGCATCGGCGCCATCAACTTCCCGCTCGATGTCCACTACCAGCGCTTTCTCCCGTTCCTCTTCGACCTGATGGAGTCGGGCAATGTGGAAAAGGTGAAGGCCAAGCCCGCCATGCTCGTATCCGGCGATATGGATTTCGGCATCTCGCCCGAACAGGCGATCACTGACTTCAAGGGGCTGTGGCCGGATGCGCCTATCGTGAAGACGCCGGGGGTCGGTCACTTCTGCCAGGAAGACATCCCTGAGACCTTGGTGGCGCTAATCCAGGGGTTCGTGCAGGCGAACCCGTAAGAGGCCGGTTCACTCGGAATCAGATCGGCGGCGGCCCGCTTCGATCGGTGAGCAGCCAGCGGATCATTGGTAGATGCTGTCGTCCAAGGAAAGTCTGTCCATCGACGACGTACATCGGCACCGTGAACACTCCCTTCTCGGCGAGCACGTCCCGGACTTCCTCGAGTGCGGCGGCGGGCTTGCCGTCGAATCCCGGCGCGCCGCAAGTGTCGAGAATGCTCACGATGGCCTCCGCGTCGTCGAGAGCCAGAGTTCCTTGCCAGAACTTTCTAAAGACGGCCTGTGCGTACTCGACGCCTTTGTTCTCGTGGTTAGCCCAGAGAAGCCCGGATAGCGCGATAGTCGAGTCGACGTCCTCTGCTCGTGCGGCGAGCTCGATGCCCTGCACCCGGGCGTAGCGCGCAATGTCTGCGGCTGTATACTCGGCGCGAACGCGTGCGTGACGTTCTTTGACGGTCTCTTCACCCGCAGGCCGCTGGGGGCGCCTTGTCACCGGAACCCGGTACGGCAACACGATGAGTGGCGCGTCGATTTCCTCGGCCAGAGCAACGGTCGGACTGAGGGCCAGATACGACTGCGCGCTCGTGAAGTCGATCGCGAGTTTGATCATGCTTCCCGGCCGCCCTGCTCCGGGAAGTGCATGCAGGCGATGTCCGGTGCGGGCCCCTGGCGGCCACCCAGCAACCAGCGAACCATCGGCAGGTGCTCCCGGCCGAAGAAGATCTCGCCTTCGATCACATAGGTGGGAACGCCGAAGATCCCCGCGGGATGCAGCGCCGCCTGCAGTGCATCGTGGCGGACACGGCCGTCGCCGTGGGCGAAATCGGTAAACGACGTCACGTCGGCGCCAGCTGCGGCCAGCGCAGCCTCGAGTACGTTGATGTCCTCGATGTCGAGCTCCCGGCGCCAGAAGCGTTCGTAGACCCGATCGATATACGCCTTGAGCACGGTGCGCCCCTGGTCCTTCGCGAACAGCATGCCGATACCGGCGAGGGACGAATCCCAGATTTTCTGCGTGCCATATAGCAGTATGTCCTTGAGCCGCGCGTAGCGTTTGGCATCCATGTAAGCGTAGCGAACCGCCGACCATTGGTAGTTGCTACGCTGACTCTCGACGACCTTCCCCGACTTGCTCGTCTTGGCAGAGCCGAGATAGCTCGGAATATTGAGGGCCAACGGCCGCCAGTCGATCTCGATCCCGAAGTCGTCCTCAAGCTGATAGGTAGGATCCTTGGCGAGGTAGGCGTAGGGACTCTTGAAGTCGAGATAAACGATCAGCGGTTTGTCGGAGGTCAGAGGATCCACGAGCGCATGATAGGCACGCCGACTGATTCGTGCGAATCGCCGACGATCTTGCGTCGAGAGTTGTCGTAACAGTCTATTGGGAGAACGTCTGGAACGTCATGAAGCGTTCGATCAACTTGGTGTAGTCGCTCGGCTGCTGGTCGAACAGCGCGTCTTCGGCATCCGGCCGGAACCACGGCTGCGCGCTGCGCATCCAGATGTGGCCCGCTGGACGTACCCACGAAGTATCGTCGAGAGTTCCCGCTCTCAGGCTGTAGAACCCTATCGATGGACTCTGTCCGTTCACGATCCGCGTACCGCACGCTCCGCAGAACAAACCGTAGCGTTCGTTGCCCGAGTCGGACGTCCACGTGACCCGCGACGGGTCACCCTCGGTGAACGAAAAGCCGCTTTCGGGCACAGTCGCGGACAGAACGAATGCACTGCCCGTCTGCGTCTGACAGTTGGTACAGTGGCAGGCGTATACCATCAGCGGTGGCTCTGACGCGCTGTACGCCAGCGTCCCGCACTGGCATCGACCGATCAGAGGCAAGGAAATCGTGTTCATGCAGGGCTACCCATAGTGATCATGCCGCTAACCGGACCTTAAGGGAACGTGCCCCGTCCGCTAGGCTGCCTTAGCCGGGGAAGTAGGCAATAAGAATGGCACGGTGAGCTTCTACGACGACGTGACTCGCGCAAAGCGGCTCCTGGGCGAGCAGGGCCGTGTCTCCGTCTCGGGCCTAATGCGCGAGTTCGGCCTAGACCAGGCGGGTGTCGACCAGCTCGTCGAGGAACTCGTCGACGTTCAGGGTGTGGCCTCGCGCAACGGCAACGTGCTGGCGTCTACTGAAAATCACTCCGCCGCTGCAGTAAGTGAAGCTAACCCGGCGGGTATCGAGCCTCGGACGTTCACGCCGCGACATCTCGCAGACAAGATTCTACAGTCCAAGGCCACCCTGGAAGGCGAGCGCAAGCAGGTAACAGTGCTGTTTGCCGACGTAAAAGGGTCGATGGAGGTCGCCGAGCACCTAGACCCGGAGGAATGGAGCGCCATCATGCAGCGCTTCTTCACGATTCTCTCCGAAGGTGTCGTGCGATTCGAAGGGTTTGTCGACAAGTTCACGGGCGACGGCATCATGGCCCTTTTCGGCGCGCCGATCGCGCACGAAGATCACGCGCGACGTGCCTGTTATTCGGCGCTACACCTGCGCGAAGAGTTGCGCGAGTTCGGCAACGAGGTGAAGCGGCGCAGCGGCGTGGACTTCGCAGTGCGAATAGGTCTCAACTCCGGCGATGTCGTAGTGGGCTCCATAGGTGACGATCTGCGCATGGAATACACTGCGCAGGGCCACACCGTCGGCCTGGCGCAACGCATGGAATCGCTGGCGGCTGGCGGCAGCATCTACGTCAGTGACGCAACGGCCGATCTCGTCCGTGATTTTTTTGCGCTGGAGGACCTGGGGACGTTTGCGATCAAGGGGTCCTCGGAGGCCCTTCGGGTCCATGATCTCCGGGGTGCCTCCGGGATCCACACCCAGTTCGACCTCGCGAAGGCTCGCGGCCTGTCGGAGTTCGTCGGGCGAGCGAAGGAGATGACCCTGCTGGACACCGCGCTCGAGCAAGCCTTCGCCGGGCCGGGGCGCACGGTAGGAGTGGTTGCCGAGGCAGGAACCGGCAAGAGTCGCCTTTGCTACGAGTTCGTTGAGCGCTGCCGCGCGCGCGGGATACCCGTTTACGAGGCCAGGGGGATCGCGCACGGTACTCGGGTCCCCTTGCTGCCCGCGATCGAGCTGTTGCGCTCGTTCTTCGGACTCGACGAGCGCGACGACGAGCGCGTAGCTCGTGAAAAGATAGCCGGCCGCGTGTTGCTTCTCGACGACACTTTACACGAGGACCTGCCGATACTCTTCGACATTCTCGGTGTGCCGGATCCGGAGCATCCTCTGCCGTCGATGGACCCCGACGCCCTCAAGCGCCGTTTGTACTCGATCATCCGCAGGCTCGCGAAACTCGATGGTGATCGGCACCCGAGCGTGACCTTCATCGACGACATGCACTGGGTGGATGAGGCCAGCGATGCGTTTTTCGAACAGGTCATCGAAGGCAACGCGCTCTCGAAGAGCCTTGCCGTCGTCAACTTCCGTCCTGAGTACAGCGCCCGCTGGATGCAACAGTCACATTACCAGCAGATCTCGTTGCTGCCGCTATCCGAAGAAGCGCTCCGCTCGATGCTGCATGACCTGCTCGGGGATCATCCGAGCGTTCGTGCGCTCGGTGGCACGATCCACGAACGCACCGCCGGCAATCCCTTTTTCATCGAGGAAATCGTGCGCTCTCTCGTGGACGCGGGTCATTTGAAGGGCGTCCGGGGGGCCTACACTCTTGTCTCACCGATAGCTGAAGTGCCGATCCCGCAGAGTGTGCGGGCCGTGCTTGCCGCGCGTATCGATCGGCTTGAATCGCGCGAAAAGCAAGTACTCCAGGCGGCATCCGTGATAGCGAGGACCTTCCGCGAACGCCTGCTCGCACATACTCTCGACATCCCGGCGAGCGAGGTGAGCGAGGCGCTCAGGCACCTACAAGACGCGGAGTTCCTCTACGAGACAGCTCTGTATCCCGAACGTGAGTTCATGTTCAAGCACCCGCTTACCCAGGAAGTCGCCGATGCCTCGCAACTCGAGGCACAGCGCAAACGCGCACACGCGCGCGTGGCGCGGGCGATCGAAGAACTGGATGCCGACCATTTGGACGACCGCGCCGCACTGCTCGCGGAACACTGGGAAGCGGCGGGCGAACCGCGCCTGGCGGCACGATGGCATGCTCGCGCCGCCGACCGAATCCGGACGACGGACTATGCGCAGGCGTTTGCCCATTGGTGCCGAGTTGACGCGCTCTTGAGAGAGGCGAAGGCCGATTCGGGGACTGAGACCATCGGGTTGCAGAGCCGAAGCTTCCTCGCGCTGATCCATTTCGGGTTTCGCGTTTCGGCTGCCGAGGAGTTCATGGAGGACGTCTTTGCGCGCGGGCGCGCATTCTACGAGGCCCGTGGTGACGATCGTTCGTTGGCGGGGCTCATCGGGGCTTACGGTGCGTTGCTGCAAGCACGAGGAGGGTTGCGCGACTATCTCGCGTGCGCTCGCGAAGCCGCGGCGATCGCCCGCAGGGCCGACGACGACGTGGCACGGGCGGGGGTGGGGCTCGAGCTGAGTTGGGCATGTCTGCTCTGTGGCGAGCTATCCGAAGCAACGGAGTCCGCGGACGAGGCGATAGCGCTGGCGGGTAACGACGTGGCGTTCGGTGCCGAGGTCGCCGGGTATAGTCCACTCCTCGCCTCTCTCGGCCTGATCTCGTACGCGCCGTTTCTCATGGGGCAGGTATCGGAGGCGAGCCGGCGTCTCGAGCGCGCCACCGCCTTGCTCGAGCCGAGCACTCCCGCGGAGACGGTCGGTTGGGTCAACCTGTGGCGCATCGAGCTGGAAGTCGCTCGCGGCGATCTCGATTCAGCCCGACGGTTGGCACGTTGGCAGTTGGAGTTGATGCCGCGAGTGGGAAGCCAGTTTGAAGAGGTATCGGTGCGGCGGTTTGCAAGCGTGGGCTATCTAGCCTGCGGCGAGTGGCAGCAGGCCTGGGATTTGCTCGACACTGCTCGTAACCTCGGGCGTGAGAGGCGAACAGCTTTAGACGTCGTGAACCTGACGAGCTGGGCACCGCCTTTGGCACGCGCCGGCTTGGGCGATCTCGACGGTGCCAAGGCGCTTGCCGACGAGGCGGTCGCCGAGTGCCGGGACAAGCGAGCATGGGTCTCTCTCGCCCGGGCGTACCTTACTCGCGCGGTGATTTCCCGCATGTCCGGCAAGCGCGATGCTGCGCTCAGCGAGCTGGAAGCCGCCGAGCGTCTGGTCGAGCAGACCGATGCACGACTGTTCCTACCGGTCATCTATGAGCAACGCGGGCGACTATCGACGTCGTCCGATGCGCGTGAGCATTGGCTACGCTCCGCACGCTCGCTCTATGACGAGATGGGCAACGCCGGTATCGCGGCCTACTTCGAGCTGGACGGCCGGTGACCGAGAGCGTCTGGGGACGCGACGGTGCCCTGCGTAGATTACGAGGAGGAACGACATGACGAACGAAGAGTTGGTAAGAACCGCATGCAAGGTCGTTTGGACCGACGGGGATGTTTCGCGGATCGGCGAGTTTTACTCCGATGACTTCGAGTCCGACTACCCGATGACGGATTGGGGTGAGGGCCTGGATGGAATCAAGAATCTGGCAGTGCTGCAACGCGAAGCCTTCCCTGACTATCGAGAACACATCGACGAGCTGATCGACGGCGGAGACAAGATCGTCGTCGTTCTGACGATCCGGGGCACGCATACGGGCGCGTTTCACGACATGGCTCCGACCGGGAAGTCGTTCGAGATCAGGGACGTCACCATTTGCGAGTGCAAGAACGGCAAGATCGTGAAGCAGTCAGGGCTGAGTGACTACCTCACTGCCTTCGTTCAGCTAGGCGTAGTCGAGCTGCCCGGCGCATCCTAGTCGAGCGAGTCGCGAAGGAGTCTGTCGAAAAACCTGGCGTTACCTCCATCGATGTAGTCTGATCCGGCCCCAAAGGAGAGGGTTATGGATCAACGACAACGTCGCATGGTTGGCCACGGTGCCATCGTAACGATCTTCGGCTTGCTGGCCGGCTTCGGCCTGGTGATGAGTCTCATCGGCGGATTCGAGATTCTCCCGGGCGTGCTCCTCGAGTTCGAAGTGCCAGGCGATCCACGGGCGTGGGCTCGCACACACGCCGGTGGCTTGATGAACGGCTTGCTCGTTTTTGCAGGTGCCCTTCTTCTGTGGGCGCTGGAGTTGCCCGACCGTACCGCCAAGCACCTGTATTGGATGCTGGTGGGAACCGGTTACGCCAATACGATCTTCTACTGGGGAGGCATGTTTGCGCCGAGTCGTGCTCTGACCTTCGGTGACAATCGTCTGGGCGAGTCGAACATCGCCGGCGTTATAGGCCTGGCACCGGCCCTCATATTCGCGTTCATAACCACGATTGCGATGATTATGATCGCCATGCACGCGTTCAGGCGGGTGAGTGCCGTCGACTGAACGGCGGCGTCAGGCCGGCGAAGCGCACTGCTGGTTGGATTTCGTCCTTTATCTCTTGAGAGGGGCTACAGATCGGCTTCGACTGGCCATAGACTAGACGTGAAAAGACTACTGATCGCCAACAGAGGCGAGATAGCGATCCGGATCGCTCGGACTGCAGCGGATTTGGGGATCTCTGCCGTTGGGGTTTATTCCCAGGATGATGAGCGCTCGCTTCATCGGTTCAGAGCCGACGAAGCCGTGATGATCGAGGGGCTCGGGACTGCTGCATATCTGGACGCGGAGCAACTTGTCGCTGTTGCTCAACGCTACAACTGTGATGCGGTCCATCCCGGTTATGGGTTTCTGAGTGAGAACGCCCGGTTCGCGGCAGCTGTAGAAGCTGCAGAGATGTCATTTGTCGGGCCGACCCCGGACACGCTGGCGTTGCTTGGTGATAAGGTCAGGGCGCGTACTCTAGCAGCTGAATGCGGCGTCAATCTGCTTGAGGGTAGCGCTGAGCCAGTATCGCTCGAGACCGCACGGGCGTTCTTCGCAGCACTACCCGACGGCACCGACATGGTGATCAAGGCGGTTGCGGGTGGGGGCGGCCGCGGCATGCGTGTTGTGGGGAGCGCCGCGGATCTCGAGGAAGCCTACAAACGCTGCACGTCCGAAGCTGCATCGGCCTTCGGCGACCCGCAAGTATACGCAGAAGAGTATCTTCCCAAGGCCCGACACATGGAAGTCCAGATCCTTGGTGACGGCGATGGCGGGGTTAGTCATCTCTGGGAACGTGAATGCAGTATCCAGCGCCGCCATCAGAAGCTGGTCGAGTGTGCTCCGAGTCCGACTCTCGATACGAAAGTCCGTGATGCCTTGACGTCCGCGGCGGTGAACATCGGTGCAGCAGCCGATTATCGGGGTGTTGGCACCGTCGAGTTCGTGGTTGATGGCCTCGGCGAGCGTTTCGCGTTCATCGAAGCGAATGCGCGCTTACAGGTGGAGCACACGGTCACCGAGGAAGTGACCGGGATAGACTTGGTGCGAGTCCAACTGGAAATCGCGTCCGGCAACTCCCTCGCATCGCTGGGCTTAGTGCAGGACGAGATCCCGGTGCCCCGCGGCTACGCGATCCAGGCGCGCATCAACATGGAGACCATGCAGCCGGACGGCACAACCAGGCCGGCAGCCGGAACGCTCAGCACCTTCGAAGTTCCGACAGGTCCCGATCTACGCATCGACACCCATGGCTACTCGGGGTACGCGACCAGCCCTGCATTCGATTCGCTGCTGGCCAAGCTGATCGTTCACTCGCCTTCGGGTGACTACGCCGACGCAGTTCGCAGGACATATCGTGCGTTGTGCGAGACCCGCATCGAAGGTGTGGCGACGAACCTCGGGCTGCTTCGGAATCTCTTCACGCACGCTCAGTTCGAAGCGAACGAGGTGCATACCGGCTTCATTGACGAGCACCTGGAGCAGCTTGTCTCCGACGGTGGACATCGCGAGTTCAGCGCCGGGCGTCAAGACCAGGGCTCGGAAGCGGCAGCGGGACCTGCGCTGGCAGGCGCCAAGGTCGACGAGCTTGACCCGCTGGCCGTACTTCACCACGGCAAATCAGGCACGGCCAGCGTCCCTCAAACGACCCAGACCCTTGCGCTCGTCGATGAGACATTACCGGAGGGAGTCACGGCCATAAGGGCGCCCATGCACGGGACGGTCGTCAGTCTCGACGTCTCTCCCGGAGACGAGGTCTACGTCGGCAAGCAAGTGCTCGTCATGGACGCGATGAAGATGGAGCACGTGGTCAAGTCCGACGTCGGCGGGATCGTGGAGCGGTTGGGCGTGTCTCAAGGTGACACCGTCTTCGAGGGGCATCCGCTCGTCTACTTGCGAGAATCCGACGTTGCGGGAGCCGACCGCGACCACGAGGAGGAGCTCGATCTCGACTATGTGCGGCCCGACCTGGCGGAAATGTTCGAGCGCAAGGAAGCTGGACGCGACGAGAATCGCTCGGAAGCCGTAGCCAGGCGCCATAGCACCGGACATCGTACGGCCCGCGAAAACATCGCCGATCTGTGCGACGAGGGCACCTTCGTCGAATACGGATCCGTCGTTGTTGCCGCTCAACGGCGTCGCCGCAGCATGGAAGATCTCATCAAGAACACGACGGGCGACGGCATGGTCTGCGGCCTGGGTCAGATCAATGGCGATGTCTTCTACGCTGAGCGGGCAAGAGCGATGGTGATGTCTTACGACTACATGGTTCTTGCCGGGACTCAGGGCATGAAAAACCACGCCAAGAAGGACCGCATGTTCGAGATAGCCGAAGAGTATCGTCTACCGACGGTGCTGTTCGCCGAAGGCGGTGGCGGTCGCCCCGGCGACACCGACGCTCCCGGCGTGGCGGGCCTCGATTGCTTGGCGTTTACGTATTTCGCGCGGCTATCGGGCCTCGTGCCGCTAGTAGGCATCACTACCGGCCGTTGTTTTGCAGGCAACGCGGTGTTGTTGGCGTGTTGTGACGTGATCATCGCCACGGAAGGATCGAACATCGGGGTAGGCGGCCCGGCCATGATCGAAGGTGGCGGGCTCGGTGTCTTCAAGCCCGAGGAAGTGGGTCCCATGGACGTGCAAGTGCCGAACGGCGTAGTCGACATCCCGGTAAAGGATGAAGCGGAAGCGGTCGAGGTTGCACGCAAGTATCTGTCCTACTTCCAAGGATCGCTAAGCGATTGGGAAGCGCCCGACGAGCGCAAGCTGCGCTTCATCGTCCCGGAGAACCGGCTGCGCTACTACGACATGCGCGAGGTCATTCAGGGGATCGCAGACCTCGGATCTATCCTCGAGATCCGCAAGCACTGGGGGCCCGGCATCATCACCTCATTTATCCGCGTCGAGGGTAGGCCTGTCGGCGTCATTGCCAACAACCCGGCACACTTGTCCGGCGCCATCGATTCAGACGGGGCGGACAAGGCAGCGCGATTCATGCAACTGTGCGATGCTTTCGACGTTCCGATTCTCAGCCTTTGCGACTGCCCCGGCATCATGGTCGGGCCCGAGAGCGAAAAGACGGCGCTTGTGCGTCATGCCGGACGCATGTTCGTGGTCGGCGCCAATATCGATGCGCCGTTGATGACGATAATCACACGCAAGGGTTATGGCCTTGGTGCTCAGGCGATGGCGGGCGGCAGCTTCAAAGCGCCATTGTTTACGGTCACCTGGCCCACGGGGGAGTTCGGCGGGATGGGACTGGAAGGCGCGGTGAAACTCGGCTACCGCAAGGAGTTGCAGGCCATCGAAGATCCGGAGGAACGAAGGGACGCATACGAAAAGATGGTAGCCGACATGTACGAGCGCGGGAAAGCTGTCAACATGGCGTCTCACTTCGAACTGGACGACGTAATCGACCCTGCAGACTCGCGGAAGTGGATCTCGGCTGCGTTGCGTTCCCTGCCACCGGTTTCGAGCCGGACGCGCAAGAAGCGCCCGAACGTTGATACCTGGTAGAAAGCGGACCGAGTCGCTTTGCCGGCGGGACTCGAACGACCCGCCACTTCGCCAAGATGATGGAGTATGAGCTATGACAGATTGGAGAAAGCCCGGGAATGTAGCCGTGATCACCGGCGGCGCCAGCGGGATCGGCCTGTGCGCCGCGCAGACATTTGCCCGCGACGGTATGAACATACTCATCGCTGACCGCGACGAGGATGCGCTCGCGGCCGCGCAGGCCTTACTCGAGACCGAAACCCGTGGGCAGGGAAGGGTTCTCGCGCAAGCCTGCGATGTGACCGATTTCGCTCAGGTCGAGGCGCTTCGCGACCTGGCATTCGGCGAGCTCGGAGGCGTTCATTGCCTCATGAACAACGCAGGCATCGGCCTCATGGTCGGGCCTCCATGGGAATATCTCGACGAGCTCAAGAAGACCCTCGAGGTGAATCTCTGGGGGGTGATTCATGGTTGCCATGCCTTCATCCCGGCGATGCTCGAAGCCGGACAAGCCGGTGCCGTCATCAACACGGGATCCAAACAAGGGATTACGCGGCCACCGGGGAACTATGCCTACAATCTGTCGAAGGCGGGTGTGCTCGCATACTCCGAGAGCGTCGCGCACGCATTCACGTTGATCGACGATTGCAAGCTGTCGGCCCATCTGCTGGTACCCGGCTTCGTATACACGCCGATGGTATCGCGATTCCTGCCCGAGAAGCCCCCCTTCGCATGGACGGCCGAGCAGACCGTAGAGTTCATGCTGCCTTGTCTGGATAGAGGAGATTTCTACATCCTTTGCCCCGACAACGAGGCGACACGCGAGATCGACGAGAAGCGGATCCAGTGGAACGCCGACGACCTCATCAAGAACCGGCCGGCACTGTCTCGATGGCACCCAGACTATAAGGATGCCTTCGAGGAATTCATGAAGGCCTGAGGTTCACGTCGCGGCGACGTGACATCGGCCGCGCCCGCGGCGCTCCTACGCCTCACGCCGATGAGGCTAGTCAAGCAAGTTCTACTGTCTGCCCGTGCTCGGGCACGACCGCACGCAGGGATAGATTCTCTTCGATCTTGAGACGTAGGGCGTCGGCTGCCGTTGGGTCACCATGCACAACGAAGACCTGTTGCGGCGCGGTCTCGCACCGGCCCAGCCATGCGAGGAGGTCGTCACGGTCGGCATGCGCCGAAAACATGTCTAGTTGGACGATCTCGGCATCCACGGGAACGTAACTGCCATGAATTTTCACCTGCTTAGAGCCGCGTGCGAGCGCCGCGCCGCGCGTGCCTTCTGCCTGGTAGCCGGGCAACACAATAGTATTGCGCGAGTCAGGACCCAGGGCCTTGAGATGGTGAAGCACCCGGCCGCCTGTGAGCATGCCGCTCGCGGAGATGACGACCATCGGACCCGTGAGCTCGGTCAGCCGTTTCGATTCTTCGATGGTTTTCGCCACGGTCGGTAGACCGCACACCGCCTCACACTGGTTGTCGGAAAGGCTGTGATAAGAATGATGACGCTCGTAGAGTTCGGTCACATCGCTGGCCATCGGGCTGTTGAGGTAGACCGGGAACTCAGGGATGGCGCCGCTTTCGAGCAGACGGTGCACGCATAGCAGTATGGTCTGTGCCCGCCCGACGGCGAAGGAAGGGATGAGTACGGCGCCACCACGCTCCGTGGTTCGCCGAATCACACCGCCGAGAGCTTCGATCGGGTCTACCTCGCCGTGGCAACGATCGCCGTAGGTTGATTCGATGAGCACGTAGTCCGCGCCGCCCGGGTCGTCAGGAGGGTGCATCAGGAGATCGTCGGGGCGTCCGAGATCTCCTGATAACAAGACGCCGCGGCTCGCGTTCGAGACTCGTACCGACGCGGCACCGAGGATGTGGCCGGCACTCTGGAACTCTACCGTCAGGCCGCCGACGGTAATCTTGTCACCGAATTCTACGGGCTTCCATCTTCCAAGCACGCGACGCGCGTCGGCTTCCGTGTACAGCGGTAGGGCGGGGTCGTGCTTCGAGAAGTGCTTTCGGTTCGCATAGCGCGCGTCCTCTTCTTGGAGGTATCCACTGTCGGGCAAGAGTATGTTGCAAAGATCCGCGGTGGGCGGTGTGCAGTAGATGGGTCCGGTGAACCCGTCGCGAACCAGGACGGGCAGATAGCCGCTGTGATCGATGTGAGCATGGGTCAGCACTACGGCATCGAG
>JANQEO010000109.1 GCA_028278325.1 Candidatus Binatia bacterium
CGCCGAGCGGACGATCGTCGTGCCCGGAACCGCCTTCGGCGTCCCGCAGCACCTACGCCTGTCCATGTGTGTCGACGACGCCACCATCGACGGCGCCCTCGCGGCGTTCCAACGCGTCTGCGGCTAGGGGAGCCTACCGGCCTACCCGAGAGTCCTCGACATTGCCGCCTTCGTAGCGCCAGCCCCCGAAGCTAAATGCGAGATTCACGAGCCCCACGCCGCCCAGTCCCCAGGAGGCGCGTGCCCCGGCACATTCTGCTACTTTCCATTGCAACTGATCCCCATCTCGTATCGCTACAACAGACAAGGAGACGACCGATGACCTTAGCCAACGCCATTGCTCGAGCCTGGCGGGATGCAGCTTACAAAGCCAAGCTCTTGAGCGACCCCCACGCGGCACTCGCTGAGGAGGGTGTCGAGATTCCCGTCGGCACCACGGTAAAGGTGGTGGAGAACACCGCCGATTTTCAGCACTTGGTGCTACCGGTTGCGCCCGACAGGGCGGATGAACTCTCCGCTGACGAGCTTCAGAAGGTCGCGGCGGGGAGTCCCAAGCCCTTTCTGTTCTGACTATTGCCAACCAGCGGGGCCGCAGCCTCTACCTCTACCCGACCAAGGTTGATCGGATCGCGCACCCGGCCCACCTGCGGATCAGGCTGCGTCCGACATGCTGGCCACGTGCGCGATTTGAACAACTTCGGTCGGGACCTGTTGGCTGGCACCCCGAGGCACGGGGACAGGCCGTCTCGTCGCGGTGCCGGGGGTCTGGTCTTCGCGATCCGCTTGGTCGTGGTCGCGGCGCTGGACCCCCGGGCTCGTGCGGTCGACGGGTGGAGATGATCTCGCCGCTTGGCCGAGCCGGCCCGCGACGGGGTCGATGCCGCCGTGCAGCCCCTGCCGATCCGTGCCGCTGCCGCGGCCGATCCGGGCGCAACGGGTCCTATTGCTGCCTCCACATCCCTCCCGAACCCCGACCGAGGTTCCTCATTACATGCATGGTAGCAGACCAAGTGGCCAACTGATTGGCCACCGGCTCGGCCGATGCAATGCCTGTGTGTCGTGGTCGACTCAGCAGGCGTGACACCACGACCCATGCGGCCAGGCGCGATGTACAAGGTCACGCGCCGGACCGCGCAACGCCAGTTCCTGCTGCTGCCTACGACGGTGACAAGGGAGGTCTTCGGGTATTGCCTGGGGCTCGCGCTGGAGCGCTTCCGTATCCGGCTTCACGCGGTGACGGTCTTGAGCAATCACTACCACGCCGACGTGACCGACCCCTATGGCGAGCTTCCGGACTTCAAGCACCTACTCAATATGCTGGTCGCGAGGGCCATGAATGCGCACTGGGGGCGCTTCGAGAACTTCTTTGCCAGCGACTCGCCATCCGACGTCGAACTCGCAACCCCCGCCGAGGTGCTCGACCGCATGGTCTACACGCTCACCAACCCCGTGAAAGACCGGCTCGTGCGCCGCGGTACCGACTGGCAGGGGCTGACGACCTACGGCCTTCGGTTCGGAGCGAAGCTGGTGTTTCAGCGGCCCAAAGCGTTCTTCGACGACGCCGGTGGTCTGCCCGAGCAGGTGGTCATCGAAGTGAGCCGGCCGGACATCCTGCCTGAGCTTTCGGACGAGGAGCTGTTTCGCCTGCTGATGCGGAAAGTGAAAGCCAGGGAGCGCGAGGTGGTGGCTGCGGCGAAGCACGAGCAGAAGCGCTTTTTGGGGATGCGTCGGGTTCTGCGGCAGAGGCCCACTGACACGCCGCGTTCTCGTGAGCCGCGCTTCAACCTCAACCCGAGAGTAGCGTCGCGGAGCAAGTGGCAGCGCATTGCGGCATTGCAGCGCGACCAGCGGTGGCTCGAGGCGTATCGGGAGGCGTATGAGCGGTTCTGTGCCGGGATGCGTGATGTGGTCTTCCCGCACGGGGCATATCTGATGCGTGTTCGTTTCGGAGTTGCTTGTCAGCCTCCGTGAACGACGGCGCGTCTGTCGACCGGGGGCTCTTGTGGAGGTTCCGGCGGTTGGTCGTGGTTGCGTGCGTGATTTTGGCCTACGGGTTGGCCGCTTGTCCCGAAAGTCAGGGTGGCAGGTGAGCGCGCTGCACGGTTCAAGGAGCTGAGGTTCAGAGAAGTGGCTTTGCGCAAGGGCTCGACCTCATGCGCGGTTGGAATAACGCCGGTCGGGATCTCGGGATCTCGGGAGCGCGCCCTGCCGCACGTGCTCGGCAAGCCCGAGGGACGCGTCGACGTCGAGGTGTACGCCGCCAACTGCCGCAAGATGGCCGCCGGGATCCGCGAGC
>JANQEO010000136.1 GCA_028278325.1 Candidatus Binatia bacterium
TCTGCTCGCCGCTCTGGCCGACCGAGACGAGCTCGGCCTTGACTTGCCCGCCGCCCTCGACTGCGAGGCGGATGGCGTAGGTGTTGCTGCGGCGGGGCATGGGTCAGTCAATTCCTCGAGAATCTGGAGCTCTCCTTCGTTGATCAAATTCGAGCCATCGTCGTTGAAACCTCAAGCTCGGCATGATAGGGACAAACCTAAGGTTGAGCGTTTGGAGGCCGAGCGGCAGGTTTCGATGCAGCTGACTGATCAGTCACCGAATCAACGGTTTGGCCGCCTCGCGCCCGTACCGTTGCGCGAAGCATGGGTTACGGAGGCATCGAGCTTCACGCCGTGGCTTGCTGAATCGGACAATCTGCTTCTTCTTGGCGACACCCTAGGGTTGAAGCTGGAGTTCGAGTCGCGTGAAACGGCGGTCGGCCCGTTTCGCGCGGACATCCTGTGCAAGGACTTCGACACTGACAGATGGGTGCTCATCGAGAACCAGATCGAACGCACGGATCATACTCATCTGGGCCAGATCCTGACATACGCTGCTGGCCTCGACGCAGCGACAATCGTCTGGATCAGCGCGCGATTTACCGATGAGCATAGGGCTGCACTGGACTGGTTGAATGAGATCACCAACGACGGGTTCGCATTTTTCGGTGTCGAGGTCGAACTCTGGCGGATTGAGGATTCGCCGCCGGCACCCCGTTTCAATGTAGTGAGCAAGCCAAACAATTGGACTCGGGCCGTCTCAAGATCCGTAAGGCAAACTTTAAATGACGAACTTGAAGGCAACGAAATCAATAGAGTGGCTTATTGGAGTGCATTCGACAAATTGCTAGATGAAAACGGCGGAGCACTTAAACCCAAGGTCACGCCTCCTCGTATGGGTTATTACTCGTTCACTATTGATGCCAAGAAGAACTGCTATCTGTATGCTTATCGTATCGTCGAAAAGCGCAGGATCGGTGTTTACGTTGCTCTCTATGGAAGAACGTCCCGCGCCTACTTCGAGATGCTTGGTTCCTCTAGGAGTGAAATTGAGCAGGCAACTAGCGAAGCTCTTTGGTGGGAAGAAGTCCAGCCAGGCAAGAAATACTATATCGGTTTGTCGCTTCACGATGCTGACCCTCTCAATGAGAATGATTGGCCTCGCCAGCATCAATGGCTCGTGAGAGGTGTCAAATCCTTATACGCAGCATTTGCTCCCAGGATATCATCTCTTCGTCCGCCTCCGAGCACGCAGGGGCCTGACTAGACGGCACAGGCTGCCCGCGCTAGGGGCCTCAGAGTCGGCTGGGAGCCGCACCTTCAGCCAACCCGAACTCCGCCGCCAGCAGCAGCTCCGCTAAAACAGCGAGATCGGAACCGCGCGCGGCGCCGATGCTCAACGTTGCGTTCATGTCGATGCCGACCACGTGCCCTGTCGGCGCAAGTCGCAGCTGGCCCTGGCAGGCGAGCAGCACGTCCCAAGCCTCGTGCTCCTGCAGGCTGATCAGGGCGTGCTCGCGGTACGGGCAGAGCCGTCCGTCGGCACCTAGTAGCTCGCCGCGGGCGCAGGGGAGGTTGGCGTCTCGGCAGGCTCGACAGTATTCGGGCCCTCCACCGGGCTGGAAGTGCCAGCGGCAGAGGGCCCGGATCCTTTTCGGGCGGCGTTCAACAGCACTTGACGAAGCGTGAACTCCTGGAAGAAGCGCTCGCCCACCGGGTAGAGAGCGATCACCGCCGCGATGTTCTCGGGCGTCGGCGGTGCCGGGCCGCCCTCCAGCTCGACACCGGTCCAGTCGGTGACGTGCCGGACCGCCAGTTCGCGGATCAGCTTTGCCTGGTAGAAGCCATCGCGCTCGGCATCGGACGAGAGGTCGGGCAGGCCGTCAGGTTGCAGGCCGGCTTCCCGGCGCTCGCGGACCTGCCGCTCGATCGCCTCGAACGCCCGTCGGGCCGCCGCCTGCGCCGTCGCCATCCCGGCGGTCGTCAGCGGCTTCACCGTCACCGAAAGGCCGTACGGCAGCGCGATCTCGAAAGGCTCTTTCGGGACGCTCAGATCCAGCATCGGCGTTCCTCTGTTCATGACGTCAGCCGGGATCAGGCCAAAAGAAAAGCCCCCTGGATTTCTCCAAGGGGCTTCCCGCCGCAGACCCTGAGTGCCTTAGGAGGCGATCTTCAGGTTCTCGGCTGAGCTCTTGCCGTTCTGGCCACGGACCAGCTCGTATTCGACCCGGTCACCCTCGTTCAACGTACCGAGCCCGGCCCGCTCAACGGCCGAGATGTGCACGAACGCGTCGGCTCCGCCGCGCTCAGGCTGGATGAATCCATAGCCCTTGGCGGTATTGAACCACTTCACGGTTCCTGTGTTCAAGAAGTTAACCTCAGAGTTGGTTGCACGCCGGCCCTCATGCCTAGCGCGAGGCAGCCTCAACGTACGGTCTGGGGAGTAGCGAAGCGACGCAGGTTAGCGAGGCCGTGACCACAACCAGCAACGCGAAACTAGCTGATGCGTAAATGGCGTACCGCTGGCCAGAACACAAGCGGGATCGAAAGGCTGCAACCCCGGATTACCCATATACCGTCCCGTCGAGGTCGTTGGTGAGGGTGACGGTGAGCATCCGGCCTGCGACGTCGTTCTTGGCACCGCGGAAGTCGAAGATGCTATGGGGCGCGCGGCGAGGAAGGCAGCATCGTCGCTGACACAACCGATGGAGTGCCCCAATGCCGAATGCGAACGACCTGAGCAGATGT
>JANQEO010000197.1 GCA_028278325.1 Candidatus Binatia bacterium
ACGCCCAGAATCGACCTGTCTTGCTCCTCGGCCTCGAATCCGACCCTCTCACCCCGAAAAACCGCTCAACTACCCGCGCGGTGAGAAGAGCAGGCTAGCTGCAGCCAGCAGCCGCGGCGGTGGGGCTCTCGGTGCTGGCGAAGTCGAACCGGAGCCAGAAGAGGCCGACTGTCCGCACTGTGGCAGCAGAGTGAGCTACTCCTGGGCCAAGTGCACCAGCTGCGCGAGAGCACTCGGTATCTGCGCTGGCTGTGGCGATCTAAGAAAGAGGTCAGACCTCCATAACACTGCCAAGTATCACCGCACGCTTGACCACAATCCAGACGTCGTTATGGAGTGCATTAGATGCGGCCAAGACGCTAAACAGTATGCGGACGAGAGGTTTAAGCGGCAGATGGAGGCGGAATCCCCAGGGGCCTACCGCCGGGACTACGATTAGCTACCCATTCGCTGCCTGACTAGCGAACTGTCCGCTGTTCACCCCTCAATCCGAGGGGTTGGCTCCTCACCCCATCTTTGATGCACGCGATTCGCGAGTCCCGGGGCTCTTGACCCCGATTCTTGGTCCTCGCCGACTCTCGGGTTCCTTCCCGGCAGATGATCGCCTGGGGGTTACGCCAGTCAACTGTTCGACGTCCTCCTGGAGACGCTCTGCCCCTGGAACGCCTCTACCCTGGGTCTTCGGCGGCTAGGCCAATCTCAGCGAGGCTGTGCCCCGGCGAGTTGAGCATTGCTCCAGCATGACAGCGTGGTGGGAGGTCTATTTCATGGCGTAGCAGGTCCAGGAAGAGCAGCTGCAGATATCGTTCTATTGTGGCCGTGACCGGTGGGCGAATGCCCTTGTGGACATAGTTGTCCCTCCATCGCCCCAGTGTCGACAGGCCCGTTAAGTATGCAGCTTTGTGGCTATTTGTTCCGTAAGTGGCACCTAGCCGATTCGCGATCTTACCCTTCTTACCATCACACACCACCTCCAGCGCCAGCCAGTAATCGAAGAAGGTCTCTTCTCCTCTTGTAGCTTTGCCAAGAAGATCTAGTGCCAGCTCTACCCGCCGGCGCTTCGGCTGTCTCATCTGTGCGAGTCGCTCGCTGATCTCAGCAATATCCACGCCGTTCTGAGAGCCCAGGAAAGGACCTTCGGCTCCCATCGGCGCTCTAAGCCAGCGATCGGGCACCGTTACTGCTCCCTCCTCGGCGGCCACCACCCTACCTTCGAAAACGCAGTGGCGGAGCAGGTTGACGCCAGTGTGTAGGCAGAGAAGGCTGACCGCGAGATTGAGTACTCGTCTCGCCTCTGGCTCAACACCTGGCTTCCCATCGACCTCAAACGGAGTCGCGAGGAAGAGGTGGGGCCCACCGGCTAGCTTCTTGACCCTGGGTTCTACGAGGACTATCGGAGCGCCGGTAGATGGGTCGGAGTGATAGTCGCGCTCCCCGCTCGGGACCGGTAGACCCTGGAAGCTCCCACCACCGAAGAGGACCGGCTGGTCGAAGGCGAACAGCCTCTGGTCCTCAGGGATATCGGACAGCAACTCACCGATCGCTTGTTCGAAACGACGATGTGGCAAGAAGACGCACGTATAGATCCTCAGCCAGAAACTCGACTTCTCTCGATCCTGGAACCAGTCATCAGGCGCAAGAGAGGACAGAGTCCTGCGCCCGGGAGGGATTCTCGGCATCCGCGAAGAGTATCGCGCGAGCCAGTTGCGACATGGTCGACTTGCTCAGCTCGGCTCTGATCGCCGAATCGCGACCGTCTTGCAGGCTCGCTGTCCGCGCCGCGCTGCTCGGGTCGAGCGATACTCTAGTTCGATCAAGACGGAGAGGAAAGGAGCCGCCAGAGCTCTTGCGTCGCAGCTCCTCATGAGGGAGCGGAGGCCACATGACCAGTCGTCAGCCGTCATCGTCCTCGACGGGCTCATCTGGAATTCGAGTGGGTGAATGAGTCCGGGTAGAGGTCGAGGGCGCCGAGGTGGAAGTAGATGGCGGCGCGGAAGCGGTCGCGGTTACGGAAGCCCCGGGCGGCGCGCTTGAGTCCTTGGATGACGGTGTTGATGCCTTCGAGGCGGGCGTTGGTGACGCCGGAGGCGATCGCGTTGAGAACGCCTTGCAGGTGGCGCTTGAGCATCCGGGCCACCCGCTTGATGGGCTCCAAGCGAGAGCGGATCGCCCAGCTGTACCAAGCGGCGAAGATCTCTTGAGCACTCTGGCGATCTCGCGCCTCCCACATCTCCATCGCCAGCTCTTTGAGCATCCACGCCCGCGAGGTCTTCAGAGCCTTGCGAACGAGCTCGGAGAAGTGCACAGCGCGCTCGGCAGGCAGCCGGTCCGGGTGGTAGAGCCACAGATGCCGGGTACCGGTCAGTGTTTCGTCCCCCAGCTCGCGCAGCGCTCGGTTCTCCTCCCGGCGGACCTTGTCCACCGCCTGACCCAGGTGCATCGCCACGTGGAACTTGTCGAAGGCGATCTTGGTCTCGGCCTCGGGCACCGCCGCCAGCGTCGCCGCGATGTAGGGACCCCACATGTCCATGGCCACCGTCTCGAGCTCCGCCAGCTCCGCCTCGGAAAAGCCCTCGTAGTAGACCTCCAGCGCCGCCTTGCCGCGCCCGTCCGCGACGTGTTGCACGACCCCACGCTCCAGGTCCGCCACCACCGTCACGTACTCATGGCGCTTCTGGAACGAGGTCTCATCGACGCCCAACTG
Source organism: Candidatus Binatia bacterium (assembly GCA_028278325.1). Taxonomy (GTDB): domain Bacteria; phylum Desulfobacterota; class Binatia; order UBA1149; family JAJCZL01; genus JANQEO01. The sequence continues at coordinate 2,705 of JANQEO010000197.1, forward strand.
CTGCGGCATCTCCAGCTGGCGACGGGCCAGGCCGCGGCGAACCGCCCGCTGCATCACCCCATCCACCTGGTCCCAGCTCAGTCCCAGCCGCTGTGCCACTGCCTGCGTCGTCGCCGCTCGCAGCCAGTCGATCACCAGCGCCTCGAACAGTGCCGTGAACGACGAACCGGGCTCGCTCCAGGGCACCCGTATCGTCTTGACCCCGTGCTCAGAGCACCGCACCCGCGGCACCTGGGCCACCAGGATCGTCCGGTACTGGCACGTGTCCAGATGCCGCCACCGCCGCTCTCGCTTGTCGTAGCGACTCGACGGCGCGCCGCACTCCGGGCACGCCAGTGCCTCCTCAACCCCGTGCTCGACGAGCACCTCGACGGCGCCGCCCTCCAGCTCCAGCTTCACGCCGCTCACACGCCACGGACGCCTCACACCGAGAATCTCTGCGTACAACTCTGTGTCTCGCATCCCGCGAGACTATTGAAACCACTGCGATTCCTGAAGAGCC
>JANQEO010000088.1 GCA_028278325.1 Candidatus Binatia bacterium
CACCGCGACGCCCATGACCGGGCCGCCGGGACCTTTCAGCACCGCCAGGGTGGCACCGCTCGCGGCGTCCCAGAGCCGCGCCGTGCCGTCGCGGGAGCCGGTGACGATGCGCGACCCGTCCCGCGTCACCGCAACGTCGGTCACCCAGTCGGCGTGCCCCCTGAGCACGGCGGCGGTCCGCCGGACTCCAGCGCGCGTCTCCGATCGGAGCGTCCAGAGCCGCGCCGTCCCGTCCGAGGAGCTGGTGACGAGTCCCTCCCCGTCCGGCATCACCGCGACGCCCGTCACGACACCGTTATGGCCGGCGAGCACGTTCAGCTCGCGCCGCGCGCGCCGGGCGCTGTCGAGGCGTGCTTCGACGGTCGCCCAGTAGGGCCGGCCGCGTCGGAGCGCGTCGGGGCTCGCGGCGTCCGGCAGGGCCTCCAGTGCGAGCAGCATGCCCGTGACCGGATCCCCGGCCCTGAACGTCCGGCCGGCCAGATCGGCCAGATAACGGGACTGGCTCAGCTGCGCCCTGCGGAGCTGCGCCGAGGCGCGTTTCCTCTGCGTCTCGGCGTCGTTCAGGGCCTTCTGCAGGAGCCGCTTCTGGACCGCCAGCTCCTGTGCACGCTTGTCGGCGGCGCGCCTCTCCTCGACGGCCCGCAACTCGGACGCCTCGGCCGACGCCAGGGCGGTCTCGGCGATCTCGGTCTGGAAATTCGCCAGCTGCAGCGCCTGCTGGGCACGGGTCTGCTCCTTGCGGGCCTGGGCGAGTGCCGCCTCGGTGCGCACCTTCTCGGTCTCGACCAGCGCGGTCTGCTTCTCGGCGCGATTGCGCTGCGTGATCGCCCACACGCTCACCGCGGCGAGCACCAGCGTTGCGGCGACCGAGCCCCAGATCACGCCGTTGCGCGCGCGCGCCCTGCGGCGCTGCTCGGCGTCGGCGTGGTGCACGGCGGCATCGATGAAGGCGCCGACCGCCGGGAACCCATCAAGCAGCGCAGGGTTCTCGGTCTGCAGCCGCCTTGCCTCCTCCAGCCGGAGTCCCGGCGGCAGCAACAGCTCGGCCGCACGCCGGTCGCCGGCCTCCAAGCGCGCCTGCCAGTCCTCCGCCTGCGGCTCGAGCCGATCGCGCAGCAGCAGGTCCTGGCGCGCCTCGCCGACCCAGTCCCTGAGCCGGCCCCATTCGCGGATCAGGGCCTCGTGGGTGATCTCGATCCTGTCCTCGTCGGTGACGATCAGGCGCTCCTTGGCCAGGGTCTCGAGCGCCGCGCCCGTGTCCGCATCGAGCGTCCGGCCCCGGGCCACCAGCTCCGCCGGGCGCTTGGCGTCGAGCGTGCCCTCCCCCGGGCGCACCAGACGCAGCAGCACCTCGCGGGTGGCTCGCCGCCGCGCCTCGGACATGCCCTCGAACACCTCGTCGGCGCGGGTGGCGATGGCCTGCCTGACGCCGCCGAGCCGGTCGTAGGCCGCGTGGGTGAGCAACGCGCGCTCGGCGTCCCGCGCCTGCCAGAGCTTCTCCAACAGGAACTCCAGCAGCGGCAGCGCGCCTGGCTCGCCCTCGACCTCGTCCAGGATCCGCTCCGTCAGGCCGTCCTCGAGGTCCAGGTCCACCTTGCGCGCCGGCTTCTCGATCGTCTCCGCCAGCTCCGCACGCGTCAGCGGCGTGACGTTGACCTGGCCCGGCGCGAACAGGGCGTTGAGGGCGCGGTGCTCCGTCACCCGGTGGTACTGGTCACCCCGGAGCGTCGCCACGACGGTGAGCGGCACGTCATCCTGCCCGAGCGCGGCGATCAGCTTGTCGAGGACCGCCTGGCGCAGCCGCTCGTCGTCGCAGAGCGTGTAGAGCTCCTCGAACTGGTCCGCGAGCAGCAGCACCCGGTCGACGCCCGGCGCCAGGAGAGAAGCTGTGAGCTGGGCTATGCAGGAGAAGAGCTGTTCGCTACGCCGTGCCTGCCATCTGGTTGGCATGAATCCGAAGACCTTTCGCTACGCATCCAGGCGGCCGAGCGATACGGACATCCGCGAGCGTCTGAAGGAGCTGGCATCGCAGCGCCGTCGCTTTGGCTATCGCCGCCTCGGCCTGCTGCTGGAGCGCGAGGGCATCAAGCTGAACCATAAGAAGCTGTATCGGCTCTACACGGAGGAACGTCTGACCGTGCGCAAGCGCGGCGGCCGCAAGCGGGCTCTTGGCACCAGGGCGCCGATGACGATCCCGCAATGGCGCAATCTGCGCTGGTCGCTCGACTTCGCCTGCGACGTGCTGACCGGCGGCCGGCGCTTCCGGATCCTGTGTGTCGTCGACGACTTCAGCCGGGAATGCCTTGCACTCGTTGCCGACAACTCGCTCTCCGGCCGGCGTGTCGCGCGTGAGCTGGACGGGATCATCGAGACGCGCGGGCGCCCGTGCACGATCGTCAGCGATAACGGCACGGAGCTGACGTCCAATGCCGTCCTAGAGTGGCAACAAACCACAGGTGTTGACTGGCACTACATCGCGCCGGGCAAGCCCATGCAGAACGCCTTTGTGGAGAGCTTCATCGGCCGTTTCAGGGACGAGTGCCTCAACGAGCATCTGTTCTCGAGCTTGGCACACGCCCGGCGGCTCATCGAGGCCTGGAGGATCGACTACAACACCCAGAGACCGCACACGAGCCTGCAGGGGCTCACACCGATCGAGTTTGCAAACCGGTCCCAACGGGACCATAACCAGAACGGACTCTATCTATAAGCGAGGGCACGTCGGGGGGCAGGTCAGCCGGTCTGGCAATATGGGGGGCTGCTACCGCGATCTCGTGCAGAGCAGCCGTGTACCGGTCGAAGTCGGCCGACACACTCTCGCCCGCTTTGGCGTCCGCAGCCGACCGGCCGTAGCGTGCATGCCCGCGCGACAGGAACGGCCTGAGCCCCCGATGGGCACCGCGACCGCGATACAGCCGACCGAGCCTGCGACGATGCCGACATTGGGCCCCGCCTTCCGCAGCACATCTCGGTTCGTTCGGATCAAGGAGTAGCGCGTATGGAGCACCTAACGCGCTGCCGACATGTCTCCATCCAGCTGTTGGATCGAGTGGAGATCGAATCGGCTACAATCAGCATAATGATCGAATTTAGAGAGTTAGCACTAGCGACGTCACCGCCCACTTTCCATGGCAAAGTCAACCGACCCCCCTTCCTCCGATCAGCTTGCGCAGTATCTACCGTCGGATCTGTTGCGAGAAGCGGCGGACGCCTTGCGCGGTTATGACTGGCAGCGTTGGCTTACTGTCGAGCGATGGCTGGGTCTTACCGGCGAAGAGGCACTTTGGATCGAATGGGGCGAGGACATCACAATTGCCACAGAGGGCGAAGCTAGGACGATCCAGGCCAAGGATGTCAGCAAAACAATTACGCTTGGACAGAGAAAGACCAGAGACCTGATCAGCGAGGCGCTGCTGCGCGATCCCGCGGTTCGGACCATTATTTGGACGCGAGCGCAACCGGCGTTTGAAAGGGGCAAGCCATTTGGGGAACCGGGCATCATCCACTGGCGCAAGGTGGTCGCCGGGGAAACTCCCGCCGACAAACTCAAGGAGTTCTTGACCACGCCCGATCGCCTCTCCTCACCCGCTGCGGCGGTCATCACGCAGACACCTGATAGCGCCCTACCAGACCTGTTCGCCAAACTGGAATGGGTGACGGGAGAGCCGCCGATTACGGGCTTGAGAGAGCGGGTTCTTCCACTCGTCGAGGCACGGCTGATCCAGCTCGGTATTCCCAGTGCCAGCATCGTACGCGACAATGGCGCCGAGCGGCTGTTTGTGACAGTCGCTGAGGTAGGAACTAGAGAGAATAGAGCGCAGCGACGACTCACTCGGGTCGATTTGGACCATCTGCTCTACGGTCAAAACTATAACACTTTGGTCGCGGCTGCACCGGCACTCCAGACCGCGATCATGGACCAAACACGCACTCGGCCCGACATCGCCGATGCGTTGGAGCGAGACCTTACTCTTCGATACCAGCGCGCCTTGCAGCGCTCGCTCTTCCCCGAAGTCGGCAAGACCGACGAACTCTACCTTCTCGCTCAGGAACTCGTAGAAGGCAGCTACGCAGTTGTTTCGCCTGCCCTGCGTCGGCGGATCTTTCTAAGGGCGGCACGCAGTAGCGCCGTGCGAGCCGAGGTCGCCAGCGCAGAATGCATGTTATCAGCTGCTCTTGCACTCCAAGGCCCTGAATCAGAACTGCCCGCGAAGGCCCGCGTGTTAGCGGCTGGCGGTGACACGGACGGCGCGATCCGCCTGCTTCGGGATCGCGACGATGCGGACTCTCGTTCAACCCTACTTGGCATTTTGGTCCAGAACAAAGACGTCGATGCCGCCCTCGCCTGGCTAGGCAGCAACAAACTGACGGCAATTGATCTCACACCACATGGCGTTTTCACCCTTTGCCAGATCTATCTCCGCAAGGAGGATTTTGATGGCCTCTTGAGAACGCATCTCCAGACCACCAAGCAGCAATGCGATGAGGGCCCTTATCTGTTGTTTCTCAGGGGAGTGGTTCGTTTCGCTTCGGTCATTGCAAGATCCGACTGGCAAATGGCGCTTACGGGAATTCCGCTCGATGCTCGGTTCGCTCATCCGGTTTTGCGGGAATCCGAGGTATCAACCAACCTCGATGCGGCTATCGCCGATTTGCAGCGCCTGCAGCCCATCGCAAATGAACTGGACTTGCGAGAGGCCGTTCGTATTGCCGAGGCCTACGTCTGGTGGTGCGAACTCTTGCATCCCGGCCGCAAGCAGGCGGCGTTGGTCAAGCTCCGTAGCCAGATGGGGGAACTACGAACTGCTCTTCCTCATGTGCAATTTGCGCTGGCATACGATCCCGAGTTCGATCCAAAGCCCTTAGCAAGTCTATTGGAAAATCGCGAAGCGCTGGGCGGGCTGGATGACGACGAACTGCGCGCAGCGATGATCCTCCGCCTCCATGGCGACGATCCGCGCGTCGTCGCAGAATTCATTGGGAAATACCGCTCTCGTCTCGAGGCCGGCCTCGGGCACGCAAGCGTCCTCTCTATCGAAATCCAGACGCTCGCCATGGCTAGAGATGCCACCTCCGCTAGGCTATTGCTGGACAAACATAGGGACCTTTTGCCCTCCGAGATCGCGTCCTTGCTCGGCGCGGAGATTGCAAAGGCGGAAGGCTCTGACCCAGTCACGGAACACAAACGCGTCTATGAGAAGGCAAAGACTCCCGAAGCCTTACGCGCCCTTGTTGGCGCCCTAATCGCCAAGAAGGATCGCGTGGCGACCGCGCGGTACGCGGAGGAATTGTACGGACAAACCGATGATCCGGCTGACATCACGATGGCTGCTCGTGCTCTCGCCAGTGTAGGAGATGACGAGAACTTTCTCCGCGTTGTAACAGCCTATCCGTTTGTGGAAGACCGTGATCTTTCACTTGCACGAAATCACGCATGGCTTCTGTTCCGGCTTGGGCGACTCAAAGAAGCCAAGCGCTTGGCGGAAGCTCTCCGTCAAGCCGATCCCAAATTGCGTGACCTAGATCTGGAAATCGCGATCGCTATTGAGTCCGGCGAGTGGGAGACCCTTGGGGCAACTCTAACGGCCTATTTGGACTCCGCCCCCGATCGGAGCGGGCTTGAGCTGATTCGAGCAGCGCAGTTGGCGCATGCCTCGGGCCAGGGGCCAATGAAGGCTCTCATGGATGTTGCCGTCAAGAGTTCTCCCAACGATCCGAACGTGCTCCTCGGAGCCTACACCCTTGTTATCGAGGAAGGTGAAGAGGACTCTCAGCCGGAGGTGGCAGAGTGGTTCAATCGCGCACTGGACCTGTCCGGGCCGGATGGACCGATTAAACGGTTTGAACTCAAGGAGATCGTCGCCGAGCTAACAAAATGGAAGGAGCATAGCAGCAATATAAATGACGCGATTTTTCAGGGTAACGTGCCACTTTTCATTGCGGCCCCAATGCTTGGGACAACCTTAGTCGATATGGTCCTTCGCAATTTCGTTCGAAACAGCATGCTTGCTGACCCCCGGAGAAGGACGGCCATTCCACTCTTCAGTGGGCGCCGCGCTCCCGCCAGTTTTGCCGACGCGAACAGGATCGCTTTGGATGTTTCGGCTCTCATGACGCTGAGTTGGCTAAGGCTCCTGCCCAAGGTCATCGAAACATACCCCGAAATATTAATACCTGCGGGCGCACTCAGCGAATTGTTCGAAGGGCGTCAGAAAACACTGCAGTTTCAGAAATCTCGACTGGTAAAGGCGAAGCAACTGAAGGACGCGATCGCAAGTGGCCGCCTCCAAGTGAAGAGGTCAGCCGTCATTCGCGATAGGCTGAACGAGGATATTGGAGCTGAGCTTGCCACGCTCATTCAAGCGGCAGTGGCCGATGACGGCATCGTTGTCCGTCCGTCGCCTGTCCATCCACCTGGGATGATGGACGTCGAGGCAGATCTCTCTGCTCACGCAACGCTCCTCGCCGATATGCGCTCTCTGCTTTCGGTCCTAGTTGATCGCGGCGCGGTCGGTCAGTTGGCGGAAGAGACGGCTGGGCGGTACTTCGATGTACAGGACAAGGGGTGGCCAATTCCGGCAATACCGGCAGTAGACCGACCGCTCTTTCTCGATGGATTGGCAGTCGTCTATCTACAATCCGTCGGTTTGCTCGACCCGGTGCTGGCTACGTTTCCGTCTGTCTATGTTGATGCGAGCACGGAGGAAGAGGCCTCCTCCCTTCTTGAATTCGAGGAGCACACGAATGAAGTTCTGCGGATCATAGACGACATTCGCAACGCGGTTTGCAAAGGCGTCGAATCAGCAAAGGTCGTTTTTGGGCCGCGAACATCTCGCTACGAAGACGATGAGGGCCATCCGGATTCATCGTCAATGCACCTAGTTGCGAACCTTGCATGTGCCGACATTGTTGTCTTCGATGACCGAGCAATGAACAAGGAGTCTTTCGCGGCGGATCAGAAAAATCATCGTGCACGCATCGCCACTTCGCTGGACATTATCGATGACTTACTGGGGCGAACAGTGTTGACGGAGAACGAGCGGCGAGCACTGCTTCATCGCGCGCGTTTGGCTGGAGCAGTCTTGGTGCCTGTGGACGCCGAGGAAGTCACTACGGCCGCGCTTCGTAGCGGGCAAATAGAGTCGTCTGAGTTTCGCGCCATTCGCGAGAATATCGGCATTGCCCGCCTTACTGAGCTTGCGCGCTTTCCAGCGGAAATTCCCTGGTTTGCTTCGACAAGCATAGCCATAAACAGGGCAATCACGGCGGTCTGGATACGGGAGCCTGACCTGGACAGAGCGGCAATGCTCGCCGACGCAATCTTGGATCTCTCTCCCAATCCTGAGGACTGGATCGTTGGGTGGGATAAGCATCCTCCTGCCGATTGGATTGAGTCGATCACGAATGCCATGACGGCCAGACTCGCTTTCCCGGTCGAAATTGAGGACAAGAAAAGCCTCGAAGCATACAACGTATGGCTAGAACGGCGCGTGCTGGCGCCCATGAGAGCGACATCGCCTGATCGCTACGATGCTATCATTGATCATATGAGATCGTTCATCGCCACGGCGTCGGAGGATGACGATGACGAACCAGCCACCTGAATTGCGACGCTTCAAGGCGCAACTCATTCTAAGCAAGCTATCGCCGCCTTTGCGGTCGGACGTACTGGCCAACGGGTCGATCGCTGAGAGCTTTGACCTAGAGATCGCCGAGCCCGTACGTTTGTCGCACGATATCGTTCTTCGACGGAACGAACTGTTCGCAGCGTTTCGGCAAGCTGCTGACGGTGACACTCCAATGCCGCTCCACACTTTGCACGGCGATGCATCGGAAGCCACCGTCTCGATCGAGCCTTGCGGCGGCGCGGGGATGGTGACGATTGGGACCGAAAGGTGGGGCTTCGCAAATGCAGCCTTGTTGGCCTCCTCACGCGAAGGACGTCTCGTCGCACTAGAGCATAGCCTGGCCGAACACACCCTCACGGACCGCGATAAAGACTGGCTACGCGAACTCGTTGGACAATCGGAACTCTCTGACGAAAACTTCTTTGCTGTAGCAACGATGCTAGCATCGTCCCCCGAGTCGTTTGCACAAAGACTCAGAGAAAGACTGAATACAGAACGTATTAGTAAGGACGATCTACTCCCCAAAGATCCGAAACATTGGGAAAATATTATCACCCCCTTGAAAAAATCCTCCAACTTGACAGATTTCATCACTAATGAACTCGAAAACGAATGGAGAGCGCGCCTTTCTGTAGACGCCGGGATCGCATTTATCTCCATCAGTTTGACTTTTGCTTCCCCCGCTCTCGTGCCGCGCTCGTTGTTCGATGGTGTTGATAGCGACACCCTGATTGGTGCTCTCGAGACTGCTTGCGGATTCGACGATCATTTCGGTTTGGCCGGTGCGTTTGTAATCTGCGCGGATCGTGTCGACAAAGACGCGCGGTTCGTGGAGTTAGGCGAGAAGTTGCTCGACCGACTGTTTGGGGACATGGATCACCTTCAGACGGCGTGCCAGATTTTTGCCGCCGCATTTGTGGTAGCCACCGCACACCTTGCGGAGCATGACTTGCTGAAGCGCTATCCTCCGTTTTGGCGGCGACTTGCGGCCGCCAGTCATGCATCATTGGTCGTGCGATCCTGCGGGATGGGAGAGGCCAAGCAGGATGGCCTCTACGCATGGGCAATGCATGTCTCAGGAGAAACTTACTTACTCTCCGTGCTCAATGATTTCGCTATCGAGTCGAGGTGGAGGCCAGAATGGATTGCTGATCACTTCTTAATTGCCAACATATTTGGCCGCGTTTTAACCGTATTTAACAACATTCCGGATGAACATGCGCCAGAAAGCTGGCGAACCCGTTTGGACGCTACTGAGGGTTGGATCGAACAAAATCACTTAGAATTGCTTGTCCCTTTTCCTGCGGTCCTGGAAGGTTCTCTTAGAGCCGCCACACCAAGCTTTGCAGCACTTGGAGATCTGGTGGATCTGTATCGGAGGCTCGCAGACCAACCCACGACCGACCACTTCATGAGACTGTTTGGAGCGATCCAGGTATTTGGCTTTCCGCCGGAAGCTCGCGACGACACGCTCAAGGCTGTGGAAGCACTGAGAAGCCAGACAGAAAGTCTTGACGATTGGCGGATGCAAATCGCACTCGCGCTCGCGGCCCACATTGCCGCGCAGTATAAGGACGTTGAGTTCGCGGATACTGTTGCCGAAGTTTGCCTTCAGAAGGTTCACCTCGCAAAGGAAAGGCAAACAATAACAGAGGCCGTTTGTCGGCTGGTCGAGTGCGCTGCAGCCAATCCAGACCGGAGTGCGGCTTGGTCCATACTCACACAACGCCTAGAGACGCTCGCACTGATTCTCCCTGAGGCAGACATGCTCGCGAAGCTCGTAGAGCTACTGGAATCACTAAAAGAGGTGGAGCCTGCGATGACATCCCTGTTGGGAAGGGCTCTAGCCGCCGCCAGACTTGGGGGATACCGGTTGGTGGCAGCATAGATCATCTCTGTTTGCTCTAGCATGCAAGCGACATGAGTAGCGCGCCGCCGCGTCGTAGTCGCTCAGCGCCTCTGCCAGCTTGCCCTGCCAGCGCTGGCCCGGAATGAGCGAGCGCACATCCAGAAACGTCTCGATGCCGCGCTTGGCCAGCGCATCGGCGACGCGCAACGCCGCCGGCCGATCGAGGGAGTTGTAGCTCAAGAAGACGTTCACGCCGGCCGCCCTGACAGTGAGACGAGACCCTGCGTCCGTCTCCAGTGTGCAGGACGGATTGCCGGTCTGGCAATATCAGGGGGCTGCTATCGCGATCTCGTGCAGAGCAGCCGTGTACCGATCGAAGTCGACCGGCACACTCTCGCCCGCCGTGGCGGCGTCTGCAGCCGAGCGGCCGTGGCGTCCATGCCCGCGCGACAGGAACGGCTTCAGGCCCAGTATGAGCGCCGCCACGGCGATTCCTCCAACAGGGTCTCGGGCGATGCCGCCCGTTGAGGTGCTATCGCCAAGCCCCCCCGCCGCAGCGTCACAGTCCGCAATCCGTTAGACTCCGGAAAGACCGGAGATCGCTTGCGTTCTGCCGAGTCGTGCCATGAAGAGACACGAGGGATCCGTTCATGAGATGGCGTTCACAACCAATCTAGAGACGTTGGCAAGAGGGCTGGAAGATCGCGCAGAATGTCGCTGCTGGCGTGGCCGGGATAGCAATCCCAGTGCTGTGGTTCGGGATGGATCTCAAGGACGCCGCGGGCGAAGAGGCCCAAGCGCTGTCCCAGAGGAACCAGTACCTCACTACCCTCGCAAAGAAGCGCTGCTGAGACCGTTCAAGCCGAGAGTCCCGCTCGATGCAGGACTCTCGACCATGAGTGGCCGCTATGTGGGAATGCGAAGGCGGGGCGTGGGGGGCTGGGGTAGTGTCCCGGCTGGTGCCTTCGCCGAGCCTGACGGCCAGTCACATTCTGGCACCGGCTATGGACTCGAGGCTGTGGCAGGACTCACAACTCGGTATTGAATGATCGCGACACTCAATCCAGAGGATCAAGTTTCGCCTGCTCCTTCTTGGTCAAACCGGCCCGTACGATTTGATAGGATTGCCGCAGGCGATAGCGGAGCTCCTCATCGGGCGTCTCGAACGGTAGCAGTATCCACGACCGGTGGAAGTAAGGAGCCTTTTCGCCGACACCGACGTCAATGAGCATCTCCGCGGTTTCAATGCTATCGGTCTTGACCGATACGCCGGGTGTGACCGCACCGATGCAGGCAAACATCTTTCCCCCAACTTTCCATGCGTCGTGGCCGCCGCCCCATGGGTCAGACACTTCCGCTCCCGGGAAGTGTCTACAGATCGAATTGATCAGCTTTCGGCCCATGACCAGAACGACGCCACATGACATCCATCGACGTAAGATTCTCCGTGGAACGCATCAGCGACTTCGCTGTGTCCGAACAGGGTCAGACTCGGCCGATCCAGCAAAGCGTCATACACGCTGCCCGAGTATTCCTACCGCCACCGTGGCGCGCGCCATCCTGCGCATTACGGTGGCAGTCTACCAAATCCCTATTCATTGCCTGCGCTTTTGCTGGATGGCGGTCGCCGGAATTGGGATCTAGAATAGGGATTGGTAGACTGTCACCTTAGTTCGATCGCCACCGACGCGAGCGTCAACAGCTCGTCACGCGCACTTGCGCTCCTGGGTCGTATCCTCTGACGGTCGCGACTGGCCTTCGAGCCGAGCGCCCTCGTCCACCACCAGAGTCTGATAGTGCATCTCGGCCGCCACGTGCGAGCCCTCGCGAAGCGTCACGCGCCCGCCGCGGATCGTGCCATCGATGCGCCCCTCCACCTGCAGATGATCCGCCAGCGCGCGGCCGACGATCCTCCCGGACGTGCCCAGCAACAGGTTCCTG
>JANQEO010000245.1 GCA_028278325.1 Candidatus Binatia bacterium
CAGACCGGCCACCTTGTTGATGGCCGGACCGGCAGCCGTCGGCGGTATGCAGAACGTAGCCACACCCAGCGGCTCGTTGGCATCCATCACACCGGTAGCCGCGATAGGATCCACGAAGCAGGACCGACGCTTGGCCACCGTACAGTCACCGGCGCCGCCCGGTATGCCCGTGGTCGACTCACGGCACTCCAGATCACTGACGCACTCGATGCCCATGGCGCAATCGTTGTTATCGGTGCACTGAGCCGCGCCGAGGTCGTCGCACTTGGTGGTGGGGTCGCAGGAGATGAAGCCCTCACCGTTCGGCCTCGTCACGCCGTCGCAGCTGAACAGTTCGTCGCCCGCGTCGGCGCACTCGCCTTCACCGCCACCCGAGTCGGTGCAGAGACCGACCGTGCCGTTGCCGCCCGTACCCAGAGGATCGCACTTGTTCGGGAACGGCGGCTCGCCGGCTCCGGCACTGGTGCAGGTGCTGAACCCACCGATGGCCGAGCAGTCCGCATCGCTGTTACACGGGAAGTTGGATTCGCCCAAGCAAGTCCCGAGCGCGGAGTTGTCGCAGACACCACCGCCCGGGCCGGCACAGGTGCCGGTGGGGCCGGTGCCGCCGGGCACGCCCGTACAAGTACCCTCACCAACTCCACAGTCAGCGTTGGTTTCGCAGGCTTTCGAGAGCAACAAACTGCACGTTGTCTCCTGGGTCTCACAGCAACCGCCTGGACACAAGACGTTGACGAAACAGGCCGCTCCCGCGTTACTCGAGGCGGCCGAGCAACGCCGGCAATTAAGATCCGTGCCGCACACAGGGCCGCTCGGATCCAGCGAGCAACGCTGACAGTCGACGTCGGCGTCACAATCCACGCCGGTGTCGAGGGAGCAGGCTCGCGAGCAGACCGCACAGAAGCAGTCCTCACCAGCCGGGCCGCCCGTGACGGCACCGCAGTCCACGTTGGCATCCATTGAGGCCGATCCCGTGGTCTGGATCAGATCGATGACCAGGCCCGCACCGGAGACGTTGCGGCCGACCTCGGGGAAGCAGTCCAGACTGTAACCGCCTCCGGCGAAACCGTTGCCTGCGGGGAAGATCCGGCTCACGCCGTCGACGTCGCAGCTCGAGCCGTCGTCACGTCCGAGGTGGCAGGTCCCGCCTCGAGCACCATCGCCGGCCGTTGCGTCGAAGGTTCCGCAAACTCCGTCACCGGGAACCACGTCGCATTGCGCATGCGAAGTACATGGATCGCCCTCCTTGGAAGCAGGCGCCGTACAGATGGCGGATCCGCCACAAGAGCCGACACCGTCACCGATGTTAATGTCGCAGTCGATGTCGGTGGCGCAACTGTCCCCGAAACTGAACTGACACACGCCATCACCGCCGGCATCGTCGCAATCCACGTCAGCGTTGCAGACATCGCCCCTTTTGACGAACGGCGCTGTACAACGCCCATCGGTGGGGCCGGTGCAGGTAGCGCCGCATACCGGACAGGGCTTGACGTTGAGCTCGCCCGTGTAGACCTCGGAGCGAAGCGCCGCCGTTATCAGCCCGTCACCGGTGTCGACATTGGCCGTTCCCGTCACGTCCTCGCGGAAGCGGTTGACGACGCAGACCGGAACGTTCCCCGCCGATAGTGACAACAGCGTACCGAAGTAACAGTTGCAGATCCCGCCGCCGCAATCGTCGGCGTCGGCAACGAAGGGCTCGTCACAGACGCTACGATTGTCGCCGGCACAGCGGCAGTTGCCGACGGCGGGGTTGATGCCGGCCACAACGCACTCTCCGCAGGTAGGCGCGGGGCCGGGACAAACGATGTCGGCGGAAACGAAGACGTCCTCGGAGATGTCGGCATCATGACCGATACCGGTAAAGCCCGTATCCAGCTCGGACGCGGTGGTGCAACGGCCGATGCCGGTATCACAATCACCGGGCGAGCCGTCGGCAATGCAATCGGCGTTGGTGGTGCACTCGATGCCCGTGCCCGACCAGAGCCTCAGGATGCCACGGTCGGGACACTGGGCGTCCTGAGCGGGCAGCGTCGTGGTCGTAGTGCTGGTGGTGACTGTAGTGTTCGTCGTGTTGGTCGTGTTCGTAGTGCTGGTAGTCGACGTGGTGTTGGTAGTGTTCGTCGTCGTGGTCGGCGGCTGAGTCGTCGTCGTCACTCCGCCATCGCCGAGTGCATACAGCTGCTCGAAGAATTCTTCGCCCCTCACCGATGAATCGGCGAACAAGCAGGTGTTGAGACTGTTTACGTCGACATCACTACAAGAGTCGATCTGTCCTAGGTCGGCCGAGGCGCACTTGTTGGCGATCTTCTCCATGCCTTTCATGAGCTTTTTACCGATGCGGCCCTTGGGATCCTGGTTCTCGCAGGAGGAGGTGTCGGAGGCGAAAGGAGGATTCTTCTCAGCGGCAGCCTGGCACTTGCGGCGCTCCTTGATGATGGTCTGGTAGTGCTTGCCCTGGTCTTTACCCACGGTCGCATGGCAATCCGCTTCGTCCTTGTCGAGGGGGATCCCTGAAGGCATCCCCTGAGCGGCCTCGGTAAGTCCTTCGGCGTTGGCATGGGCCAGACAGGAGATGCAGGTTGCGACGTCCGCGTAGTCATCGATGACGTTGGTGCAGGGAGCCGGACAGCTTTCGTAATCCGTCAGCGAGGGGGGGCCCAAGTTGGCGCACTTGTCATTGGCGCCGCCCACACGGGACAGCAGCTTGGCCTCGGCCTTGGCGACCTTGCCCTTGGGGTCGGACCCGAACGGGCCTCCACTGACCGAACGGCAGTCCACGGAGGCACCGAACTTCTGGTTGTTCTTGTGGCACTTGATCAGCGTCTTGTTGATGATCTTGGCGAGCTTCTCACCGTCTTTCGCGATGGTATCGCGGCACTTGCGCTGCGGCGTATTGAAGCTGGCTTCAGCGGCGGCACCCATGAGTGCAACCGATAGAGTTCCCACAACAAGCGCTAGACCCCGTGTTCTCATAGTATCTTGCCTCCAGAGCGCGGCCCCGACGTTCGTACAGGAATCGATCGGCCCCCGGGCTCGGCCTGATCGGCTCCCAGCGTCGGCCTCAACCGGGTCAGGACCCTCTGTCATTTTTACCCCTTCCCGTCCTGCGTTGACAAGGCGCAAATCCGCATTTTGCCCGCGCTTTTTGAGGGTTTGGCGCCGATTTGCCCTTCTTCTTCGGCCTTGGCTTGTCGCCCAAGCCGGTTTCTACTATCGGCTGCTTGGAGGGGCCCCCGGGGCCGGGATCAAGAGCGGATGCCGACCGAGAAACACGACGTGTTCATCGACCTGCTGGGAGTCCCCTGCCCCGTCAACTGGGCCCGCGCCAAGGCCCGGCTCGAGACCATGCGTACAGGCGAGATCTTGGAGATCCTCGTCGACGACCCGGCGGCCGAGCGCGACATACCCCAGGCGGCAGAGAGTTGCGGCCACGCCGTCATCGAGACGCGCTCGGGTCCCGAGGGACTGACCATAATCATCGAACGATAGGCGCGGCCTCGCAGACGAGGGGGCCGACGCCGTGAGCACACAAAAAAGGGGCCCTCCGCAAAGAGGGCCCCTGATCCATCCTTTCGCCTCGACCGTTTCGGGCGAGGCGTCAGTCAGATACGGCGCCTAGTAGACGATGACCTGCAGGGACACGACGTCCTGCGAATCGTCCAGACCACCGGCACTGTCATCAGCGAAGATGGCGTCGCCGGCGAGGAAACCGTCGGACTCGTTGTGACGGTACTCGATGCGCGCTTCCACGCCCGGAGCCAGCTCACGCGAGCCGGTTACGGTAACCGACCAGATCTCGCCGTCCACGAAACCGGCACCAGCACCGGCATCGATGTCATTGTACTCGACGCGGCCATTGATGCCCCATTCACCCCACTCCATGCCGCTGTAGAGAGCGAAAGAGTCGGCCTCGACGTCACCCGTCAACGGCAGGGCCAAGACCGTCGCGCCGGTCTCGAAGTCCTGGTAGTTGTACTCGAAGGCGAGCGGCACGTTCCCAACCTGGCCTTCGGCCACGAAGCTCACGTCGACGAGGTCGGCCTCTCCGCTAGGAGAAGCAACGCCCTTGACGGTATCGAAGATACCCGCCACATCGAGGGTCCAGTCGCCGGCCTGGAGTCCCAGGTCACCGGTGACGCCCTTGTTGTAATCGCCGTCGCTGAAGCCAACATCCGACACGGTGTACTGGTTGACCACGCCGACAGATCCCCACCAGTTGCCGGCGTCGTAGGCCACATTCACACCGTCGTGGTTGATCGGCTGGGCCAAAAAGGCCAGCGAACGACTGATGTGAGCGTTGTTCCAGGGCTGGGCGCTCTCGTAGCCGATGTTGGTCGCATAACGAC
The DNA here is from genome assembly GCA_028278325.1 of Candidatus Binatia bacterium. Lineage (GTDB taxonomy): Bacteria > Desulfobacterota > Binatia > UBA1149 > JAJCZL01 > JANQEO01. The sequence continues at coordinate 4,347 of JANQEO010000245.1, forward strand.
CGACGGTTACATCCAAGGGCCCGACCGGGAAGGTCGCGTTGGCCAGGTAGAGGCCGACATCGTTGCAGTCGACGTCACCACCAGTGTCGGTGGAGCAGTCGCCGCTGACCGGCGCCAGGTCGCCGAACCACAGCGCCGCCTCGTAGTCGACGTTGTCGCTCGCGCTACCCATGAGGTGCAGCTCGACCAGGTCGATGTTGACCTGCTCGGCCGTCGCCTCACCGCTGCCGGCATTCGGGTAGGACTGCTGGTTGGTCCCGAAGCCGAAGAACGCGCCGTTGTCCGGTGAGTTGAAGTCGTAAGTCCACGACGCCGACCCCGCTACGCTCAACTGTGCATCGGCTGCGTGCGCACATCCCGCGTATGCCACGAGAAAGACGCCGGCCAATGCCAACACGATAAGCTTTTTCATCTCTGTCCTCCTTAGATTCACTAACTGCGCTAACCTGCGCTGCCTTGCCGGTCGGAGTCTGGCTTCATCAGCCTCACCGACCGCCCACACTTTCTGCCCGAGCCCTTTCGGATCGTTACGATCCTCCGGACCCCGGCGGAGCCGTCGCCGGACAAGCGGTTTTCTTTAGGGATATTAAGTTAGAGAGCTGTCGGCGGCCCGTTCCTCCTATCCTCTATCTCAGCAAAACCACCGGCTACCGTGCCCGAAGACACAGCATGCACCGGCCGAACCACTCCAGGGCACCCGAACACGGTGCCCACCAGAGGCCCAGAAGTCAAGCATCACTTCAAGCACTCGCCGGCGACTTGCAACACGCTGCGTCATTCGCTAGCCGATGTCAAACCTCTGAAAATCGCTATGGAATCACGGGCGGTATCGGGAGCGGAATCGCCTAGCCCGAAGGGCGGCGCCGGGACGAAGCAGCGAGCAGAGAGCCGACACCCACGCAGATACTGCCGAGAACCAGGCCGATCGGCGCAGACGAATAGGCGCCGGCGAGCAAGAGCATGTGGCGAGGTTCCGCCACCCTCAGTTCGGTGGTGTAGAGCATGTTGCCGGGGTACTTCTCCACGCCGAGCCGGGCCTTGTGATAGGCCTCGTCGTTCACGGCTCCTCTCCAGCACAGAAGGGAGCCGGCGATCCCCAGTACCACGAGCAACATGCCGAGGGTTTTAAGATAGGTGGCCAAGAGCCTTACCTCCGACCGGTCGAGCGCCGGCTGACTCCATCACAAGTCCCGCCAGAAGGCCCGGGCCCGGCGGCGGCTCGAACGGCTCGACCACTTTTGCGCAGGCACCCGGCCTTTGTCTACAGGCGAGAAACCGTTGCGCTCGAAGAAGGCGGCGGCCTTGTCGCTCGAGCTGCAAGCAAACAGAGCCTTTAGCCCCTGGCGCTTCCCCACCCGCAGCAGATGGCCGATGATGCGTTTGCCCACTCCGCCACCTTTGAATCGTGTGATGGTGTACAGGCCGCGGATCTCGCCGACCTTCTGACGCCGGTAGGCCTCGACTTCGAGCCCGGCCAGACCCGCGAGGCGCCTGTGCTCGAACCTGGCGCCATAGGCGCTCAGTAGAAGCTCGGCCTTCTCCGCGTCACTGCGCTTCAGTAGGAACCCTTCCCTCTCCCCTCTAGCCAGCAGGTCTAGAGCCTCCCGGAAGTCGTTCACGCCGAGTTTTCCTACCGTGCAGTATTCGTGGGCCGTCAACAAAGTGCCCGTGCCCTCGTAGGTGAAGAGCTCGTCGGCGAGTCCTGAGGGATCGGTCAAGTTCACCGACTCGACACCACTACGCACGGTCTCGAGCAGCTGCGAAAGCTCACCCCGTGTCCATCCTCCACCGCCGTGACGCATGCTTAGCATCCGCGACAGGGCACCCGACGTCACGAAGGAGCGGACTCCGCGCACGCCCTGTATGCCGCCTCGCTCGTCACAGATGACAACCTTGTCGATGCCGAGGGCCGTGGCCAAGGTCCGTAGATAAGCCACTCGCCTGCTGCCCTTGAAGGTCTTGGGGGGCCGGACGGCGGCATATCCGTCGTTCACCAGATCAGTGGCCAGCGCCGCCAGGCGCGTGCCGTTACGGATCGGCCGCAACGAGGGAACGGGATGAGCGCCCGACCGCCGAGAGAACTCTGGACAGGAGATCAACACCATGACACCGCCGTCGCGCAGCTCATCGATTACGGGAGCACAGCGGCCGGCTGCGGCAACGTCGTCGAAGCTCACCAACATGGAGCGATGACGGAAGCTTCGGAGATAGAACTCCTTCTCGGAGATAGCAGCCACGTCGGTTCGCCCCTCTGGTACTGACAGACGTAGCATCTTGCAAATTCGACTACCGGGCTCTAGAAAGCAGCGTGTCACGGCTCCGGGCTACGCCTCTGGCATGCGTTGTCACGCTGGCCTGCGTCCTCATCTGCTGGCAGGCGCGGGCCGCCGCGACGGGAAGCCATGGGGCGGTGGCAGCCGAACACCGTCTCGCATCACGTGCAGGTCTCGAGATTCTCCGGGCCGGCGGCAACGCCGTCGATGCCGCGGTAGCAGCGGTACTGGCCACCGGAGTAGTGAACCCATCCTCGTCGGGACTTGGCGGCGGCGGCTTCATGATCGTGTATCTCGCCGACGAAGGGCGAGCCCATGCCATCGACTACAGAGAACGAGCCCCCGCCTCCGCCCATCGCGACATGTACATCCGCGACGGCAAGGCCGACACCAAGGCCAGCCGCCGCGGGGGACTTGCGGTAGGCATTCCCGGAGAGCCGGCCGGGCTCGAACTGGCGATTACCCAGTTCGGCAGCCTCACGCTCGAAGAGGTTACGGCCCCCGCCCTGCAGCTGGCGACTGAAGGATTCCCCGTAGAAGGCCACCTGGCCAAGCAACTCGAGGCCAACACCGAGGCGTTGGCGGCCGATGCGGAGCTCGCTGCCATATTCCTGCGCGAAGACGGAAGACCTTACCGTGAAGGGGACAAACTCCAGCGCCTGCACCTGGCCGACAGCTTACAGAAGTTCGCCAAGAAAGGATCGTCACCGTTCTACGCAGGTGCGATCGCCGAGGACATCGAAACAGCCGTTCGAGCCCGAGGGGGGACGTTGACCAGGAGCGACCTCGGCTCCTACAAGGCGTTGCAGCGTCCACCTCTAGCGACCGGATATGGAGACTGGCGTCTGGTCACCATGCCCCCGCCCAGCTCCGGTGGCGGTACCATCGCGCAGGTTCTGTCCGTACTTGAGCCCTACGACCTCGGTGAGCTCGGTCAGAATAGCTCGACTTACCTCCACCTGCTGGCCGAAAGCCTCAAGGCCGCTTTTTCCGACCGTGCGAAGTTCTACGGCGACCCCGACTTCGTCGACGTTCCTCTCGCGCGTCTTCTCTCTCCGGGCCACGCCGCAGCGGTAAGAACGCGGATAAGCTCAGTGCGAGCGCTTCCGTCGGCCGCCTACGGCAACGTTGACGGCGGTAGCGATAGCGGCACCACCCACATCTCGGTGGTCGACAAGGACGGAAACGCCGTAGCGTGCACTACCAGTGTCAACACGGCCTTCGGCAGCATGGTCGGGGTCCCGAACCGTGGAATCGTACTCAACAACACGATGGACGACTTCAGCATACAGCCGGGCGTGGCCAACGCGTTCGGGCTGGTCGGCAACGAGGCGAATAGCGTTGCGGCTGCGAAACGACCGCTGTCGAGCATGTCACCGACCATCGTGCTCTCGAAGGGACAAGTCAGAATGGTAGCGGGGGCCTCGGGCGGTCCGATGATCATAACCTCCACCCTTCAGACCCTACTCAACGTCGTGGAGTTCGAGATGAGTGTCGAGGATGCCGTGACCGCGCCGCGCATACATCACCAGTGGATGCCGGAAATGCTGGCTGTGGAAGGGGGCATTCCCGAGCCGGTTCGTGACAGCCTCACCCGCCGCGGACACCGGCTGCGGCCCTTCTCGGCAATCGGATCGGTACAGGCAGTGGAGGTCATCGGGAGCAGCGGTGGAAAGCGAACCGTGCGGGCCATGTCCGACCCACGAAAGGGCGGAGTCGCGGCCGCCTACTAGCGCTGTCCTGGAGAGAAGCCGCGGTCAGGCGCCGAACGGATCGTCGAGAAGCAGGGTCTGATCACGCCCCGGCCCGACCGATACGATCCCCACGTCGACGCCGGTGAGTTCCTCGAGTCTGCGGATGTAGGCCAGGGCCTGAGCGGGAAGGTCCGAGATGGACCGCGCGCCGGATATGTCGTCATGCCAGCCTTCACGTTCCTCCAGTACCGGCACGACCTCTTCGTATGCTCCGGCGGAGGCCGGAATAGAGCCTATCGGCTTGCCCATATGCGTGTAGCCAACGCAGATCGGCAGGGGATCGATACCCGTAAGAACATCGAGCTTGGTCAAGGCGATAGTGTCGACACCGTTCAGCCTGACCGCCTTGCGCACGACCATGGCGTCGAACCAGCCGCAACGGCGGGCGCGTCCGGTAGTAGCGCCGTACTCGCCGCCGTCGCTACGCAGCCTCTCTCCCATCTCGTCGTCCAGCTCGGTCGGGAACGGCCCGCTGCCCACCCGCGTGGTGTAGGCTTTGGATATGCCGACGACCTTGTCGAGTTTGGACGGGGCTATCCCGGCGCCTGCGGCGACAGCGGCGACTCCGGTGTTCGAGGAGGTGACGTACGGGTAGGTCCCGTGGTCGACATCCAGCATGACGCCCTGCGCGCCCTCGAAGAGAACCTTCGACCCGGACTCCAAGGCTTCGTGCAAGTATCGGGAAGTATCGGTGACGTGAACCGACAGTTTACGCCCCCACTCCAGCAGCTCCTCGATCATGGCCTCGTAGTGAATGGCATCCTCGCCGAGGACTTCCTTCAGGTAAGCGTTCTTCTCTGAAACGCTGACCTCGAGGGCACGCCGCACGTACGCCTCGTCACAGAGGTCGATCATGCGCAGACCGATGCGGGCGACCTTGTCCTCATGGGCGGGCCCTATACCACGGCCGGTGGTCCCTATCTTTCCGCTGCCCCGCTGCCGCTCCCGGGCCTGGTCGATGGCCTTGTGGTGGGGGAGAATCACGTGGGCCTCCTGGCTGATCAGCAGCCGCTCGGGTTCACGCACGAATCCGCGCGCGCGCAGCTCATCGAGCTCCTTGACCAACGCGCCCGGATCGACCACGACACCGCCTCCTATCACGCAGGTCGTGCCGGGATAGAGAGCACCGGAGGGTATCAGATGCAGGATCGTCTCTTGTCCGTCGACGACCAGAGTGTGACCGGCATTGTTGCCGCCCTGGAACCGCACGATGACGTCGGCCCGTGCGGAAAGAAGATCGACGATCTTACCCTTGCCCTCGTCCCCCCACTGGAGGCCGATGACCGCAGCGCTGCTGGATCCCGCACCCATTTTTCAGCCGAGGTTGACCATGTCGGCACCGGTAATGTCGGGCAACTCTTTGAGCTGCTCCAGCTGTGAGCGATCCAGAGGAGTGTCGACGTGGACAAAGGATATTGCTTCTCCACCCACGCGGCCCAACTCCAAGCCGGCGATGTTGACCTTGAGCTTGGCAAGGAAGGTACCGACATTCCCCACGACCCCGGGCACGTCGCGGTTGTGCAACACCAGTATGTCGCCTTCGGGGACTGCCTCGAGGTAGAAATCGTTGAAGCGGACCAAGCGAACGATGTCGCGTCCGAACACGGCGCCTTCGATCACCTTCGGTCCTTCGGGGGTCTGGAAAGTCACCTGAACGGAGTTGGCGTAGCCGGACGTACGGGCCTCCTTGAGCTCGACCAGACGGATCCCGCGCTCGCGCGCGAGCACCGGCGCATTTACGGCATTGACGTTTGCCTCGAGCACGTGTGACAGCATGCCCTTCAGAACAGCCGCGTTCACCGCGCGGCAATCGGCATCCGCGATTTCGCCCCTGTAGGCGATGATTATCTCGCTGGGCGCCCGTGGTGACAGCTGGGAGTGGAGGCTACCTATCTTCTCCGCCAGCAAGATGTACGGCGCGAGCACATCGGCCTCTTCAGCCGACAGCGACGGAACGTTGACCGCAGTCGTCACGATGCCGTGAACGAAGAAGTCGCGAATCTGCTCGGCGATAGAGATCGCGACGTTCAGTTGAGCCTCGTCGGTGCTTGCTCCCAGGTGCGGCGTCGCCACCACCAAGGGATGAGATACCAGCGGATCCTCGGGGCCGGGAGGCTCGTTGATGAACACGTCCAGGCCCGCACCCGCAACCTTGCCGGAATCGAGACCGCGCAACAGGGCGGCTTCATCAACGATGCCACCGCGCGCGCAGTTCAGGATACGTACTCCGGGCTTCATCTTGGCGATGGCTGCGTCATCGATGAGCCCGGTCGTATCGTTGGTCATCGGCACGTGGACGGTGATGAAATCGGCGCGGCTGTAGACCTCCTCCAGCGCCACCAGCTCGATCCCGAGCCTGCGAGCCGCCTCTTCGGTCAGGAAGGGATCGTAGGCGATCACCCGCATCTTCAGCCCCCGCGCACGGTCGGCAACGATGGAACCGATGTTGCCGAGCCCTACTACCCCGAGGATCTTGTCGCACAGCTCGGTGCCCACGAAGTCGCCGCGGCGCCACTCGCCGGCGCGCATCGAGGCGTTGGCCTGGGGAATGTGGCGCGCCAAGGCCAGCATCAGAGACACAGTGTGCTCGGCGGTGGTCACGTTGTTGCCGCCGGGGGTGTTCATCACCACGATGCCGCGCTTGCTGGCGGCCTCTACATCGACGTTGTCCACGCCGATGCCGGCACGGCCTATGGCACGAAGCCTGCCCGCTGAAGCGAGCGCGTCCGCAGTGAGCTTGGTGCCGCTACGAATGACGATGCCGTCATAGACACCGATGATCTTCTTGAGTTCGGCAGGGTCGAGACCCGGCTTGTTGTCGACCTGAAGCTCAGGGCACTGCTCGAGTATGTGGACACCCTCGGCAGCCAGCTTGTCCGACAAGAGGACTCTAGCGCTCATGCGCCACCGTCCCCGTACATCTCGAGAAGCTTTTGCTGGGCTGCAGCGACACCGCTTCCCATCGACACATCGGCGCCGCACTTCGCCAGCGCCATTTCCAAGGCGCTGATGGCGATGACCACATCGAAGGTATCGGCATAGCCGATGTGTCCCAGCCGGATGATCTTGCCCTTAAGGTGCCCTTGGCCTCCGGCGACGAATACGCCCAGCTCGTTGCGAATCGTCTTGACCAGCGCCGCACCGTCGACGTCAGCCGGCAGGTAGACACCGGTCGCCGCAGGACTCGGGCTTTCCGGCGCCAACAGCTCGAGGCCGAGGCCTTGGGCGCCGGCGCGAGTGGCTGCGGCCAGGATGGCGTGGCGGCGATACACCTCGGCGAAGCCTCCGGTCTCGGCAATCAGGTCCAACACCGCCTTGAAACCGATGACGAGAGACACGGCCGGTGTGTAGGCGGACGTGTCTTTCTCGAGGCTCCCCCTCTCCTTGTCGAGGTCGAAGTAGTAGCGCGGCAGATCGGCACGCTCGGCGAAGCGCCACGCCTTTTCACTGAGGGCGATCAAAGCCAGTCCGGGCGGCAACATCATCGCTTTCTGGGACCCGGTCACGATGACGTCTATGCCTACCTCGTCCATCCGCGTGTCCACGACGCCGACAGACGTGATGCCGTCCACTATGAGCAGACAGTCACGATCTCTGGTGAGCGCCGCAAGCTCCGCTACGGGATGCAATACGGTGGTTGACGTCTCGCTCCCTTGTACGAGTACGGCTTTGGTCTCCGGGTTTTCGGCGAGCGCCTTGGCAACGTCTTGGGGATCGACGGCTTTGCCCCACTCGACCTCGATCGTATCCACGACCAGTCCGAAGCTGTCGCAGATCTCCGCCCAGCGCTCACCGAACTTCCCCGCGACGACGACCAGAACGCGGTCACCGCGCGATAGCGTGTTGGTGATGGCGGCCTCCATGCCGCCGGTGCCGGTGGAAGCGAGAAGTAGGACCGGCTGCTCGGTTCCGAAGAGCCCACGGGCTCCGTCGGCGGCCGATCTGAATATGGCGCTGAACTCGGGGGTCCGATGATGGATCATCGGGGCGGCCATCGCCAAAAGGGCCTCGTGCGGCACTGGCGTAGGGCCCGGCGCGAGGAGGTATCTCTTTAGCATTTCAACTGCGGCTTTCCAGCTATAATAAGAAGCAGAACCACACAGACGAGAGCACTGCAGGTGTGTTGCGGCTGGACAACACCGACTGGGCTACCTAGTCCTGCCCTGACGGGATGTCAAGAACATCATCCGGGTCGGCATCCTCGCCGACGCGCCCGTCGTGTCCGCTCTATTCCTGTCCGTTTTGACAGCGTTATCGAGGCTTCATTCAAATGAATCTACGCATCCCACTGACGGTTCTGATTGCCATCTCGTTGAATACTACGACGGTGTTGCCGGCGAACGCCGAGCTGGACACCAATGCCACCCTCGAACACTACGTGAGCAAGCTAACCGCCGTCGTCGGTACCGATGACGGACCCACCGGCATCACCCTGCGCGACGCGATCATGACCGCCATCGAGAACAATCCCGGCATCCTCGCCAAAGCGCAGCTGCCGGTTGCGGCTAAGCACGGCGTCCTGGGTGCGCAGTCGCTATACGAACCCTCTCTCAAGCTCGACGTCAGCGTGACCGACGGTGACTTCCCACGCGCGAACGACCTATCGGGCGCGGCCGTGTTGACGCAGAAAGACTCCCGCGCCGACCTTCAGATCGACAAGCTGCTCAGGTCGGGGGCCAACCTCAGCCTGGTATGGAACAACGCCAGGCTGGAGACCAATTCGTCCTTCCAGATCCTTTCGCCTCAGTACCAGCCGACGTTGGGTCTGAACATCGAGGCCCCCCTCCTTCGCGACCTCGGCGGAAGTGAAGCCAAGACGACCGTTCTGATCGCGAAGAACGCTTCGGCCTCCGCCGCAGCGGAGTTCGAGGTCGAGCTTGCCGATTTTCTTGCGCAGGTGATCAACGCGTACTGGGACTACACCTCGGCCGGATCCGAGGTCGAGGTCAATCGTCATTCCTACGAGCTGGCCGAAGAGCTGGTGCGGGTAGCCCAGGGCATGGTCGATATCGGCATGCAGCCGCCCATTGCTCAGCGCGAAGCGAGGGCCGAGATGGCTGCCAGAGAAGAGCAGCTTCTAGAGGCCGAGAACAATCTCGCCGTGGCCGCAAAGCGCTTCCAACAGCTCGTGGCGCCCGGGATCGCCGGCGGCGCGGCGTTTCGGAGGTTGAAACCGGCCGAGCAGCACAGTGTACAGGACATCGAACTCGAACCGGCCGATGCGCTGAGAACGGCGATGGAGCAAAGGGCGGAACTCAGAGTCGCCGCTCTCGACTTGAACAGTCAGCGGCTGACCGAAAAGAACGCCCGTAGCCAGCTCTGGCCCAAACTCAACCTGTTCGGGAACTACACGCTGATAGGCCTGAGCGGGGATGAAGTCGTAGCAGGAACCAGCTCTTTCACCGGGTCCTACGGTGATGCGCTCGACCTCCTCGCTGACGGCGACTTCTCCGAGTACACGGTGGGGGTGAAGGTGGAAGTCCCCCTGGCCAACGCCGATGCCCGTTCAGAGCACGGCCGGTCAAAGGCCGAAAGGCGCCGCGCTGAACACGCCTTCCGCGAGGTAGCCACCAACATCGCCCTGGAAGTCAGCGAAGCCGTCGGTGATGTCGCTTCGGCCTTCAAGCGAGTCGCAGCCGCACGGCTGTCGAGGGAGTTGGCCGCCGAGAACATGAAACAACAGAAACGCCGCTACGAACTCGGCGTGGTCACCACCACCGACATCCTGGACTTCCAAGACAAGCTCACGCGGGCGGAGGCCGCCGAGGTCAAGGCAGTGACCGACCATGCCAAAGCGGTGACCAGTCTGCTGCAGGCGAAGGGAACTTTGCTGGAGAGCTACGATATAGAGGTGGAGGGCCCCGGCGAGGACAAGACGCCGTGGTGGGCTCTCTTCTAGCTGATCAGATTCATGAACTCTTGGCGCGTGTCGCGCTGCTGGAAGACGCCGAGCAGCGTGCTCGTCACGACCGTCGAGTTCGGCTTCTCCACTCCTCTCATCCTCATACACATGTGCTCCGCCCTGCACACCACTCCCACGCCCTGAGGCTCGAGAAGGTCGAAGAGGGTCGACGCTACCTGCTGTGTCATCCTCTCCTGCACTTGAAGGCGACGGGCATAACACTCGACCATCCGCGCGATCTTGCTGATGCCCACGATGTGGTGCTTCGGGACGTACGCAACGTGGGCACGGCCGAAGAAAGGCAGCATGTGGTGTTCACACAAAGAGAAGAAGTCGATGTCCCTGACGATGATCATCTCCGAGTACTCTTCGGTGAAGAGCGCGTTGCCGAGGACGTCACGCGGATCTTGGTGATAACCTTTGGTCAGGAACTCCAGACTTTTGGCGACGCGCTCAGGCGTCCGCTTGAGACCCTCGCTGTCGGCTTGGTCACCGACGAGGTCGGTCAGGACCCGGTAGATGTGATCGCCGATGGCGTCGAGATCAGGCGGGCTCATCGACCTCTTCTTCGCCGGGTTTGACCCGCTGGTACTTGCGGTAGTCGTAGCCCGTGGCCATCGCCATCAACAAGCCTTCCATGCCGCCTTCCTTCTCTCGGCGGAGAACACGCAGCCGCTGGAGATACTCTTTGAACTCCTCGTTGATACGGCGGGCTTCCTCGGCGTCGGCGTTGAAGAACTCGTGAAGCCGAACGACGGAGAAACGTAAAGCCGCGAATCTCAACTCATTCGGGAACGAATCCCATTCGGCGAGGGAGAGGGTGCGAATCGACTCGTAGCCGGCCATGAGCGCCTCGAAGCGATCGAGCATGTAGTTCCCGTCGTCGCAGCAGAGCGCATTGACCACGGTTGCAAGGTCGTAGATGTACTTGCCGCGGCAGGCCGCATCGAAGTCACTTATGCAGGCAACGTTCTCCCCCTTGAAGGTGATGTTACCCTTATAGAGCGTGCCGTGGATGATCCCCTTCGGGAGTTTGGTCTCCAGGTAGTTGCCCAGGTACTCGGTCTCTTCGTCGAGGGTGCGCACGATCTTCTTGAAGTATGCGGGCATCTGGCAACGAACGGCTGCATACGTCTCGAAGATGCGGTCGAAGCCGAAGCGGTTTTCGATCGCCTTCTTGTAACCGCGCCCTATGGTGTGAAGCTCGCCCAGGGCATGCCCGAAGTTATTGATCTGGTTCAGGGTCAGGCTTTCGCTGCTGGGGTTCTCGCCGCTCGGTATCTTGAAGAGCACCAGATAGTGCCCGTCACGCTCCAGGAACTGCCGGCCCCTGCGGTCGGTAACCAAACGCGGGCTCGGGAAGTTGTGCTTCTCCAGGAAGCCGAGCAGGTCCAACTCGCGGCGCAGGTCCACCTCTTGCTCCACCTCCCGCACCCTCAACTCGTAGGTGCCCTTGGAGGTATCGAGGTGGTAGCGACGGTGGCCCCAACCGGCGACGGCACCCGACGATGCCGCCAGCTTGGGCAGCCCGTATTCCGTCGCGAGTTCGGCCAACTCGCTCTTGCTCAGGACCAGAGGCTCGGTCGTCATTCTGTCTTTGGGGGTTCTGGCCAGGCCTGCCCGTCAGAACGTTGGCTGATTACCCGAGAGCCACGCTATGTCAAGATTTTACCCTTGACGTTCTGCCCGCCGCGCCCGCCTGCTTTGCCGCGGTACCGCCCACACTGTCGACGTAGTCGCTGACCTGGGATTCCACGTCTTCCTCGCCCCACTTCAGATGGTCGGCCACGAGTGACGCCGTATCGCGCGCAACCCTCTCCGGCAGGGCGCGGCTACGCAGCGCCACCTGTAGCCGACGGGAGAGGATATCGTCGACTGTGACCGCCATCTCGTGGTCTACGGCGTACACGACCTCGGCCTTGATGTCGGGCCGGTCATCGACCAACCGCAATCCGAGCGACTCGTCTTCGCCAACCATGGTCGACAGCTCGTGACCGAGGGCTCCGTAACGCGCACGCACGTGCTCCTCCGTAGAGGAATGATCGTCGTAGAGGACGCCTCCCGGCGGACAACCGGACGCTGCGGGTAAGGGCACGGTCCGCGTGCGGCAGCGGCCGACGCGGCGGCCGATACGGTGGCTGACACGGTTGACCATCCGCTCGGCGACGTGTCGATGCGTCGTCAACTTGCCCCCGCCCAGCGACAACAGCCCGGCCGGACTTTCGAATATCTGGTCATCGCGGCTGACCGCTGATTCGTCGAGTTCGTCTTCAGGCGCGACCAGGGGACGCAGTCCCGCGTATGCGCTGATGATGTCTCCGCTCTTGAGACCGGCAGAGGGAAAAGCCCGGTTGACGGTAGCGAGAATGTAGTCGATGTCGTCCGCGTCGGCTCTTACCGTCGCAGGATCCCCTTCGAAGTACGTGTCGGTCGTGCCCACAAGTGTCTGACGTTGCCACGGGATGACGAACATGACGCGGTTGTCGGACGCTCCTCGTATAACGACCGCATTGCGGTTGCCGACCTTTTCTCTGTCGACCACGATATGCACGCCCTTGGTCAGCTTCAGTCGCGGCGGCGCCCCGGCATCATCAAGACGCCGGATATGATCGAGCCAGGGCCCCGACACGTTGACGAAGCAGCGGGCGCGGACCGGCTGGGTGGCGCCCGACAGCATGTCGGTGACGTGGGCCGTCGCCAGGCGCCCGGCGCTGTCCTTTTCCAACGCGACGACACTTGCGTAGTTCAGTGCGGCAGCCCCCGCGGTGCGCGCCGCCAACAGAGTCTCCAAGGTGAGACGGGCATCGTCGGTCCAGCAATCGTAGTATAGTGCGCCGCCGCACAAGCCCTGCGACAGGAGCGCGGGTTCGGTTTCGTTGACGGCGGCCGGCGAGAGGATCTTGTGGTTCTCCACGTTACGAAACGCTGCCAGGATATCGTAGAGGAGGAGCCCCGCTCTCAGCCTCCACAGTGTCAGCGAGTCGTCGTCGTAGATCGGAAACACGAAAGGCTGGGCGCGCACGAGATGAGGAGCCAGGCGGGTTCGCAGCAGGTCGCGTTCCCGGCAGGCCTCGAGCACCAGTCCTATCTCACCGTACTCCAGATACCTGACGCCCCCGTGGATGAGCTTGGATGACTTGCTGCTGGTTCCCGAAGCGAAGTCGCGGGTGTCCACCAACGCTACCGACATGCCGCGCAAAACCGCATCGCGTGCGATTGCAGCACCGTTGATACCGCCACCTATGACGAGAACGTCGAAGACCTCTTCGCCGAGGCGCTTCCATGCAGCCTCACGGTGCAAGACCGGTGGTGCGGCTTGGGACAGCATCATCGCACTCCGGCCAGCTTGTGGAGTTGGGGGCTGATGCCGATGTCTGAGGCGCTGCCGGGAAGCTCTCGAAGAAACGCATCGAGATAGGCGTCGGACCCGTCGCTTATATATCCGCTTCTATCGTCGATCGGCTGGAGGAAGATCCGGATGTCCGGCCCGTGCGAGCGAACCAGACGCACGGCGCGAGCCAGCTCGTCGGCGTCCGTACCTGCATCGACGGGAACCTTCACGTAGGTCTCGACAGCCGGGCGTGAGGTGCAGACCCGTAGAAACTCCTCATGGCTCTCCCACTGAGGGCTCTCACCGCTGTTGGACGGTAGCTTGATGTCGGCCGATACGACTTCGATGTGCTCGAGCAATTCGTCGAGGCCTTCCGGGATGACGGCGTTGGTCTCCAACAGGCACGGCACGGCAGGTGAAAACTCCTCGAGCCATCGAGCAATGAACTCGCGTTGAACCATCGGCTCCCCGCCGGTCAGTGAGATCATCGCGATGGCGGGGTCTGCAGCGCAGAACTCCGCAACTATCGTCGAGAGCGTACGGATATCCACCGGGTTGGGGAGGGTCCTGCTGCTGCCGTCGGGATACTCGACCTGGCAGACGGGAACTCTGGTAAGCGAGTACTCGGTGTCACAGTAGACGCACCGCATGTTGCAACCCGCGAAGCGAACGAACATGTGACGCTGTCCCGCTCTGGGACCTTCGCCCTGGAAAGAGGCGAAGATTTCGCTGATGTAGGCGCCTGCGGCCATGACCGCCGGAGACTCTAACACGGTCACGAAACGGTTTCCCCCCGCGGCGCAGTAACCGCGACGAACAGGTCGGCAACGTTGGTGCCCGTGGGGCCGGTCACTACCTGGTCCCCGAGAGCCTCGAATAACTCGGCCGTACCGAAGCGCGACATGAATCGGCGTGTGTCCATCCCCAGAGAGGATGCCCGTCGCTCCGTCGAGCCGGTCACGATAGCCCCGGCTGCGTCGCTGTTGCCGTCGATGCCGTCGCTTCCGGCGACTACACAAGCCAAGCCGTCCCTGCCGGCTACCAAAGGGGCCAAAGCCGCGGCAAGATGCTGGCATCTGCCGCCACGGCCTGCCGGAGCACTCACCCTTACAGTGCTCTCACCACCGACCACCAGTGCCCCGCCGTCGGGACTGTCCTTTGGAACGAGACGCGAGAGCCTTTCTGCTTCCGCCGTGCAGTCGCCCTCCATGGCGTCCGCAACCGTGCCGCCCGATCCGTAGCCGCGTTCACGCAGGCTGTTACGCGCCCCCTCCACGGCTCCTCCGTTGGAGGCCACGACGAAGTAAGGGCCTTTGCTTCTTCGGTCGCCGGTCCCGGTCTCGGCCTGGGCTCGTGTAAGGCGAGCGACGACGCTTTCAGGAAGCGACTCGGCAAGCCCCAACCGATCCACGACCTCTCGAGGATCGGGGCCGGGTTCAGGCGAGACCGTGGGGCCGGAGCCGATGACCTCGGGATCGTCGCCGGCAACGTCGGAAACCGCCAGGGTCACGACGCGCGCCGGATACGCGGCACGGGCGAGCCCACCGCCTTTGACGGCCGAAAGCGACCGTCGAACCGAGTTGATTTCCGCGATCGGCGCGCCACTGAGCAGCAGTTGTCCGTAGGCCTCTATGAGATCACCCTCGCTGATTCCCGGCGCGGGGACTTCCAACAGTGACGATGTGCCGCCCGACACCAGGTACAGAAGCGTGTTGCGTTCGCCTAACCGGCCGGCGGCTTCCAGAATCCTGCGGCTCGTCTCCATACCGTCACGATCGGGGACGGGGTGGCCGCCGGACGCAAGGTGAAACTGAGAGGGAACTCGATCGGAACGTTGAGCGTGAGGCACCAGGACGTACCCGGTTCGAGCAACGGCGGCGGCCCCGCGGGCCATCGCCGCGGCAGCCTTGCCGCTTGCGACCAACAAAGTGGACGTCGGATCCGCGAGCAGCTCGAGGTTGGCGCCCAGGACCTTTTCGACGCAGGCCTGCGCGTCGACGGCTGCAATGCCGGCGCGCCAAGCCTCTAGGGCATCCGCCCGCGCGCGGCGCTCTCTGGGACCCGCGCTGCTACTGGGTGTCTTCGTCGCTGTCCGTGGCTTGAAGGCGGGGCGATGCCATCACTGTCGAGTTGGGACGCATGGTGCGCTGGGTCTGCTCGAACTCGTCCTGGCAGGTAACGCAGAGACGGCTGAAAGGCATCGCCTCCAGCCTGCCCAGCGCGATCTCGCCGCCGCACTCGTCACAGAGACCGTACTCGCCGGTCTCGAGGCGTTGCAAGGCATCATCGGTCTGCTGAAGCTTTCTGCGTTCACGATCACCCAACAGAAGGTTGATCTCGCGATCTCTTTCGTCGCTGGCGATGTCGTAGGTATCGCGGCCTTCGCTCGCCTCACCATCGCGCTCGGCCTTCACGTCCTGCTGAATCTCGCGCAGTATGCTCTTGCGCATGTCGTTGAGCAGGGCTGCGAACTTTTCTCTGTCCTTCTTCTTCATAGATCCTGGTCTGTGCCCGTCAGGGTTGGCTAAATTAGGCGCGCCGAAGGCCGGGGTCAATACCCGCCGGCGATCCCTCGATCTGCGCGTAAAGGTCGTGCACGTCGGCCCCGGTGATACGAGCCTCGGCCATAGTCCCGGGCAGGGCCGCTCCAGCAGCCCCGAGATGGGTCACACCGTCCACTTCCGGCGCCTGACCGGCGGTTCGACCATACCACATGCCGTCCTCGCCGGTCCCGCAAATCAGCACGCGGGCGCGAGTCCCGACGAACCGAGCCTGACGCCGCGCCGAGATCCCTTCCTGCAGGGAGATCAGCTGGTCGTGACGTCCCAGCGCCACGTCTTGCGGAACCTGAGAGGGCATATCCGCAGCAGGGCTGCCGGGTTCCCGCGAGTATCGGAACACGCCGACCCGATCGAACTCCACCTCTTCGACGAAGCGACGGAGGACCGCGAACGCCTTGTCCGTCTCACCCGGGAATCCGACGATGAAGGTCGTGCGCAGAACCGGATCCCCGAGGCGGTCCCTTATGCGGTCGATGAGCCTCTTGAGATGGTCGGCATTGCCGCCGCGCCGCATGGATCTGAGAATGCCGCCGTCCGCATGCTGAAGGGGCATGTCGACGTAAGGACACACGTTCGCGACCGACGCCATCACGTCGAGCAACCGCTCCGACACGGTGTTCGGGTACAGATATAGACAGCGAACCCTTTGGAGTCCGTCGATCTCGCCCAGGCTCTCGAGCAGTTCCGGGAGACCCCGGGCGTCTTCGCTGTCATGGCCGTAGGCGCTCAAGTCCTGGGCCACGAGATTGAGTTCCACCACCCCCTCGTTAACCAGGCTTCGAGCCTCGGCGACCAGTTCATCTTGGGGCCGGCTGCGGTGCGGCCCGCGGATCTGCGGAATGATGCAAAAGGCGCAGTCGTGATCACAACCCTCCGACACCTTGAGGTAAGCTGATCCGTCTCTCGCCAGCAGAGAACGCGTGATGCCGGCCGCCGGCAAGTACTGCTTGTCACCCCTGAACTCGCAAGCACCGTCCGTCTCTACAGCGTCGGTGAAACTCTCCAACGCCGTCGACGCTACGGTCGCGTCGATCTCGGGGATCTCTCTGCGCAGTTCCGAGGAGTACTGCTCAGCCATGCATCCGGTGACGACGAGACGGCGCGCGCCGTTTCCTCCCTTGAGTCCTGCCAGCCGCAGGATCTCGTCCACCGATTCTTCGCGTGCAGCCTGAAGGAAGCTACAGGTGTTGACGACCAAGACATCCGCTTCCTCGGGATCGGCAACGACGCTGTGCCCCTTCGAGCGGGCCAGGCCGAGCATGACCTCGGCATCCACCTGGTTCTTGGCGCAGCCGAGCGGGGATAAATATATCTTACGGGGCACTGTGGTTGGGGCGCCGGCCGGGTCAGTCGCGCATGTTCTCGAACTGCAGCGGCTGACCGAAGTCGCCATCCTTTAGGGTGGTGATAACTTCCTGGAGGTCGTCGCGCTTCTTACCCGACACGCGAACGCTGTCACCCTGTATCGCCGCTTGGACCTTTATCTTCGTGCCCTTGATGAGTTTCACTATCTTGCGGGCGGCTTCGGTGTCGATGCCGGACTTCACCTTCACCTCCTGCCGCGCCCTGCCTCCCGAGGCCGGCTGAACGGCTCCCGCATCAAGGGCACCCAAGGGCACCTTGCGCTTGGCCAACTTGGCCTGCAGAACCTCGTAGGCGGATTTGACCTTGAAGTCGTCGGCCGACTCGACCACCAGAGCCCCGTCGGACACCTCGATGGACGTGTTCGTCCCCTTGAAATCGTAGCGCTGAGAGACCTCTTTCTTGGCCTGGTTGATGGCGTTGTCGATCTCGTGCCAGTCGACTTTGGATACGACGTCAAACGAAGGCATACCCTGACCTCCTTTCCGGGGTTGGCCCCAGCGAGACCGCGTCAGGGCGTTCGCACGGGGTCCGTGATGATATCGATGCCGTCGGGCGGGGTAAAGACGAACAACTCTCCGGCCAACTCCATGTTGTGCCTGACGTTTTTGAACTCCAGCGTAGTGGTCGAACCGGCGGGATCGGTGACGACCACTTTCTGAAGGGCGAAGTCCCGTTCCCTCATCGAGACCTCGATGACTTCACCGGCGCCTTCCCGAGGAGTCAGGCGCAACCTCACGCTACCGGTCGGCGAATCGAGCACGGAGAAATCGTAGCGCTCCTCCAGCCCTTTGCGGCCGGCAAGCAAAGCAACCAGTCCTCCGCTTCCGAAAGCGGACTGATAGTTGACGCGGTATACCTGCGCCAGGTCGGGCTGATGGATCCAGATATACTCACCGTCGCCGACGACACTCTGCGGCGGGCCCTCGGAGTAATTCCACCGCAGCTTGTCGGGCTTCTGAAAGAACAGCCGCCCCGCGCTGGTGACAGAGCCGCCGATTCCGGCGACGTCTATGTGCTGACGAAAGTCCGCGGAAAAGCTCCGAACCCCCTCCCAGTGCTTCTCGTAGGAACTCCAGATTCGATCGGCACGAGCGGAGTCCGACGCCGCTGCAGAATTAGCCGCCAAGACGGGCGAGATGAGCAAGGCGAGCAAGACGAGCAGGCCTGCCGCGACCGTCGCGGCCCTAGCCCGGCCCATCAGCCGGGCAATGCCTGAGCGATGACTTTGCGCGGGCGCGATCCGTCGGCTGGTCCGACTACGCCCTCGCGCTCCATGTGCTCCATTATTCTGGCTGCGCGGTTGTAGCCGATGGAAAGTTTGCGCTGAAGCCATGAAGTCGAACCCTGCCCGTGCTCGGTTATAAGGTCAACAGCGCGGTCATAGAGATCGTCGAAAAACTCTTCGTCACTATCTTCCTCAGCGTCGTCCTGAGGCAAAGCGAGCAGTTCCATGTGGTACTCCGGATCACCTTGCTTCTTCAGGAAGTCGACGATCGCACGAATCTCTCTGTCGCCCACGAGGGCTCCGTGCAGTCGCGAGATGCTCGAGCTGCCCGGCGCCGAGTAGAGCATGTCGCCGTTGCCGAGCAGACGCTCCGCCCCGATGGAATCCAGGATAGTGCGCGAATCCGGCCGGGCCGTGACCTGGAAGGATATCCTGGTCGGGAAGTTCGCCTTGATGAGGCCCGTGATGACATCCACCGAAGGGCGCTGAGTCGCGATTATTAGATGTATGCCTGCGGCACGCGCTTTCTGGGCAAGACGGGTGATCGAACCCTCGACTTCACGCCCCACGGTCATCATCAGATCTGCCAGCTCGTCGACGATCACCACGAGGCGAGGCAGATGCTCGTGCTGAAGCCCTTCGTCTTCCTCGTACTCCTCGCCGTACTCTTCGTCCTCTTCGCCATCGTCGGAGGCCTCGAGTTCGGCTTCTTCGTACTCCTCCTCGTACTCTTCCTCTTCGTACTCGGCGTCCTCGTCCGCGTCCTCCCCGTAGCCTTCTTCCTCGAGCCGCGCGTTGTAGTCGTCGATGTTGCGAACCCCCATGTCTTTGAGGAGGTCGAAGCGGCGATCCATCTCACGCATGACGTTCGCAAGAGCGGCCGTAGCCTTCTTGACATCCGTCACCACCGGCACGAGCAGGTGGGGGATGCCCTCGTAGAGAGCCAGCTCGAGCATCTTGGGGTCGATCATGATGAAGCGCACATCACGAGGTGACGCCTTGTAGAGAATGCTCAGTATCATCACGTTGAGCGACACCGACTTGCCGGCACCGGTTGCGCCCGCCATCAGCAGATGCGGCATCTTGGCGAGATCGGCGTACACAGCGCGCCCGGTCGTGTCGCGACCGACCGCCAGCGTGAGCAGGGAAGGCTGAGCCCCGAACTCTTCACTATCGATAAGGTCACGTAGGCCGACGGTCTCTCGCGTACGGTTCGAGACCTCGATACCGACCACGTTCTTCCCGGGTATCGGCGCAACGATACGGACGCTGTGTGCACGCATCGCCATTGTCAGGTCATCGCAAAGGTTGACGACGCGGCTAACCTTGATTCCGGCTTCGGGTTCGAACTCGAAAGTCGTGATGATGGGCCCCGGCCTCACCGCAGTGACGCGCCCCGAAACACCGAAGGTGGCAAGTTTCTGTTCCAGTACTTTCGACTGGGTTATCAGGACCTTCTCGTCACCGTAGTCCCGAGTCCCGTCGGACTTGCCGAGCAGCGCCACGGGCGGCAGCTTGTAGTCGCTGTCATCGACCTCGAAGATGAACTCTTCCTGTTGCGCCTTGGCAGGTTTCTTCTCGGCCGTGGGCTTGCTTCCATTGCGGTCTCCCGTGATCTGTATCAACGGCAACGCGGCTACCGGCTCGACGGCCGCCTCTTCACCGCCGAAGACCATCGGGTCCTCATAGGCGAACGGAGCCGGCTCGCCGCGAGCCGAGCGCCGTTGGCTGATGGAGGGGAACTTCTCGAGCCAGCTGGTCGCCACGGCCGCGACTGAAGCCAAACGCTCCCGCAAGACCGCGAACAAGCTCGCCGTCCGGGCGCCGGTCGCTTCCACCAGCACGTGAGCCAGATGCGAGGGCGGCAGCCCGGTCAGCATGATGAAAATCAGCAGAGCCAGCGCCACCAGAATCACGCTGGAGCCGATGACGCCGAATGCGTGCCCCATCAGGGTCGCAAGGAAGCCGCCTATCCAACCCCCTGCCGTCTCGGGCGGGGCATCGGCTCGATAGAGCCCGAGCGCGACTGCCAGGACGACCAGGAGCGACAACCCGCCGACGACGCGCACCGGCGAGACCGTCGTGTAGAAGCGGGCGAACAGGGCGACCGAGGCCGCCAACAAAAGAACCGGGAAGATATAGGCGGCGAAACCGAAGCTCTGGATCAGTACGTTGGATACCGCGTAGCCGACAGGACCTACGTAGTTGTCCGCCCGCGAGTCGGGCGCGTAAGACAGGAAGCTCAGCGCCAGGGCGGAGCCCAGCGCCATGCACAATATCGCTTGGACTTCGTGCAGGACGCGCGAGGCCGCACCATCGTCTTGTCGTTTACGAGACCTCGCCAACTACAGCGCACCCACCAACAACGTCAACCCACCGACAACAAAACAGTATAGCGCAAAGGGGACTAGACGTCCTACTCTGACCGCCCGCATCATGACTTCGATGGCTATCCAGCCGGTTATGGCGGCTGCCAGGAGTCCGGCGACCAGAGCCGCGGCCTCCTCGGCGTACAAGGCCCCGATAGAATCGATATTGAAGAGGGTCGCGCCGATTATGGCGGGCACGGACAGCAGAAAAGCGAAGCGGGCGGCCGTTTCACGTTCGAGTCCCGCCAGCAGCCCTCCGACGATCGTGAGCCCTGACCGGGAGACTCCCGGCACTACGGCCATAGCCTGAAAAAGGCCGATGATGACAGCGTCCCGCCAGGTCAGAGCCGCCCCGCCTCGAGTGCCGGGAGACAAGCGCGAAGCGATGACCAAGGCTGAGGCCGTTAGCCAGAGCGCGGGCCCTACCGCGACAGTCGAATGGAAAGCTGCATCGACGGCATCGGAAAACGCTACTGCCACCGCGACGATCGGCAGGGTGGCCAGCGCCAACAACCACACCCATCTCCCCAGGTAGTCCTCGGGCGGGGCTGCGCCGGGAATGCTCGACCTGATCATCGCTCCCAGGTCTTTGCGGAAGTAGGCCAACACCGAAAGCAAAGTCCCGACATGGACGACGACGTCGAAGGCCAAGGGGCTCTCGACGCCGGAGGGGAACAGCTGTTGGGCGAGGACGAGATGCCCCGAGCTGGAAACGGGCAAGAACTCCGTGAGGCCCTGGAGGATACCGAGGCCGATTGCCTTCAGAACACCCACGTTGCCGCCGAACTGTGTATTCTACAGTTCGACGATATAGGGGACAACGACCGGGCGCGCGCCGTGCTCCTTCCGAAAGTAGCGCCTGACGGCCAAGCGAACTTCCTCTTGTAACTCGGCGACGTCGCTGACAGCCGCCGGGCTCATCGACCGTACGCAGTCGACGACGGCCTTCTGGGCCTCCGGAAACCCTTCTTCCTCCGCCGCGGCGGGAGCCAAGCCGCGGGCAACCAGGTCAGGGCCCGACAACACCTCCCCCGTCTTCTGCGACACCGCCAGTATGACCATTACGACGCCGTCTTGAGAGATGTGACGGCGGTCGCGCAGCACACTCTCGTCGACGTCACCGATGGTCGCACCGTCCACGAGGATGCGGCCGACTGTAACCCCACCGTTGCGCCGGGCTCCCTGTTCATCGATCTCGAGAACGTCACCGCTCAGTAGGCAATGGCAGTTTTCCTCCGCCACCCCGGTTTCCCGGGCCAGCCGCGCATGATGCAGGAGATTGCGGTACTCGCCGTGCACCGGCACGAAGAACTCCGGGCGAACGCACTCGAGCAGCTGCCTCAGGTCGCCGCGGTTGCCGTGCCCCGACACGTGAACGTCCGCTACGCCGCGATAGTAGACCTCGGCGCCGCACTTGAAGAACTGATTGATCAACGCGCTGACTGCGCTGTCGTTACCGGGGATGATGGTGGAGGAGAAGATCACCGTGTCGCCGGCTCCCGCCTTGAGATCTCCAACTTGCTCCAAGGCGACGCGGGAGAGCGCCGACCTCGGCTCCCCCTGGCAGCCCGTCAACAGATAGCAGACCTCGTCACGGGGCAGACTCTTGGCTTCGCGGCTCGAGACGAGCATTTCGTGAGGGATCGACAAGTGGCCGGTGCGGGTCGCGATGGAGACGTTAGTCTCCAGGCTGCGGCCGCGGATGACCAGGCGACGCCCGTACTCCTGGCAGAGCGACACGATCGCCGCGATCCGATGTATGTGAGAAGCAAAGGTAGTGACGAAAACCCTTCCCTTGGCGCCGGCAAAGAGAGGATCGAGGTAGCCGCGCACCTCCCGTTCCGACGGTGTCGGCCCCGGCCTTTCCACATTGGTAGAGTCCGAGAACAGCAGCTTGACGCCCGCGTCTCCGAGCTCACGCAGGCGGTCCATGCCCGACGTCCAGCCGTCGATCGGCGTCGGATCGAGCTTGAAGTCGCCGCTGTGCACGACAGTGTAGCCACCGACGCTGATTGCCAGTGCGCATGCGTCGACGAAGCTATGGGTCACGTGCACGCCTTCCACGTCGAAACTTCCGATCCGCCACGGCTTGCCCGCC
Source organism: Candidatus Binatia bacterium (assembly GCA_028278325.1). Taxonomy (GTDB): domain Bacteria; phylum Desulfobacterota; class Binatia; order UBA1149; family JAJCZL01; genus JANQEO01. The sequence continues at coordinate 27,225 of JANQEO010000245.1, forward strand.
TCGTATTCCCGTATGTCGCTGCCCGAGGCGTCGGGGAACTCACTGAGCTTCTCGCGCAGCAGCTCGGCGGTGAAACGGGTCGCGAACACGGGGAGGTCCATGTCGGTCAAGAAGTAAGGAAGGGCGCCGATGTGATCCTCGTGCCCGTGGGTCAACACGACGGCTTTCAGCCGCGAGCCCAAGTCATGCAAATAAGATAAGTCCGGGATGACCCTGTCGACGCCGAGCATGTGGTCTTCGGGAAACATGACGCCGCAGTCGACCACTACCGCCTCGTCGCCGCGCTCCAGGACCATGCAGTTGAGCCCGAACTCGCCGAGACCGCCCAGCGGCACGACTCGCAGCGGGGGTTGTTCAGGCACCGACGGCTTCCGCGGCCGGTTGCTCGGCGGGCCGCGGCTCCATCGTGGCAAGCATCGACTCTATCTCGTCGCGCACTCGATCGGTCAGCGCTGCACGATCGTCGTTGGTCATTCCCGAGACGTCTATGGGATCGCCGATCTTTACGTTAATGGTGCCTGGTCGCACCACCAGCGAGTGCTTCTCGAGAACCTTCTCGGACCCTGAGACCGCCACGGGCACGACCGGCAGCCCAGCGTCGATTGCGAATGCGGCTCCGCCTCTTTTGAAAGGCTGTAACGCGGTAGTCGGCGCACGCCTGCCCTCGGCGAAAAAGACGACGGAACAGCCTCGTCGATTGAGACTGGCCTTCAGCTCACGGACCGCCTGTTCGTGGTCCTTCCGGTCGATGAGGATCTGGCCCGTCTTGCGCAAGGCAGTGCCGAACAAGGGGATGTCGCCGAGTTCGCGCTTGGCTACCCACCTCGTCTCCACGTGGAATATCGACCTCGGTATGGCGAAGGCGTCGAAGTGGCTGCGGTGGTTCGCGAGGATCACGTAGTGCCGAGCGGCTTCGAGCTTCTCGCCTCCCGAAGACTTCACCTTCACACCGTTGATCGCCAGGCCCCAAGAGATCCAGTAGCGCGCTATCCGGTAGTAGAGATCAGTCTTCGGCGAAACCAGGGCCGCTATCAGTATCACCAAGAGAATGACGGCCGTGAACGGAAAAAACACGGCGAGACGCAACGTCGAGCCGATCCAAGCGAGCAGACCGGAACTTGGTGGGTTAGCACTCATGGCTAATTGACAACGGCTTCCACCGGTTCTAGCCTCCGGTCCGAATCGACCGATGGAGAGGCTACCGTGGCATCACTAAACAAGGTGTTTGTCCTTGGCAACCTGGGCAGGGACCCCGAGCTGCGGCATACCGCCAGCGGTAGAGCCGTGGCCACATTGAGACTGGCCACGAACGAGAGCTGGACCGACCGCGAGACCCAGGAGCGCCGCGAAAGGACCGAGTGGCACCAGGTGGTCGTCTGGGGCCGCCAAGCGGAAAACTGCGCTCAGTACCTTCAAAAGGGGCGCCAAGCCTTCGTCGAAGGCAAGCTGCAGACGCGCAAGTGGCAGGACAAGGACGGCAACGACCGCTACACGACGGAGATCGTGGCGGATCGAGTGCAGTTCGTGGGCGGACCCGGCGGATCTGGCGGCGGCGCAGGCGCCGGCACCGACGAAGACATGATGCCCCCACCTCCCGGTGGTGACGAAGACATCCCGTTCTGAGCTCTTGATCGTCAGAAAGAACTGGGACCCGGTCCGGCCCTACTCCCACCCCGAGTCGGCAAAAGAATAGTATTCGTCCACGCCGACGATCACGTGATCTAGAACGGGTATTCCGAGCAGGGAACCCGCCTCTCTCAGCCGTGCTGTGATACGCCTGTCCTCGATGCTGGGCGACGACACGCCGCTGGGGTGGTTGTGCAGAAATATCACGGACGCCGCCGCTTCCCTGACTGCCGGACGGAATGCTTCACGCGGGTGCACCAATGCCGACCCGAGCGAACCCTCCGAGATACGCACTTCACGGATGAGGCGATTCTTCATGTCGAGAAGGAGCACGTAGAAAACCTCGCGCTTCTCGTCGGCAAGCCGGTGCCCGAAACCGGCGTAAACCGTCTCCGACGAAGACACGGGGGTACCTCGGTCGATGACCTCGCTGGCAAGCCGGCGGGCAAGCTCACCGGCGGCTTGAAGCCGCGCCGCGCGCGCCGGCCCCATCCCCTTGGCGGCGGTGAGCTCGGAAACACTTGCGCAGAACAGCGAACGCAGCCCGCCGAAACCCGCAATCAGACCGGCAGCCACGCTGAGCGCGTTACCCGAGCTGCTGTGGCCGCTGCCCAGCAACAGTGCGATCAGCTCGCTGTCGGAGAGTCCGGCACTGCCCCGGCTGAGCAAGCGCTCACGCGGACGGTCGGCAGGCGGAACCGAGTTCATCGGCAAGATCAGACGTCAGGCTCGCGCACGTAGTGCCCGCTCTTGCCACCGCTCTTCTCGAGGAGTCGGACGTCGGTAACCGACATCGCACGATCCACGGCTTTGCACATGTCGTAGACGGTCAGCCCGGCGATCGACACCGCCGTCAACGCTTCCATCTCCGCGCCGGTCTTGGCTGTGAGACGCACGTCCGCCTCGATCTCGAGCAAACCGTCGCCGGCTTTGCTGAACTCGATCTCCACCGAAGCGATCGGGAGGGGATGACACAGCGGAATCAGGTTCGAAGTCTGCTTGGCGGCCATGATTGCCGCCGTCCGGGCGACCGACAAGACATCGCCCTTCGGAAGGCTGCCGTCGAGGATTTTATCCAGGGTCGACGGTTCCATTCTCACCCGCGCGCCGGCCCTCGCCGAACGGGCGGTATCGGCCTTGCCGGAAACGTCCACCATGCGCGCTCGGCCCCGCTCGTCGAGATGCGTCAGGTCTGCCATGTCGTGCCTCCGTCAGCAGCTTGCATACTGATATGGAAGTTCATATATCGCGGCAGCACGCTCGTCCACGGCTGCGCTGCAGCCCCTTGCCCCGTATGTAGTAACACGATGGCGGTTGAACACAGCAGAATAATAATTCTCGGCTCCGGGCCGGCCGGACTCACGGCCGCGCTCTACACAGCCAGGGCCGACCTCGCGCCCCTGGTCATCGAAGGAACTCAGCCCGGCGGACAGCTCACGATCACGACCGAGGTCGAGAACTACCCCGGCTACCCCGACGGAGTTCTCGGGCCCAAGATGATGGAAGACTTCCGCCGCCAAGCCGAACGCTTCGGCGTGAGCTACACCACCGGGGACGTCGAATCCGTCGACCTCTCGTCTCGACCCTTTTCGCTTCGTACTACCGACCGGGAGTTCAGCTGCGATGCAATGATCATCGCCACCGGCGCATCAGCCCGGCTGCTCGGACTGGAGTCCGAGACACGCCTCATGGGCCACGGCGTTTCGGCATGTGCGACATGCGACGGCTTCTTCTTTCGGGACAAGAACGTGATGGTGGTCGGCGGCGGCGACTCGGCCATGGAAGAGGCGTCCTTCCTGACGAAGTTCGCCAGCAGTGTTACCATAGTTCACCGGCGCGAAGGATTTCGCGCCTCTCACATCATGCTCGACCGCGCCAAGGCCAACCCCAAGATCACGTTCGACCTCAACAAGACCGTGGAAGAGATCGTCGGGGACGTTGGCGGCGGTGGAGTCACGGGCATAAAGTTGCGTGACACGAAGAGCGGCGAGATCATCGAGCAACCCTGCGACGGCGTGTTCATGGCGATCGGCCATACACCGAACACCGCCCTGTTCCAGGACCAACTCGAAACCGACGAGCGCGGTTACATAATGACGAAGCCGGACTGCACGTATACCAGCGTGGAGGGCGTGTTCGCCTGCGGCGATGTCCAGGACGCCGTCTACCGTCAGGCGGTTACGGCAGCGGGAAGCGGCTGTGCCGCGGCCATCGATGCGGAACGCTGGTTGGGGGAAAACGGCTGACGCGAACGGGCAAAGACACCGAGCCGCCCTGTCCACCGTGACTAAACCGAACACTCTGCCCCGCCGGCGCAGGATCAAGCAGGCCGGAATCCGCTTCCTGTCCCTGCTGGCCCCGTTCGTCTACCTCTCCTACATGGGCCTGGTGCGCATGACGAGCCGCCGGAGCACTCCCGGTCTCGACACGCTGCGCGAGTGTAATTCGACGGGCAACGGCGCTTTGATCGCGCTTCTCCACCAGGACCTGTTGATCGCGCCGTCCATGTTGCGCGGCCTTGATCTGGCGACGCTCGTAAACATCGGCGATGCCGGCAACATATTGACGCGCATACTGGAGAAGATGGGGTACATCGTACTGCGCGGAGGATCGAGCACGAGTCCCACCCGCCGCACGGGCGTGATCAAGGAGATCACGGAACTCACCGCACGGCCCGAACACGCGGGAATGGTCACCGCCCTCACCCCCGACGGATCGCGGGGACCGGCGGGCGGTTGTAAGCCCGGGATAGCCTGGCTCGCGTTCAAGGCTGGACTGCCGGTCTACTGTACGCGCGTGCACGCCCGCAGAGCGTGGTACCTGCCCACTTGGGACCGCACGTCTCTGCCGACGCCCTTCAACTCACTGTCCGTGGAAGTCATCGGCCCCATCTCTCCACCTGCAACGGCCACCCGTGAGGAGATGGAGCGTTGCCGTGCCGAGATCGAGACGGGCCTACACGAATTACATGCCCGCTCTTTCGAGCGCGACGGAAAGGAGCCGGTGCCGGAACTCGCCAAGCTGCCCGCTAAACTCCCGCGCAAACGAGCCGCCGTGCGTGTGAAGCAGCAGGCCGGCGTTTCCGCCCGCACTCCCCCGATTACAGCCTGACCTCGACACCTTGCTCGTCGAGGTAACGCTTGCACTCGCCGATCGTGTACTCGCCGTAGTGGAATATAGACGCGGCCAACACCGCATCCGCCCGCGCCTCGACGAACCCTTCGAGCATGTGGCGGGGACTACCGACGCCGCCTGAAGCGATCACCGGGACGCTCACCGCCTCGGACACGGCACGAGTCAGGTCCAGGTCGTAGCCGTCCTTGGTTCCGTCGCGGTCCATGCTGGTGAGCAGTATCTCACCCGCCCCTAATTCTTCCATGCGCCGCGCCCACTTGACCGCATCGATACTGGTCGGACGCCGGCCGCCGTGAGTATAGACTTCCCAGCCGGCTTCCTTGGATTCATCGACCAGCAGGTCCGGGTAGGTACCTGCCCAGGCCGGCTTGCCGTCGTCGCCGCCTCCGTCGGCGGCCAACTCGAGGTGCTCACCACGCGTCCGCGCGTCTACGGCGACGACAACGCACTGGCTTCCGAACGTCCTCGCCGCCGCAGCGACGAAGTCGGGGTCATGTACGGCCGCGGTGTTTATGCTCACTTTGTCGGCGCCGGCCTTGAGAAGCTCACGCACGTCGTTCTCGCTGCGCACCCCTCCCCCCACGGTCAAAGGTATGAATACCGAGTCGGCTGTCCGGCCCACGACATCGAGCAGTATGCCGCGATCCTCGTGGCTGGCGGTGATGTCGAGATAGGTCAGCTCGTCGGCCCCCTCTCGATCATAACGTAGGGCACATTCGACCGGGTCTCCGGCATCTCGGAGGCCGATGAAGTTCACTCCCTTGACCACGCGTCCGTCCTTTACGTCCAGACAGGGGATAATGCGTTTGGCCAGCACCGCTCAGGCCTCCGCCGCCGCGGTCAACTCCGGCAGCGTTACAGCGCCGTCGTACAAAGCACGGCCCACGATGACGCCGGCTATCTCGCCGCGCTGGGATTTGAGAGACCTGACATCGTCGATAGAGTTGACACCGCCCGAAGCTACGACCGGAATGCTCAACGATGCAGCCAACCGTCCCGTGGACTCATGATCCACGCCCAGCCCGGTGCCGTCGCGCTCGATGTTGGTGAAGATGACTCCCGCGGCTCCCCGCGCCTGCACTTCGCGCGCGAGTTCGGTGGCGTCCACACCGCTGTCGCTCCTCCACCCCGACACGGCGACCTTGCCGTCACGAGCATCGATGCCGACCCACACGCGGCCGGGAAACGCGGCGCAGGCTTCGGTCACGAGCTCCGGCTTCTCTACCGCCGCCGTTCCCAGAATGACACGGTTGAGTCCGGCCCCGAGCCAGCGCTCGACGCCGACCATGTCTCTTATGCCGCCGCCCAGTTCCGTGATCACTGCACGCCCGGAGGCGCGGCAGTGATCGGCAACCGCCTCGATTATGGCCGAGACGGCAGTAGCGTTGTCTGAAGCGGGATCGCGCGCGCCGTCGAGGTCGACGATGTGAAGCGCTCGCGCCCCTTCGGCCAGCCACCTCCCTGCCATGGCAGCAGGATCGTCACCGAACACCGTCTCCCGGTCGTAGTCACCACGTAACAGCCGCACACACTTGCCGCCGCGGATATCTATCGCGGGGATGATCAGCACCGGGCGCCACTGTCTGCGGAAACGAGGGCCGTGAAGTTCTCCAGTAACCGCAAACCTACCGCCTGACTCTTCTCCGGGTGAAACTGGGTCGCGTAGAGGTTGTCGCGCCATGCGCTCGAAACGAAGCTGCGACCGTACTCGGTCGTCGTCGCGACGATGTCCTCCTCGTCGGTAGTGACGAAATAGGAGTGCACGAAGTAAGCCCGCTCCTCGTTGTCGATGCCTTCGAGGTGAGGAGGACGCCGGCGGATCTCGAGTTGGTTCCAGCCCATGTGAGGAACCTTCAGCCCGGCGCGGCCCGGCTCGAAGCGTGCGACCTTGCCGGGCAGCACCCCCAATCCTTCCACCCGTCCGAACTCGTCGCTCTCCTCGAACAGGATCTGCATGCCCACACAAATCCCCAAAAAGGGCCGGCCCGAGTCGATGACCGCCTTGATCGTCGACACCAAGCCCGCACCGTCGAGGTTCTCCATGCACTTGGCGAACGCACCCACACCGGGAAGGACGACTCCGTCGGCCGTCTCTATCGAGGAACGGTCGTTGGTGACACGCACGGAAGCGCCGACGCTCTCGAGAGCTTTCGAGACGCTGCGAAGATTGCCCATCCCGTAGTCGACGACCGCGATCATCGCCGTCTATCCGGACAGACTGCCTTTGGTCGAGGGCACACCCTTGACGCGGCTCTCTTTGGCGCAAGCCTGGGAGAGAGCCTTGGCCACCGCCTTGAAGGCGGCCTCTATGATGTGGTGCGGATTGCGGCCGTAACGCATGTTGAGATGCAGATTCATGCCCACCGCGTTCATCAACGCCTGCATGAAGTCGTTTACCAACTCGACCTCGAACGAACCGACACGATGGTGGCGGACCTTGAGGTTGTACACCAGAAAGGGCCGTCCGCTGAGATCGACAGTTGCTGCAACCAGCGCCTCGTCCAAGGGGACTTCCGCGTGGCCAAATCTGGCTATTCCGCCCTTGTCGCCGAGAGCCTGGGCCACTGCCTGGCCGATGGCGATACCCACGTCTTCGACGGTGTGGTGGTCGTCGACCTCGAGATCACCCGTGGCCGATATCTTCATGTCGATGAAGCTGTGGCGCGACAGCGTCTCGAGCATGTGATCGAAGAAGGGGATGCCCGTGTCTATCGAGTAGCTGCCGCCGCCGTCCAGATCGACCGATACGTCTATGTTGGTCTCGGAGGTCCGGCGACGCACCCGGCCCTCGCGCTTACCGGCGCCTCGCTTGGCGCGCGGCGCGCTCTTGCTCACCTTACTGCGTCCGGTCGTTCTCTTCTTCGTTGCCATGGTCAGCGAGCCTTCCTCTTGAGTCTGGCGCGCACCGCCTTCTCGTGAGCCTCGAGGCCCTCATAGCGGGCGAGTTCCAACACGACGGGAGCTAGAGCTTCCAAGCCGGCCTGGCTCGCTTCGATGATACTGGTTCGCTTTACGAAGTCATACACTCCCAAGGGCGAAGAGAAGCGCGCCGCGCGCCCGGTGGGCAGCACATGGTTGGGGCCGGCCGCATAGTCGCCGAGAGACTCCGTCGTGGCCTCGCCCAGGAACACGGCGCCTGCGTTGCGAACTTTCGCCAACGCGCGCCGCGGACGGGCAACGAACAACTCGAGGTGCTCGGGAGCTAGCTCGTCGGCGAGTTCGAGCGCCCTGTCCAGGGTCTTGGTCACGATGATGGTGCCGTAGCGTTGCAATGAACGCGCAGCGATCGTCCGGCGCGTCAGGCTCTCGAGTTGCAAGGACAAACTTGCAGCCACGGCATCCGCGAGGCGCTTGCTCGTAGTGATACAGATAGCGGCAGCCATGGCGTCATGTTCGGCCTGGGCCAGCATGTCGGCTGCGATCAACGGCGCACGCGCGCCGCCGTCGGCGACAACCAAGACCTCCGAGGGACCGGCGACCGTGTCGATCCCGACCTGGCCGAACAAGAGCCGCTTCGCTGTCGCCACGTATGCGTTGCCCGGCCCCACGATCTTGTCGACTTGAGGGATCGTGGCGGTCCCGTAGGCCAGTGCGGCTATCGCCTGCGCACCGCCGATCGTGAATACACGATCGACACCGGCCAGCTCGGCCGCTGTCAGCACTGCTGTAGGAATACCGTCCTTCGCCGGCGGGGTAACCAGGACTATCTCGCGCACACCGGCCACCTTCGCCGGCACGACGTTCATGAGCACCGTCGAGGGATAGGCCGCCGTTCCGCCGGGGACGTAAACGCCGACCCGGTCCAGAGGTGCTACACGCATCCCCGTGCTGATGCCCGCCTCGCGCTGCTCGAAGCCGCGGGTCCGCTGCAACATGTGAAAGCGGCGGATTCGCGAGTGAGCCTTTCGCAGGGCGCTGCGGGTCGCGGGCGCCGAACGCTCGGCACCTTGCCTGACCTTGTCGATCGGCAACTCGAAACGTCCGGCTCTGATTTCTACGCCGTCGAAGCGCTTGCTCAGCCTCGTGAGCGCCTTGTCACCCCCGCGGCGAACATCGTCGATGATGCGGCGAACATCGGCCTCGACCTTGCCGCCGATAGCGCCTCTGTCCAGCAGGTGAGCTATTCGCTCACGCGCACTTCGGCTTCCGTCTTTGAGTGGCGTTATCATTGTGTCAGGCCGGCTCGCGGGAGACGCGCGCCCCGAGTGACGCCAGCTTACCCTCCAGGTTCTCGTAACCGCGGTCTAGATGGTAGACGCGCAGTACTTCAGTCTGATCCTGAGCGGCGAGTCCGGCCAGGACCAAGCACACACTCGCCCTCAAGTCGGTCGCCATCACCGGCGCACCCTTCAGCGTGACCCTGCCTTCCACCTCTGCGGTGTTGCCGGAGAGCTTTATCGACGCACCCATCCGCTGTAGCTCACTGACGTGCATGAAGCGGTTCTCGAATATCGTCTCGCATATACGTGACGTGCCGTTCGCCAGAGTCATCAAGGCCATGAGCTGGGCCTGCAAGTCAGTCGGAAACCCCGGGTACGGCGCGGTCTTGACGCTTATCGCCAAGGGACGGGTGTCCGTGTAGACGCCCAGGCCTTTGGCATCGGCCCTCACGGTGGAGCCGGAGGCCTCCAGGGCTCCAATCAAGGAACCCAGGTGCTCAGCGCGCCCGTGTTCGACGAAGATGTCTCCGCGTGTCATCGCTCCTGCGATCAGGAAGGTTCCGACTTCGATCCGGTCCGGCATGACCCTGTGGTCGAAGCCGTCGAGGGCGGGCACACCCTCGATCTCGATCACCGATGAACCCGCCCCGTTGATCTTTGCACCCATGGACACGAGCGCATCCACGAGGTCGACGACCTCCGGCTCTCTTGCCGCGTTCTCTACGCGCGTGTGACCGTCGGCCAGGCATGCGGCCATCACGATGTTCTCGGTCGCGCCCACAGAAGGCTTGTCCAGGATGACGTGTGCGCCACGCAAGCGCTCGGCGGCCACATCTGCATAGCCTCCGACGTTTTCCACGCGTGCACCCATGGTCAGGAAACCCTGCAAATGGATGTCGATCGGACGGCTCCCGATCGCACAGCCTCCGGGCTTGGATACGCAAGCGCGCCCGAAGCGGGCCAGCAAAGGCCCCAGGGTAAGGAACGACGCCCTCATCGTCCTGACCAGATCGTAGGGAGCCTCGAACTCGGACACCGACGAACAATCTATGATCAACTCTCCGGCAGCGGGCCTCTCCACTTTCGCGCCGAGCATCTCCAACAGACGGCAGGCCGTGCGAATATCCGCGACTTCAGGAACGGACGTAAGCCGGCAGGGCTTGTCCGTGAGGATGGTTGCAAAGATCAGAGGCAGAGCGGCGTTCTTGGCACCGCTCGCCGCCACACGGCCTTCCAGGCGTCTGCCGCCCTGGACGACTATCTTGTCCATCGCTTCATGTCCGCGCTGCGGGACGCCCCATCACGACTCTGGCCCGGCCCGCCAGATCCGGTTTGATCGTGACGTCGCGCCAACCGCGTTCCTTGAGATACTCCTCGACGGAGCCAGCTTGAGTACCGACCTCGATCGCGAGCCAGCCATCGGCACACAGACAATCGGCGGCGGTGTCGATGAGTCTCCTGGTGATCTGCATTCCGTCGGGCCCTCCAAGCAGAGCGGTCTTCGGCTCCCATCGCCTCACTTCGGGAGCCAGGCTCTCGAATTCCTCGTCCTTTACGTAAGGAGGATTGGACAGAATCATCGAGAAGGGGCCGTGGGCCGCAGCCGGCTCGACGAGATCACCCTGCACGAAGGTTATCCTTTCAGCGACCCCGTGCCTGTTCGCGTTGGCAGGCGCGACCTCCAGTGATGAAGCCGAAGCGTCGGTGGCTACGATCCGCAACGACGGCATCTCCACCGCCAAGGCCACCGCGATGGCTCCGCAGCCGGTGCCGATGTCGGCGACGGGGAACTCGCTGAGGTCTCCGCCGGACAGGCACTCGACGGCGGTTTCGACCAGCAGCTCCGTCTCGGGGCGGGGTATGAGCACGCGCCGGTCTACTCTGAAATCCAGAGACCAGAACTCACGGCGGCCCGTGATGTAGTGCACGGGCTCGCGTGCGGCCCTTCGTTTGAGCATCTCCCTATAGCTAGAGACCTCGTCGTCGCCCAGTGGTCTCTCGTAGTTCGTGTACAACTCCAGCCTGGACATACCCAGCGCCTCGGCGAGCATCAGCTCCGCTTCGAGCCGAGCTGACTCGATACTCTTGGACTCCAGGAAACCCCTGGCCAAATTGAGGTAGTCGAGCAGAACCTGCGGAGAAGACTCCTGCTTGCGTGTCACGCGCCGCCCTCCGCCTTGAGCGCTTCGGCCTGATAGTGCGCCGTCAATGCGTCGAGGACCTCTTCCATCTCCCCCGACAAAAAAGCCTCCAGGGAGTGCAATGTCAGTCCGATCCTGTGATCGGTTACCCTGGTCTGTGGGAAGTTGTAGGTCCGTATCCTCTCCGAGCGGTCTCCGCTTCCGACCATGGCCTTGCGGTCGGCGGCTTCCTCGGCATGGCGCTTGGCTTCTTCGGCTTCGAAGATTCGCGACATGAGAATCTTCATGGCCTTGGCCTTGTTCTTGTGCTGCGACTTTTCATCCTGACAAGTCACGACGATCCCGCTCGGAATGTGCGTGAGCCTGACAGCCGAGTCCGTCGTGTTGACCGACTGGCCGCCGGGTCCCGAAGACCGGAACACGTCCACCCTCAGGTCCTTTTCGTCTACCTGTACGTCCAGCTGCTCGGCTTCGGGCAACACCGCGACGGTAACAGCCGAAGTGTGGATACGCCCCTGTGCCTCGGTGTCCGGCACACGCTGAACGCGGTGCACTCCGCCTTCGTGCTTGAGCCGCCCATAGGCGTCATGGCCGGATACGAGCAGTACCGCTTCTTTGACGCCACCCATACCACTCTGACTGATGCTGAGCATCTCGGTCTTCCAGCCCTGCCTCTCCGCGTAGCGGGTGTACATGCGCATCAGGTCGTTGGAGAACAGCGCCGCCTCTTCGCCTCCCGTGCCCGCACGAATCTCTAGAATCGCGTTGCGCTTGTCGAGCGGATCCTTGGGAACGAGAAGTTTCTTGAGCCTATCGTCGAGCTCATCGAGGCGTGCCTGCAGCTCGCGGGCTTCCTGCACCGCCATCTCTCGCAACTCGGCATCTTCGTCCTGCCTGAGCTGCTTGGCCTCCTCGAGGCTGTCCGCGACACTGCGGCGTTTGCGGTACGCCTCCACTACCTCCTGCATCTCGGCGTGCTCGCGCATCAGCGAGGCGAAGAGGTCGCGGTCACCGACGACAGCGGGATCCTGAAGCTTCTCTTCGACTTCGAGGAAGTGCTGTTCTACCTGTTCGAGCTTCTCCAACATGCGGGAACATCCTAGCCTACACGCAGCGGCGGCAAAGGGATACGATCGGATCGGGTCTCGGGCTGACGGGCATCCGGTCGTTTACCGGGTCTGCTTCGCCTGTAGGACGGGAAACGCCGGCAACGGATGAGGCCGGCCCGGGCTGTCGCGCCCGCTTCGCTAGGTCACTGCTTCAGTCCGTACTTCTTGCGGAAGCGTTCGACGCGGCCCTCGGTATCCACCATCTTCTGTTTACCCGTGTAAAAAGGATGGCAGGCCGAACAGATTTCCACATGGATCTGTTTGGCCGTCGAACGCGTGCGGAAGGTGTGGCCGCATGCGCATACGACGTCTATATCGTTGTACTCGGGGTGGATCGACGCTTTCACTTGCCGGTTCTCCGCAATCAGCCGTAAACCTATAACAGCACGGCAGGCCCGCTTCAAACGTCCCGCGCCCTCAGCGCCTGGGGGACTTGACCCGGTCGACGGCCGCCTGCCAGCCGCCGTAGAGCCGCTTGCGCTCGGCGGCCTTCATGCGCGGACGGAAGATGCGGTCGGCCTGGCGCGCCTTCTCGACCTCGGAGCCGCTCTTCCAGATGCCGACCCCGAGTCCGGCCAGGTAAGCGGCGCCGGCAGCCGTCGTCTCGACGACCTTGGGCCTGTCCACCTTCACACCCAGCATGTCGGCCTGGAATTGCATGAGGAAGTCGTTCGCCGCCGCGCCGCCGTCAACTCTGAGCACGCTGAGCTTGCGGCGCGTATCGGCCGACATAGCGGCGGCTACATCGCAGCTCTGGAAAGCCAAGGATTCCAGCGTCGCCCTGATGACATGGTCCGAGGTCACCCCCCTGGTCAGACCGACCAAAGCCCCCCTGGCCTCCGCATCCCAGTAGGGAGCGCCGAGCCCCGCAAAGGCAGGAACCATGTAACAACCCAATGTCGAGTCCACGCGCCGCGCCGCTGCTTCCGACTCGGCGGCATCGGCCAGCAAGCCGAGCCCGTCACGCAGCCACTGGATCGCGGCTCCCGCGATGAAGATCGAACCCTCGAGGGCATAGGCGGGGCCGCCATCCGGAGCGCACGCCAAGGTGGTCACCAGCCGGTTCTTCGACGACAGAGGTTTGTCACCCGCATACATCAGGATGAAGCAACCGGTTCCGTAAGTGTTCTTGACCATGCCCGGGCGGAAACAGGCCTGGCCGAACAGTGCAGCCTGCTGATCGCCGGCGACGCCGGCAATCGGAATCGCCTTCTTGCCTACGACGCCGGGCGCGGTTTCACCGAAGATACCCGACGAGGGCTCCACTCGCGGCAACAACTCCATCGGAACGCCGACCTGCTTGCACAACGCCGCATCCCAGCGCCGCGAGCGTATGTTGTAGACCATTGTGCGCGATGCATTCGTGTAGTCGGTGACGTGCTCGGCTCCACCCGTGAGCTTCCACATCAGCCAACTATCGATGGTGCCGAAGGCGAGCTGGCCGCGCGCGGCCTTGGTACGCGCACCCCGCACGTGCTTCATCATCCACGCGACCTTGGTCGCCGAGAAATAGGGATCGATCACCAAACCGGTCTTGCGGCGAACGTCCGGAAGCAATCCCTTGCTCTCCAGCTTGCGGCAGTCCTCGGAGGTGCGCCTGTCCTGCCAAACGATCGCGCGGTGAATGGGACGGCCGGTCTTGCGGTCCCATACGACAGCGGTCTCGCGCTGGTTGGTGATGCCGATCGCGCTGACATCGTTCTTGTTGATCTTGGCTTTGCGGCAGGCCGCCGAGATGAGGCCGTGGGTGACCTTCCATATCTCTTCCGCGTCGTGCTCCACCCAACCGGGTTTCGGGTAGTGTTGCTTGAACTCCGAGTAAGCGCGGGATCTGACACGGCCCCGGTCGTCGAAGACCATGACGGTGGAACCTGTGGTGCCTTGATCGAGGGCGAGCACGTAACGAGCCATCGAAATCTACTCCTTTGGTTTGTCAGCCGCTGAAAATCGACTTGCGCTCTTCGAGAAGCTCCACGATGAGTGCCTGCATGCGAGCGCGCAAGGGCTCGACGAGAGCATCCGCCACCGAGTCGACATCGTCGAGATGAGCGTATTCCACTGCGCGCCCGAAGCGGACCCGCCACGCGAGCGGCAGGGGAAGAGCCCCCGCCAGCCCTGCCAGCGGGAAGAAAGGCGTCACCGGCAGTCCGAAAAAACTCCCCAACATGGGATAGCTCTCTTCGTTGCCCACCACCGCAGCCGGTACCACATGCGAACCGGTGGTCACTGCCGCGCGCAGCAGACGTGCAGCCTCGAAGCGGGCAAGCCGATACCGGCGATCGTAGGTCTTGTCGCACGCGGAGCGTCCCTCGGGAAACGCCACCACGACGCAGCCCCGTTCCAACAGGATCTCGCAGTTCGTCTCGCTCGCCGCGAACACGCCGAGACGATGCAGGAACTCGCCTACGAAGGGCAGATCCATGTAGGTGGGCTCCCAGAGCACGCAGACCCTGCGATCGCGGCCCTGGCGGTCCGTCATGAGAGACCAGATCACGAACGGCTCGAGCGGCAACGGCCAGGCGCTGCGGTTCATCATCACCAGCACTCCGCCCTTTGCGGGAAGATCCGCTCCCTCCGTGGCCGACAACCCCAGCCAGATCCTCGACAACGGCCTCATCCAGTCCCTCACCGCGGGACCGACCGAAGCTGCCACGCCGAGTTCATCCGTAGACGGACCCGACAGCCCACGAGCGACGGCCGACGCCACCTCGCCGGGGCTGCGCACTGCCGACGATGCGGCCCTCAGGATGGTCCAAGCCTCGCGGCCGATGTCCCTCAACAACTCTTGAACGGGGCCGCTGGCCTCGGCCGGGCGCTCGAGCTCACGCGTGACCCGCTCTTCGAGCTCCTGCAGGCGGTGCAGGAAGATGTTTTGGATACGCGCCGGATGGGCGGGCTTGCGCGCTGAATGATCGCTCGTCGGCAAGGGAAGATCCTCGACCCGGCGCAACGGTATTAGCATCTCGGCATGCGCGCAAGCCTGTGGCCCACGCCGTGCACACGTAGCGCACGCATTGCAGAGCAGTCTCGGCGCGTCTAAGTAATCGGGCGTGGCGGAGAACCATACACGCGTACTGTTCGTGACCGGCAAAGGCGGCACGGGCAAGTCGTCGGTGGCCACGCTACTGGGCCGCGCCGGCGAGCTGCGCGGCTTGAGAACCGCCGTCATCGACATCGGGCTCGGCGGCTACTCCCGGGACGGAGACAGGGTAAAGCTCAACAAGAGAGAAACCCTGCGCGACTTTCTCACCCACGTACTCAAGCTGCGCTACCTTTCAAACCGCCTCATGGAGAGCCGCACCTTCACCGCGGCCGCCACCGCCGCGCCGGGCCTCAACGACCTCGTGACGCTGTCGGCGATCACCGACCTGGCATCGGCGAACCCCCTCTACGGCCACGATCTCGTAGTGGTCGACGCTCCTTCCACCGGTCACAGCCTGGCTCTGCTTGCAGCGCCTTCGCGGGTGCTCGAACTGGTTCCGTTGGGACCGGTCGCAAGTCGAGCGGATAGTGCGCGCAAGCTCATCACCGATCCCCGCCGCACCCGGGCCGTGGTCGTCACCACGCCGGAGGAACTCAGCGTCAGCGAGGCGCTGACCCTTCATCAGGGCCTGAAGGATTTGCGCGTTCCCCTGGCGCCGACGGTCGTCAACGGGGTGTACCCGGAAGTGATAAGCGACGAGCAGGCTCGCTGGCTGGAGACGAACAGCGTGGCGCCCGACGCGCTCCTGCACCGCTCCCGGCGACTGCGTCAGCTGTCCTTGATCGAGAAACTCGAGAGCGGAGTCGGCCCCACGGTGAGCGTACCAATGCGCTTCACCGAAGACGCCGCGGGCGATGACGTGTGCGGCGCACTTCTCTCGGCCCTGACGAAAGGCATGGGATGGCCGTGAACTTCGACGAGCTTCTGCGGAGCAGCCGACTCGTCGTCTTGGTCGGCGAAGGCGGTGTCGGCAAGACATCGACGGCGGCCGCTATCGCGCTGGATGCGGCTCGTCGAGGCCGGCGCACCGCCGTACTGACAGTCGACCCGGCGCCGCGCCTCGGGCAGGCGTTGGGCCTGGACGCACTCGACGCAACCCCCAGAACCGTTGCCGTGCCCGGCGCCGATGGCGGATCGGGGAGCTTAGTCGCCATGCGCCTGGACACGCGCAGGACTTTCGATCGGATGGTCAAACGCTTCGCGTTGTCCGAGGAAGCCGCCGACGCTCTTCTGGAGAACCGGATCTATCAAGCGGTTGCCGGCTCCTTGGGAGGCTCGGAACACTACATGACGTTCCAGAGACTCTACGAACTGGTAACCGAGGAGGATTACGATCTGGTCGTCGTCGATACACCTCCGGCTGCCCACGTGGCCGAGCTGTTGGGCACACCGGCCAAGTTGGCCGACCTGATCGACACCGGTGCGCCGTCGGTGCTCGCCGACCCCGCCCGCATCCTGGCCCGCACCGGCTCGCGGCTGGCCACGGCCACGGCGAGGCTGATCATCGCAGTCATCGAGCGCGTGACGGGATTGGCGCTGAGACGACAGATCTCGGAGTTCATGAAGGGGTTCGAGGCTGTGCTCGGTGGCCTCAGAGACAGAACCGGTGAGATCGAATCGATGCTGAGATCCGAAGCGACGGCTTTCTGTCTGACTGTCAGGCCGAGGCCGGCTTCCGTTGCAGCCGCGCGCGCGTTCTCGACAGCGCTATCGGACTCCGGTGTGGCGTTGAAAGCCGTCATCATAAACCGTCTCACGGCAGCCCGGGGACCGGAGCGGAGCAGGCCACGCAGCAACAGACTGGAAGGTGCACCGGAGGGAACGTCCCTGGCGGTGGCCACGGCCGAAGCGCACATGGATTCCCTGCGCCAAGCTGAAGGGCGAACAGTCGCTCGACTCACCGAGGACCTGGCATCGGAGGATGGGGGAGAGTCACCGTGCCTGGCACCCGTCCTGTCCTTGGAGCACGACGTTTCGTCGCTGGACGATCTCCTCGAGATCGCCCGTGAACTCACGGCGGGGAATTGACCGGCGCTACCTGGACTTGCGGCGTCTGCTAGTAGACTTCGACTTGGAGGATTTGGTCGCCTTGGCTGCCTTGGTCCTCGAGCGTGTCGTCTTGGGGCTCGCCTTGTGTCCGTTGAGCGAGGCCATATCGGCGGTAAGCCGGTCCAGCTTCTTGCTCACGTTGACCAGATTGCCCTGAAGGCTATCGATCTTGGTCAACAGCCGGTGGTAGTCACGCTTGGTCGGCAGGGATGCCAACGACATCAGGCCTTCGATGTTGCGGTCGACGGTGGCCTTGGTCCACGCGGCGCCGTCGATGGCCCCGCCGATCACGTTGCCCACCCTGTCGACCCCGATGGTATTGGCAACGCCACTGATCCAGTCGCCTACGCCGCTCGCACCCTTGCTGGCCCTTTGTTTCGCCATGGAAAACCTCGCTTGGCCGGTACTATAGGGTCGCCGGCCCAACCGGGCAACCCTGAAGCGGGCCTTCCATGCACGGTTGGCACGGTTGCCCGCGACGGCCGGCCTTGCTAAAAGTTCCGGCTGACCGTGGCCGGCAGCCCATGAAGTCGTACAAGCTCTCCATTAGCTCAGCGTTCATCCCCGCCGCATCGTGCTTGCTGGCGGCACTCCTGCTGGTGGCCGCGTCGGCGTCTCAGGCGGGTCAAACGACGTACTTCCGCACCGACACTCCTGAGTTCAAAGAGAGCGCCAAGCTCGGCAAGCAGATGTTCGAAGCCTACCGCTGCGCCCAGTGCCACGCTACGGGTGAGGGGCAGCCCCTGACCGACGACATCATCGCTCCCAACTTGATCCTGACCAAGGAAAGGCTGAGGCCCGAGTGGATTCTTGCCTGGCTCATGGACCCCCAGGCCATACAGCCTGGCACCAAGATGCCCAACTTCTTCAGCTTCAACGAGGACGACGACTACAATCTGATCTTTTCCGACACGGACGCCCACGACCAGTACAAGATCATCGTCGCCCTGCGCGACTACCTGATGGTATTGGGCGGCCCCAACGAACCGCAGTAGCCGCTAACCCCGGATCAATTTCCGGCCCCGAACTCCGACGACAACTCCTCCACGCCGGCGAGAGTGCGCGCCGTCGCCGAGTCCATCAACTCGCTCGTGAGCGCGGCAACATCGGCGCCGCCCGACGAGGACACGACGGCTTCCTGAAGGGAAGCGACATCATCGGAAAACCCCTTCTCGACACCGTCCCAGAACGCACGCGCCACGGGAGCCCTGACAGCAAGGTCCTGCTCGATAACCGCCTGCAGTCCCTTCAAACGCCACCACATGCCGCCTACCTCGCTGCTGTCTCCTCCGATGCTGAGCTCGCCCGGGAGCCGGCCTTCGACGAACAGGGGCAGGTAAGGAGTCACGCAAGGATTGGCGAAGGCGCCCCAATACACCGTGAGTTCACCATCGCGGCGAGGATACTCGACTACTGCCGAAGCCGTGGTCGACTGCAGACCGCCACCGTGGGCGCACACGCTGTAATACTCGTTCTGATCGGGAGAGAAGGAACCGGAGAAGTACGGCTTGCCGTCGTTGTGGTCTCTCATCAGGGCACGGACGTCTGCCGCCGAAACCTTGGAAGCGCCCGCCAAGGCGCACGCTCGCTCGTGGCGTGAGAGCGAGATGATCGGGGGAACCGCGGACGCATCGCGATAGGCCGCGGCGAAATCGAAACGGCTGTCTTGTCCGCGCTGCCACCACCCCTGTTCGCGGGCATGCTGCTCACACTCGCTCGAGAGTCTCTTCCAGTCCGTCGTGATCGTCGTATGGTTGGTTGCACTACCCGTGCCCGTTATTTCCTTGAGGGCCCAATTGGCCGCCGAAGCCTCGAGCAGCCAAGCTCCGTCGCTGTCGGCAACCAGAAAAGAGTTGTGGTAGGGCCAATGAAGGTCGCTGTAACCGGAACCACCCTGCCCGTAACGCTCCAGGTGTTCGATGATTACATCGACGGCCTGCTCGCGGTCCTTCCCCCTTTCGAGAGCCAAGCGCACCAGATCCATCCCCAAGAGACCGACTTCGGCGACCGGATCCTTCGTGTAGATGCTGTGGTTGCCGACGACGACTCCACATTCGTTGAGGCCGTGCTCGAACCCCCACAACCAGTACGGTCGAGAGCCGAGCACGGCGTAGGTAGACCCTGCTTGGTCGATCTCGATGTACTGACACCGCAACCTGTCGTTCGCGCCGTAGGTTCCGGCAGGCACTGAGGTGAGTGGCTGGCACTCCATCGGCGGCCGGTCGCTGTTTTTCGCGAAGATAGCCGCAGCCGAGCTGCTGCGCTCGGCCTCGACGAAAAAACTGTCGCAAGAAGCGGGATAGAATCCGTGCGGGGTTTCTTCAGGCACTTTCCAGCACCACCTGCGCCGCGGCGAGCCGGGCGTCGTGGCTCAAGCTCACGTGAATCCTGGCCGCGCCGAGCAGCTTGGCCCTCTCCGCGATGCGCCCGTGCAGAGCGACGCTTGGCTTTCCACTTTCGGCGTTGATCACTTCGACATCGCGCCATGCCATCGTGAACTCCCGATCACCCGACAGCGCTTTGAACACGGCCTCCTTGGCCGCGAATCTGGCGGCATAGGCTTGCTCGGCGCCACGGCGAGCCTCACAGTAATCGCGCTCGCGGTCGGTAAACACACGCCGCTTGAAACGGGCTCCACGGGTAGGATGAGACAACGCGTCGCCGAGCCTGTCGACGTCCACGACGTCGAGTCCGATTCCCAACACCGCCATCAACAAGCTCCGCAGGTCGTGCAGGTTGCAACATCGCACGGTTCGGTCTCGCGGCCCGACAATGCGCGGCGACGCTCGAGCCACAGATAGTCCTTGTCTATGTGGTGATCGATGAAGTCCCAGGGCAGAAGATCGTCGTAGTCGTAACTACGGTGGACGAAATCGTCGGGTTGAAAGTCGATATCGGGGTGACGGCCGCGGCGCATCTCCTGAATCTGCTGCCACCAGCCGCTGCCGCCTGCGGCAAGCGCCTCGACCACGGATGCGACACGCCTATCGCCTCGCGACAACAGAGTCTGGAGATAGGCTTCGCGCGGCGACTCACTGTCGAAGTCGACGTTAGCCAGTCCACCGAAACGGCGTCGCAATGATGCGATCTTGCGCTGAGCGCTGGAGACTTCGAGCATCGGATCCCACTGAAAGGGCGTCCACGGTTTGGGAACGAAGGGATTCACCGAGACCTTTATCCGACCCACGCGCCCTCGCCCACGCCCGTGTCCCAGCATGGTCGCCCGTACTTTGTCAGTCAGATCGTAGATCGCATCTACATCCTCTTCGGTCTCGGTGGGCAGCGCACACATGAAATAGAGCTTGAGTGAATCGACTCCGTCACCCACGACGAGGTCGGCCGCGCGCATGATCTCGTCCTCGCTCAGGTTCTTGTTGATGACACGCCGCATGCGCTCGCTTCCCGCTTCCGGGGCCACGGTCACCGAACGGGTGCCGCTGCTCCCCAAGGCCCGCGCCAGGCGGGGTGAAATCATGTCGGCCTTGAGCGACGAGGGCGAGACCCTACCGCCGCTGGCACCGACCTTCTCGCACACCACGGGTAGACCCGGATGGCTGGCCAGTTCCGCTCCGACCAAGCCGATGGTGCCGGAGTACTGCAGACCGGCCAGGGAATCCTGGATGACGCCTGCGTTGCCGCGGTGACGCACGGGCCTGTACATGAAACCGGCTGCGCAGAACCTGCACCCCCACTCGCACCCGCGGCTGGTCTCGACGAGGTAGTGATCGCCGAAGACGGAATCGGGCGCCACGACAGTTGTCGTCGCCGGCGCGGCGTCTAGATCGCGAAGGTAGCGCCGCTTGACCGTACGGGACGATCGCGGTTCGGCCGTTCGTAGGAAATCCGGGCGATAGGCTCCCTCGACGGCCGAGAGCCTCTCGAGCAGCCCCTCGAAGCCGATGCCGGCCCAACCCGCAGCACCGCGGAACGATTCCGGAATCATCTCCTCACCCTCGCCGATCAGGAACAGATCAAAGAAGGGCGCCACGGGCTCGGGGTTCAGAAAGGTCGCAGGTCCGCCGGCCAGCAACAGAGGCCACGCCCTGCCACTGTCACGGCGCAGAGAAGAGCGGGCGGGAATGCCGGCCGCGTTGAGTACCCTTACGATGTTGGGGTAGTCGCTCTCGAACGACAAAGAAAAAGCTACTACATCGAAGTCGCCGAGCGCACGTCCGGACTCGAGGCTGTAAGCACCCCGGCCGTCCTCTCCAAGGAATGCACGCTCGCAGTAGACGCCGTCCGTGGTCGCAAGGATCTTGTAGACGGCTTGAAAACCGAGGTTCGCCATCCCCACGCCGTAGGCGTTCGGGTAGACGAGACACACGGAAACCGTGCCGGAAGGGTTGGGACGGAATAAAAGCTGTTCTCGACCGGGGCTCAAAACCGGCGCAGAGTATAACTACGCCGCGCGGCAGAACCCAGGCTCGCCGCTAACGGATGCGCGTGCTGCGGTCGCGCCAGCGCCGTCTCAGATAAGCGGGAATGTCGAGTGAGCGGGGCTCCTCCTCGCCGACGTCCTCGAAGGCGAACTCGTCGCGCGCGGGCTCCAGTTCGGGCTCCACATCGGGGACCGGCGGCGCGGCAGCAGCAGGCTCTATTTCTTCTATCGAGTCGTCGAGGAGAACCCGCCGCGCTCGCGGCTTCGTCTCCAAGGGGAGCTCGGTTTCGACCTCGGGGGCCCGCCGCGGAGGCGCCACAGCCTCGACGCTCGGGCTCGGCGCAGCGATACGATCGCCGAATCCCGTCGCGATGACGGTGATCCTCACCTCGTCATCGAGGGTGGTGTCGTGGACCAGTCCGACGATGATGTTGGCATCCTCGTGCGCCTGTTCCTGTACGAGATCGACTGCGTCGTTCATTTCTTGGATGCCGAAGTCTTCACTGGCCGTGATGTTGACCAGGACGCCCCTCGCACCACCGATGGACACGTCTTCCAGGAGCGGGCTCGAAATAGCGGAGGTCGCGGCGTCGATCGAGCGGGCTTCTCCACCACCGACTCCGGCGCCCATCATGGCCATACCCATCTCGCCCATGATCGCTCTCACGTCGGCAAAGTCGACGTTGATGAGGCCCGGCTCGGTGATGATCTGAGAGATTCCGCGAACCGCTTGAAACAGTACGTCGTCGGCCTGAGCGAAAGCTTCCTTGGTAGTGGTGGTGCGGCCGGATATCTCGATGAGGCGCTGGTTGGGGATCACGATCAGGGTGTCGACAGCAGAACGCAGCTCACGGATTCCCTCGGCTGCCTGTGCCTGACGCTTCTTGCCTTCGAAGTTGAAAGGCTTGGTAACTACACCGACGGTCAGCGCACCCAGATCCTTGGCGATGCGCGCAATGACGGGTGCCCCACCGGTGCCGGTGCCACCGCCCATGCCGCAGGTAACAAAGACCATGTCGCAACCGACGAGCTCTTCCTGCAACAGCTCTTCCTGTTCGAGTGCGGATTTGCGCCCAACCTCAGGATTGCCGCCTGCGCCCAGCCCCTTGGTCAGCTCGGCGCCGATCTGGAGCTTCACCGCAGCCTCACTACTACCCAGCGCTTGAACGTCGGTGTTGGCGACGATGAAGTCTACGCCGGTAAGCTGCGCGCTTATCATCGTCGTGACGGCGTTGCCGCCGCCACCCCCCACGCCGATAACGGCGATGCGCGCACTATTCTGGTTGGTACCCACCAACTCGATCATCTACCCCACCTCCTAGGCCACCGGGTACAGGAATGTACAAGATACATGCTCGACTGCAGGAATGCGAGATTCCACGCAGCCTAAAAGAACTCTCTCCACTTACGCCACAGCCACTGCGGCATGATGCGCGCGCCTACTCCGACGCCCCAACCGTCCGCCAGGTCGTGCTCCCTGACGCCGTGAACCAAACCGACCGCCGCCGACCATGTCGGATCGTCGACTTCTTCGCTGAGCCCCGTCACACCCAAGGGCTCACCGACCCGGACCGAGCTCTGCAGAACGCGCGAGGCCAGATCGGCGATACCTTTGGTCATCGCCACGCCTCCGGTGAGAACGATACCCGAGGTGAGCATCTCGCCGTACCCCGCCCTCACGATCGCATCGCCCACCATCTCGAAGATCTCTTCCAAGCGAGGCTCGATGATGTCGGCAACCAGCTTCTGGCTGATGATGCGGGGCGCCCTGCCGCCGACGCCGTCGACTTCGACCGTCGCATGCTTCTCCACTTGGGAGGCCACAGCACAGCCGCGGTGTTTCTTGAGCGCTTCGGCCTCGCTGACCGAGGTCTCCAGAACGTGAGCAAGATCGTTGGTGACGGCCAGGCCTGCCACAGGGATCACGCAGGAATGAACGACCACGCCGGAGTGATAGACGGCGATGTCGACGGTACCGGCGCCGATGTCTACCACGGCTACGCCGAGTTCCTTCTCCTCGGGCTCGAGCACCGCCTCGCCCGCGACCAGCGATGAAGAGAGCATCTCCGTGACGCTCAGGCCCGCCTTGTTACAGCATTTCTTGACGTTGCCGAGGGCGGACTCACAGCCGGAGATGATGTGAAGGTTGGCTTCGAGCCTCACGCCGCTCATCCCGACGGGATACTGGATGCCTCCCTGCCCGTCGACGATGTATTCGCGGCATATCAGGTGCAGGATTTTCTGATCGGCCGGGAGTGGCACCGCCTGCGCGGCTTCGATGACCCGCCGCGCGGCCCGCGCCGAGACCTCACCGTTGTCGACCGCAACCACGCCGTGGCTGTTCGTGCCGCGCACGTGATCGCCGGAAACGGCCACGCTGACCCTGTGGATCTGACAGCCGGCCATCAGTTCTGCCTCGCTGAGTGCAACGGCTATGGCCTGGGCCGTCTTGTCGACGTCGCACACACGCCCGGAGCGTATACCGCGCGACAAAGCGGTACCGACGCCGAGGACCTCGATGCCCCCCTCTCCGGGCTCTGCGATTACGATGGCGACTTTCTGAGTGCCGATATCGAGTCCGGCAAGAATCGGTCGTCGCTTAGCCACGCTCCCCCCCGCTCGCTTCTGCGGTCGCCAGCCTGCTCCCGCCGGCCTCGCGATGGACCCGCGACAACAAGACGGGCAACTGCCCATCGCGGGCGCGTACCACCGCCCGGCCCTCCAGCGACAAGTCTATCTGCTCGATCTCGCGCCCGTCGCCGCTCACGCTACGGAGCACGACCTGAAGACGCCGAATGGCGGAAGCGGCGTCCACGCGCCGGCCGAGCATCACGGGAATCCCGGGCTCATCGAGATACAACCACATCAGACCATCCGCACCCACATCCACCTGGGACGCCTCGACCCCGGCGGCTTCGGCCGCGAAAACCAGTTGCATCGACCTGCGCAGTGCCGCCCTTCGGGCACCGAGCGAGTCGGCTTCGCTCCAACCGGTCAGGTAAGGAACATCGGGGTACTTTCCCGACGGCTCCTGATAGACCATCCCGGCGGCGTCAACGAGGAAGACGCGGCCACCATGAATTGTAGCGGCGACGGCCTCGCGTTTATAGACCCGCAGGATCACCTCGCTGGGGAAGCGGCGCTCGAGCTCGGCCTCGCGCACCCAGGGCAGCTCTGCGATCGAGCTCTCGACCGTGACCGGATCGATGCTCCACAGGCTCGTTCCCTCGTAGAGCGCGCCGCGCGCAACCAGCGCGCCCGGGTCGTCCAACTTGACGTCACTGATCAGCCTGATGGATTCCAGGCCGAAGTACGGGTGTGAGACCGCGCTGGGGACGACATGGCTGGTCAGCCCGTAAGCCACACCGGCCACGACAGTGGAGCCGGCCGCCAGGAAAACGGCGAGACGACCGGCGCTGAAAGCTTTGCTCTTTAGCTCTCTAAGAAGAGGCCTTAACCACATCCCCACTCACCGATGAGTCGCACCTCCGGCTCCAGCCAGATTCCGCTCCTCTTCCACACCTCATCCTGCATGAGCCCCATCAGCTTGCGCACGTCGTCAGCCTTGGCACTGCCCAAATTCACTATGAAGTTGGAGTGTTCGGGCGAAATCTGGGCCCCGCCGATGACGGTTCCCTTGAGCCCGGCACGCTCCAACAGCCTGCCCGCATACTCATTCGGAGGATTCTTGAACACCGAGCCGGCGTTGGGGAACCCCAGCGGCTGGCCCTTTCTGCGCTTCTGTTGAACCGTCTCGACGATTCTCCTCAACCTCCCAGCAGACGAGCGCAGTAGCAGAAAACTAACAGAGAATATCATGACATCGGCGTCGAGCGCCAGATGGCGGTAGGAAAATTCCAGCTCGCTCTTGTCGATGGAAAGCCTGCGGCCGTCCTTTCTTACCGCTTGAACCGCGCTTATCGCCTCACCGATCTCCCCACCGAAGGCTCCCGCGTTCATCAACGCGGCGCCGCCCACCGTGCCGGGAATTCCGGCGGCGAATTCCAAACCTTGAAGGCCGCGCTCGACGCTCTCACGCACCAAGCGCGTAAGACGCGTGGCGGCTCCCACATCCACGCTACAGTCGCGCTCACTTTCAGAGCCCCAGCGTATGTAGTCGAAGGCGCGCCCCAGGCGCAGCACCAAGCCGCGAATCCCCCGGTCCGCGATCAGAACGTTGGTTCCTCCGCCAAGATAGCTGACCGGGACATCCAATCGTGCCGCCGCCGCGAGTGCCGAGCACAGTTCGTCGGGGCCGGGAGGATCGAAGAAGACGTCGGCGCTACCACCGACGTTGAAGCTGGTATGGCGCCCCATCGGCTCATCGAGACGAAGGGCTGACTGGGGGAGGTCGGAAAGTTCCTCGAGGAACTCCTTGTAGTCTTCAGCCGCCAAGACGCGCGAGCACTTCAGGGCCCAGGCGCGTAATGTCGCCGGCGCCCATGGTCAGCAACAGATCGCCGGCCTCTAGAGCCGACGCCACGGTTTCGGCAAGCCCCGGGCCGGAGGCAACGTAACGCGCAGATGTGCCACAGGCCTCGATGGCCTGCGCTATCGAGGCACCGTCTATGCCCTCCATGGCGGACTCCCCTGCGGCGTAAACGTCGGTGACGATAACCTCGTCAGCATCACCGAAAGCCCGCACGAACTCGTTGAAGAGGTCGTAGACACGCGTGTAACGGTGGGGCTGAAACACGGCGACTATGCGCCGAGAGAAACCGCGTCGGGCGGCGGCCAGGGTAGCCCGTATCTCGGTGGGGTGGTGACCGTAGTCATCGACGACCAGCACGCCGCCGCGTTCACCCTTTACCTCGAAGCGCCGCATTATCCCGTCAAATGACGCCAGAGCGTCTCGGCACGCCTCGAAGGTCATGCCGAACTCCATCCCGACCACCATCGCGGCCAGGGAATTCAAGACCATGTGGGCGCCGGGCATGGCGATCTCCACTCTGCCCAGGGCAACCCCACGGCTGATCACGTCGAAGGAGCTGTGGAAGCCGTCATAGTCGATCTCGACGGCACGGAAATCACAGTCGGCCGAGGTGCCATAGGTGGTGTGCCGCTTGCGGATCCTGCCCAGCAGGGACCGCAGATGTTCGCAGTCCGTACACACTACGGCGCGGCCGAAGAAAGGAATGCCGTTGATGAACTCAGCGTAGGCGTTCGTCAGCCTGTCCATCGTGCCGTAATAGGCCATGTGCTCCCGGTCGATGTTGGTCACCACGGCCAGCGTAGGCTTGATGAGAAGGAAAGTGCCGTCGCTCTCGTCGGCCTCCACCACCATGTAGCGCGATCGTCCCAGGCGGGCGTTGGTGCCCCCGAGCGCCTTCAGGCGACCGCCGATGACGAGAGTCGGGTCCAAGCCTCCGCGGCCGAGCACGGATCCGACCAGAGAGGTGGTCGTGGTCTTGCCGTGGGCGCCCGCCACCGCGACCCCGCACTTGACCCGCATCAGTTCGGCGAGCATCTCGGCGCGCGGTATCACGGGTATCCGTTGGGCTCTCGCCTCGCTTACTTCCGGGTTGGAATCATCGACCGCCGACGACACGACTACGACGTCGGTGTCGCTCGTGATGTTTGCGGCATCGTGTCCGAAGGCGATCTGAGCGCCCATCTCGGTGAGGCGATCGGTAGCCTCCGAACGGTTGAGATCGGAGCCGCTGACCGCATAACCGAGCGTCGCCAGGACCTCGGCGATGCCGCTCATGCCGATCCCGCCGATACCGACGAAGTGAACGCGCCGATTGGCCGCGAACGGAGCCTCGAGGGAGCTAGGCAGGTCGATGGCAGGCCAAGAAGGCGCGCCTTCGAAGTTACCCCTTCCTTCCATCAATTAGATACCCGCAACTTGCTTGATGACTTCGAGAACGCGGGAGGTCGCACCCGGTTTGCTGACCGCACCGGCTGCGGCCGACATCGAGTTTAACTCCTCTTGGTCGTGGAGCAAACCTTCCAGGGCCTCGGCCAGACCGCCGTTGCCCGCGTTGCGGTCTTCGACCAGCACGGCGGCGCCCGCTTCCACCATCGCAACGGCGTTTTCGCGCTGATGCTCACCCGCTCCGGGATAAGGGACCAGGATCGACGGTGTGGAAGTGGCGGCCAGCTCGGCGATCGTAGTCGCACCGGCGCGGCAGACGGCGAGCCGCGCCCGCCCGTACGCGCTCGCCATGTCGTCGATGAAAGGCTCTACCGTGACTTCCAGCGAAGTCCCCCGGTAAGCCGAGCTGAGCAAGCCGGCCTCGGCCGCGCCTGCCTGATGAAGTATCGGCGGCAGCTTCATGCTCGAACCGAGACGGGTGGCCGCTTCCAGAAAAGCCTTGTTGAGGTTGGAGGCGCCCGAGCTTCCCCCGAACACGAGCAGGTCGGTCCTTTCACCGTAGGGCTTAACGGCTTCCAGGCCGCCGCGCAGGGGATTGCCCGTGACCGTGCACTTGCCTTCGGGAAAACAAGACATTGTCTCTTCGAAACTCACGCAGACAGCGCGTGCCAGAGCCGACAGCTTGCGGTTGGCCATGCCGGGCACGCGGTTCTGTTCGAGTAGCACGACGGCGATGCCGCTGAGGCGGGCCGCTATGACCCCGGGAGCAGAGGCGTAACCGCCGAGTCCGACGACCACGTCGATACGCCGCTTTCGCAGCTGCCGCATCGCGGACACGACGGCCGCACCGAGCTTGAGCACGGCGATGGCCCGTGCCACCGGCCCGCTGCCGCTCAAGCCTTGGACGTCGTGCGTGACCAGCTCGTATCCCGCCTGGGGCACCAGACGTGACTCGATGCCGCGTGAGGCGCCGAAGAAGCAGACCTCGGTCGCGAGTCGCTCTCGAACGGCCAGCTCGGCAACAGCCAGACCCGGAAACAGGTGGCCGCCCGTTCCGCCGCCCGCGAAGGCGAGCCTCACCTCTCGCGAAGCTCCCTCGACAGAGACATCAGGATGCCCATCGAAGCGAGCGTGACGACCATCGATGAGCCTCCGTAGCTCAAGAAGGGCAGAACCATGCCCTTCGTCGGCAAGAGCCCGAGGGTGACACCTATGTTGGCCGTCGCCTGTACCACGAGGGTCAGGGTGATGCCGGCCGCCAGCATCTGCCCGAACATCTCGGGGTGACGGTGGGCAACGCGGAATCCCCGATAAGCCAGCACGGCGAAGCAGATCACGACGAAGGAAGCCCCGATCAAGCCCGTCTCCTCACCGATGACGGAGAAAATGAAATCGGTGTGGGCCTCGGGCAGCCAACCGGCCTTCTGTCTGGATGCGCCGATGCCTTGGCCTGTGATCTGACCCGAGCCGAAAGCCCGCAGAGCTTGGATTAGTTGGTAGCCGGCGCCGGAAGGATCTCCCCAAGGGTTGAGGAAAGCGATGATTCTGTTCAGTCGGTATGGCTCGAGCAGAATCAGCACACCGGCGGAAGCGACAAGCGCCATGGCCAGTCCGGCAACATGGAGGAACGGGACCCCTGCGATGAACATCATCGCGGCACCGACGGCGCCGATAACCACGGTGGTTCCGAAATCGGGCTCGAGCAGTAAGAAAGTGGCGAACACGCACATGACGGCCAGGGTCGGCCCGATTCCGTAGCGCCAGTTCCGCAGACGGTCGCTTTTTCGCGTCAGTGCGGCGGCGACATAGACGATGAAGGCGACCTTGGCGAACTCGCTCGGCTGAACGTTAATCGGCCCCACGGAGACCCACCGGCAGGCACCCTTACCGCAGCTTCCCACTCCAGGAATCAGGGGCAGAAGCAAAGCCAGTGTCGCAATGATCAGCAAAGGCTTGGCCAGCATCTCGAGACGGTCGGAACGAAAACGCGACAATCCCATCATGAGGGCGGCTCCGACGGCCACCGAGATGAGGTGCTTCGACATCATCCAGTAGTGGCTGCCGTATCTCTGCTGAGAGAAAAAATAGGTCGTATCGAGGACGAGTAGAACTCCGGCCAAGACGAGTACGATGGTCGTACCCACGATCCAGGGATCGGACCGATCCGAGACACGAACGCGAATCCTACTGGGGCGATAATCCTTCTGCTTGCGCACCAAACTCCTCCACCATCACCGCGAACGCCTCACCCCGTTGCGCGTAGTCTCTGAACTCGTCGAAGCTGGCACACGCAGGAGCCAACAACACCGTGTCGCCCTCGCCCGCACCGAGCACAGCCGCTTCGAAAGCCTCTTTCATGGACCCGGCGCGGACGACCTCCGCCGAACCCTGCACGGCCGCGGCGATGTCACCGCCCGCCTCCCCGAAGGCAACGACGAGCTTCAGCTTGGCCGCGGCATCGGCCAAAGGGGAGAAATCGGCTTGCTTGGCGACTCCTCCCGCCAACAGGATGACAGCGCCATCGAAAGCTTCAAGACTCCGCAGCGTTGCACCGACGTTGGTGGCCTTGGAATCGTCCCAAAACGCCACTCCGCGGTGGCGGCCGAGCAACCGGAGACGGTGAGCCATCGGCTGATACTCGGCCAAGGCGCGTTCGACCCCTTTGGCTCCGATGCCGAGACACCTTGCGACCTCGGCTGCAGCCGCAGCATTTTCGAAGTCATGCGGTGCGAACGGCCACTTCCGCGCCAACTGCAGGCGCCGCCCGGGCCACTGCAAGAAGCGCCCCGGCATGTCGAAAGTCGTCCCGTCCGCCGTGGCCAAGCTGGACCCGAAACTGCTCAGAGGCGCACGGATGGATTCGATGAGCGGTCGGCGTCCGAATTCACCGCTTCCCACCACCGCGTGGTCACTCTCGTCCATGCGAGAAAAAAGTTTCGCCTTGGCGCTCACATAGTCGGCCATCGTCGAATGGCGGTCGAGATGATCCGGGCTGATGTTGAGAAGCACGCCGACATGGGGCTTGAAGGTATCGACCCACTCGAGTTGAAAGCTAGACGCCTCCACCACGTGGTAATCGAAGCGCGAGCCGACGGCCTCGCACAGGGGCGTTCCTATGTTGCCGCCTTCGAAGATCTCGAGACCCTGGCATCGCAGGATGTCGGCAACGAGGCTCACCGTCGTGCTCTTGCCGTTGGTGCCGGTCACCGCGATCACGGGACCGTCGAGATGGCGAAAGGCAAGCTCCAGCTCGGCGACTACAGGCGTTCCGGCGGCCAGCGCGGCAACGATGACAGGATGGCCGGGAGGCACGCCGGGACTCGGCACCACGACGTTGACTTCGGCGGCCATACCCGGCGCCGAAGAAGGCTCGATCGGCTCAACGTTGCTGCCGAGATCGACGGAAGCCTTGTCGTCGACGACGAAGCAGCGGGCTTCGAGTTTTTCGACGAATCGGGCCACGGCCCGGCCGGTAACGCCGGCGCCTATGACGAGCACCCGGTCGGGGTTCGTGGTCTTGTCGCCCAACTCAGCTCACCTGAGTTTGAGCGTGGCCAGCGTCATCAAAGCGCAGATGACCGAGATGATCCACGCTCTGACGATGATCAGGGGTTCGGGCCAACCCGAGAGCTCGAAGTGGTGATGGATGGGAGCCATACGGAAAATGCGTTTGCCGCGCATCTTGAACGACGCCACCTGGATGATCACCGACAGAGCCTCGACCACGAACACCGCGCCGGCTACGGCCAGCACCAATTCGTTCTTGGTGATGACGGCGACGATGCCGAGCGCGCCACCGAGCGGCAGCGACCCCACATCCCCCATGAACATCTGGGCCGGGTAGGTGTTGAACCACAGGAACCCGAGACTGGCTGTGGCCATGGCCGCGCAAATGATCGCCAATTCGCTGGTGCCGGGGATCGAAGGGATCAGTAAATATGCCGATATCTTGGCGTGCCCGGTGCAGTAGGCGAGGATCGCGTAGGTGGCGGCAGTCGTCATCACCGGTCCTATGGCCAGGCCGTCGAGACCGTCGGTAAGGTTGACCGCGTTCGATGCGCCTACGACCACGACAATTGCGAACGGCACATAGAGCCAGCCCAACTCCGGGTTGAAGTCTTTCAGGAACGGCACCGACAGGGAGGTGTCGAAGTCGGGCTGCACGTAGAGAACCGTAGCTGCAATACCCGCTACCAGGGTCTGCATGATGATCTTGGAACGCGCGGAGAGTCCGGCGTTGTTGCCGCGGGTGACCTTGAGATAGTCGTCGACGCCGCCGATAGCGCCGAAGCCCACGATCACACCCAGGGTGACCAGGACGTAGAAGTTGGAGAGATCGGCGGACAACAACACCGACCCGAGCAGGCACGAAAGTATGAGTACGCCGCCCATGGTCGGAGTGCCGGTCTTGCCCGTGTGGGTCTCGGGTGCGTACTGACTGACCGGCTGCCTTACCTGTCCCGCCCTGAGGGCCCGGATCAGCCTGGGCCCGAACACGAAAGAGAACGTCAAGGCGATGAGGGCGGCCATGAGCCCTCTGAAGGTCACGTAACGAAGGACGTTGAGTACGGAGTATTCCGAAGCCAGGGGTGCGAGGAAGTGGTATATCATGCTAGCCGGCCGACTCCTCCAGGGCACGTACGACTTTTTCCATCTCGGCGCCGCGCGATCCTTTGACCAGCACCGAGTCGCCGGCTCGCCAGTGACCCGCCACCTCGGCGGCAACCTCGCGATGATCGTCGAGCACTACTACCCGCTCCTCGTCGAGCCCGGCAGAAAGAGCCCCCTCTTTGACCATCGCCCGATGCGGGCCCATGACGCAAAGAAGCACCGGGTTCGATTTCGCGGCCGCCTCGCCTGCTTGCCTGTGGCGAAGATCCGCGTGGTCTCCCAGTTCGAGCATCTCTCCCAACACGATTATGTGCCGTCCCTGAGAGCCAGCCTGCAAACACTCGAGGGCCGCTGACAGGGAACTGGGGTTGGCGTTATACGCGTCGTTTACGACCACCACTCCGTTCTCGAGAGTGAGGGCTTCGAGCCGCATGGGTGGCGGCACGACCGCAGCCAGACCTTCGGCGATCATGTCCAACGGTACGTCGAGAGCGATCGCCAGCGCCGCTGCGCCCACAGCATTCGACACATTGTGGCGTCCACCGAGAGGAAGGTCCACAGCAATAGCGCTCTCACCGTCAACCAGGTCGAAACTGACGCGGTCGAAGCCGTG
This sequence comes from Candidatus Binatia bacterium, assembly GCA_028278325.1. Lineage (GTDB taxonomy): Bacteria > Desulfobacterota > Binatia > UBA1149 > JAJCZL01 > JANQEO01. The sequence goes on from JANQEO010000245.1 coordinate 59,848, forward strand.
GAGCTTCACGCTAGCCGCCCGCACGCGCCCTTTTTCACCGAAAGTTATACTCGGGCCGCTGAACGAAGCCGCCTCTCTAACCACCAAGTCGTCATCGACATTGACGACCGCGGTGGCACCCTCACCGAGCCCCCGAAAAAGTTCGCCCTTGGCTTTGGCAACCCCATCGATACTGCCTACGCCTTCCAAGTGAGCTTCTCCGATACAGGTGATCAAGCCATGAGTCGGCGAGGCAATCTCGGTAAGTCTCGCAATCTCGCCAAAGGCGTTCATGCCCATCTCCAGGATCACGACTTCGTGGTGATCCCGTAGGGTCAGCAGGGTCATCGGCATCCCGATGAGATTGTTGAGATTGCCTTCGTTGGCGAGCACGGCCTCCTCGCCTCGCGCGCGCATCATGATCGCGCGCAGCATTTCCTTGGTCGTGGTCTTGCCGTTCGACCCCGTGATCGCCACGACGGGACCGTCGAAGCTACTCCGACGAGCCGCAGCCAGATCGCCGAGAGCGGCCAGGGGATCGGCCACTTCGATGCAGGCCGTATCGCCGGCGCGCGGCGCCTTTCCCTCCCGGCACACGATGGCCACGGCGCCTGCGCGCACGGCCTCGTCGATGAAATCGTGGCCGTCGAAGTTGGGACCACGAAGAGCGACGAACAAGGCTCCCTTGCCCCGGTCGTCACGCAACTTGCGGCTGTCGGTGCACACCGACTCGAATCGTGTGTCGGCTACGCCGCGGCTCAGCACCCCGCCGGTTGCCTCGACTGCCTCGGTGAGCCTCAATCGATTCCCAGAAGAGCGCCGACGACCTTGCGATCGTCGAACGGGTGTTTGGTCCCGGCCACGTCCTGATAGTCCTCGTGCCCCTTCCCGGCGATCAGGACGACGTCGTCGGAGGATGCGAGCGCCAGCCCTGCGGCTATGGCCGCGCGGCGGTCGGGCTCTACCAGATAACCGCTGCCTCGGCCGTGAAGTGTTTCGGCCGTTTCCTCACGAGACAGGCCCGAGATGCCTTCCTCGATGTCGGCGATGATCGCCGTCGGCTCCTCCGTGCGAGGGTTGTCGGAGGTGACGATGCACACGTCGCCGGCCTCAGCCGCTGCCCGTCCCATCATCGGCCGTTTGCCCTTGTCGCGATCACCACCGCAGCCGAACACCACCACCAAGCGCCCCAGCGTCAGAGGCCTGAGAGTTTCCAGAACCCTCTCGAGAGCATCGGGCGTATGAGCATAGTCCACTATCACCGTGGGTGCGCCCGGCCCGATCGCTTCGAGGCGTCCCGGAACCGGCGCGCAACTCTCGAGCCCCGCCTTTATGGTCTCCGTTCCGATACCCATGGCCGCTGCACAGGCTGCGGCGGCAAGCATGTTCGAAACGTTCGGGGCACCCAGCAACCGCGAGCGCACTGTCACCGCCTCGCCGTCGATACGCAGGTCCAGACGTGTTTCCGACAGTCCGTAGACGACTCCGGCCAGGCATACGCGAGCGGCAGTGCCCGGGCCGGCCGAATAACTCCACACATCGCAGCGATCCAGCCTGGCCGCCAAGCCTGCGACACGCGCGTCGTCGAAGTTGACCACCGCGATGCCGCCTTTGGGCTCCAGGTAGTCGAGGAACAAACGGGCTTTGCTCTCGAAGTAGCTGTCCTCGTCACCGTGGTAGTCGAGATGGTCGCGCGTCAAGTTGGTGAAGATGCCTGCGTCGAAGTCACAGCCCGCCGCCCGATGCTGGCTCAAAGCGTGGGAGGACACCTCCATGGCTACTGCATCGGTACCGGCGCCCACCATGGCGGCCAGGGTCGACTGCACATCGACTGCCGCCGGAGTGGTTATGGAAGCCGGTCTTTCGAAAGCATCGCAACGCTCACAGATCGTCCCGATGACGCCGGCCGACAGTCTAGCGGCCCGCCAGATGCTCTCGAGAATGTAGCTGCAGCTGGTCTTGCCGTTCGTTCCGGTTATGCCGACCAGGGAAAGCTGTGAAGAGGGCTCTCCCAAGATCAAGGAGGCCACGGTCCCGGCCAGCCGGCCGGGGTCCGAGACCAACAAGGCGGGCAGGCCGCAAGCGTCGTCTCCGGGACGACACACCACCGCAACGGCTCCGGCGCGCTTGGCATCCGGTATGAACCTGGCGCCGTCGGCACTGTGGCCGGGAATCGCGACGAAGAGATCTCCTGCCAACGAAGTGCGCGAGTCCTGACTCACGCCCTCGACGACGGCATCGGCAGACCCAGTCAGCTCCAGACTTGCCCCGGACGCCCTTAAGCGCTCGGCAAGCATGCCCAATGTGACGTGACCATGGGCGCGAGGCGGGGAATAGGTGGCGGGCTCCTGAATCTGCACGACATACCTATACTACAGGCTGGCTGCAGGGGCTCTAAGGGGCAACGTAGGGCCGGAGACGAAGGCTGACCGCGTCGCTGGCGGCAACCGCGGTTCCAGCTTGCGGACTCTGGGCGATGATGAACCCGGACCCGGTCACGTCGATCTCACAGTCGCAATCCGACAGCGCACGCATGGCAGCCCTGAGGCTCATACCGTGCAGATCGGGCATGTTACCGTCGAAACTGAATTCGACACGCTGTCTGGCCGGCCTCGGATCGGCGTCTACCACTTGTATGTAGGGCTGGTCAGGTAGCCGATCTATGCCCAGATGGTGCACGCTCGCCTCGGCTATCCGCTGAAACACCGGACCGGCGATGACGCCGCCGTAGTGGTGGGTTTGAGGCTCGTCGATGAGTACCGCGATCACCACCCTGGGAGACTCCGCGGGAAAGTAGCCGACGAAGGACGATACCCAATGCGAGCGCGTATAGCGTCCGTCGACGACCTTTTGGGCCGTGCCGGTCTTTCCGGCCACGCTCAAGCCCTCGATCATGGCCTGAGGGGCGGTTCCCTCCTCCGAGACCACCGCTTCGAGCATCTGCGTAACAGTGGATGCCACCGACTCGGAAACGACCCGTCCATGCTGCGTCGGCATCGCCTGGCGTATCACGGTGCCGTCGGCGTCGACGATGCGCTCGACTACGTAGGGCTGCATCCTCATGCCACCGTTGGCCAGGACGGCGAAAGCGTTGGCGAGCTGCACGGCCGTCACACTGAGTCCTTGCCCGAAGCTGATGTTGGCCAGATCTATGGTTCGCCACTTTTGCGGCGGCCGGAGAAGCCCGTTGTGTTCTCCCGGCAACCCTATCCCCACGCGTTTGCCGAAACCGAAGCGCTTGAGATAGGCGTGCAAGGGGACCGCGCCCATCACGTCGGCGATCTTGTAACTGCAGATGTTGCTCGAAACCTTGAGGATCTCGGCCACATCCAGGTCGCCGTGCTCCTTGTGATCGTGGATCACTCCGCCCGGCAGAGGCATCTTTCCCTCTTCGCAAAAGAAGGTGCTCTTCTTGGTTACCGCCCCCTCTTCCAGCGCCGCAGCCACGACCATGGGCTTGAGCGTAGAGCCGGGGTCGAACAGGTCGGTGACGGCCCGGTTACGTCGTGCTTGGACCGATGAGCGGCCATAGGCGTTGGGATCGAAGGTAGGATGGTTCGCCAGAGCCAAGAGCTCGCCCGTGCGAGGGTCGAGAACCACGACGGATCCGGCCTTGGCCTCGGACTCCTCGACGCGCAGGGCAAGCTCGCGCTCGGCGATGCTTTGCAAGGCGGCATCGATGGTCAGGCGAACCGTTGCGCCCTGGTTCACGCCGGCCATGTCACTCTCGTGGAGGAACACCTTTCCATGTACGTCGCGGCAAACTTTGACGGTTGCCGGGGTTCCTAGGATCTCGCTGTCGAACAGCCTCTCGAGTCCTTCCAGCCCCTGCGCGTCGGCGCCGACGAAGCCGAGGATATGCGCGGCCAAAGTGCCGTGGGGGTAGCTGCGATGCTGGTGATTGTGCACGCCGATTCCTCGGATCCCCAGCCTCACGATGTCGGTCTTGGCGTCCATGCTGACGTTCCTGGCCAGCCACACGAAACTGTCGGGCTTGGTCCTCAGCAAAGACCGGGCACGCCACTCGGCGACGCCCAACAGAGGCGCCAAGCTCTTGGCGTGCAAGGCGTCATACTCGTAGTCACGGCCGCTCCTCGAAACACGGTAGGCGGGGATACTGGTGGCCAAGGCCGTGCCCGTGCGATCGAGTATGGGACCGCGGTAGGACATGTCGACATATTCCGGACAGGTGATGCGATTGAGATCTTCTTCGAGGGTCTCGCCCATGAACACGGTCAGCCAGACCATGCGAGCGCTGATCGCGAGCAGTGCAACGAAAGAACTCATGCCGACGAGCATGAGCCGACGGCTGAAGCGGTTACGGCTTCTTCGCATTCTTCACCGCCAGCACCTGACCTGGCTTGGGTGTGTCGAGCCCGAGCTCCATCCCTCTCTGCCTGACCCGTTCGGGACTCCTTTCGCGTTCCAGCTCGGCCAGCAACTCCGAATGCTCGTGGTCGAGCGCTTCCATGAGGCTGGTCGTGCGCTTCATCTGGTATCCGAGTGCCCGGGCGTGAAGCCTGACCCACACCTGCGCGGATCCGAGCGCCAGCACCACCACGAGGGTCAGCACCAGCCGGCGGCGACTACCCACGACAGCGGGATCAAAGGCTCTGTGGCTCCAATCCCTGCTCCAGCTCTTGATGCGGTCTGCCCTTGCCACGGTCAGTTCTCTTCCCCGGCCGCGCTCTTTCTCTGAACGGCGCGCAGACCCGCGCTGCGCGCACGCGGATTGCGTTCGACCTCGGCCGGCGAGGGCCGTCGAATGCGCCGCGTGAGCAGATCGACCTTGGCCTCCCAGCCACACACGCACTGAGGGAGACCGGGTGGACAAATGCACTCGGAGGCCCACATCCTGAACGCGCGCTTCACGATCCGGTCTTCCAGAGAATGATAGCTGATGATTGCCATGCGCCCACCAGGGGCGAGGTACTCCCAGCCGCGATCTAGAAAGCGCTCGAGTTCGCCCAACTCCTCGTTGACCGCGATCCTGAGAGCCTGAAAGGTACGCGTCGCAGGGTTGTGGCCGGGACGACCCTTGACGCCGGCCGCGAGCACGGCCTCACGCAGGTCGGCCGTCGTTTTCAGTGGCGCCTCTTGGCGCCTCGCCGCTATTTGTCTTGCGACCCGCTTGGCGCGGGGCTCTTCTCCGTATCGGCGGATGATGCCGGCGAGTTCCGCCTCGGGCAGGCTGTTGCAGAGGTCGGCGGCAGTGTCCGGGCGTGTACGGTCCATGCGCATGTCGAGAGGGCCGTCGGCTAGGAAGCTGAAGCCGCGCGAAGCAGTTTCGAGTTGATAAGTGGATACCCCGAGATCGAGAACCATGCCGTCGACTTCGCCCAGCCACCCGCGCTCTTCGAGCACTTCGCGCATGCCCCCGAAGCGGGCCTGGAGCATGGTAATTCTGCTGCCGAAACCGGAAAGGAAGGAACGAGAACGGGTCAGAGCGCCATCATCCTGGTCGATTGCAAGTACGAAGCCGTCGGGGCGGGAACGCTCGAGCAATTGCTCCGAATAACCGCCATCCCCGAGTGTCGCGTCGACATAAAGTCCCCCCGGCTTGACCGCCAGAATCTCAACCGCGTCCTCTCCCATCACCGGCAGATGACGCTCTGACCTCCCCTTGTCGCTCACGGCTACCGAGTCCGGATCCCGCCGTGAGTACTACGAAGACCTAGATGCCGAAGTCCTCGAAGAAACCTTCCTCCCTCGCCACGCTCTCGGCGTCGCTTGAAGCCCGTTTCCACTCCTCAGCCGACCAGAGCTGGAGTTTCTCGAGATCCCCCGTCGAAACCACATCCTTGGTGATGCCCGCGTACTCGCGCAGGTCGGTTGGGATGAGAATACGACCCTGCTTGTCGACCGAAAGGTCCTGAGCCGGGTGTATGTAAAGCTGTTTGAATGCTATCGTACGACGGTCGAACTGAGGGCGGGCTTGCAGCTTCTGCTCGAGCAATACCCACTGACGCATTACGTAGATGTCGAGGCTTCGAAAACGCACACCGAAGGACTTGGTGATGACAACCCGGTCGTCGTCTTCCTTGGCCAGTACCTCACGGAACTTCCTCGGTATCGCTATACGACCCTTGTCGTCGATGCTGTGGTTGAATGTGCCTCGAAACATCGAAAATGGGCGTGGGTGGCCGTCCCCCGGAGGGGCTCCCTCTCACACACAAAAACAAACCCCCGGCCGACAATCACCATTTGGGAATGTTCTCCACTTCACTCCACGGCCACCCACAGGGCGCCATTCTTAATAAGATTCCTCTAAGCCGTCAAGGCTTTTCTTCAGCGACCCGTGTGCGCTTCCCCCGGTGCACTCAAATCCTTTACGGGCACACGCTTTTCGGCGACAAGGGCGAAACGAAAAGTTGCCGAGCAGTGAAATGTAAAGGGTAAGAGAGGGAGGGATGCAGGTGCCGAGCCGACCGATAAGCCGGGTTCTGTCCCACCCGGCCGTGACCGGCCGAGCTTGGGCAGCCATTCATCTAGGCCGACGATTGCCCGTCGGCTCCTGCGACCTTGACCCGGGGGCCTGTGGGCGAGCAACCCGCCCCCCTATTCGGTCTTGCTCCGAGTGGGGTTTACATAGCACCCGCCGTTACCGACGGGCTGGTGAGCTCTTACCTCACCGTTTCACCCTTACCCGCCGGGCTCGCGCCCGCCGGGCGGTTTACTTTCTGTTGCACTTTCCCCGCCTCACGGCGGGCCGCCGTTAGCGGCCACCCTGCTCTGCGGAGCCCGGACTTTCCTCCTGCACCGCTAGGGTACAGGCGGCTGCCTGGTCGGCTCTGGCACCTACAATTAGTCTACTCTGAAGCGGGTTTTACGTACAGGATACGCTGGCAGCTCGGGCATACTCGAACGGCGCCCGTCTCCAGGATCTCGTTCAGAGTCTGGGGTGGAACGGTCATGTGACATCCCCCACAAGACCCACCGTTGACCAGGACTACCGCCAGCCCTCCTCGACGAGACAAGACCATGTCGTACTGCCGGCGAACCCGGTCATCTACCGCGCCGGCGAGAGCGTCGCGCTCCCCGCGCTCGGCTTCGAGTTCCTTCTTGAGCGCGTCGATACGCTCGGAGGCCTCCTTGACCTGGAGGTGGTCGGCCTCCTGAAGATCCGCCAGCTCCTTTCGAACCGTCTCTATCTGACCCTCTATCTCTTCGACACGGGCCATGAAATCCAGGAGCTTTTCCTCTTCGGCCTCGATTTCCTCGGTCGAGGCCTTTACCTCCCACTCTCCGGCACGCAGCTCTTTTTCCGTGCGTACCCTGGTAAGGCGGGACCGGCGGGCGTTGAGTTGTTCACGCTGGTCGTTGACCGAACGCTCGATGAGAGCGCGTTCGGCGACAAGCTGTTTGCGGGTGTTGGTAAGTTCCTCGAGGCGCGCGTTGCACGCGGCCAAGGCTCGCTTGCGTTTGTCCAAGTCCGCTTCGAAACGCTGAATTTCCCGTTTCTTCTCGAGAAATCGAAGATCTATGGATTGAAGCTCGTAAAGCGTCTCTAAAGCCGTTGGCAAATTTCCTCAGTCTCCCGCCTACATTAGGTGGGCCCACCAGGACTCGAACCTGGGACCAGAGGATTATGAGTCCCCTGCTCTAACCAACTGAGCTATGGGCCCTCCGAAGCCGACTAACCGATAAAGCCCCGGAGTTTCTTACTTCGGCTAGGCAGTCTCAGCTTTCGCAGTGCCTTGGCCTCGATCTGGCGAATTCGTTCTCTGGTGACAGAGAACTTTCCACCGACCTCTTCTAGTGTATGGTCGGTTTTTTCTCCTATTCCAAATCTAAGCCGCAGCACTTGCTCCTCACGTGGGGTAAGGGTGGCGAGGACTTTCTTGGTCTGGTCCTGGAGATTGGCGTTGACCACCGCGTCGGCGGGGGCCACCGCCCGGCGGTCTTCGATGAAATCGCCGAGATGGCTGTCTTCCTCGTCCCCGATGGGGGTCTCGAGCGAGATCGGCTCTCGGGAGATCTTGAGGATCTTACGCACACGGTCGACGGGGATGTCGACCATCTCGGAAAGCTCTTCAGCCGAGGGCTCGCGCCCTTTCTCCTGGACGTAGTGGCGCGTGGCACGAATGAGCTTGTTGATCGATTCGATCATATGCACGGGTATGCGGATCGTGCGCGCCTGGTCGGCGATCGCGCGGGTGATCGATTGACGAATCCACCACGTAGCGTAGGTGGAAAACTTGTACCCACGCTTGTAGTCGAACTTGTCGACCGCCTTCATCAGGCCGATGTTGCCTTCCTGAATGAGGTCGAGGAACTGTAAGCCGCGGTTGTTGTACCGCTTGGCGATCGACACCACGAGACGTAGGTTGGCCTCGATCAACTCGCTCTTTGCTTGATCGGCGGCAGCTTGAGCCTTCTCCATGGTGACGGTCAGGCCATGCAGATCGTCGGCGCTCATTTCGCACTTGGAGACGAGATCTTCGATCTCCGCCGTCGACGACTCGAGGTTCGCGGCCATTCTCAGGATGCCGTCGACATTCATACGTAGGGTGCCGCAGATCCTCTGGTCGGACGTCTTGTCCTTGCCCAGTTCCACCGCGTACTCGAGAATTTGATCGGCAGTGCGTCCGGTCTTCCGCTCAGCCGCGGCGATGGTGCCGCGCATGCGCCTCAAATGAGCATGGGCACGCCTGACTTCAGAAACCACGATCGCAACCTGACCCGGGTGCAAGGGAATCTCGCGTAGCCCTTTGAGCACGCGCGTATTCAACTTGCCGATCTGGTCGTCCAGGCGCTTGGCGGCGGCCTGAGACATCCTCTTACTGCGCTGCTCGGCAAGCTCGTCGACCTGCCCCGCCAGCTTCGCCAGTCTGTTGATCTGGCGGCTAACACGCTTGTGCAGCTCCAGCTCGTCTTCGCTCGGGGTGCTTTCCTCGGTTTGCTCCTCATCTGCATCGAACTCGCCGACGGGATCCGGCTCGGCAAGCTTGGCCACCGAGCGCACGCGTACGCTGCCTTCTTTCAACAAGGTGGCAAGCCCGGCCACATGCCGGCGCCCGAACGGGGAGCAGAAAACGAGATCGAAGACATGGCCCTCGCCCTCTTCGATGCGCATGGCGATAGCCACCTCGCCCTCGCGCGAGAGCAGTTGAACCGACCCCATGTCGCGCATGTACATGCGGACGTAGTCGACTCCCCGATCCTCGACCTCGCTGTCATCGGCAGCCTCGCGGGTCCGAGTCGCGGTTCGAGCCTTGGGAGGAGCCTTGGCTTTGGGCTCGGCGTCCGCGTCTTCACGCAGCTCGACCTTGTTCTCGCGAAGCGCGGCAAACACCTCCTCTATATCCGCTTGATCGGTGACACCGTCTTCCAAAAACTCGTTGATCTCATCGTAGGTAACGAAACCCTTGTCCTTGCCGAGCTTGACGAGTTCCTCGAAACCCTCGGGGCCTTTCGGCGAGGCGGCCTGCTTGCCGTCTTTCTTGGACTCGGCAGCCTTGGCCTTTGCCGAGACCTTGGATCGCGACCGGCCCGTGGTGGAGGATTTGCGTTTAGTGGTCTTGGAGGTGGGCTTGGACTTCTTAGGCATTAGACGCGCCGCTCGGCTTCCATCGTTTCAGTGTCTTCTCGGAAGCCACGTCATGTCCGAGCTGCTCCTTTTGGCGCATGTCGGTGACGATCTCAAGGTTGTGCCTGCGTCGGGCAGCTCGTTCAATACCTTTTATGCAATCGGCGAGAATTTTTTCGCGGGTCTCGGGATCGTCCAACACTCCGTCGTTGAGCCGTGCGGCCACACGTGCACGATCGGCATCGTTTAGTGACTCGAGCAGCTCGCCGGCGTCGACGGAACGTTTCGACTCGACGCGTTCGAGAATCGCCGCCGCCACAGACTTCCACGGATGCGCCTCCATGTGGTCGACGACACCGCTGTCGGCAACACGAGGCGCCAGACCGGACGCGGATAGCATGAGAGAAACCAGAAGTTCCTCGGGACCTGCTGCACCACCACGGGCCGGCGCAGCAGGAGAGGGCCGGTCTCGGCGCGGCGCGTCCTTGCGCCCGTGAGCGCGCAACATGTCCTCGGACAAGCCGGTCCACAACGAAGCTTTCTTGACGAGCAGGTCGTATTCGAAGGGGTCGCTCACCCGAGCCAGCACACCGGCTAGCTCCGCTCCGGCCTTGGCGGCGCCGCCGGTTCCGCCCGAGGTGTTCTCGACCACGCGTCGCGTATAGGCATCGACGAGCGGAACGGCCTGACGCACGGCTTCGCGGAATTTAGCCTCCCCGAGCTTGCGCACATAGCTGTCGGGATCTTCACCCTCAGGCAGGAACACCCCCGTCGGCCATAGGCCGACACCGATGAAGACCGGGAAACTGCGCGCCGCCGCGTCCGAACCCGCACGGTCGCCGTCGAACAAGGTCACGACCTGGCCGGCGAAGCGCTTGAGCAGCATGGCCTGCTCCGAGGTCAGGGCCGTGCCACAGGTGGCCACCGCGTTGCCGATGCCGGCATCGTGCAAAGCCAACACGTCGACGTATCCTTCGACCAGAAAGATCGCATCCGAACTCTTGAGAGCTTCTCGCGACTCGAACAAACCGTACAGAGCACGGCTCTTCTTGTAGACTTCCGATTCCGGGCTGTTGAGATACTTGGGCCCGTCGTCGCCGAGCGCTCTGCCCCCGAACCCTGTGATGCGGCCCTGAGTATCTTTAATGGGAAACATCAGGCGGCCTCTGAACCTGTCGAATACCCTGCCGCCGCGCTTGCTCAACAGACCCAGCTTCACGCCGGCCCCCACATCCAGACGCTCTCGGGCAAACCAGCGGGCGAGCCCGTCACCCGAAGGCGGAGCTACGCCCAGACCGAAGCGCTCCGAAACCTGCTCGGAAATGCCGCGTTCCACCAAGTAGTCGCGGAAGCGTTCCCCCGGCGCCGTTTCGAGTAGACAACGGCGAAAGTAATGGGCGGCCGAAGCGTTGACCTCGAAGAGCTTGTCGCGTGCCGATCGGGCGGGCGCGTAGCGGTCCTCGATCTCGATCCCATAGCGGGCGGCGACCTTGCGAACGGCCTCCGGGAAGGTCAAATTCTCGATCTTCATCAAGAATTTGAAAGTGTTCCCGCCTTCACCGCAGCCGAAGCAGTGAAAGAACCCCTTGTCGTCGTTGATCGAGAACGACGGCGTCTTCTCGGCATGAAACGGGCACAAGCCGGTCATGCTCCGGCCCCGACGCTTGATCTCTACGTGAGCTGAAACGAAGTCCGAGATCTTGGCGACCTGCAGCACCTCTGCGATCTTGTCATCCGGTATCACTGGTTCTCTTCAGCGCTGCGTTATCTGGCTCCCACTCTCTGAGTCAAACAGATTCTCTCCCGACGCTATAACCGCCGAAAAAAGTATCATGGTCATGTCGGCTGTAGCACCGGCGAGCTTGGACTCCTGCATCTTGGCCTGGAACCCCGTCACCGGACTGGTGAGCTTCGCCGTAAGGCCTTCGGATTCCTCGGGGCCGGCCGCAGCGGCGCCACCCGCAGGCGCGCCCATACGCAACAGAATTACCGCACAGCCCACCACGACCGCGCCCTTGAACCCGCCGAAGAACAACCCGATCAGACCGTTGAGCGAGTTGGCCGCAATGTGAGGCCAGAACCGCTCGATCATCGAGCGTCCGAAGCGTATCCCCAGAAATACGGGCGCGTATATAAGGAGGAAGGCCAGGAACGTCAGCAGGATCGAGGAGATCTGAATCCGTTCGCCCAGCCACTGAGAAACGCCGGGGGACCAATGAAACGCTGCCGCGCAACCGGCGAGCAACGCCAGTAGCGACATCATCTCGTGAAAGAAACCCTTCCAATACCCCCGAAGTCCGAAGAAAAAGAGTATCAGAATGAGAGCGATATCGACGGTGTTCATACCATCCACCTCCGCATATCCGCCTCCGGCAGGACCGACCGAGCCCAGGTCCTAGGTGTTGAATGCGTCTCGGTTTCGCCCGACCCGTCGCGTTAGAGGATTGCACCACGGGTTGATGTAGTGCATTTGCTGCGCGCATTCTAGCACATCTGTGGCCTGTTGCCGCGCGTGGAAACCGCTAGCGATTCTGGTAGTTTCAGTCACTGGTGTTTTCTCTGGCCCCCACCCCCTCACGCCTGACCGCCGTGATCACCGCCGCCTTGGTGGTGATGCTGGCCGGCTGTTCCGCGATGGAGTCGTTAATGAAGCGTCGAGATTCGAGCTCCGACGGTAATGTCGCCTACCGATTGGACAACGGCATGAGCGTCCTCATCAAGGAGGATCACTTCTCGCCGGTAACCGCCATGCAAATATGGGTCGAGGTCGGAGGAGCCGACGAACGGGGGGCAGAGGCGGGTATCGCTCACGTACACGAGCACATGCTCTTCAAGGGAACCGAGACTCGCGGCGTGGGAGAGATTGCAGCCGAGGTGGAATCGGCCGGAGGACGCATCAACGCCTGGACATCGTGGGACCAGACCGTGTACCACATCGTGACTGCGTCGCGTCACTCCGAGCAAGCGCTCAGGATCCTGGCCGACGCGATGCGCCGCTCCTCCTTCGACCCGACCGAACTCGACAAAGAGTTGCGAGTCGTCCTCGAGGAATGGAAACGCGGCGAAGACACTCCGTCACGTCGTTTGTTCCAGACGCTGTTCGCGACCGCCTTCGAGAACCACCCCTATCAGCGCCCGGTCATCGGCACGGAAGAGTCGATCACGGGCCTGACCCGCGAAATGATCCTCGATTTCTATCGGCGCTTCTACGTTCCCAACAACATGACCTTGGTAGTCGTCGGAGATGTCGACACCAAGAGCATGCGCAAACTGATCAAGGAGGAGTTCGGGTCTTTCGAATCACGGCCCATCCCGCGGCCGGAGAGACCTCTGGAGGGACCCCAGGACGGGCTGCGCCACGCCAGCGTCTCCATGGACGTCAAAGAAGCGCACCTGGCACTGGGATTCCACATCCCCTCGGCCACGCACGAGGACGCCCCCGTGCTCGATGCGCTTTCCCAGATACTGGGCGGCGGTGAGAGCTCGCGGCTGTACCGGCGGCTGGTGGCCGAGTCAGAACTGGCCACAGGCGTGAGCTGCTTCGCCTATACGCCTGTCGACCCGGGCCTCTTCGTCGTCACGGCGTCGCTGGAAGCCCGCGACATCGAATCCGCACTGTTCGCCATAACCGACGAGATCGAGAAGATCGCCAAGTTCCCGGTCAAAGACGAAGAGCTCGACATGGCTATCCGCAACCTCGAAGCGGAGTTCATCTACAAAAGGCAGACCGTGCAAGGCCAAGCCCGAGAGCTCGGCGGCTTCCTCACTATCTACGACAACCCGGACTACGACCGCGTATACATCGACCGGCTTCACGGAATCACGCTCAACGACATACAAGAGGTGGCCTCGGGCTACCTCAAAGGCGGCAACCTCACCGTCGTCGACCTCTTGCCCTCCTCGAGTGGAGAGAATCTGCCGACGGGCGCCGTAAAAAAGGCTGCATCGGGGCTGTCCTACGACGAAGGAACCGTAACTTGGGCGCCGGAAAGCCAGACCAACGGCAACCGTGCGCGCGTGAACGCGACGGCTACCCGAGGAAAGAAGAACAAGCCGGCCAAGCTCTATACCCTGGACAACGGCCTACGCATCATAGTGCAGGAGCATCATGACGTCCCCCTGTTTGCGGCGCGTATAGGCATGCTCGGGGGGCTTCTGTCCGAGAACCCCGAGAACAACGGCATATCGGGCTTCACGGCCGAGATGCTCACGCGCGGCACGGAGCAGATGTCGCGAGAAGAGTTCGCTCGCGAAGTCGAATCCTTGGCCGGTGATGTGAGCGGATTCTCGGGACGCAACTCCATCGGGTTGTCCGCCGGGTTCCTTTCTTCCAACTTCGATGAGGGAATGGACCTGCTCTTGGACGCCGCGCTCGAGCCAGCCTTCGATCCCGAAGAGGTCGAGAAAACCCGCCGCGAGATCCTGCTAGCCATCAAGAACCGGGAAGACAGCTCAGCGCAGCTGGCTCTCGACCTGATCTACCGCACCATGTACCCAGAGCATCCCTACGGGATGAGCACCCTCGGGGAGAAAGACAGCATCTCGGCGCTGAACGCGGACGATCTTCGGCGCTTCTATGCAGGCGTGGGCAATCCGGCGCGTACGGTGATCTCCGTCGTCGGCGACGTAGACAGCAAAGCCGTAATCGACAGAATCTCCGAACGCTACCGCAAGAACCTCAGCTTCAGCGAGGGGACTTTCGACATCCCGCCGGTCGAGCCACCGGACGGAATCCGGCGCGCCCACATCGACATCGACCGTCATCAAGCTCACATCGTGCTCGGGTACCCCGGCGTAGACCTCAAAGATCCCGACCGCTACGCACTGGCCGTGCTGGAGACGGTGCTGTCCAGACAGGGCGGACGGCTGTTCTATGAACTACGTGACGTGCAGGGTCTGGCGTATTCGGTTACCGCTTTCGCTTCGGAAGGCCTGGCGGACGGGATATTCGGTGCATACATCGCAACCGATCCCGACAATGCCGGCAAGGCGGTGAAGGGGCTTCTCGAAGAGTTTGCCAAGGTACGAGCCGAGGAAGTAGAAGCCGATGAACTGGAGCGCGCCCAGCGCTACCTCATAGGCAGCCACGAGATAGCGCTGCAAACCAACTCGGCGCTGGCATCCGAGATGCTATTCAACGAGCTGTACGACTTGGGCTTCAGAGACGGCGAGCACTACGCCGAGCGGATCAAAGGCGTCGACACTGCCGACGTGAAGCGCGTCGCCGACAAGTACCTACAAGCCGAGATCCGGACCGAAGCTACCGTAGGGCCGGCAGACATGTCGTCGGCCTCGGACTGAGTTGCCCGGCTCACCTAGGGGCGAGCGGCCACAACACGGTCGGGGTAGTCGGAAAAGATCCCGTCCACCCCTATGTTGCACAGGCGCTCGATCTCCTTTCGATCGTTCGCCGTCCATGCCCACACGGCGAAACCCCATCCATGGGCCTTGGCTATCAACTGATCGTCGACGAGGCGGGCTTCGGGGTTGACGCTCTCTGCCTCCAAGCGCCTGGCCGCGCTCATGGCTCTGTCCTCCCCACCTTCGGCGAACACCACACCCAGGCGAACGCCCGGTACCATACGGCGCATGGCGGACAGTGAGTCGATGTCAAAAGACGAAAAGACGATGCTGTCGAAAAGGTCAAAGCGCGCAACCTCGGTGACCACATGCTTGGCCAGTAGCTCACCACGCTCGTCGGGTTTGAGTTCGATGTTGATCAGACAGCGCTTTCCGAGAGCCTGAAGAACTTCGGTCAGGGTCGGCACCTCGATTTTGGCGAAGGCCGTGCCGAACCAGGATCCAGCGTCCAGGTCTCTTACCGTCGCGAAGTCGGTGTCTGCAACCCTGCCGGCGCCGTCGGTCGTGCGGTCCAGTGTCTCGTCGTGAAAGACGATGACGACCTCGTCACGGGTCAGTTGCACATCGAACTCGATAGCGTCCGCACCGAGGTCCAGAGCCTTGAAGAATGCTATCTTGGTATTTTCAGGGGTTAATCCCGAGGCACCGCGGTGGCCTATTGACAGGATCCTGGGTTCCACTACCAAGGAGGCTAGCAGCGGCACTTGACGGTATCCATGTCTGAGGAAACCTTGTGGTTTGCGGTGGTGTTCGTCGCACCGGCGCAAGCGAGCGAATTGCTTACGGCTTCCCTTCTCGATGCGGGCGTCGATTCTACGGAGCTGCGTGATCGCTCCGACGGCAAGGTCGAGCTCGTAACCTACGTGGAGGCCGATAGCCCGGGCAAAGCCGCCAACCGGGCACGGGCCATGAACCTATACATGCCCGCCGGCATCATCGAGGAGAGTAGGATCGAGGCGGTCGATCAAGCGCTCTGGCACGACAACTGGAAAGAACACTTTCCGCCCGTCGAAGTAGGACAGCGGCTCTTGGTCCTACCGCCTTGGGAAGTGCCCAAGCCCGAGCAGTCCGATCGAGCTGTGGTGGTGATCAACCCCGGACTCGCCTTCGGCACTGGCAATCACGAAACCACTCTCGGCTGTCTGGAGATCCTCGACAAGCTGGTACGTGGCGGAGAGCTTGTGGCCGATGTGGGCACGGGGTCCGGGATTCTGGGGATCGCCGCCCTCAAGCTGGGGGCGGCCGAGACCCATGCCACCGATATCGATGTCGAAGCCGTGAATGCGGCGGCCGCAAACGCCGTCTCAAACGATGTGGCCGGGGGGTTCCACGTCAGCCAAGCGTCCGGACCGCCACCTCTACCGCCCGGTAATAAGGAGGGTTTCGATATAGTTCTGGCCAACATACTGGCAGCCACCCTGTTGAACATGGCCGACGGTCTAACGTCGTGCGTCAAAAGCGGCGGACATCTGATCCTGGCCGGAATTGAGTCTGCAAGGCTGCCTCTGATAGAACTCGCCTTCACCAGACGCGGCTTCTCGCCGACCGACAAACTCATCAGCGAGGAATGGGCGACGGTCTGTCTCTCGGCCGGCTCGCAGCCCGCTTGAGACAGGCACGCGGGGTCGAAGAACAACCGTGGGGGGTCGAGCAATGATCGGTGCAACAGCAACCCACCAACTGCCCAAGACCAGAATATACGTAGAGCCCGACCGCATGACGGCCGACCGCGCAACGCTGTCGGGCACCGCCTACCACCACCTGAAAAACGTACTGCGCTTTCAGCCCGGTGATGAACTGATTCTGTTCAACGGCCTCGGGCGCGAGGCCATCGGCGCGCTCGAGATGTTCCAGGGCGAGAACGCGATCATTCGTCTGATCGCCGACACTGACGCCAGCACAGAGTCGTCCCTGGATCTGACTCTCGCGCCGTGCATGGCCAAGGGCCGCAAGCTCGATCTGGTCGTCGAGAAAAGCGTAGAGCTGGGGGCGGATCGCATCTGTGTGGTTACTTCCAAGCGCAGCGTAATCCGTTTGACCAGCGAACAGTCGGTCGATCGTGTCGAGCGCTGGCGGCGCATTGCGGTCTCGGCGGCAGAGCAGGCCGGACGCTCTCAGGTCCCGGTAGTCGAACGCATCCGGCCGTTCGAGGAGTTCGTGACTTCCAAGCCGCCCGATGCGCTCGGACTGGTCTTCACGGCCGGCGCCGACCCCGACCCGCCGGCCACGCTGCGACAACGCTACCCGGATACATACAAGGTCATCGCTGTCATCGGACCGGAAGGCGGCTTCGAACCTGAAGAGTTGCAAGCCGCACGCGACCACGGCTTCAAGGACGTCGGCATAGGGCCACGCACCCTTCGTGCCGAGACTGCCGCGATCGTTGCAGCCGCAGTGTGTCAGCACCTGTGGGGCGACCTCGGGCGACGCCCACCCGTACACCGCTTCAGCCTGTGAAGTTCCTTCACATCATGGATCCGATCGAACGGATCGATGTTACAAAGGATACTTCGTTCGTTTTCATTCACGAGGCCCAGGATCGTGGGCACCAGAACTACTACTGCGGAATCTCGGATCTGACGGTCGAGGCCGCCAGCGTGCGCGTGCTGGCTGCGCCCCTGAACGTAAAAGCGGTGCAGGGAGAGCACTTCGAGGTCGGTGACTACGTGACATTGGCGGCCGAGCAGTTCGACGCCATCTTCATGCGCAAGGACCCGCCCTTCGACACCGACTTTTTTTTCGCCACCCACGTACTGAGCTTCGTCGACGCCAGCCGCACCTTCGTATTCAACAACCCTCTCGGCCTTCGCGAAGCCACGGAGAAGCTGGTGATTTTTCACTTCCCCGAGCTGATCGCCGAAAGTCTCGTCAGCGCTCGCAAGCAAGAGATCTTGGATTTCTACGAAAAGGTGGGCCGCGACATCGTGGTCAAGCCCCTCGACGGCTGCGGGGGCCAGGGGATATTCCGAATCCGCGACGGAGACCTCAACGTTCACTCCATCCTGGAGACCATCACCGAAGACGGCCGTAAGCAGTGCATGGCTCAGCGGTTTCTACCCGAGTCGCGGGAAGGCGACAGCCGGTTGATCTACCTGGACGGTCAGCCCCTCGGCGCCATCAAGCGCGTACCTCGCGAAGACGACCTGCGCGGCAACATCCATGTAGGTGGCCAGTGCATCCGTTCGCCGATCGGACCGAGGGAAAAGAAGATCTGCGAGCGCATCGAACCGACCATGAACCGTCTCGGCCTCTACTTCGCCGGCCTCGACATCATCGGCGAGTACCTGACCGAGGTGAACGTAACCAGTCCCACCGGCGTCCAAGAAGTCAACGAACTCGACGGCGTGAAGCTCGAAGCTCAGGTCATCGACTTCGTGGAAAGTAGGTGCGCCGAGTTGGAAGGCTCCTGACCGCCGCCCGCTTGACCCCCGACCGGCTCGCGGCTACATGAAGTGGTCGCGTTTTCCCCGGACATGCCCAGGTAGCTCAGTTGGTAGAGCAGAGGACTGAAAATCCTCGTGTCGGTGGTTCGATTCCGCCCCTGGGCACCAGCCGTCACTAGGTCGATTCAAGACTGCTCGGGTAGCTCGCCAAGTCATTCAACGTACCCTAGGGCACGGAGCTTCTCCTCGACTGCCGGGTCGACCTCGAAGGGCTCTACCTTGGGCTCCTGAGCCGCCACGGAACGGCGGTGAGAATCCGCGAGCTCGCGGAAGCGCCGGATGACCTGTGTACGCTCCGACGCGATGTTGGATGACTCGTCAGGGTCCAGAGTTCTATCAAACAAGAATTCCTCGCCGGTCACAGATGCGTGGATATACGCATATTCCGCGTCCCTGACCGAGAGGGCTCCGTAGGGACAAATCTGGAACGAATCGCCCCTTTCCTTGCACGAGATCGAATTCTCCTCGAGCTCGCTGAATACCGGGCTCGCCAGGGCACCACGCTCGCCAAGGATCCACGCGGCTCTGCTTGTCCCGCTGCCTTGCGGCAGAACGGCCTCCTCACCGATGAGCTCGCCGATAGTAGGCGCAACGTCGATCAATCCTATCGGCCCCTGCACGCGCCGACCGGCCGGCACTAGAGTGGGAGCCCACCATATCAGCGGGACGCGAAGCGTCTCCTCGTACAGGGTCTCGCCGTGACCCAGATGTCCATGTTCGTTGAATTCCTCGCCATGATCAGAGAACAGCACGACCAGCGTGGAATCCTCGAGCCCCAACTCCGCGAGACTCTCGAACAACTGGCCGACGCGTTCGTCAAGCTCGGTCGTTTCAGCATTGTACAGTCGCTCTATCCAGGCGAGATCCGCAGCTGACAGGTCGAGATCGCCGAAGTTGTAAGATAGGACCTGAAGGGAACCAAAATCGCTCTCGTACTGGCCGTCATACGTGCTGATCTCTCGGAGAGCTTGCAGACGCTCTTCCGAGGGCGTGTAGGGCGTGTGCACCTCGTACGTGTGGAGAAACATGAGGAACGGTGCCTGAGGCCGCTCCTCAAGCCACTCCAACGCGCGTTCGAAAGTTGCTTCCGCCTCGCCAGCGAATTCGGTTGTCCCCCAACCGTCGTGGTATCGATCGAAACCTATGTCGAAACCAAAGCCGCTCCCGACATAAGCATCTTCCGTAAACGCTACAGTAATGTAGCCCTGCCGCTGCAGGTCCTTGGCAAGCGTGGGGGTGTCTCGGGCCAGCCTTACACCTGTACCACCGATCAACCCGTGCACGCTTGGATAGGCTCCGGTAAACAGCGTCGCGTGCGAGCCCAGGGTATTGGGGTAATGGGCGTAGGCGTCGACGAAGACGGTTCCCTCCTGCGCGATACGATCGAGATTAGGCGTAAGCCCTCCTTCGTTCCCGTACACTCCCAAGCGATCTGCTCGCAGTGTATCCAACGACACCAAGAGCACGTTAGATCGTTCTATCGCAGTGGCTTGCGCACAAACCAGAATAGGGCGACTCCAGATCCCCTTCTCCGGATCATCTCCCTTTACCGTCAATTTGATGCGCTGGAGCAGTCGCGACTCACGAAGCGGCACCGAAATGTCGGTCCACTCCTCGCCGGGCTGAACGATGACGCTGTATTCCTCGATCCACGGTTCACCGAACCGATCAGCGCCAATTACGAACTCCAACGAGGCGTCCGGCAGCTGGTTCGTCAAGCCCGCGTGCAAGATGCAGTCTCGTCCGCGCTCCGCTTTGAGGATCTGCTGCGATCGCCGCGGGAGGATCTCCCTGCTCTCAGAGGCCACAGTTAGGGTCTTGAGTCGGCCACCCAAACGGTGCACGCCGGTTCCCTCGCAAGCGGTTAGGAAGGCCAACGGGAGCGCTAGGTAAACTATCGATGAGATCCGCACTTTCCGACTCCAGCGGCTAGAGATACATCAGTCAGCGAAATGGCTCTAGCTCGCTACAGGTCTCAGGCACCTGCTGTCACCGTTTAGATCGGCACGACGCCTAGCCCCCGACCTCTCGGGGCTACTTGCTTCCTTTATACCGCGGTACATAGTGGAGATGGGTGGGCATGAACGCTGTAGACCTCCTGATTCTCCCGGAAAGGCCCTTCATGGCCGCGTGCAGCGAAACGAACGACCCTGAGTCGGTGAGCGATCGCGGCGAGGAGATCGCGCCTCACGAAGTGGGACTGACCACCGCCGCCGTCGATCGCATCTGGCAGGCCGTTCAGTCGCTCTATCGCACGCGGCTATATCCCGCGATCCAGATCTGTATCCGTCACCGCTCCCAGGTCGTTATGAACCGCGCCGTCGGCTTCGCCTCGGGTACCGCGCCCAACGATCCGCCGGATGCCCGGCGCATTCCCGTACGGGTCGACACACCCTTCCTTCTGTATTCCGCCTCGAAGGCCATGGCCGCGATGCTGATACACAAGCTCGACGAGCGGAATGAACTCCACCTGGACGATCGCGTGTGCGAGACCATCCCCGAATTCGCATCGCACGGAAAGGACTGGATCACGGTTCGACATGTCCTGGGCCACAGGGCGGGGATTCCCAACCTGCCGCCGGAAGCGATGGACCTCGAACTACTTCAAAACCCGGAGGCCGTCGTGGAACTGCTCTGCGAACTCGAGCCGACCTCCGTGGCCGGGCGGCGCCTCGCTTACCACGCGATCTCGGGCGGCTTCGTTCTGGGAGAGATAATCCGTCGCGTCACCGGCCAGGATGCACGCGCCCTGATGCAGAAGGAGATCGTCGAGCCGCTCGGCTTCCGCTGGATGAACTTCGGCGTAGAGCCGGCGGACGTCCCCGAGGTCGCGCGCGATGCGCTCACGGGCCTTCCTGTACTGCCTCCCTTCTCCTGGGCGCTCGAGCGTGCACTCGGCGTGGCCTTCGACAAGGTCGTGGAAAAGGCCAACGACCCGCGCTTCCTCACCGGCGTGGTTCCCGCAGCCAACGTGGTCTCGACCGCGGAAGAACTCTGCGCGTGGTACGAGTGCCTCTTGCAGGGTGGCGAACTCAACGGAGTTCGCGTCTTCGATCCGCGCACGATCCGGCACGCCACCTCCGAGCAAACCTATCTGGAGCTCGACCTTACCCTCGGCCTGCCGCTCCGCTACGGCCTCGGATTCATGCTCGGCGGCGAGAGGATCGGCCTGTTCGGCGCGGAGACGCCCCACGCCTTCGGGCACCTGGGCTTCACCAACATCCTCAGCTGGGCCGACCCGGACCGCCACCTCTCAGTGGCCATCGTCACGAGCGGGAAGTGTTTCCTCAACCTAGGCACCGTCATGCTAATCAACCTGCTCATGCAGATCGGCCGCGCTTTCCCCCGACACTAGGAACGGGGCACCTGCTGTCACCACCCCGGCCTGCATGATACCCAGAGACCCGAACGGCGCGGACTAGCTCGCCCCGCTCGTTGACTCGCGGCGCACTGTAACCTTCCGTGCCGACCAGCGTCAGTATTGAGGAGCGCTTGGGCCACCGGCAAAGCCGCGAAAAGGAGTTCGAAACACCATGGCAGCAAGGAAGTTGACCGCCCCGCTGATACTTAGAACGGGCCTTTCGGCCCTCCTGGCATTCAGTGCCCTGTCCGCTAGCGCCCAGGCCGCCACCATCACTGTGAATGCCGGTGAATCCATCCAAGCGGCGATAGCAGCCGCGAACCCCGGAGACATCGTCGACGTTGCAGCCGGCACGTTTCAGGAGGATATCGACTTTCTCGGTAAGGCCATCACCGTTCAGGGCCAGGGCCACACCTCCGTGATCATGGGCAGCGGTACCGGACCCGTTGTTACCATGGACAGCGGAGAGACCGTCGACTCCGTGCTGGACTCGTTCACGGTCAGCGGCGGAGTGGCAGGCGTCGGAGGCGGCATCTACATCAACGGCGGCGACCCCACGATCGTCAGGAACGTGGTCTATGGGAACCAGGCAGTTACTCAAGGCAGCGGTATATACGTCGAAGCCTCCAGCGCCCGCATCTACAACAACCTGGTCATGTACAACTCCAATGTCGGCGGTGACCCCCACTCCATCGAAGTCGTCGACGCCTCACCGCTCATCATCAACAACACCATCGTGCGTAATGACAGCAACGCCGTGATCCTCAGAGGCAACTCGCCGGCCGTGGTCATGAACAACATCCTTGCGCTCAACGGGTCCGTACCGGGCGCTGAGCGCCGAGGCCGAGGCATCTGCGACTTCAGCATAGGCGGTGTCGCCGAGATCCAGTACAACCTGTTTCACCGCAACCGGCGCTCGGCGTTGCTCACCGGCGGCACGGATTACAAGAGGATCTCCAGGGCCCAGAGGGTTATCGCCCCGCCGCGTCTGGAGGGTAACACGGACGGAAAGCCCAACTACGCGCAGCGGCGCAACCCGGCACGCCAAGGCAGCCGTCGCATGATGGAAACTTCGTTTGACGACCTCGTCGCCGGTCTGGAACTATCGACTACCGCCAAGCGTCAGCGCGCGACCGACGCCGGTAACCCCGACCCGGCCTTTAACGACCTGGACGGCTCGCGCAACGATACCGGCTTCACGGGCGGTCCTTTCGCGGCGCCCTAGCAGCCCGACCCTACCGCGAGTGGCTTACGACTAGATCACCAACCAGGCCGCCCTCAACGCAAGCAGCGCCAGGACGGAGCTGGAGATCACGAAGATCCTCGCTCGTATGGCAACTATGTTGACCGTCGATTGGTAAATGCTGTGGGCCACACGCAGCAGCACGTACAGCCAGGCCAGGCCGACGCTCAGCCCATCCGACGGAGCCACCACCGCAACCATCAGCGCGACGGCATAGAATAGCGTCGGCTGTTCCATCAGGTGGTTATAGTTGTGGGCCTTCCACTGGATCTCGTCTGCTAGCACCCCGTCGAGATCGGAGCCACGACCGCCGGCCGTGTTCATGCTGATCTTGGCCTTTCCAAGTGCGGGTACACGAAGGGCCAACGCCCACACCAGCATGAACAGAGACCATATGACCAAAACGACTGCGGGTTGCAGGATCGGGTAAGACATGGCCGCCTCACTACCGGGGCGACGCCTCTAAGGCTAGATCCATGTACGGTGGTCTCCCGCGAGGCTACACGCCGCCGGGCCGAGGCTGAGCGTAGTTGTTCCGATAGTTACCCCTGGAAAACGGGCTCATTGTTCAATCGAATAAATTCTCTTGACACTCGTTAGTCGATTGAATAATTTCGGCCCATGGGCACACAGGGAACGCGCGCCGAACAGCGTAAACAGACCCGCGAGCGGATAGTCGAAGCCGCGGCCGCCGCCTTTTCGGACCTCGGCTATCACGGAGCCAGCACGCGAGAGATCGCCGCAAGGGCCGAAGCCAACCAGGGCCTGATCACCTATTACTTCCGGTCCAAGGATGAGTTGTGGAAGGCCGCGGCAGGCAGGATCTTCTCTCAGCTCAAGCAGCGACTGGATCAACGGCTGGAAGAAGTAGCGGACGAAGACGCGCGCGAGCAGGCTCGCGAAGCGATCCGCCAGTTCGTGGGTTTCGTAGCATCCCACCCCGAGCTCTTCCGGCTGATGGTCGAAGACGGGAATCAGTCCAACGAACGCATGCACTGGCTCGTCGATGAGCGGTTACGGCCGATGTATGAGGACTTCAAGCGGGTGCATGGTCGGTTTCTGCCAAACGGCTCCGAGAGTACCAGCGCCCACGCTTTCTATGCGATGGCCGGCGCCGCGTCGTTGATCTTCGCTGTCGCCCCCGAGTGCCGCCGCCTCACAGGACTCGACCCGACCGAGCGAAGTGCCGTGCAAGCACATGCGGAGTTTCTCGCGCGCATCTTCGTTCCATGAGCGAGCAGCCTGTCAACGTTGGTGAGTTCGACTACGGTGCCTCGGGCCTGCCCGTGCGCACAGAGCTCAGCGATACGAACCGTCGAACCTGGCAAAGACTCGGTAAGCCCGGCAACTGGTGGACGGGTGCGGAACGCATCGCCATCGCCGCCGAGACCCGAAACGCAAGATCCTGCGATCTTTGCGTGGCACGCAAGGCCGCGCTCTCGCCGGAAGCCGTTCAAGGCGGCCACGCCGTGGTCGCTGAGCTTCCCGACCCTTCCCGCGACGCCGTACACAAAGTCGTTATCGATCAGTCACGCCTCAGTCGTGAATGGGTCCAGCGGTTGGCTGAGCGAGGGCTCAGCGATGGGCACTACATCGAGCTGCTCGGCATCGTAGTAGCCGTAGTCAACATAGATACGTTCCACTACGCGCTCGGTCTGAAGCTCCCTGACCTTCCAAAGCCGAGCGCGGGCGACCCGACGAACTACCGTCCGCAGGGGCTTGTGGAAGATGAAGCCTGGGTTCCGATGCTCGCCAGGGGAAAGGAATCGTCCGCCGACGCCGACCTCTTCGCCGACCTGCCGCATGCTCCCAACGTACTTCGTGCGCTGAGTCTGGTCCCGGACGCCGTACGCTGCCTCAGAGACCTGGAATCGGCCTACTACTTGGCGCCCGTGCATGCCGTCGACCCCACCGACAACGGCGGCCGTGCGATAAGCCGCAGGCAGATCGAATTCCTGGCCGCACGCGTTTCAGCCCTCAACGAGTGTTTCTATTGAACGTCTTCGCATGCACTGCTGCTCCGTGCGAGCGGCGAAGCCGACAAGGTTCCTTCGAACGTCTCGGCCGTAGCCGGCAACGGCGAAGCCGCTTCGAGCGGCGTGCCCCACGCCGAGCAGCTCCGCAACTTCACGGACAGCGTGGTCCGTCGCGACGAAGCAACCCTGGATAGCGCGAGGGAAGCGTTGCAAGCCGTCATCGGCGACGCCGGCCTGGTCGATGCCGCGGCCGTAGTCGGGGGCTTCGAGCGTATGACGCGCGTCGCCGACGCCACAGGCATTCCACTGGACGCTCCTGTGAATGCATTGAGCGCGGACATTCAAGAAGAGCTGGGCTTGCGCGGTTTCCGCTCAGCGGCTGCTTCAGCACGGCCAAGTGCCGTCGCAGCGACGGTCGCGAGGTTTCTTCGACCCGTGGCTTTTCGAGTCGCCGCTGCGGTCGCCAGGCGTGCTCAGCACTAGGGAGGGTCTGAGGATGAAAGGACTCCTGATGATATCGAAGTCAGTAGCCCTGGCCGTCGTCGTCTGCCATCTCGCGGCAGCACCGATCTCGGCCACGACACCACCTCCGCTCGACGCCGGCACCATCGTCGAGCGGAGCAACTACCACCTGTACAGCGACTATCTGACCCCCGGGTTGACCTGGATCATCAACCGCGGAGTGAAAATGAGAATCCGGGAGCATGGCCGCCTGACTCTGCCGGCCGCCTTCCTGGCCGCAACCGAAAAGTACTCCGATCAGGTCGCGCTCGCCGAAGACGAGACTCACACCCTCAACCATGTGGCGGGCCTGCCGTTTCCCCTACTCGATGACAACGATCCGCAAATCGCGGCGAAGCTGATGTTCAACTTCGACGCCGCCATCGCCGTCGACGATCTCGATATTCGAAACTTCGACTGCGATACGGGGTCGTTAGGTCGAGCCGGCGACCCTCTGCAGGTCGAGCGCCATTTCTTGATCGACCACATTCGCCGGCTCTACTGGGTGGAACGGATCAACGTCGATCCCACACCTACGAAACCGACGAACAAGGATCGCGTAAGGTACAAGGAAGCTCTGTTCCCTGTTATCGAGCCGTTCGACCTCAAAGGTACGGGCCACACCTTCAACCGCTACCTCGACCACACCCGCCACGACGATACCTGGCTCTACCTGCCCCAGCTGCGCCGAGTCCGTCGTATCTCTTCCGCCCAACGCTCAGACGCTCTGTTCGGGCAAGACATCGACCAAGACAGTTACGCCGGGTACGCGGGCAACGTCGGATGGGCGACATGGAAGTACCTAGGGAGAAGGCAGATGTTCGGGTCGTTTCATTCCGAGCATTTCCCGGTCAAGTGGGGCCAAGGCTCGGCCGACTTCATGCATGATGACTACTGGGAGCCCCGAAACGTCTACGTCGTCGAAGGCGTCTCGAAGCTTCCGCAGTACGCCTACTCCAAACGAGTCATCTACATCGATGAGGAGACGTTCAGGATTCCTTCTACCGACATCTACGATAAGGCGGGCGAACTCTGGAAGATGTGGGTA
>JANQEO010000260.1 GCA_028278325.1 Candidatus Binatia bacterium
GACTATGTCCGGCCCGAGGTCAGGGAGAGCGCCTTCAGCCGCCACTTCCAGGAGGCCTTCGCGGCGCACCTGGCGCGCATCAGCCGCCCGGGCGGACTCTTCACCGACGAGGCGGTGACCGGGACCCGCTGGCGCGGGCAGATCCGCCGGGTGCGGGCCGTGCTCTACCGGCGCATCAGGGTGCGGGGCCGGGTGCCGCCTGCGGTGGAGGTCGAGGCGGACCTGAACGACGTGGCCACCAAGTGGATCGCGGCCCTGGCTTCAGCGGGCATCAAAGCGGAACGCGGGACGGGGAAGGACCTCTATGATTGGCTCCTGCCCTGGTTCAATCCCAGACCGGAAGTGACGGGCGGGGATGCGGAGCTCCTCCTCGAGGTCGCCCCCTATCCCGGCGACGAGGACCTGCCCTTCGGCCACGACCTGGCCGAGCGCCTGACCCTCTCCATGCCCGAATCGGATAATGAAACCTCCACCTGGTGGTTCGACGGGGTGCCGCACACGGCGGTGACGATTGAGGGGTTGCGCCGGGCCCCCGATGTCGGGCACATGACCGCGGAGCGGCTCTCGGGGGACCACGTCTTCGCCCTGTTCGACCGGCTGCCGGAGCACACGGTCATGGCTCTGACCCTGACGGTCAGGCCCCAGGACCTGACCCGCAGCCACATCGCCCAGGTCAAGCGCTCCGCCGTCGGCGACTCCGCCGAGGCGGCCCTGACCCGCGAGGACGCCGACGCCGTGGAGCGGGAGATGGCCCGAGGCAACAAGCTCTATCCCCTGGCGATCGCCTTCTACCTGCGCGGGGAAGATCTGAAGGATCTACGTGGCCGGGTGAACCAACTCAACGCCCTGCTATTGCCCAACGGCTTGCAGCCCATCACCCAGGAGGCGGACCTGCTGGCCCTGGACGCCTACATTCGCAACCTGCCGATGGCCTATGATCCCGGCCTGGACCGATTGAGCCGGCGATCCCGGCTGGTCTTCTCCAGCCACACGGCCAATCTGCTGCCGGTCTACGGCCGTTCCCGTGGAACCGGTCATCCGGGTCTCATCTTCTTCAACCGCGGAGCCGAGCCCCTGGTCTTCGATCCTTTGCACCGGGAGGATCGCAAGAAGAACGCCCACATGCTGATTCTGGGCCCCACGGGCGCTGGCAAGTCGGCCCTGCTGGTCTACCTGCTCCAGCAGATGGCGGCAGTCTACCGCCCGCGCATCTTCATCATCGAGGCCGGCGGCTCCTTCGCGTTGCTGGGGCAGCATTTTCAGGCCCACGGACTCTCGGTCAATCCGATTGTGTTGAATCCCAACGCGGACGTGAGCCTGCCGCCCTTTGCCGATGCGCTCAAGCTCCTGGACCGGGAGCGGCGGGCGAAGCTCTCGCCAGACTCGGAGTCCCTGGCCGAGGAAGACGACGAGGACCTGGACGAAGATGGATCAGGCCGCGACATCCTCGGCGAGATGGAGATCGCCGCCCGCATCATGATCACCGGCGGCGATGAGCGCGAGGACGCACGCATGACCCGGGCCGATCGGCTCCTGATCCGCAACGCGATCTTCCTGGCCGCCAAGCGGGTTCGGGAGCGAGGCGATGACCAGGTCTTGACCGAAGATGTCGTTTCCGCCCTGCAGCAGATCGCGAAAGACAAGGAGCTCCCGGAGCACCGCCGCAACCGGGCCCTGGAGATGGGCGACGGCATGGCGCTCTTCTGCTCGGGACTGGCCGGTCACTTCTTCAACCGCCCGGGGCAGCACTGGCCCGAGGCCGACGTCACCTTGCTGGAGATGGGTATCCTCGCCCGCGAGGGCTACGAGGACCAGCTCACGGTGGCCTACATCTCCATGATGAGCCATATCAACGACCTGGTGGAGCGCCACCAGAACGATGCTCGGCCGACCCTGGTGGTGACCGACGAGGGTCACATCATCACCACCAATCCGCTGCTCGCCCGCTACGTGGTGAAGATCACCAAGATGTGGCGCAAGCTCGGGGCCTGGTTCTGGATCGCCACCCAGAACCTGGAGGACTTCCCCAACGCCAGCCGCAAGATGCTCAACATGATGGAGTGGTGGCTGTGCCTGGTGATGCCAAAAGAGGAGGTCGAGCAGATCGCCCGCTTCAAGGACTTGACCGACGAGCAGCGCGGCCTGCTGCTGTCGGCGAGGAAGGAGCCCGGGAAGTACGTCGAGGGCGTGGTGCTGGCCGACAACCTGGAGGCCCTGTTTCGCAACGTCCCGCCGCCGCTTTCGCTTGCCTTGGCGATGACCGAGAAGCACGAGAAGGCCGAACGGGCGGCCATCATGCGCGAGCGTGGCTGCAGCGAGCTGGAGGCGGTGCAGGTCATGGCCGAGCGTATTGCCCGCGAGCGGGGTGGCTAGCATTGGAAACTTGGCAGCGCCTTGAAAGGGTTTTCGGTTCTCACCGCCCTGGCCGGCGGTGAGTATGCGCGCAAGCGCTTTCCCGGTCTCCCGTAGTTTCTATGCCCAGCCCATCCCGATTCGTCTTCTCCGCTTCCTTGCTCGTCGTCCTTGTCTCCCTACCGCTTGGGGATGCCGCTTGGGCGGCTTCCGAGGTGGCGATGCCGGTAAGGATTGAAGTGTTCGCCGCCGGCGACCTCCCGATTCAGCCGCCGGTGTCGGATGACGTAACGTCACCGCCAGCGATGGAGGTCTACGAGATCGACGACATTGCGAGCTTGGAGTCCGCTCTGTCCAAGGGGCTTCCGGCCGATCCGGATGGGGCGCAACGACTCGTGCGGAAGCGTCTCGGGCAGGTAATCGATCGCTCGCGACTCGACCACGCGCGCCGGTGCGCCGCGGGCCTCCTCAACGCCACCGAGTATGGCATCAACCGCTACCCAGCGGTCGTCTTCGACGGCGACGCTGTTGTTTACGGCATTACGGACATTGGTGAGGCGCTGCGGTACTACCGGATGTGGAAGGGAGGGAGGCGACTGTGAAATTGCGGTCCTTTGTCCAACTCCTTGCGGCAGCGGTGCTGACTCTGCCATCCCTCGGTTATGCTAGCGCCATCACGACGCCCCAAATCGTCGCCCAGACGATCGCGGCGGCCCCGGCCTGCATGCGCTGGACGCCGGTGGGTCTGTGCTTCTGGCTCGACTGTGACTTGTCGGGCTGCCGGGTTCGCACCTCGACCAAGGTGGGTCATTACAACCCGGACCTAGTGGTGAGCGCCTACAACGAGCTCGGCGGCAACCCCTGGCTGGAGATCCGCGCCACCCTGGGGCTGGCGCAGAAGACGGCGGTCACGGGCTTACTCGGGGCCCTGCTGTCGGTCCCGGTGGATAGCGCCGGAAACCGCACCGAAGGCTCGGCCTCCCGCGATCATCAGAACCTGGTCTTCCGCGAGTCCGACGCCATCGGTCATCCCATGACCAGCCTGGCCGGGGTAGTCCCGGGCGTGAGTCTGCTCTGCCAATCCCAGAGCACGCCGCTGGTCCCGTACCTGCAATCCGGACTGGATGCGCTCGCCTGGCGCCAGGAGGTCCCCGAGATCTTCTACCCGGCAAGCTCCATCCCCGGCCTGCGCGAGATCGGCACCTGGCCGCTGCAGACCTGGGGCGGCGTCTACCCGCGCACCGGCTGGACCTTCCAGGCCGAGGAGCCCAAGGCCGCGGCGATCAACGCCCAGCGGGCCGGGGACATCGTCACCCGTACCGGCCAGCCTCATGTCTACCTGCCGCTCACCGGCCCCAACAGTGGCACCCAAAAGGTGTGGCCGCCGGGGCCCTTAATGGAGAAGGACGCCGGCACCGGCACCTGGCAGATGCTCCTTCCCCTGGCCGAGAGCAGCTGCGCGGTCTTCGGCACCAACGATCTGGCGAGTGTCACCGGCTGGGGCGGGGGCAAGCTGGATGAGGCTGGCGACTACGCCTGGAACCTGTGGCGGCCCTATGAGTGCTGCACCCGCCGCGGTCAATGGTTCCTCGGCGATATCGAATGGGTCCCCTTCCCCTGATGTTTCCGCACAAGCCCATGCTGCTGACGATTCCATCGAAGACTCGGATTAAGGGGTTGGTAGGGGCCTTACTCGGCCTGCTTCTCATTGCATCGACCCAGAATCCTGCCCTTGCTGCCCAAGCCCCCACCGAGGACGGTCTCTGGTACTACGAGATCGGTGGGGCCGAGCCCGTCTCGCCGCCAGCCAATCCATCCGTGGTTTCCGTCACCCTGGGCGGTTCGGCCAGCCTCACCTGGGGCCACAGCTGCGGCAAGTTCGATCCCGTCGCCGCCGTTACCCATACCCTGGACCAGATCGCATCCGGTGCGGAGCAGATGATGGACGCCATGGTTAACGCGGCCACAGCGGCCATCGCTTCGCTGCCGGCGCTCATCCTGCAGCGGGCCAACCCGGGGCTCTACGATCTGTTCCAAAACGCCCTGCTGCGGGCCGAGGCCACGTTGGAGCTGGCCACCAAGTCCTGCGAGCAGATGGAGGCGGAGATTGCCGCCGGCAAGAACCCATACGCGGACCTGATCACCCTGTCCAAGGGCAACGACTGGAAGCTTGAGATGGGCATCGGCGGCAACGACGTGGTGAGCGCCAAGGAGTCGGTGGAGACCTCGAATGGCGACAACGGTGTGCCCTGGATCGGCGGTGATGCCGGCGGATCCGGTCAGCCGGAGCTGAAGTTTACCGGCGACATTGTCGAGGCGGGCTACAACATCAATATGAACCGTTCCGTCACCGACACCAGTGCTGTGCCGGCTTCCTCCGCGAC
The DNA here is from genome assembly GCA_028278325.1 of Candidatus Binatia bacterium. Taxonomy (GTDB): domain Bacteria; phylum Desulfobacterota; class Binatia; order UBA1149; family JAJCZL01; genus JANQEO01. The sequence continues at coordinate 4,737 of JANQEO010000260.1, forward strand.
GCGCCTCTCCGAGCTGTGGGACACCCCGGCCAAGGCCAGGGATTGGGTGGTGGACGTGGTCGGGGAGAACATCGTCACCACTTGCGACACCTGCCGCAAGGACAGCATCCCCGGGACCGGTCTGCTGCCCAAGCTGCACCAGGAGTCGAGCACCGTGACCACGGATCTGCAGAACCTGGTGAGCGGGGCAACTACTCCCCTGACGCTTGCCAACCTGGAGGACGTCACCGCCCCCGGCATCGCCATCACCCGGCAGGTGGTGGAGGCCATCCGCGACATGCCCGCGAGCGAGCAGGGTCTGATCATCGGCCGTCTGGTCTCTGAGATCAGCACTGCGCGCACGGTGGAGAAGGCTCTCTATGCGCGAAGGTTGCTTCTCACCGGGCGGCAGGTGCCGGAGGTCTATGCTACCGAAGTGGCCCGCGAGCACGCGCAACTCTCCATCGAGGAGTTGGATCGCGAGATCGACAGCCTGTTGTTCGAGACCCGGGTCCGCAAGGAGGTCGTCTCCGACACGGTGGCGACCTTGCTCAAACGGGCAGCCGCGCGACGTAACGCCTCCTTGACCGTCCCGCAGGTCTCACCCATCGACCCGAGACCGCTGACCAATGGCCGGGTCCAGTAAGCCGGTTCCCTTCCGGCGGTCCTGGTTCCTGGGGCTGTCGCTGCTAGCCCTCGCCCTGGTCCTGGCCGCAGGAGCGCTGCTGTGGCAGGCGGTGGAGCTGACGTCGCTAGCCGCCGTGTCTGAGAGAATCGCGGGCATCAAGCCGGTAGCCGGCGCCGTTCGGCTGCTCTTAATCGGCCTGTTGGCGATTTTCTGGCCGCGGCTCGTGTACCTCGCGGCCCGAGCTCGGAATGCCGACGAGCGCACCCGCGCCAACTGGCTTGCCCTCCGCTGGCGCGTCACCGGCTGGCTGCTCGTCATCGAGTTGGTGCTCGGCCACAACCTGCTCGGCCGATTCCTGGGCGCAATCTGAAGAATGGTTCCATGAGCGTCGACAGCTACCTGGAGCTCTTCACCACCCTGTTCGGCTGGGCCTTCTACGGGGTGCTGTGGGACGTGCTGGTGGGCACCGGGATCGTCTATCTGCCCTTCCTCGGCATCCTGATCGACAATTGGCGCGAGCCCGCCGAGGGCGGGGAGTTCGGAACCGTGACCGGGCTCTCCCTGCGCCGCATGGAGATCGAGCTCTTTATCGCCCTGCTGGTGGTGGTGCTGGCCGGTCAGCCGGCCGCGCTTACGCCACTCAACGCCGGGACCCTGAGCTACTCGCCCATACCGACCCTCGGCAACCCGGCCCCGCCTGATGCGACCGTAGCGGCACCCCAGAGCACCTACGGTTCGTCGGGATTCACCGGCTCGCCGGCGACCGTGAACATCCCGGTCTGGTGGTACGCGGTGCTCGCCATGACCTCCGGGTTCAATCATGCGGTGGTGGAGGGTCTGCCCGCGGCGAGCGACCTGCGCACCTTCGAGCAGCAGGCACGACTGGCGACCATTGCAGATCCCAGGCTTCGGCAAGAGGTGAGCGATTTCTTCAGCGAGTGCTATGTGCCGGCCCGTTCGAAGTACCAGGCGGAGCGGCCGGCCACGGCCGCGGTCAACGCCACCCTGGCCACCTACGGAGAAGACGACCCGGACTGGATGGGCTCCCATGTCTATCGATCCACCGCCGGGTACTACGACAGCCTGCGCCCGAGCAAGCAGATCCCCGGATGGGCCTACGACCCGGCGCGGGACACGGAGTACGACCCGGCAAGCCCTCCCACCTGGGGCAAGCCCACTTGCAAGGAGTGGTGGGAGGACGGGGCGCAGGGGCTGCGCAAGCAGCTGATGGACGAGGCGGACGCGACCTCGGCGGGCTTCTCCGGGCTGGTTGTCGCAGTGGCGCCGACCCTGGCCGGCGAGCAGCAGCAGGACGCGGTGACCCGCACCGTGCTCAACAACGCACCGCCGGCGTGGTCGAGCAACGACCTGGTGGCCAACAACACCGGGACCACGGGGCTGCTCGGTACCGCCGAGAATCTGGTCAAGGGTGGCCTAGCCGCCGGCGGCGTGCTCACCGCCTCGGCGCTGTTCTCGGTCACCATGACCGCGGTGCTCCAAGCCCTGCCCATGGTGCAGGCCCTCATGCTGCTCGGCGTCTACGCCCTGCTGCCGCTGGTGGTCGTGCTCTCCAGGTACTCGCTCTCCATGATGGTGATCGGCGCCATGGCCATCTTCACCATCAAGTTCTGGAGCGTGCTCTGGTACCTGGCCATGTGGGTGGATCAAAACTTGATCCAATCCATGTACCCGGACGTGAACGTCTTCTTGCAGATCTTCGCCAACCCCGGCGAGCACGACGTCAAACGCATGCTGCTCAACATGATCACTACGAGCCTCTACCTGGGCTTGCCGCTGCTGTGGAGCGGGATGATGGCGTGGGCGGGGGTGAAAGTAGGCAGATCCATCAGCGCTGTCGCAGGCGAGTTTACTCAACGCGGCCAGGACGCTGGGCGGCAGGGTGGCGGTATCGGTAAGGCTGTCGCCGCGCGAGCCGGACGGCGTTAGCTGTTCGCCTACAAGTCTTCCTCGTACCAGCCGTATGGATCAGTCCCGTCGTCAAATCTCCGGGTTCTGAAGTTGTAAACGCCTGTAAGGTTCCCCTCCTGCTCGACTTTCGGCTTAGATGCGGCCGAGGCCAAAATACCGAACACAACGCAGCACCAGCGCCAAACCCAGCGAGCTGAGCGCACAAAGAGCAACCCGCGTTTCCGCTTCCTGTACTTCATCCTGCTGCTTTCGAATAGTGGACTCGGATTTTGAGCCCACCCTGTGTTTCGATACCAAGGTATCCGTATAGTGTTGCTTCCGCAACTAAGCGGTATCCGGGATCTTGTAATGTTACATGACATCGCCTATGTTACATGGCATCACGACATGGCGAAGCTCAAACTATGGCTGTAGGTCCAAGCGGTCGGATCGTCATCGAGATCGATCCCGATCAGAAGTAAGAACTCTACGTTGCCCTAAAGGAAGACAACTTGAACCTGAAGCAGTGGTTTCTCGAAAGGGTAGAGGAATATCTGCGGGATCGCGGGCAGTTGTCTCTGCGACTTTGGTCAGCGGATGGCGACGAAGACAAAAGGAAATACGGATGAGATTTACCGGCGATAAAGTAGCTTTCGGCCGTCACGAGACCTTTGCTCTGCGCTTCGGCTGGCTCACCAAGGGAGCCCAGGCTTTGATGAGCGGTGATCCGGTCTTCGAGGCGGAAGATGCAACGGTGCGCCTTGGTGTCGGTAAGAACATGGTTAGCTCGATTCGCTACTGGCTCCAAGCCGCGCGAATCATCGAGCGAAGCGGATCGAGCTGGTCCCTCACCAAGATCGGCGAGTACATCTTCGATGACGACGGCTGCGACCCCTACCTGGAAGACGAGGCGACGATCTGGCTACTGCATTGGCTGATTGCCTCAAACCCGGAGTTGGCTACGTCCTGGTGGTGGTTCTTTAACCGTTTCCACAAGCCGGAGTTCACTGGCACCGAGCTGACGACGGCATTGCAAGACTTTGTGAAGGACGAGGTCAAGGGACGGACAGCCGCGTCGACGCTGAAATCCGACTCCGAAGTGCTTCGGCGCATGTATGTGCGCTCAGCACCGCGTAGCCAAGCACAGCTCGAAGACACACTCGACTCACCCTTATCTGTGCTCGGGTTGATGACCGAACTATCCGACTCGCGCTCCTTTGAATCTCGGCCAGGCCAACGTGACAGTCTGCCCCCGGTGATCCTCGGCTTCGCAGTGCTGGAGTTGCTCGAGGCCCTTGGAGAATCCCAGTTACCCGTTTCTGACCTCATGTACGGTCCGACCGGCTATCCAGCCCTCGGCGCGGTCTTCCGGCTCAAAGAAGGAGCACTGCTTGCGAAACTGGAGCGCTTGGCAACAGCAATGCCCGGTGTGCTCTCGTTTCGCGAGACTGCCGGGATTCATCAGCTCTATGTGGTTGGTGACTGCGCACCTCTGGAAATGCTCGAAGCCCACTACGACGACAACAACGAGCGTGCAGCTGCATGAGTCTCGCGAATCACATCATCGTCAACGCCAACTACACACGTTCGGTCAGCCTGGAGCGTGATTGCGACTCTCCGGCCATCGTGCGTGGCTACATCTCGACGCCGCGCGCGCTTCACACCCTCGGGCGCATCGCCGACACCCTTGCTGAAGAAGTCGCCCCGCGAGCGTGGTCCCTGGTTGGCCCCTACGGAACCGGAAAATCGTCTTTTGCCGCCTTCCTGACCCATCTGGTCGGCGCGCCGAATGCCGACAACACACGAGCGGCCCTGGACGTCCTGGATGCAGCGGAGCCGTCGCTCGCTCGACGTTTCCGCCTTGGAGTCGACGATGAACCGGCGCATCGGGGCCACTGCGTTGCCGTCTTGACTGGCAGTCCCGAGCCCTTCGGCAAACGTCTCGCTTCAGCGCTGGCCGAGGGCGCCACGCGCTACTGGGCCGAACGGACCGGTCGACGCCCGGACGTCATTGAAGTCCTCCACCGGCTCGGCGACGGGGAACAGGTGACGACCACCGAGCTGATCGACGTGGTCGCATCGCTACAAGATGCCATCGTACGCGCCGGCGGTTGTGGTCTCTTGCTCGTCATCGACGAGCTGGGGAAATTCCTCGAGTACGAGGCCCGGCACTACGGCGCGAACGACATCTTCTTGTTGCAGGCCCTGGCCGAGCGGGCCGCCGCGGCACACGGTGCCAAGCTTACCTTGGTCGTTCTGCTGCATCAGTCTATGGATCAGTACGCCCGGGGGTTGGGCAACACACTCAGAAGCGAGTGGGCCAAGGTCCAGGGCCGCTTCGAGACCATCCCCTTCATCGAGTCGGCGGAGCAGGTGCTGCGAATCGTCGCTTGCGCGTTCACGCACCGCTTTGACAAAGACGAAGCCGAGCGTGTTCGCATTCAAGCAGCAGACGTTTCCGCAAAGCTCTCCAGCGCAGACGCATTGCCGAAGTCTCTCCACCCCGAGGCCGCAGCCGAGCTGTTCGCGCGTTGCTACCCGTTGCACCCTATCAGCGCCTTGTTACTGCCTCTCCTGTGCCAGAAGGTGGCACAGAACGAGCGCACACTGTTCAGCTACCTCGGCAGCCACGAGCCGTTCGGTTTCGGCGACAGCCTGGCGCGCCTGGCTAAGCTCGGCGACTGGATCTTGCCCTGGCAGATCTATGAGTACTTCATCCACAATCAGTCGGCTTCGGTGGCGGATCACTTCACACGGCGTCGCTGGATGGAGGTCGTCACCGCGACCGAGCGACTCGGCGATGCGCCCGAACGCGAGGAGCAGCTGCTCAAGTCCATTGGACTGTTCAACATCATCGGCGCCCAGGGAGGGCTCAAAGCCTCCAAAGAGCTGGTCGCGCTCTGTGTCGACCCCCTGGGTACGGCTCCCTCGGTTACGCGCCAGCTAATCGACAAATCAGTGCTCCAATACCGCAAGTTCAGCGCAGAGTACCGGGTCTGGGAGGGCAGCGATTTCGATCTCGAGGCCGCGGTTCAGGGGCAGATCGAGCGAACTGGCCGCTTCAATCTCGCCAGTGTCCTGAACAAAGAGCACGCGCTCGAACCGATTCTGGGTCGCCGGCACGCGATCCAAACCGGGACGCTGCGCTACTTCGTGCCGAGCTTCGCGGATGTCGGCAGTTTCAGACGGATGCCGGAGTCCACGGACACACCGCGAATCATCTTCTTTCTGATCCAGAACGAAGCTGACCGCACGCGCTTCAACGACGAAGTGCTCGCATATTTCATTGGACCGGACATCCTGGTCGCCTGTCCCGATGCGGACCGCTTGCGGCAGGTCATCGCGGAGGTCATGGCTTTGGAACGCGTGCGTCGGGAAGCGCAGGCGCTGCATACGGACCCCGTCGCCCAGCGCGAGTACAAGGACAGGCTTGCTGTAGCCTCTGCTAAACGCCGCGAAATGTTGAGAGACTTGTCTGAAGACCCAAGCGCCGGCCTTTGGCATTGGCGCGGACATCCCCTGGACCTCCAGACGCGCCGTGACTTGCAGTCGGCCTTGTCTCGTATCCTGGACGAGATCTACCACGCCAGCCCGAAGATCCAGAACGAGCTGATCAACCGCGATAAGCCGTCATCCCAGGCTGCCGCAGCCCGCAACCGCTTGCTTGCCGCCATGCTGCGGCACGAGTCGAAGGCTGATCTCGGGATCGAGAAGTTTCCACCGGAACGTGCGATCTACCTTGCACTCTTGCGAGAGCCTGGCATCCACCACCAGATGGGGGATCGCTGGGAGCTTACGGCGCCGGCCGCAGGCGATCCCGGGGACAAGCGGGCAAGCGAGTTCCGCTTTGGTCCCGTGTGGCAACGCATCACAATGTTCTTGACCGAGAACGAACAGTCTCCGGTTCCGTTCTCGAAGCTTGATGCTGTGCTTCAGGCGCCTCCTTACGGCCTCAAGCGCGGCGTGCTGCCCATCCTCTATATTGCGGCCTATTTGGTCCATCAAGACGAGTGCGCCTTGTTCGAAGAGGGGCGCTACATCCCCTACCTCACTGAAGAGCAGCTCGAACGCTTCGTTCGCCGTCCCGGCGATTTCGCCATCCAGAGCTTCCGCATCGAAGGTCTACGCGCGTCTCTGTTCCGCGAGTATCTGCGGCTCATGTTCAACGACCCGGAGCGCAGTCGTAGCGTCCTGACCATCGCCCGACCCTTGGCGCAATTCATGGGGGACTTGCCCGAGTACGCGAATCTCACCAAGCGGGTTTCCCCAACAGCACAACGGGTGCGCAGCGTCTTCGCCTTAGCCAAATCCCCTCAAACACTCTTGTTCGAGCAATTGCCGGCTGTTTGCGGACTTGAAGGTCTGGAGCAAGACAACCCCGACGAGGAGGCGCTGCGCCGGTTTGCGGACCGGCTCAAGCAGGCACTCCGCGAGCTGAAGACGGCCTTCCCCGATTTGTTGAAGCACTTCGAGGGCCTGATGGCTCATGCTTTCAACCTGGACCGAATCTCCGATCTGGCGGAGTTACGAGCCGTTCTGCGCGGGCGTCTCGACGGCCTCGATCGCTACACTATAGACACCGATGGTCTGCGGGCCTTCATCCGCCGGTTGGTCAAAGACTCCGGGACCGACGAGGAGTGGTTCACTAATGTCCTGCTGTTCTTAGGTCAGAAGCCGGCGAGGAAGTGGAACGACGCTGATGCGGAAGGGGCAGAGTATCGCTTGGCCGAGCTCGCACGCCGCATCCACGACCTCGACAAGCTCCGGGTGCACTACGACGGGCAACGGCATGCAACAGACGCAGAGTTTGACGTTGTACTGCTGCGAAGTCTGCGGAAAGGCGGGGCGGAACACGAACAGGTGGTCTGCATCGATCAAGCCGCACGAACGGCCATCAAGACAGTTCGAGACGAGATTTCCTCGCGCATTCGAGAGCTATCCAACCCATCCCTAAGGTACGCGCTGCTCGCCGAGCTCACCGAAGAGCTTCTTCGAGATCGCATGGAGCAGGCAGGCTTGACAGACGACCAAGCAGGTACGAAGCGCAGGCACCAAACCAGCATGGGGGGAGAATATGACTGATCAGAAAGTGCCGGTTCGTCACGTTCTCGGCTTGTCTGGAGGCAAGGACAGTGCTGCCCTCGCCATCTACCTCAAGGACAAGGACAAGGGCACAGTGCCGGACATGGAGTATTTTTTCTGCGATACCGGCGCCGAGCTTCCGGAGGTCTACGACTTCATCGACCGAATGGAGGACTATCTGGGCAAGGAGGTGATTCGCTTGAATAGTGGGAGAGATTTTTCGCATTATCTGAAATTGAAAGGCAACTATTTGCCATCTCCGCGGCAACGGTGGTGTACCGAGGCGCTTAAGATACGGCCGTTTGAAGAGTTTATTGGCAGTGATTCGGCAATTTCCTATATCGGCATTCGGGCCGATGAAGATCGGGAAGGTTATATAAGCTCAAAACCGAACATCAAGCCCTCGTTTCCATTCATACACGACGGAATCACTAGGGACGATGTTTTTCGGATTCTCGAGGAATCCGTTGGGATCCCAAAATACTATGAATGGCGAAAGCGATCCGGGTGCTTTTTTTGCTTCTTCCAAAAAAGAAGCGAATGGTTAGGCCTTAAGCGCGAGCATCCGGATCTTTTCGAAAAAGCAAAGCTCTACGAAAGCGCTAAAGATGGGTACACCTGGATTCATGGAATGTCCTTGGACGAGGTCGTGGCACGAGCAGAGCATTTAGAAAAGAACGGCACATCAGAGGCCGTGGCTTTGAATTGGCAGGATGCACTTCGATTCCACGAGACAGATGAAGATCCCTCCGAACAATCCTGCTTGATCTGCAGCCTATGATGTCGACTAGCTGTTGGCGGTCTTCTTTTATATCCCAGGCGTCAGTATAAGCGACCAACGGCCAAGCAGAAAGGATGAGATTCCATGGAAACGATAAGAACACAGACATTCCCAATAACAAAACAGCGACTCAGCACGGCCCTTCGGTTGGTTCCACAGCAGTCGGATATTCTAAGTAGCGCGAGCAAGATGCGCGAGGCGAGAGTTCAATTCATTTGCGGTACAAATGTTCGCCAAAGTATCCGAGGGTGGTGTATGGCGGCCAATGTAATCAAGAACGAAGGGCGTAACTATTCGTTAACCGCTTTCGGTGAGAGCCTGGCAAAGAACGATCTATTTTTGAACCGTTCCGGTTCTTGGTGGAGCCTCCATCTGAACATTTGTTTTTCCGCGCGCTCGGAACCCTATCGCTCATTTTTCGCTGAGCTTGGAGATCGGGCAACTTGGATACCCGGCAGCTCTGTCACTTCCGTAGTAGCTCAACGCATAGAGAAACGGACGGGCACGAGATTCGCTGACGCGACGATCTCGAATGACCTCGAGGGAGTCATGAAAATGTTCACTGGCTCCAGTCCGTTAACAGATCTCGGTCTGATCGAGACTCGCAAAGAGGCCGGCAAACAGCTGTTCCGCCTCGGCACTCCCGAAGTCGCCGACGAGACCATGGTCTATGCCCTATCGCTCGCAAGAGAGCGGCATTTTCGAAACGCTTCCACACTGCACTTCACTGAGCTGACCGGCATCGACTTCCACCATTTCCTCGGCATCTCGGTGAACAGACTCCAACGCAGGCTGCGCGAGCTAAGCAGAAACCGAAAGTGGGAGGAGCACTTCAAGTTCGTCGAGGGTAAAGACCTGGAATCCATCGAGCTTCGCTCGAAACTATGGCCGAAGCTCGCTGTCCTGCCACTCCTTCAAGAAACAGAGGACACCTGGATCTGAGCGTGTCATGGACAGACGACTTCTCAACTCGGCATTAGAGCGTTTTTTCCACGCCTACCGCGACGCCCGTTACCAAGGGGTCGTCATCACCGCAGCCTCTGAGAAGGACTTGAGGCTCGTTCAAGGGCAGCTCGAGGCGTTGATGCTTGACTGCGATCTATGGAGTGCACCGGGCGCGGACGGGGCGCCGGACATTCCGTGCTCGCGCCGCGCGTTCAACGACCAAGTGCTTTCGCGCCGACAGCGAACTTTATTGGTGGTCGCTCCGACGGAATGGATGCTCGACTGGCCCGAAGAGGACCGCTCCGCGTTCTGGTCGGGGGTGGCCGATCTATACGGTCGCCACGCGGTGCGCGTGCTTGCCGTCGAGACACCTGAGTTGAGCCGGTATTTGCGCATTGGCTTCATGCGGTACCGGCTGTCCGGCACAGAGGTCGGGCTTTGGTTGTCCCGCCACGAGCCGATCGACGGGCTACAGGAGGTTCTGCAATGACTGAGTTACGTGACATTGTCACCGTCGATCACGGGAGCCGCCCCGCAGCGATACGCCTCGATGATGCCCTCGCCAGCGGTGCAGGGGAGTTGATCGACGCCTTTACGCCAACCCGCTCGTCAGTTGCGATTCTGCAGCATCTGCAGCGTGCGGTGCTGCCTGATGCCCGCACGGAGCTCCGTGCGATGGTGTGGCACGGCGTTTATGGTTCGGGCAAGAGTCATCTCGGTGTGTTGGTCGGGCATCTGCTGGCGAACGGTTCCGGTGGCCCCGAGATGCAGCGTTTCTTGGACCGGCTCGCCAATCAGGGCGAGACCGGCTTACGACGTGAAATCGAATCGACGTTTCTGCCCTCCGGCGACTCGGACGCTCGCCCCTATCTTGTGGTGCCAGTGTATGCGAGTGACGCACCCGACCTACAGAGTAGCCTTCTCGAAGGCCTGTATCGGGCGATCGAGTTTACCGACGGTCTGGATCCGGCGCAGATTTTACCGAAGACGGAATATGCTGCGGCGCGCGAGCGCCTAGCCATGATCCTCGAGCACAACCCCGAGCACCGTGACGAATCTTTGTCCAAATGGGGCATAGAGTGCGCCGCGTTGAATCCGCGGGAGCTCGATTGCGAACTCGAGAACATCTCCCCCGAAGCCCTCAAAGCATTCAAGCAATGGCACCCGAAGGTGTCGGCCGGTGCGCGGTTCGATCCTCAGGACTATGGCGGTAAGGGCTTCGTCGATGCATACCGCGAGGCGGCAGGCGTGCTTACTCGGGACCACGGCTACAAGGGGATCGCCGTGCTCTGGGACGAGTTCGGCTACGCGATCGAGAGCATGATCGATCAGCCCCATCGAAGCCCGGTCGACGAGATTTTCGCGCTGCAGAACTTCGCTGAAACGGTGTGCTCGCCGCCGCAGGCGCATACGTTGTTTATTGCCCTGACCCATCGATCGCTCCGTGAGTACGGCGTCAGCGCGGGTGCCGCCGAGGCCGTGAAACAGCGTCTGGAGACCATCGAGGGACGCTTCACGCCGATCCCGGTGGAGTTAAAGGCATCCGAGGCCGAAGGCTATCACCTGCTGGGCGCATTGATCGCTCCAACAGAAGCCGGTCGGATCAACCTCCAACGCGCAACGGCCTGTGCCGGCGACTTGGCGCGGGTCTGCACTCGAATGCCGCTTTTCGGTGCGCTCGCAAGCGATACCGGCGCGATCGTCGAGGGGTGCTACCCGCTGCACCCGGTCACCGCCGCCGGCCTGTTCGCGATTGCGTCCCACGGCGTTTATGCACAGGCGAATCGGACCGTATTCACGTTCTTCGACAACCTCCGGACGCAAAGTGCGATCGATGTGTTCGACACACAGGTCGATCTTGATGGTCTGTACGGGCGGGAGTTGATTCGCCTGCCTGCTCTAATGGATGTTTACCGCAGAGAGATCTACGACGAGTATCCCGATCTCGCCGACGGCTATCGGGACGCGGTCGCAAAGGTCAAACAGGGGTTCTCGAATCCGTGTCCGAAGCAAGACATCCTCGCCGTGCTACTGCTCTCCAGGGTACTCGGCAACGATTTCCAGCCCACGGACGCCTTCTTGGCGGCGACCCTCTACGACCAGGATTCCGCACCGGCGAGCCTGTTGCAGGATCTGGAGGATCTGGCTAACGCCGGAATGATCTGGCGACGCCAGGCGGAGACCCCGGTCTGGGAGCTCGAAGGCGGCGGTGGGGCGCAGGTCGGCGGCCTGATCGAAGAGGAGCTTGCGACGCTGCCAACCCGTGCGCTCGCTCACATGCTCGCGGACGACGAGGAGCTTCGGGAAGACCTGCTACCCCAATGCGGTCGCCAAGATCTTGAGGCGTCTTCAGCGGGCATCGTACGGTCCTTTCATGTCGATATTTTCGACGATCCGCAGGCCCCGAAGGTCTTCGACCTCAGGCACGAGGGATACTCGGCCCAAGTGTTTTTTGCGCTGCCTTCCAGTGACCTCCAGGCGACGGATGCGGCACGTCTGATCGAGGGACTGCAGGCGCCCGAGGTTTCGACCTATGTGTGGCTACCGAGCCGAGGGCTTGGAGATCTGCTCGACGGACTGCGGCGCTATCGTGCGATCCTGAACCTGTTGCAGAGCTCGGGACTAGGCGACGGACCCCGCCGGCAGCTGCAAAGCAAAGCGGACCAAATACGAGCGGAACTTCGCGACAGCTTGAACCAGCGATTGGGCCGGGAGGCATTAGGCCGGCGCGACGTCACCATCCGGCGGCTCGGCGAACCGGACGAGGTCGTCTCGGTGCGGAGCTGGCATGGGTTCGTCGATTATCTCGACCAACGCATACGCGAGGCATGCTCCAAAGAGGTTCAGGTACGTGCGATGAACGCGAATCGCCTGATCCCGGACGGCGATCGCAAAATCCGAGGGATCGAGAAACTGATCCAGAAGATCCTCGAGTTCGATGACTTGCGCGCGTCGGCGCGCGACGACCTGTTTGGCGAGGCCGATACGAGCGAGCTCGCGGCATTGATCGACGGAACCCTCGGCGTGTACACGAACCGATTGATGGTCGAGCGAGCATCCGGTTGGCATCTGAAAACCCCGGACGAGGCGGAGGGGCCTGCAGGTGAGCTCTTGCGGCTGATTCGTGACCGTTTGACTGATAAGCGGAAGAAGGACCACGACATATCCGAGCTCCGGACGGTGCTGTTGAGGCCACCCTTCGGCTTGCCGGTATCGGTAATGCCCATATTCACCGCGGTTGCCATCCGCAAATTTTATGGCCAGCTCAAGTGGGTCAACAGGGACGGCGCTTTCGCATCTTTGCTTTGGGAAGCCTTTCAGGTTCCGGATGGATACAGGCTGAGATTCGATACCTTCAGGAAAGGACAACTCAAGGTCTTGGATGCCCTGTTTCAAGCGCTAAGATTGCCCGAACAGCCGGACCAGAATGACGTTGATGACCGCGCGCGCTCGACGGTCAAGGGGCTAAGAGACTACTTCGCGGGACTTCCGGATGCAATCAAGACGTCCCCTAAGCTACCAGAGGACGCGAGGAAGCTGTTCATGCTCCTGAGGCGCCCCGGGCAGGATGCGCAGAGCATCGCCGATTTCTTGCTCAAGCTGGTACAAACGGAGGAAGGGGAAGCGGGGCAGCTCGGCGTATTGCGGGATCTGTTCGGTGCCGTCGATCGCGTCGCCGATGAGCGCAGAGCCGAGGTGCACCAGGTCATCGACCGATTCAACCGCGACCCGGAGCAGTGGCACCGCATCCAGGAGACACTACGCGGGCAGGACCAGGAAGCGCTTGCGGAGGCGATCACCCGGGTCCAGACGAACCAGGAAGACAGTTTAGACCGAGTCGCGACATGTCTTCACGGCAAGCCGTTTTCGGCATGCAGCGATGTGGATGTCGGCAAGCTGTGTGGTGAGTTGAAGGCGATACTCGAAACCGCATCGCAATCGCCTGTTGTACCGCCTTCGCACAGCGTTTCCGGGGGCGGTTACAGCGTTAACGAACCCGAGAACTTGGGGGAAACGCAGGTCACCGAGACTCCTGCAGACGCATTCCGGAGCGAGCTGATGCGTCTGTTGGCGAGATACCGCTCCCAATTGGGTAGCGACGAGCTCGACGCGATCATCGCGAGTGTCATAGCGCCGAAACCGGAAGAGGCAGCCGTCGAGCGCAAAGGCGGCTAAGGGGTTTCCATGGTCGTCAGAATCATCATCGATGACCTGGGCATCGATCAGACCCCGGATGCACGCGATTTGCGAGAGCACGACGTGAGGGTCCTGCACGCGATTCGCGACGAAATCCGCCAGAAGCTGGCGTCAGCCAGCGGCAGCAGACTCATCCTGCGGATGCCAGGCGATGTCTTTCGCCGATTTTCGGACCTAGAGGGCCAACCGGGGCTGGAAGTCGAGCACGTCTCGCCGCGTAAGCTCATTCGCAAGCGCCTCGGGGGGATCCCGCCTCCGCCTTGGTTAACGGCGGAGCTTGCCGACAAACTTGGCCTATTTCGGACAAATCTTCCGGATCCCGGTGGGGCGGACGATGCGCTCGAGCGGCTACTGTCATTGATTGCGCCCGAGCTGCTTTCCGCCGGAGACCGCGATGGCCTGGCGATCGCTCTCGGGCAACAACAGAGGTCGTTCTCGGAGCTGCTCAGGATTCCGGATGTTGCTGCTTGGTTGCGCGGCCGGCTTACCGATCTCGGTCTCGCGGACCAGGCGAACGCCATACTCGGTCTGTTCGGTGAGGATCCGTCCGACGGATACCGAGAGTTGGCGCGGTGCGTGCTCAGGGAGCGGCTGGACCGCTTCATTCTCGATCACGATCTCGGCACCGAGCTGGCTCTGCCGCCCCGCAATTGCTCCGCCGCGCTGGCCGATGCATTCGGTCCGCTGCCGCTTGATGTAGCACAAGCAGGCTCCTTTCCCGCCTCCTTATTGAAACTGCTGGACATTGCCGAACGCGAGATACGTGGCGGGTCGATGCCCGTCGCAGCGCTGGCGGAGCTGGTTCTACAGGACTGGTCGGTTTTCTTCGAACGAATGCAGACTTTGTTCGAGAACCATCCAGGCATTGCGAGCGAGAGCCTGGTTTGCGCCTTGGAGACTATGGCCGACGGCGACGCGACCGCGCTCGCGATACGGATGCGCGAGTACTTGGCCAATGCCTATTGCGAGCCACTTCCGCCCAATGCCTCCATCAAGCAGGTGCTGCGATGGAGCGAATCCTATTTTCGCTATGCGATCGGAGCCTTCGAGCGCGGTGTGGAGCCCGACGAGTCAGTCAGCATGAGCTTCGCCTGCTGGGTCGGCTCCGAGGGCATTCGCATCCAGCAATCAGATTACGATTGGCGCAAGGCTTCCCAGGCTGTCGAGCACGAGTTGAAGCAGGGAAGGGTTGTAATCCTTTGCGTCGTCGATGCCCTTGGGGCACTCAATCGCGATCTCCTGGAGCTTGCGCTCAACGAGCACATCGATCCCGATCTGGTCGGAACAACGGGTTTCCTGTTCGCCCCGTTACCAACCATCACCGAGATCGGAAAGGTTGCGGTGATGACGGGTCGAAATGCCTGGGAGCAAAGCGGCGACTACGAGCGTGCACTGCGCGAACGTTACACCGACTACCTGGAGAACGACGACCATTTTCAGTTCGTGAGAAATTGGACCGGCGCCCGAGAACCTTTGCGGCGAAACACCCGACTGCTGGTTCACCTGGAAAATCGCATCGACGACGACCTGCACAAGTGCACGGACTTCGCCCACCACCGAGATAGGGTGCGGACCATTTGTCAACAACTAGCCCGCCAAATCAAGCGTTGGCTGCTTGAAGCCCGTGGCTTCCGCCGCGAGGTCGCCGTCTTCATCACGGCGGATCATGGTGCTACCAAGCTTGCTCGTATCGAGGAGCCTTTGCCAGGTACTACGCCGGTCGAACGGCGCATTCTGAGGATCGATGCGGATATTGATTTCTGTCCGGACGACTTCTTTCGCCAGCGGACATCGTGCGATAGCAGCGGCTATTTGATCCCGTATGCCCGTGTTGCCTACCAGGATGACCGGACCATGCTCCATGGCGGTCTGACCCCCGAAGAAGTGCTGATACCATTCGTACGCATCGGTCCCGGCAGCCGTGACACAAAGGGGGCGCTGCAATTGCGTTCGGCAGATGGTCGAGGTGACGCAGTTCGTGGCGGCTGGCACTTGGGGCTTCGGCTTGAGAACGCGTCTCCGGAGGCGTTTATCAATGTGCAGATACGTGTTCTAGCGCCATTCACGGGAAAGTATACGGTTCAGACTATTGAGCCTCTTGTCGAGTTGGACCCGTTCATCATGAAGATCGAGTCCGAGCTCGAACAGGCCGGTCGTTTGACGATCCCGTTTGAGCTGCGCTACCGGACAAGAAGCGACGATCCTTTCGAGACTGAGCGCGTCGAGCTGGATATCGAGCTGACTCCACATCTCGTCGAGCGCGACCAAGCCTCTCGCGATTTCGATGACGCCTTTGATTGAACGAGTGCCCCATTCATGACCATCGAAACAGACCTCGACCGCAAGATCGCGAGTACTTTGGGTGATCTCACCATCGACAAGGAGCAGGTTCGGCGGCTCAAGATTCGGGACAATGCTAGAACCGTTACCACTTTCGTCGAGGAGTGGCTCGTTTCCCGCTATGATCAGCCCGGCCGGGATCCCGCCGAGACCTTTGGCGACATCAGCGCGTTCATGAGCAAACATTTGCCTACGAAGAACGAGAAGGAGTCAATTAAGAATCGTTTGCTGACCGGAGAGTCAGTAGTGCTTCTAGACCATTTTTCGGTCCGGATCGACGTCAAGAAGGGAAAGCGCTTTGTCACGATTCCATGTCTGGAGGAGAGAAATGCCGAGACGAGCATAACGCTGTTGGATGAACACTCAGGGCTCATGAGTGGCGGGCAGTGGGGTGCGGGCAGGCTTAGTATTCGCGAAGAAGCAAAAGGCAATGTCATCGAGTTAATCGAGTTTCGTCCGATGCAGTCTGGACGCGTGAAACTTGACGCACTGATCGAAGCCCGTGATGCCTTTACCACCGTCGAATGGCTTTCCGTATTGCTGCGGACGATGGGCTACGAACCGGATGCGTACAAGGAGCATGAGCGGCGCAGCATTGTCTTGAGATTGCTGCCGCTCGTACATAAGAACCTGAACTTGATGGAGCTCGCGCCAAAAGGAACCGGAAAATCTTTCATTTACTCAAACTTGAGTCGCCATGTTTGGCTCGCCACGGGTTCTCTGACTCGTGCGCAACTCTTCAAGAATTTGAATACAAAAGAGGATGGACTGCTAGCCCGTTTCGACTTGCTGGTGATCGATGAGGCTCAGTCGATAGACTTCCGCGGCGAGGACGAAATCCATTCGAACTTCAAGAGCTATCTAGAGTCCGGCCACTATAGTATCGGGCAAGAAAAGATCACGAGTGAATGCGGTCTCATGATCCTCGCCAACATCGATCTCGACCACCAATCGCGTCCAGTGCGCGCCGACTATGTCATGGGGCTTCCGGAGATGTTTCACGACGACGCATTGCTCGACCGATTCCACGGCATCATACCGGGTTGGGAGATTCCCAGGATCACAGTACAGCACTACGCCCAAGGGCCCGGTATCAAGGCCGATGTTTTCGGTGAGTACGCGCATCAGATCCGCACGGCGAGTTCGGCTTCCTTTCCTTTCGGCGAGGTGCCCGCCATGAAGGGAGATAGCCGCGACGTGAACGCGGTCGAGCGCCTTGCCCGCGGTCTATCCCGTTTGTTCATGCTCAATCCCGGTCACCCCGACTACCAAGAATTCGTACTCGAGCCGGCAATGGATCTGCGCGAGCGGGTGCGCTCACAGCTTGCGGCGGTGAATCCGAGCGAGTATTCGTCGAGGGTCAATATTGAGGTTCTCGACTAAAGGGCACTTCGAAAAATTCAGTCCTCGGAAAACGCGATCTATATTTATCAACTGGTTAGGACTGCGCGATCGGCGAAAAAGGCAATTTTTCGAGGCGCCCTAAAGTTCGTCGCTTGTTCCGGCATGCTTTCGCGATTGTTCCTATCGCTCCAGATTCGGTTGTGCTGTTGACTCCAAAGAACCAAGAACGAATCCGTGTCGGCAAGGTCGTCGGACGCACGACCTATATCTACGTGGACGCTATCGGCACTGGGTTGGACATCGACACCAGCCTCGCGGACCGGCTCGCGGAAACTGAGGTGCTTGCCGGGGTTCGCCGTGGCGAAAATTTCAACCTGATGCGCGTCGATGCAGCGACCGGCGAGATAGCGCTACTCAATTATCCCGGTTTCTTCGACGAGGCTTTCCCAGAACTGGCGGCGAGCTGGCGGTTGGACCCGATAAGCGGGGTGGTGACCCATCGCACGTATGCGGGCTCACTCAATCCTCCGATCCTGCACCGCAAGGAGCTGTTGCTTCCGGAAGATGACCCTCGACGGGTAGGTTACGCAGCACTGACGGCTGCATGCGAATCGATCGGGCTGTTCAATGATCCACGGCGCATCGGCTACAAGTCCCAGTGGGAGCAGCTGGTGCGGGAGAAAGGCTACCGCATCACCGGGCATGAACTGGTGCCCATCGGAAACGACGAGTCCGGAGAGAATACGGCGGGGGAGGATCAGGGGCCATTGCACGCCGGTTGGGAGGCGGCGCGCCACCTGACTGCACTGGTTCGCTATGGGTTCTCTGCGCCTGTGCAGACGCTGGCTCGTTATGGCTTCCTGGATGGAAGCAACACCCTGTTCGACTACGGATGCGGACGCGGGAACGATGTGCGCGGACTTGTCGAAAACGGTATTACCGCCTCTGGCTGGGACCCGTATCACGCGCCGGACAACCCGATCGCCTCGGCGGACATCGTCAACCTGGGTTTCGTCGTCAATGTTATCGAGGACTTCGACGAGCGCCTCGATGCCCTGACCCGTGCTTTCTCCTTGGCGGAGCGACTTCTCGTCGTGTCCGTCATGCTCTCCAATCAGAACGACGTACCAGGCCAGCGCTTCCGCGACGGCGTGATGACTAGACGCGGAACCTTCCAGAAGTACTACACCCAGGCGGAGATCAAGGCCTTCCTCGAAGCGGCATTGGACGAGGAGCCGATCCCCGTGGCTCCCGGGGTACTCTATGTGTTCCGGGACAAGGACGCTGAGCAGTGCTTTCTGGTCGACCGATATCGCAGCCGGCGCAACCTGTTGCGCAGTCCGGCTGCTCCTGCCCGGGAGCAGGTTACGCGCCCCCGTCACGACCGGGCAGACGAGCGCTATCAAACCTATCGCGAACCGCTAGAGCGGTTGTGGGAGCGCTGGGTCACTCTTGGTCGTGCACCCGACAAGACCGAGGTTGAAGACCTTATTTCGCTGACCGAGGGATTCGGCACCCTCGGCAAGGCGTTGCGCTTCATCGAAAGGCGTGGGGACCGGGATCTTGGGGAGGTCGAGCGCTCCCGCGACGCGCGCATTGCGGACCTGGAGGTCTACTTCGCACTGAACCAGTTCGAGCGCCGCAAGCCTTACAAGCACCTGGAACGGGGCCTACAGCGGGACATCAAGGAGTTTTTTGGCGACTATCGCGGTGCACAGTCCGAGGGCTTCGCACTGCTCACTCGGATCGCGGATGTGGAGGGCATCGAGCAGGCGTGCCGACATGCTGCGGAGCACGGATTGGGCTGGCTGGAGTTGAGGGATGCTGTATCACCACCCGCCGCGGAAGTGGACCTGCAACGACAAGAACACGATGTGCCGGAGTCGGGCAAGTCGCTGCAGTTGCATGCAAGCCTGGTCGAGCAATTGCCGCCGCTGCTGCGGATCTACGTTGGCTGCGCCGCCGTACTCTACGGCGACTATCGCAACGCCGACCTTGTAAAAATCCACATTGGCTCGGGCAAGGTCAGCCTGATACGCTACGACGATTTCGAGGGCAAGGCGCTGCCGAGGATGATCGAGCGGGTGAAGATCAAACTGCGCGAGCAGGACATCGACTACTTCGCCTATGAAGAGGACTATGAGCCGCCGTTTCTCTACCACAAGTCTCGCTACATCAATGAGGAGTTTCCCAACTACCCGGAGCAGGTCGTGTTCGAGAAAGCGCTGGAGGGGCTGGGGCTGTTCGATCTTTCGGGCTACGGTCCGAGACCGGACGAACTTCTGAAGACGCTGGCGAACAACCGCTTAGCTGTCAACGGCTTCGAGCTGGTCCGCGCGAAAGACATTCCAGGTCTGGACGACCCATGCGGGCGCTATCTTACCTTTCGCCAGGTCATCGAGTGCGGCGAGACCCAGGCGCGGACCAGTATTCCCAACCTTCCCAAACAGCCGGAGAGCTACAACGCCCTCTATGATCTGGCGGTGGGAGTGCTGGACCCGGTGATCGACTACTTCGGCATGATCCGCCCGACCTACGGCTTCTGCTCTCCAGAGCTTGCCAAGGAAATCCCCGGCCGCATCGATCCCAAGCGGGACCAGCATGCCGCCCACGAGCTGAACCGTCGAGGCAACGCCGTCTGTCCGCGGCTGGGCGCGGCGGTGGACTTCGTCGTCGAGGACGAGAGCATGTTGGAGGTCGCGCAGTGGATCGTCACCAACACCCCCTTCGACCGGCTCTATTTCTACGGCGACGACAAGCCGATCCATGTGAGCTTTGGGCCGGATGACTCGCGGCAGGTAGTCAGGATGGTGGCTGGTAAGTCAAGCAAGCTCGTGCCACGCGTGACTTCCCGAGAAATGTTCCTGGCGCTTTCGTGACTGGGTCTCAACGGCGGCGTTCCGTCGTTCAGGAGCATTATGCTCGGACCCAACATTACGATTTTCGACTCGAAAAGGATGGGGTTTTCACAGAGTCGGGTTTTGCGAAAACCCATCCCCCAAGCAGCGGGTGTCCACCGTTAGGCCATCGCCGTAGAGGATCACGATCCGAGCTTCGGGAGCTTCGGGACGAGATCCTGCGGGTGAGTACGGCGCCGGAAAGATCACGATTGTAGCTAAGGCCCGCGTCGCGCAGCGGATGCGCATCAGCAGGTGAGGTGTAGGGCAGCGACGATGCGTGCGTACTCCCGCTGCAAGCGATTAAATTCCTTAACGGCATCGCTAGTCTTCCCGACCCGGATGTCAACGCCTGTGGACCGCAGCGAATCGAGTGTCTCTTCCGGAACCTGCATGCGTCCGTAGTATCCGGTACCAACTACAAGCACGTCGGGCTTCTCGGCGAGGACAGTGTCGAGGTCGTCCCGCGCCAGACGGTGTCCCTCCTGTCGCCACCAACGCTCCTGGACATGATCCGGAAAGATAATGACATCGGCATCGTAGCTATGGCTCTCGATGTCGATATGGCCAAAACGATACTGGTCGATGTGCATAGCTCGATCTCTCGGCGACTCAGCGGGTGAATGCCCGACCGGGAAAGGTCTTTGTCTTACGGGTTCATCAGGCCCTGCAGCATGAGCGCGTTTCTCTGCGCATTGTCCCGATAGCAGTTGTTGAACAGCACGTGCAACTCCTTGGCGTGCTCGCCAAGCCCGTTCACTGACCCTGCGAGCTTGCGCAACTCCTCGTCCGAGTAAAGGTAGTTGAAGCGCTCGGCCGCGGAGATGCCCTTCTTGGCCCATGTCGCACGGTTGCGGCCGTGCAGGCGCATGATCGCCAGGTCAGGCGAGGTGGCCTCCCACACCGCCGGGACGCTGGAGGGGAAACCCTGGGGCTCGTCTACCACGACGTGGATCAATCCGTGCTTGCGTTCAAAAGCGATGGTCTCGGCGAGGTGCTTCTCCGCGAACCAGGACTTGTTGCGGAACTCCACCGCGATCCGGTCCCCCGGCAGCTGCTCGACGCAGTCGGCGATCAGCTCCAGACTAGAGGGACGAAACACGAACCAGGGCGCGAACTGGAAGAGCACCTCGCCGAGCTTTCCGGCTTGCCGCAGGGGATCGAGCGCCGAGCGGAAGCGCCCCCACAGCTCGTCCAGGACCTCCGCCGGCACGTCTTTGTAGTAGAGATTCTTCTTCGTCGACATGGTCAAGCCTTCACGGATGTCCTTCGGGAGCGCATCCGGCGGCGTCTGATGCTGAGTGAACAGACGGAAGGCCTTGACGTCGAAGACGAATCCATCGGGTGTCCGCTCGACCCACAGGCCGGCGTTGCGGGAGGTGGGAAGGCCGTAGTAGGAGCTGTCGACCTCGACCACGGGAAACTGTGCCGAGTAGTACCGCAGTCGGGCCTCGGCGGTGTGCATGTCGGGCGGGTAGAAACGCCCGGATTCGACGAGCGTCTTCTCCGTCCAAGAGGTGGTGCCGACAAGGATGCGAGACATAGTTCAAGGGTAGCTTCTCAGGAGTGAACGGTCTGCAGCGTTTAACGGATCCCGACGAGAGATGCGTATTACGCAACGCCTTCTGATCCAGGGGCCGTCGCGTCTTTGCCTCCGCTGAGCGGGGGCCTCCGGACGGTACGGGGTTGGGATTAGATGGTCGGCAGAGAATCAATGTTCTGCAGATTTAGCATAACGCGAAGGTTATTCTGCTTTACTCTGCCTCTCCGTCTTCGATAGGTTAGCATTATGCATAATGTCGTCAACCCAGTCAGGTACTGGACTGAGTATGACTCTGACTGAAGAAAGAGCCCAAGCGATGGGTAACGGCTACCGAACCCTCGATCTCAACGAAGCCGCAGAATTTCTGCGCATGTCCCCTGCCGTGCTTCGGCAAAAGGCCCGAGCGGGGATCATCAAGGGAGCCAAGCCCGGAAAACGCTGGGTCTTCTTGGAATGCGATCTTGCTGACTATATGCGTTCGCTGTACGCTAAATGTGGGCAAGCGCCGCAGCGTGGCAAGGCAGAGGAAGTAAAACCATGTCACTCTTCAAACGCGGCAAGACCTGGTGGGTGCGATTCAGCACCCCGGTCGGTCAGCAGATACGCCAGTCTGCTAAAACTGCCAACAGGCAGTTAGCGCAGGAATTTCACGATCAGCTCAAGGCTAGCTATTGGCGGGTATCGCAACTCGGAGAGCGGCCTCGACGAACGTGGGAACAGGCGGTCGAACGCTGGCTGACGGAGAAGCAGGGGGAGAAAGCCTCCCTGGAGGACGATATCGGCCATTTGCGGTGGCTCCACAACCACCTCTTCGGACGGTATCTGGATGAGATCAACAGGGACGTTCTGGACAGTCTGACTCAAGCTAGGACGGACGACGGTGTCACCAATGCGACGGTGAATCGGATGCTTGAAGTGGTACGTGCCATCTTGAGGCGAGCGGAACGCGAATGGGAATGGCTGGAGCGGGCGCCGCATGTGCGCATGCTTCCGGAGCCGAAACGGCGTGTCCGGTGGCTAACGAGGGAAGAAGCCGACAAGTTGTTCGAGGAATTGCCGGAGCACCTGGAGGAGATGGCCCGATTTACCCTCGCGACAGGTTTGCGGGAGGCGAACGTGGTGGGCCTGGAATGGTCGCAGGTCGATCTAGAACGCCAATGTGCCTGGATCCACCCGGATCAGGCGAAGGCCAGGAAAGCGATTCCGGTGCCGCTGAACGTGGACGCCATGGCGGTGATCCGCCGGCAAGCGGAAAGGCACCTCACAAGGGTGTTCACGTTCAAGGGGAAGCCGGTGACCAAGGCCAACAACCACGCCTGGCGCAAGGCGTTAGCGAGGGCGGGGATCAAGGATTTCAGGTGGCACGACCTTCGCCATACCTGGGCTAGCTGGCACGTGCAGCAGGGTACACCGCTGCACGTTCTCCAGGAGCTCGGGGGTTGGTCAGACTACGAGATGGTACGGCGGTACGCTCATCTGTCCGCCGAGCACTTGGCGCACTACGCGCACAATCTGAGCCGGGGCCAGGAAACTAGCACAAATCTAGCACAGGGTCCGATCAGGCAAGAAAATAGCGGTTCGGCTAACGCCGTAACCGCTTGAAAAACATAACTTAAATGGCGCGCCCGGAGAGATTCGAACTCCCGACCACCTGGTTCGTAGCCAGGTACTCTATCCAGCTGAGCTACGGGCGCAAAGAAACGGCTTTCGTTGAGAGGGCGAAATTATCCAGGTGTCCCAAGCTGTTGTCAATTCCCGGGTGCCGCGTCGACAAGCGGCGAGTCACCAGCCCGATACAGCTCTCTGCATGGCATAGACCA
>JANQEO010000096.1 GCA_028278325.1 Candidatus Binatia bacterium
CGCTCACGCTATCCTGCCTGCGCGGGCCCTTAGCTCAGCGGTCAGAGCACCCGGCTCATAACCGGAGGGACCCTGGTTCGAATCCAGGAGGGCCCACCCTCAACCGCTTGATCCTGCTCGCTTTCGCTCGCGGAACCCTTGTCGCTCGCTTGTCGCTCGTCGACTTCGCGCGGTCGAAGGACTTCGATGAGCGCGTTGTCCGCGAGGCGCGCGTAGCGGCGAGTCGACTGCACCGACGCATGGCCCAGGAAGCGTTGCAGCGCGCGCTCCGGCACACCTCGGCGAATCGCGTCCGTGGCGAAGGTGTGCTTCGTACCTTCGTAGAGCGAGATGTACGGGAGCCCGACCTTCTCGAGGGCCTGCTTCCAGACGCGCTGGAGCGCCTTGTGTGCCCACGGCTTCCCAGTCCTGGGGTTTGGGAACAAGGGCGATTGCCGAAGGCGGCCTGAGCGGTCTACGTGGCGCTTGATCCACGTCGCTAGGTCCGGATCGAGGGGCAGTCGCTTTGGCTTCCCGGACTTCGTGCCTCTGATCGGCGCAGAGACCGACTTCCCCTTGGCTGCCTTGTCCACGGTGAGCCAGCCGTCGTGGATATCGGCAACTAGGAGAGCTCGAGCCTCCCCCGGGCGGAGGCCCAGACGCGCCATGGCCAGGAAGATACCCCGCTGCTCAAGGGGAATGGCGGCTATCACGCGGTCTTGGTCGCGGATAGCCAGGAGCCGAGGCTCGTGGTCGTCCGCCTTCGGAAGCGGGAACCGGGGGACCTCAGGGAGTTCGCCCCGTCGGTGGAGCCACGCGACGAAGGATCTGAAGGCGGCTAGGTAGTTCCGCCGGCTCTTGGGGCTGAGGCCCTGGTCCGCGAGCCAGAGCGAGAAGTCCTCAAGCGCTCCGTAGGTGATCTCGAAGATGCTCAGTCCTGCGAAGAAAGCGAAGTAACCACTGGGGCTCGATAGCTGTTCGAGCTGATGCAGATAGGACGGCGAGAGAGATCCCGCCGCGCACTCGCGGCGACGTACGCCTACCCAGATCTCCAGTCGGCGAGATACGAGATTGGCCTTCGCCTTCGAGGGGAGGTAGTCGCCGAGTACGGACTCGAGAGAGCGGCCATCGGCCACCCTGGACCGGATCTGCTCCAAGAGACGACGCGCCGTTTCCTCATCAGTGAGGCGGATTCCCCGGTTCGACCAGACTCGGCCAACGGGTCGAAAGTCGAGCCAGTACGCAGACTTTCCATTCCGCAGCTTCCTGCGTCGAACGCGTCCGAGCTTGCCCACCAACTCGAAGCGTGCCGCAGCCTCTGCGCCGCGGAGGGCCGGCATCAAGCCCCCACGACGCGTCGGCAAGACCCGTGTCGCTTCTGAAGCGCGCGATACTTCGCTTCTTTCGCGCGATGCGGACATCGAGAGCCGGGTCTCCTATGGGTGCGGACGTTCAGTCCGCATGCCAGACCTCTTTCGGTCGGCCGCCCGTTTCTTCCTGGGTCGGGTACGCCAGGTCGCAGTGGAACAGGAGCCTTAGCGCCCGCTCCAGGTCTCTCTTCGTCTTGTGCCCCATGAAGAGTGAACTGATCTCGCTCCGAGGGAGACTCCGTTCCCGGAGATGCCGAAGGATCGTGTCAGCAGTTTCATCTCCAAGGGAGTCGCCGAAGATGACGCGCGCGGACTCCCGGCAATATCGCCAGACTTCGAGACCGGCTCGGAGATGGTCGCAGCGAATGGCGTCTGCTGCGTCTAGCAGCGCGAAGATGAGTGCTAGGCGCATGACCTGAGCCTCCGCGCGTGAGGTCACAGCGCCTAGAAGTCCGGGGCGACCCTCTGACAGACGCTCGTACTCCTGATGCCAGAGGTCGTTCGCTTGCTCGTCGCGCCCAAGGGTTCGCTTCTCTCGCGCGGCCCGAAGTGCTTCTATGACCCGTAGCCGGCAATCGTCGAGAAGCGACGGCGGCGGGTTGCCTCCGTCGGGGAGGAACTGCGACCGACGGGCACAGATCCAGAGAAATCTGTTCGCGAATCCGTTCGTCGCATCCATCCTGGTGAGCTCTCGGCGCAGCTCTTCAATAGTGATGTGACCGAGAACCGATATGTGGGCCTCGCGCGCTGAGTCCGGGCTTTTCCGAGTGAGGATGTGGAGAGGTCTCCCGTCCCACGCGTTCCTCATCACCGCCGAGAGGGTATTGCCCTCGCGGCGTATCACGCGGAGTGTCGAAGCAAACTCGGATTCGACGACAAGGAGCCGCTTGTCCGTAATACCAGCGTCTACGAGTGCCTTCTCGCCCTTGTGATCGAATCCCGACCGAGCGTCGCGGATCGCATGGATCAGGCCCTCGCCGGACGACAAGCCTGACTGCCGGCGGTCCTTGGCCCATTCTTGATCGATCTCCTCGAAGAAGCGGAATACATGGCCTTCTTAGGTGCCCTTTCGAGCCTTCGAGGTCTCACCCACGATCGCGACGAACAAACTGGGAGGGTGCTCGTCCGCCTCGACTCGGAAGACGCACTGCCGGCCGAGAACATTGCCTGCGTAGCAGAGGAACTGGAGTAGGAGGGCGGCTTCGTCTGCCTCCGTGTAGGGTGCGAGATGTGTTGCGAATTCCCCGGCTGGCCCCGTTAGTGCCGCGCGGTCGAGGGGCTTCGGCCAATCGACTTCCCGCACGAGGAAACCGGGTGTCGTGGAGGCGGCTGAGCTCATCTTCGCCCCCAACGACGAAGGCGCGCGACCATGTGATCAACGGCTACTTGGGCGACGAATGCCTCGACCGCTCTCGGATGAGGCCTCGATCGGCCGAGCCGTTCGGATGCTATCCGCGCAAGCTGCTGGCATCCGGAGTACGAGCGGCCCTCGAATCCCAACCACTCTTCCAGCAGTGCCTCCAAGAGGGGCCACCAACTTCTCGTGGCGTCGGAGGGGTGCCGATCTTGGGCCTTGGCCGGGCGAGTTGCCCTCTTCCGTTCGGTGTCGTAATGCTCTTCCATTCCATTCCGTTCTGCGCCGCTTCGCCACGCCCTGCTGCCAACAGGCGGCGGGGCGGCGCATCTTCTGGCCTAGGTCTCCGTGCCTCGCGTCGCTGAGAAGCGTTGGTTTTCCAGCCAGCGATCCACGTCGCTAAGCCGCACGTAGAACCAGCGCCGGCCCGGGCGATAGGCGCGAAGCGCACCTTCTTCGACCGCGCATCGGAGGGTGCAGGGATTGCGGCCGCGTGCTCGCGCCGCTCGTGAGATCGGTACTAGGGAGTTGGCTTGGTTGGTTGCCGTCGGCATTGACGGCGTTGATAGCGGCGTTCGAGGTACAGAGACGGGTACGAAATAGACTATTTCGGCCTATTTCGTACCTCTGGCCGAATCGGGAAGCCGATCGAATTCCTCTCGG
The DNA here is from genome assembly GCA_028278325.1 of Candidatus Binatia bacterium. Classification (GTDB taxonomy): domain Bacteria; phylum Desulfobacterota; class Binatia; order UBA1149; family JAJCZL01; genus JANQEO01. Next base: position 3,367 of record JANQEO010000096.1, read on the forward strand.
ATGTGACCCTCGACGGTTCGCATGGCGATGTGGCCACTCAGGTGACGGTACTTCTTCCGGATCTCTTCGCGGATCGCTTTCGCTTCATCGCGTCGACGGCGGGCGCACGCGCCCCGTTGCGCTCGCTCCCGGAGGATTCGCAAACTCAGCGGCTTGTAGGATGGGCGGCCGGGGCGCCAGACCTTGCGTGGGTCGCGGAACGCACCGTAGAGCTGAAACTGGTGCCTAGCTGCCAATTTCCAGAGGTCGTCAAGGCGAACATGTAGATCTGCGGCCACATCGAGGGCGTTATCTGGATACAGGTGTGACTTACTCGCGAGGTATTCCCAGAGAGGCTGCAGTTCGTCCCTGTGTCGACCGGCGTCTTGGTGGGACTCGCGATGGAGTTCGAAGATCTCCGGACGGGTGCGCCAAGCCGGGGCTACGACGCGGAATACGAACTCGCGGTCGCGCGGCTTGTGGTCATCGCTGCCCAGATAGAGACGGTCCTCGAAGTCTCCTTGGAACACGCCACTCAACACCCGTCGCAGAAATCCTCGATAGGCCTCCCGCGGCTGATCGGCCTCCGACGCCTCAGCGTCGGCGGCATCCCCGAGTCGCACCAAGTCCCAGGCTTCGGGCACAGAAGCAGATTGTAGCTGAACCCCCTCGGGGGCATTTCGGACTCAGCTGAGCCGGGAGTACCAATCCCCCAACCGGGGTGGGGGGGTGTGCCCAACACCCCTTCATACCCCCGGTACCACGACCCTGCGAAATCTGGGGGATTCCTACCTACCTCCCCGTTTTTACTGGGGAAAATGAGAAGTAGGCTTGGTTAGTTGACAGAAATGCAGTTATCGGACGTAAAGAGTGCAAGCGCCTGAATTACATGGGAAATATCGCCGAAGCGTGAGTTCTCTCGGCAACTGAAGCAACGAAACCTGCGGGGGAGGCGGCGGTGGTCGAATCCCGTTTGGGTAGCTCGCTGGGGCGCTGGAACTCGTCTCACGCGAAGCGGTGGGATCGGACTACTGAGCAGCATCCGAGCCAACCACGCCCGTTTGCTCGAAGAACACCTTGGCCCCGTGCGCGCTCTCAGCGAGGTGCACCGGATCGATGAGCTCGAAGTTGTCGGGGCGAGTCCGGGAGAGCTTGGGGACGGGGTTCAACGAGAAGCACACAGCTCGGTCCCCGGCTTGCAGACCGGCGGGAAGCAGCCCACTGGGCACGTTTCGCACAGAGGTCAGACGCCCTGCTTCGTCCAGGATGTAGAGATGACAGAGAGCGGGATCCGCACTCTCGATGCGCTCAATCCTTCCCCAGGAGTCGCAGGGCAACCATGCGGGAGGCTCGTCGCTCGCCCAAAGCGCTGGTGCCTCGCGAACGTAACGGCTGCACGACGGCCGGAACGCGCAGAACCGACACGCGGGCCCCACACGCGCGAGTTGCTCAGCAGGCAGGCTCTCGTCCCGCGGAATCGAGGCGATCAGGGTACCCAGGAGGTCTCGGACTTCTTCCTCAGCTTCGGCGTCGAAAGGAAACCGCTCTTCACCGTCGCTGCCGACCAAGCGGAGAGAGATCAGCCCGACAACCCCTACTTCCCTGGCGAGCAGGCCGTAGCCGAGCAGCTGAAGTCGATGATCAGCATGCAGGGAGCCCTCGCTGTCGTGGAGCCTCCCGGTCTTGAAGTCTGAGATCTCTACGTTGCCCGAGTCATCACGGTCTAAGCGGTCGACCTGGCCTCTTAGTTGGAGACGAGAGGACTCGAGGGTCTCCTCGATGAGGCTCAAGGAGCCAGCTGAAGGCAACGGATCAACGGCCTCTCGAGGCCCTCGTGGAGGCGACGAGCTTCCACGAGAGCCCCGGTAGCTGTCACCAACGAACTTCTCGCTGTACTGCTTTTGAGCGTGACCGATCCGCTTCAGTAGGACGCTGCGCCTGATTGCCTGCGATAGGGGGAGTCGACCGGAGGGCCCAGCGTACGAGGCAATCGAGTCCGTCCGATCCGCAAGGCGAGCCATGACCAGCGGCGCGATTCGCGATTGACCCTTCCGGGAAGCGTCGCGGACAACCTGATGAATGATCGTACCGAGTCGGGCTAGCGGCGTCTTCGGGAGCGAAGGGTCAAGGTCCGGGTCCATTTCAAGGAGCACGCGGAGCCGGCACTCCACCGCTAGGCCGAGGCTTGATGGAGAAAAGGAGTGAGTTCTCCGCACGGTGTCGATAGCCCGCACAGATGTGACCCACTAGGCCGCGGCCGTAGATCGGATCCGCTCAAGAGCGGTCACAGGTCTGCGGCTGGCATCGAATGTAGACAGAGGATATGTGGAGGGATGATCAAGGACATGGGCGGCCAGCGAATCCAACTCAAGGGCACGATCCCAGTCCCACAACGGGTGAACGACGGCCACCCAGAGGTCGAGTGCAGAGTCCACCTTGACAACGTGAACACGGTCGGCGACGAGATCTCGGACGGAATCCCCGGAGAGATCAGCGATATCTTGCGCGTACCGGTCAGCCAACTTCAGCCAGTCACGCAGACCCGGTGCAGTGAAGTTCCCATCCAGTCCTGCAGCGAAGGTCTCATCATCCATCATGCTCAAGAAGTCGAGCCCAAGCCGCCAATCGAGCAGGCCATGATATGGCTGGTTGCCATACCGGCAGAGGCACCCGTAGCAGGCTTGATCGCAACGTCGGGGATGCGACGTCGTCCGGGGGGCAGTCGGCTGTAGCAGATCGAGTAGAGGATACTCTTCCTCGTCCCTCAGGATTGAGCGCAGTAGTCGCGCGATTCTCGGTCGTCCCGAATCGTCTGTCTTGGAGAGCCTGTTGCATAGACCCGATCCGTTCACGAGTGAGTCGCACAATTGCAGGATCGGTACGATGGTGTTCGCGGAACCCGCATAGGGACGAGGCTCAATGATCTCGAACTCTTCAGGAGCCACGTCGAGCTCCTTTGCTGCCCGAAACACCAGCAGATAGCTTGCGGACAACGCAGCGGCACGGATTCCGGTTACTGAACGGTCTCGACGTCTCAGGTCCAGCCTCAGCGCATCCGACATCCTCTGCGGGGCGATCACAATGCTGTCGGTGACCTTTCGCGCAGCCAGAAAGAAGCCGTCCATTGCCATTCGGGGATCGTCGGCACGGAAGTTGACGTTGATCTGGTATGCAGGGTCGATCCACTGATCTCGAGCTCGGATTCCTACCGGTGCTCGCTGGTCGGTCGTTCCTCGTTCAGCCGTGAAGCCGACCCAGCGCCCGTCGTTGTCGTCCGCCTCCCATACACCACGGTTCAGGCGGTAGATTGGCTGGGTTTCGAGAAACCCGACTCGGGTGTTGGAGGCCTCAACGGGGTTGAGGTCAGGCCTGCGAGCCTCCGCCATCGCTGAGCGCGTTGCCCTCGTCTGCTCGGAAGTCTCCTGATTACGCCGCGGACGGAATTCGGTGCGGAAGGCGTTCGGCACAACGCAGTGCCGGGCTGACTGCGTATCCATCAGACAACCGCATCCCTCGCATGCGATCTGGCCGGCACCCTGGTTGGGCTCCAACCGTTTCCACGCACCGCACTCCTGGCACTCGAGCAGCTGGAACGCCGGCCCAAAGGCGCCCCCCAGCAGAGACAAGGTCACTCGGCCTTGATGTCTCCGTTGATGTGGCGCAAGAGGGCCGGTGAATCCCACACTGAGATGCCTTCTCTTGTCCCTGACTAGCACCCCACCGGGCGCGAATTCTTGGATCGCGATCTCGATGTCCCGATCAATCGCGACCGGACGCAGGGCCTGGCCCGAACTCAGACCCGTGTACAGATTCCGCACGCGGGTGGGCATTCCGTACATCGGGAGCTTGCCTTGTTCTGCAAGAGCTTCGGCGATTCCCCGACCCGGGAACTCCTGGGGCTCCAGTGCGTCGAGTTCGGCCATGATGGCATCGGCATCTAGATTCGCGACAAGCTGTTCCTTTGAAACGCCTCCTCCGCTTGCGAGCCAGTCGGCGAGTCGGTCTCGGAAGCCGAGGGTGCCCTCCAAAGCTCTGCGGATGGCTGGAGACAGCTGGTCATGGCGGTTCCTGAAGTCATCGATTCCGCCCAGCTCCCCGTGTACGTCTGGGCGTTGCAGGTTGTCCGCAGGCCATCGTCCGTCGCCGCGACCCCAGGTCTGGCGCAGTTCGTGGAATGCCTTCCAGAGCCACGCCTTCCGAAGCATGCGTCGGCCGATAAGCGGGAGGTCGTCCGTCAAGAAAGGCGGCGGCGGGGGATCGCCTGTGATCTGGTCGGGGTGATGGAAGTAATGGAGGTCGTGGCTCTTGCTGCGACAGACCGTAAGCACGGTTGAGAAGGCTTGGCCGCGACGACCCGCGCGTCCCACCCGCTGTTGATAGTTGAATCGTTGGGGTGGCATGTTCGCCTGGAACACCGCGCTGAGGGCGCCGATGTCCACACCCACCTCCATCGTGGTCGTGACCGACAGGACATCGACGGTTCTGGCGGCTCGATCGAGGCTGCTGTCTACCTCCGGGAAGACCGAAGGGCGCGGCAAGATGTCGTCGTCATCGGCAACAAAAATGCCCTTAAATCGGCGAAGGCGGGCGCTGGGATTGGCTGTCATGGCGGTAAGCTCTTCCGCCCTCAACCGGTATGTGGGTGCCGGGTCGCTCACCTTTCGAGCCAGGAAGTTCTGCTGGCGCAGAGACAAGACGCTTCCGTCGCTTTCGTCGCGAAGGGAAACAAAGCACCTGGTGCACACGCCTGCGCCGCGGTGGATGTGCACGCGACCGCAGTTTGCGCACCTCCAGAACGGATCGCCCTCATCAACCGGCTTGAGTCGCAGCTTCTCGGCTTGGATGACGCCCGCAGGATGGCCCGCTACGTCAAGGAGTCGGAGGAACTCGGCGACAACGCGGGGCGCCTCCTGGTCTCCCCACGCAGATAGCGCAAAGCGCCGAAGCCTGGCTGAAGGGGGGATGTCGTCCCAGCTGGCCCAGAGCGCGTGATCGTCGTCCCAAGGCGAGGGGTTGAATCGGTAGTTGTCAGAGAGCACCCGAAGCATCGCATCGAAACGGTTCAGCTCGTTCCGATCTCGCTCCCCCCTCGGGAGGCAAGCGTATGCGAAGCCCGACTCTTCAAGCGAGAAGTATGAACGGTGAAAGACGGTCGATATGGCCAATCGCCGCAGATCGTTCCGGATCTGTTGCTGGGCCTCCTCCAAGTCCTCGGTGAACTGATAGTGGTCGCGCCAGATAAGTCGGTCGTTGTGTCGATCGAACAGCTCCTGCCAAGCGAATCGTCGAGCACCGTTGTTCACCTCGATCGGCTCGACGCCGGCGGGGTCAGTCGGATGAACCCCCGCACCTATGAGGCGAGCGGTTGCAGGCCTCAACGGACGCTGCCGCGAGGCCTCGCTCTGTATGTCGAGGACCTGTGCCAGAGCGACGGAATCCTCCTGTGAATCTCGGAGCTTCCGCCGGATTTCATCCCGCAGAACACTGAGCCGATCCACATCGGCCCACCGTCTCTCGGCCTCGGCATTGCCTTCTTCCTCGCGGATCCGGTCGAGGCGTTCCTCCAGGACCTCGCGAGGCTCGCGTGCACTGACAATCTCGTCGATTGCCCCAACGAGAAACTCCCTCCGCAGATCTTCGTGGTGTCGCTGCTCTAGATCGAGTGCCGCGTTTGCGGCGTCTTGCCGGCTATCTGCAAACGAGACCAGCTTTACATCGTCCAGGTTCTCCGCGGCAACGCCTTCCCTCAGTCGTGAGACCAGCTCGCTAGCGAGGAGCTGCGTCGTCTTCGCGAAGCCTGCTCGAAAGTTCCGGACCGGCGAAACCCGCATGCTGGTCGCAGGGCGATTCCGGTACGACTCGCCGCAAAAGGGGCACTGCGACGGGACGGCCGTGTTGGGGTGTCCTGGCGTCCTTCCGTGTCGGTCGTTCCAACCGGGCACAAATGGATCGTAGAGAAAGCCAGGTATCTCCTCGCCGTCCCACTCCTGGGTGGCTCTCAGAGAATCCACCCGACCCGTTCGAGGATTCAGTACGGCCTTCTTCCATTGTCCTTGCGCGTCATCCTGTTGGGGCTCCTCAGCTCCCCACGGCCAGTATCGCCTTGTCGTTGGCCAGAACAGGGCGAAATCCTCCGCGGAGAGGCCCTCGAACAATTGAGATCGAGCACGTTCGGGTAGTGCTTCAGGATCCGGATCCGAAGGCAATAGCTCCGCCCCGTCCCGTGCGGTATCGCTCCGCATTCCACCGAAGAAGAGCTCCCCGCAGCACTCGCAGTAGAGGACCTCAAAGAACCGGCTTCCTTCACCATTCCCGTTCTGAGTACCGAAGCGCAGACCACGCTCCACCGAGAGCTCGGAGAAGTAGGCGTCGCAGCGTTCAGCTTCGCCCGATCGGAGATTGTGCGACGTTGGGGCTGCAAAAAGGCCCTCGACGGAACGAAGGAAGCTGTGAAGCCTGAATGACGCAGCACCGAGCTGATCATTGGCATTCCGATCTTCGGGGAACCAGTCGTTGAGCTGGTTGGAACAGCCCCGGATCCGAATGAGTGCTCGCAGTGCGGCCTGCGCCTCATCGTTGTCGCCGAAGATCCGAGAGGATACCTGGGCTATCGATGTCGCTCGGCTACCGTGCGTGCAGCCTCCCTCAAGCAACGCCGCGGCTTCTCGAATGCACGCGCGTACTAACTCGGGGACGGCGTTGGGAACCGGATCCAACCCCAGTGCCACTGCGAGCGCGTTCCACCCGTCCTCTGCACTCGCAGGGTGCTTGAAGTGCCCGGCCGATGTTGTCGCGCAACGCGAAACCGCGGCCGCCACTCGATGCGCATCCAATGGTAGCTTGGCCGAGCAAGCGCCCCTGATCTCCTTTCCCGGGAGGATGGCTTCCTCCCATGTCTCCCTCGAAACCGATCGGTCACCAAAGCCGGTCGACCGGAACATGTCCCAGAGGTAATCGAGGCTCGCTTCTCGCTCCGATCCGGTGACTGGAAGCGATGCGCTCGACGCGAGAACGCGAAGCTTGTGCCGGTTCCGAACCTGGTCTAGACCCAAGCGCTGTAGGAGAATTCGCAACAGGTAAGCGATCTCCGTTCCGGCAGTGCCGCGCTGAAGATGCAGCTCATCGAGCACCAAGAAGAAATAGGCGTCGTCGTCATTCTGTAGCCAGTCGGCAGTCGCACTCCATATCGGTTCGTCTACCTCTCGCATCAGCATCGCGCTCAGCATGCTTGTGTTGCTGATGAGGATATCTGGCGGAGCGAGCTGCATGTCCCACCGCGAAACGAGCTCGCAACCATCGATGCGAGGGAAATTGAAGCAGAGATCGGGATCGCCGGTTCTGCGCGATTCTGCCTGCGCGGCTTGCCTTGTCAGATCAGCTGTCTTCATGGCCGAACACAAATCCCGAAGGCTGCGGCGGAGACGCGTGGTTTGGCGTAGGCGAGGATGATCCAAGAAACCCGTTACCGGCGTCGCGCTCGTATAGCGGCCAAAGAAGATTCGATTCCGTTGGAAGTAGGCGTCCATCACGGAATGTGCGAGCTCTGAATCCAGCGCCTTGCGGAGTCGCACCATCTGGTCTTCCACAAGAGCGTTCATCGGATAGAGGATCAGCGCCCGGACCGCCTTGGGGCGGTCTCTGCATTCACCCTGCCTCCTCGGCACGAAAACGCTGCGGAGGTCGCCAGCAGCCGCCTCGACAGAACCCCAATCCTCGAACGGGCTTCCGCTCCCATCCCGCCACCAGGTCGGTGCTGGATCCAGGTTGTCCGACAAGGGCCAGCCACAGGCCTCCTTGGCGATCGCGGCCAGGATGGGAAGCAGGAACGCCTCGGTCTTTCCTGATCCGGTGCCCGAAGTGACAATCGCCGGGGACTCGGTCTCGACCCCGCGGCTCAGCATTTGTGTTTGATGGGAGTAGAGTTCGAATCTCCCGCGCGGCAGTTCTAGTCTTGGCGATCCGGGTTCGCAGTCGAGCAGACCCGCTCCGCAGAGGTGGATAAAGGCCTCCCTCTCGATTTCCGAGAAGCCTGATAGTAGGCGCATGCCCACGTCAGGATCGGCCAGATCGTTGATTCGAAGTCCAGAGCTTTCGTAGCGAGAGATCGGCTCTAGGAGCGGAAACGTGCATAGCGCACCCGGTTCCTCCAGAAGCCTCCTTCGCCTCGCTTGGACCTCCGGGTCTCGAATTCGAAACGCCGTTTCCAAGTAGGTGATGTAGAAGTCGCGGATCGACTCGAACTGCGAGACGGGATCGGTCACTTCCCCTACTCGTCTTCAACAAGCGCAGCGACTTGGCGCAGCGCGGATTCGCCATGTGCTGACCTCAGCGTGGCCGAGACGCCAACACCTACACCAAGAGCGACGTGCCTTATGGTCTCTGTGCCGATCAGACCAGCGAATCGACAAATCAGCCAATGGGCCAAGCCTCGGTCAACGTCTCCGAAGATCGCGCTGAAGATCCTCGCTTCCTCCTGTAAGGACTCAGAGTGAAGAGCGCCCTGGCTGGCGTCGACCAGTTCTCGCAGATCAAGCTGGGAGAGCTCGCAGTCCTTAAGCAGATTACTCATCGCGGACTGCCTCAAGAACACTTGGGGCATTTCGCCTTGCCCCTCGGGAGCGGGAGCATCCGTCCAAACGAGGCCTACCCGCGAACGAAGCGCACTCGTAAGTGGAAACGTCGAGGGTCCAGTCGATAGGGTTCCCAAGATCATGAGCCTCGAGTCCACCCGAACGTGATCGCTCTCCAACCCTGCCTGGCGTCCGCGCCGCTTCCAGGGGATCGCTTGGCTTCGGGAAGCCGAGCTCCGACCCGCCACTAGGCTTTCTAGGGTGATTTCCAGCGGAGCACGGTTCACCCCGACGAGCACCAGCGACATCAACGAGTCGACGGGTTCGGCGGTCTGGAGTGCCGTGCCTAGTTCCGCGTCCCGTCCTCCAGCCCGCGAGATTGTCGTGCTTACCAGGTTGAGCATGTCGTCCACGCCGAAGACATGGGTAGGCACTTCAACGAGTCGGGCTACAGGTCCCGATAAGACCTGGGCAACGGCTTCGCAGCAGATCCTTGAAGAGCCACCGGCAGCGAGCACAGGTATGCCCGCCAGCAAGCTAGATATGCACGAGAGTGTCACATCGTCTGGCACGCCGTAGAGGCGTGCTATGACCCGCATGGCTCCGCGCAAGGACGCGAGATCCTCAATGGGCTCCGCTGGTGCCAACTTGTGGACATCGTCGGGTAGCAACGAGGCGCCTTCTTGCTCCCCGGATCCAAGCAAGGCGCGAACGAGAACATGGTCCGCGAGCTCCTGAACTGGCTTAGACAGGACGCGTTGCGCCACCACTTCCAGTTCATGGCCCACGGAGTCAGATCGCTCCTGAAGCTCCCTCTCTAGATCGCTGAGCTGCCGCTCAAGGGCTGCCTGTTCTGCGCGAAGCTCTGTACATCGCGCTTCTAGCGCCGCTTTGTCGGACTCCGCCGAGTTCAATTCCGCCTGAACGGTGCTAGCGCGCTCGCCGACTTGGGCTTTGATCTCTTCCTCGCGCCGGTCAACCTCGCGGTCAATCGCAGCGCTCAGTCTGTCTCGGACCTGGGGAAGACACACGAGGGCATCGGCGATCTCCATGCGCGCGCCGAAGTTGGCTTGCACACGGTTCATGAGGAGCCGAAGAGCCTGTTCCCGGGCCTCCTCGCGGCTCGCCTCTTCACCTGTTAGATCCGCCGAGTCCAGGGCCCGCACATAGCCCTGGTAGGCCGCTTGAGTTACGTCGAGAGCGTTGGCGGCCTCGTTGTCAAGCTTGCGAAGGCGCTTCAGCACCGCGGACAGAAGCTGTTCGTCGGTCTGAGCATTGAAGAGACCGACGGATCCTCCGACAGTTCTGCCAGGTCGAAGGACCCGCCACGCTCCTCGCTCGAGCCTCACGTCAACAAGGTCCTGATCCGGAATCGCGTGTATTCCCAGGAAGCCCGACGGGACCTCATGACTGCCCTTGAACCGGTTGGACGACTCGGCTTCGAAGGCGGGCTCCATCGGCCCCACCCACCGATCATCACTCCCGGGCACCTTCACGAAGAACGGACAAGGAGGTGGGAGTGTAAAGGTGAAGCTTCCGGAAGAGCAAAGTCGGCGTAGATCTGTGGCGTCTGGGTTGTCGCGGAGTTCGACGAACGCCATCAGCCTCTGGCTTTGATCTACGATGTACCAGTCCTTCTTGTGCGGGAACTGCTCCGAAAGGCGCAATCTCCAGGCGGTGTTCTCCCCAGCGGAATCAGAGGGTGCGTACCAATAGACGAGGCCCTCCGACGGATACTTGTCCCGACGGTCGGCGATCGGTTCCCATTCTCGATCGCTCGCGACTAGCAGCGGACGAACACGGCACCACTCGAGCCTCCCACCCTGGGGAGCGTGCGCGTACTCCACGATTCCGATTACATCCTGAATGACCGCAGACTGCTCGGGGGAGCTCATTGTCACGACCTCGTGAGCCCGTAGCGATGACGAAGCGGAGTAGACAGCCGGCTATCGGACAGCTGATGTGCGACCAGGCCCTGTCGACTTTCCCATGCGGAGATCCAACGTGAAACGTGGCTCGGAACTGGCGGTGCTCTTCGGGCGACTAGCCACTCGTCTAGCGCCGAATGCGCGGCCTCCAGGTCACCAAAGCCATGTATCCACTCGGAGCCGTCCGCCTTCCAGTTCGTCCCGGAAAGACCTCCGTTGGCCAGGCAGCGTCGTGCGAAAGGCTCCGGAACTGGTCGAGCGGACACCAGGGCTCCGTCCGCCTGCAGCTTCCAGATAGTCTTGGATATGAGGAGGTCTGCCACGAAGCTCGCCCAGGCTCGGCTACTCGTTGCCCATGCAGGTTCGCCGCGAAGCCGCAGGATGTACGTAGAGTGCTGGCGTCGGTGCCGCCGGCATTCTAGTGCCAGATCGCTGTTCGGATGGTCATCGAGACAGAACTTCCGACGTCGACTGGACCAATAGGTGGAGCCTTCGCCTCTTGCATAGGGGTCGACGCGTGGCGACATGAAGCTCAGAACTGTGAGTGGCGACGGGACGCTCGGCGTGTCGATTGACACTACCGGCACGTCTCCGACGATGCCCGCTATCTCCCTGGCGTCGTCACCACCACATTCCAAGATCTGTAGCGGGCCGATCGCAGACCAATCGCCCACCGCGGCGATCTTGAGCGATTTGCCCCCCTCTGCCACAGCTTGTTGAAGCCTCTGCCTGCGGTGGAATGCCCAAAGGCCAAGGGCGTAGGCGACCGATCGCCCGGGGGCGATCGCGATCCGCGGACTGCCAGCAAAGACGCGCTGGGAGGGCCAACGACGTGTGAACCGTCGCTCGAGTATCTGGTTCAAGATGAGCGAGTCGAAGAGCTCCCAAGCGGTTCCCGGCTCCACTTCGAACGCGTCTTGAAGCGCCTTCAAGAGCTCTGGCACCTCAACTCCCGTCCGGCACGCGAATCTTCCCGCCAGGACCTCGAGAAGCTCAATCCACGCCGAAGGAAGCGATTCGATTGGCAGTGAAAACACCTGGGGCGGCGAAGAGGCGTCGCAGGGCCCAACGCTGGCGCGAGCTCTTGATGCGAGGTCTCTGATTAGATCTGGTGATGCGAGTGTATTGGCAACGACTCCGGTTTCGAGTCGATCGTCCAGCGGGACCAACTGGCCGCTTCCATTGTCTACTAGCCAATCGGAGGGTCTCTGCGCTTGGCGAAGGACCCGCGCTGAGCAAGTCGCAACGAGCTCAAGCCGACGCACCTGAATCTGAGTGCCGGCTCGGTTTGCGCGGAGAACCAGGCGTCCGGGAACCGCTATCTGTTCGACGCAGTGCTTGAAGTGGAACAGAGCGCTGTCTCCGGACCCGGCCCGCTCTAGTACGCCGGTGCGGGGTTCCGATCCTCCCGGTGCGAATGAGAAGTAGTCAACTGAGTCGGCATTCTCGACCGCGATCTCCGGAAGAGCGGGGCGCAAGAAGAGGACGCCGTCGTCGAGTCGGATGGCGTTCTTTAGTGCGATCTGGCTTCGTCCGACCAATCGCTTGAAGGCGTCGATCTCCGAGAACGGACGCCACTCGCGCAAGTACAGAAGTTCATCAGAATGGAACTGTCCCAGGAGCTCCCAGTTGCCAACGTCCGGCAAGGGATTTCGATGGTCTACGCGGACGTTCTCGAGCTCCAGAAGGCGGGCTGTCCGCCCTGCCACGTCGTCGCGAAGAAGAAGCCAGACATCTTCCCCAGCTGGGACATTCGGTCGGTTAAGCCATCCAACCGACTCGCCGCGGCCAAAGCAAAGGCATCCCTGCTCGATGGCTCTACCCAGCCAGGTCCCGTGTACTGTTTTCCATAGGTGCGGATCTCTCGCGAAAAGCGCCTTGACGGTGCTGTTGGCGTCACGTTCCGCGGTCTGTGGGACGACATGCCCGACGAAGTCGTCAATCGCGTTGGGAAGGGGCTGTGTCGTCCACTGAGAACCATCGAAGGCAATCATCTTGCGGCTCAGCACATCGACTCTCGCCTGCTCGACGCCAGGGACGTCCATCGTCAGGGCGATCGGAGTCCGCGTCAGCCGACCCGTGCCCCAGTCCGATGACCAATTGATTGCTTCGTAGGCGGCCCAGAACGCGGTGTCGTCGGCGGGTTCGTTCCGACGCATCGCGTCGCGGAAGACCCGGAATTCCTCTTGGAAGAGAGGAGAAAACCGTCGTCGTTCCTTTCCGACGGCGTTCAGTATCGACTCAACAGGTGACTCGGTCGAAAGCTCTGCCTGTGTGATGACGCGTGCAAGCCACCGTTGGTCGCGAAACCCCGGAAAGGCCAGCCGTTTTGAGATGCCGATGATGGTCTCATGGCGAGGGTCCGGGAGAAGTAGCGGTCTAATCTCAAAGCCCGCTTGGGACTGGTCGATGGTCCATTGAGCCAGACTCCGCCAGAGGGACGGAAGGCCATGGCCAAAGTAGTTCCGAGAGGGATCGAGCCCCAGGGTTGCCGCGAAACGACGATAGAAGTCACCCTCATCGTGCGTGTCTTCGCTGGCTGAAGCTACCAACAGCGTAATGAACAGCTGGCCAAAGAACGGAGGCAGCGCATCGGATCGCGACCAAGTTGCCAGGACGACCATTGGGTCGTAGAGCTGGCGGACCTGATCCGGGGGTAAGGTGTATCTTCCAATCAACGATGCCCGCACCTCTTCGGCCGGCTCATCAGCACTATTGGTCACGCGGGCGAGAAACCCGTCAGTTACATCGATCCGCCGGACCGGGGAGGTGTCCCCAGCCACCGTGCTGTCGAAGACGTGGCGGACGAGAGCGGTGTTCCAATCCTGGCGAGACCACTGCCGCCAGTCATTACTGAGCTCGTCGATTCTGACCACGAGGGCACCCAACTACGGGAGTCAAGCCTTCAACACCATTCTGACCCCTGACAGCGAGGGATTTCAAGCGCGGCCTCGCAGAGAATCGTGCGGCCAGTGTGGCCTAGCGCAGGAGTTCCAGGACGAGTGCGTAGGCGAACTTCGGTGGGACCGCGTTCCCGATGATCTCTGCCAGAGCACGTCGCGTAGGAACTGACGAGAGGTCGAAATAGTCCGGGATCATCTGCAGCCTTGCTGCCTCATGCGGAGTAAGGGTGCGCCGTTGCGCCGGGTGCACAAATCGGCCCTGCCCCATAGATCCGAAGCCGCTGGTAATGGTCTGTGCAGGCTCATCGTAGTTCAGCCTTCCATAGACGGACTTGTAGCTGTGGGGCTTGGTTCGGTGACACGCCGGTCTTCGGTGGTCGGGAAGATCGTAAGCGTCGTGTCGGAACAGAAAAGCTATTCGGCGTCTGTTGTCCTCGCTTGGCTTGCTAGGAGTATCAAGCCACGAAGATCCACAACGTGATTCAAGATCCTCGATCGCCCACCTGACGGATCGCTCGTCTTCGTCGGTCGAGTCGAAAACGCTGGCTAGCGAGTGATGAATCCTCGTTGCGACTAGAACGTGTCTGGATCTGCGCTGCGGAACACCGAACTGTTCCATGCGCAGAACACCGTGGGCCGTCGAATATCCCAGGATGTCGAGGTGCTTCTTCACGATTTCGACAACTTGACGCCTATCGTGCTGAACGGCGGGTACGTTCTCGATCAGAATGTGCTTCGGTCGAAGCAGCTCGGCGAAGCGGGCCATCCGTTCGTACAGGAGGTTCTTCGGATCGTTGCGGCGTGTATGGTTGTTTAAATCGCTGTGTCCTTGGCAAGGAGGCCCCCCGATCAGCAGATCGACGCGACCTGTCCTCCGACGAAGCACGTTCTCGCCGCGCGAAGGGGATGCTCCAAGGGGGCGATCGAGGATCTGAGACACGTCGGCGAGCATTGTTGATTCACGGCCAAAGTTGTCTGCATAGACTCCAAGCGCCGTATCGTCATTGTCGATCGCTAGAACGGGTTTAAAGGTCTTGCCGAGCGCTTGGCAGGCATGCATGGCGCCAAGTGACATCGCGCCCGCGCCGCTGAACAGATCCACGACTCGGACCGGAGGTCCTTTGGAAAACGCTCGAGGGCGAGCCGTGGATTTGAGGGCTTCGAAGTCGAACAGATCCGAGAGGCGGCGCTGGCCGGGTTCTGCGGCTCGGACTCGTCGCGAAAGGTGGACGCGTGACAGTGCGCTGGAGCCGTCGCGTCGGACGACAGTTCGGGTGAGGACGCGGCGGCCTGGCCCGAGCGAGAACCGCTCTACTCGCTCTCGGAAGTTGAGACTTCGTTGCCTTTCAGGCGCCGGCAAGCTCTAGTCCTCAGCGGCCAGGAATTTGATGAGCCGCGTTTCGACGGCCTCGGGCCGCATCAACTCGCACTCCCAGACGGTAAGTACCCTAAAGCCAGCCTCTTTCAACAATCTGACATTGCGCCTATCGCGTTCGCGGTTCTCGGTGATTTTGCGAACCCAGTATGACTCGTTGGTGCTCGGTGTGTGTCCTTGCTTCCCGCCCCGTGTCTTTCGGCAATCGACATGGCCATGCCAGAAGCACCCATGGACAAAGATGGCCCACTGATCGCGCTGGTTCGACAGGTCAGGCGACCCCGGCAGACTCTTCGCGTTGAGTCTGTAGCGGCAACCCATGTGTGACAGTATCTGGCGCACCAGAAGCTCGGGTCCAGTGCCCCGCTGGCGTACGGCACGCATGATTCTCGAGCGCGTCTGGGGGTCGACGACGTCCACCATCCCATACAACGTAGACGCTGAGATGGCGGACAGCCGTTCTCCGTGCGCGACGGACGTTTCTCCACGGGGAAGCTCATCAAAAACAGCGGGTTGGGAGGAGGCCGCATCCGCATGCCGAATGCCGCGGCCTTCCGGCGCAGAGATGGCTTCAGCGGCCGATTGGTCAGTCCGGCGGAGCAGATCGCTCCGTTGCGTCCAGGAGCTCAATCACCGGACAGATCCAACACTGCCCGACCAGGAAGTACGCCTGCTTGGACGGCTTCTTGAGTACCGGGTTAGTGGCGACGCCGGCGGTACGCGACAGTGGGACCTGGCGCCTCTCCGGCTGTCCAATCACACCTCGCCCAGGGGTTCTTGGGCTCCGGGATCCAGCCACCTGATGCGGACCCCAGCTTCCTCAAGCAGCTGCGTCGATTGCTCAAAGCTCGTCTTCCAGCGCGGGTCGCTCAAGTCGCGCCGAATAGCCAAGATCTCGGTGATGCCAACCTGAACCAAGGCGCGCGCGCAGTCCATGCAGGGAAACCAAGACAAGGCAATTCGGCAGCCCGCAAGGGGCGTCCCAACGCGTGCCGCGGCGTAGATTGCGTTTCTTTCCGCGTGCTCGATCCAGGCGTACTTGCGTTCGCCTGTACGGGAGTACCGTTCAGTGAACCCCTCATCTGCGCCGCGCGGCAGGCCATTGTACCCGACCGCCCGAACGCCACCCTCCGGGCCGACTATCACCGCCCCTACCTTCCGGTCCGGGTCTCTGCTCCAGCGGCCGACGAACTCAGCAAGCTCCAGATAGCGCCTATCCCAATCCACCATCCCGTGTCCTCTTCTGGGACATTCTTGATTCTAGCCATTCTTACGACGGCGCTGCGATAATGTCCCGTGTTTCCCCAACGAGAGAGAAGCAGAATGATGCTCAACAGCAACGAGATTCAAACGCGAAGCCTCGTCGAGGATGCCGAGCCGTCTGCGTATCGACGAGCTGGCTACGACTCGACCGTGGGCGCGATCGTCGACTCCAATGGGCAGGAGCACGAGTCGTTCATACTGAAGCCTGGGGGAGTCGTCGAGGTGGTTTCCGCGGAGCGGATTCACCTTCCTGATGACGTGTGCGGCTACGCTTTTGTCAAGACGAGCTTGTGCGACGAAGGTGTCCTAGCGCTCAACATCGGAATCATTGATCCGGGCTACCGTGGGCCTTTGTCGACAACGCTGGTCAACTTCGGGAGCCAAGGCCACCTCGTTTCACCGGGCGACCCGTTTCTCAGACTCTCCTTCCATGAATTCGTTCCTCACGAAGCGTCCGGGAGTAGAGGAGATGAGATCACGAATCGCGAGTATCTTCAGAAGAAGCGGGACAAGGCAATCAAGAACTTCGGGGATCTCTTTCTCAATGTGGAGTCTGTGGCCGATGCAGCGGCGGAGAGTGTTCTCGGTCGCTACCGCAAATTCCTGCTGTGGTGGGCTCCAGTCGCGGGTCTGTTCATAGCGTTCCTGTCTTACCTGGCGGTCTTTCTTGCCAACTACGACCCGATCTCACGGTTGACTGGTCAGTTCGAACCGCTAGCTGCATCCCTGGAGCAGACCATCCAGGCGAGAGCCAAGTCGCACGAGCAGGAGGTAGCGGTCGCGCTTGCGAAGCAAGAGTCTCGCATGGAGAGGTTTCACATCACACAGCAGCGAGATCGGCTCAAGCTTGAGCGGGTGATTCTCGAGCTAGAAGAGCGGATCGGGGCTCTAGAAGGAAGTCAATGAGCGGCATATTCGGATCGATCACGCCCGCTTTCGACTCCATGGATGAAGCCCAGTGCTGGATCCTCGCCACTCTCCTCGATAACGGCCGACGAGTTGCCCCTCGAGGACACGACACGATCGAGCTGTCTCCGATGTCCTTCTGCCTCAGGAAGCCCCGCCGTAGGTTTCTGTCTCTCGCAGAGCGAAGGTGGAGCCTCCCGCTGGCGATCGGTGAGTTCTGCTGGCATGCATCGGGATCGAACGATGTGGATTTCATTGGCTTCTACGCGAACCGGTGGCGTGAGTTCTCCGCGGACCGAAGGACCATCAGCGGGAGCTGCTACGGAAGGAGTCTCTTCCGTCCCGATCCTTGTGGGGTCAGGAACTGGGATCGGTTGATTTCGCTACTCAGAAGCGATCCCGACACACGACGTGCAATCGTCTACTTCGGTAGATCCGATCACTTGCAGCGCGTCGATTCCGTCGATGTTGCGTGCGCCTCATCGGTCCAGTTCTTGATGCGAGAAAGGCAGCTGGATGCGGTTGTGCACATGCGAAGCAACGATGCTGTCTGGGGCCTCCCCTATGACGTCTTTCTCTTCACGATGCTCCAGGAACTTCTCGCTGTTGAACTGGAGGCTGAGATAGGCGTCTATCATCACATGGCCGGTTCGATGCACATTTACTCTCGCCACGTGCCGTTGGCGAAGCGTGTGAGGAACGCTCGCGCGTCGCTGCAGGAGGAAATGCCGCGTGCGGAACGAGTGGACCAACTGCCACTCTTTCTTCGGGGGGAGAACGCGATCCGGTGTGGTCGGACCTCGCATCCGGCTGGGCTTCATCCCTTCTGGATCGAAATGCTCGAAGTGCTTGCTTGGTATTCCCGTCGACGGTCTGCAAGAGGGCATAATCCGGCCGAGCCAACGAACGGTCTCTACCGGGCGCTCGTGGAACACGCGCCGGAGCCGCGCATCGACGTGTCGGTTGGCGACGGTGAGCGACGCGTTCGACTCTTGTAGGAGGTCGACCCTTCCCTACTCGGGCCTTCTGCAGGAAGGCCTGCGCAGTGGACGCGAGCCGAAACGCCGGCGTTCGGTTGGAGGGGGGCCGCCGCTGCCGAATGGAGGGGCTTGTGCGCCGCACGATAAGGAGCGGGCCCGACAAGCCCCGCTGCGAGGGCTAGGGCAGCGTGAGCTCGAACGAAGACCCAGGGATAAAGGTCGCCTTCTGGAATTGGTCCAGGAAGCCCACCGTTCCCAGAAGGCCGTTGAAGCCCTCGCCCAGTGCAGTGAACTCCGCGTCCTCGATCGTCAATTCGAGGTCGAAGCGCACGAGAAATAGCCGCACGGGATACGCGGCGGTTGGCGCGGTATCGGTGATCCCGGCGACTTGGCCCATCTTGCCGCCATGTACGGGGTTGATCCCGATCGTGTACGCCAACTGATGGTCGAAGAAGCACTTGTCCGCACCCGTGTCGACTACCATCGGAACCTGCGGCGACTCCCGGTTTCCGTGGCGTAGCCGCACAAGCAGATACGGCCGCGAGAAGCCGTATCCAACTTCTGTGTACTGCTCAGTTAGAACCTTGGACCTTGTCAGGGCGCGCCATCCGTCCTGCCGTGGGAGCCGTCGGTACCTGCGTCAGCACATAGGCCGAGTCGGCCGGATCTATCCGACTCATTCGGAGTGCTTCCTGAGGGCTTTCCGCCTGTGCGAGTACATCCTGCTCCTGGCCGAGTCTCACGACTACCCAGTAGCCCTCATACTCCCTCGGGATCTTGGTGAAGTCGATATTCGGAATCGCGCGACGAGCCATGCCGAACCCCCCGGCCCCGGGAGGCACTAGTACTCCACCTCCGGGGCTGCTAGTTTGTCAGCAAGCGGCCCCGGCGGGTAGGGAATAACGCTGTTTGGTCGCGGGGTTGCGCCAACAACCCGGACCCAGGTAGCCCTCGACGCGCAAGCGCATCGGGGGCACACGTCTATCTGGCCAAGACTATGCGATCTTGTCGCAGTCCGGCACCCCCTTCATCGCGGCGGAGTTGCGCGTTCAGCCGTAGGTATTCTCCATTGGACTGCCGACACGGCGGTGATTGAGTTTGGCGCTCACTTGTCGCTCGCAAACCCGCGCTCGCGTAACTACTTGATATTGTTTCACTTTTGACGTCGCCTCCTGGTTCGAATCCAGGAGGGCCCACGTCGAAGTCCCCCTTCTTCCCGTCTCCTGCCCGAACACAGCTGGATTCCCGCGCCGCCGGACTGGCACCCGAACATCGTGCAACGGCAGACGTACGATCTTCACGCGGAGCAGGGACGGGTCCTGTGGGGCCAGGTCGAAGCGGCCCTCCGGGCGCGAGTGTGCGGCGCAGGAATAGCCTGCCGTGTGGCGCGAGCCCGGCCAGCTCCGCTGTGGCGAGGGACTTTCGTGCGGCCGCGGCTCGGCCAGGGCAGCGTCCGGATCCTCGTCACCGACGCCTACGAGCGGCGCTGCGCCGTCACGGGCGAGCGCGTCCTACCTGTCTTGGAGGCGGCCCACATCCTGCCCTACGCCAGCGGCGGTGAGCACCGTGTGGACAACGGCCTGCTCCTCTGGAGCGATCTCCACTCGCTCTTCGACCGCGGCTGCATGGCCGACGCCGGCGCTGGAGGTGAGCCGCCGCATCCGCGAGGACTTCGAGAAAGGCCGCCACTACTACGCGCTGCACGCGGAGCAGGTCAGAGAGCCGACCAATCGCAGCCAGCGGCCGTCAGCCGAGTTCCTTCGTTGGCACAACGAAGAGGCGTACATGGGCTGAGCCCGGCTGTCGCCTCGGGGTGTTGGCCCCGTGGGGCTGCGCTTGTAGCGAGTTATGCGGGGTTTATCCGAATCGGATAAACCCCACGGCTCACGGTGGCTCCGTCCCCTCGCTCAGAACGGCGAGATACCGCTCGTATACGAAGAGCCGGTTCCGGCGCTTGCCCGTCAGTTCGCGCGCGACGCCGAGGCTCTCGAGCAGCTCCATCCCCGAAGACGCGGCCGGGAAGGAGAGCCCGGTCGCCTCGCAGACCGCGGAAAGAGAGACGATCGGTCGCGCCTTGAGCGCTTCGTGGACACGCAATGCCGAGCCGGCTCGCCGCCCCTCTGGCTCGATCCGGCTGCGATCCTCCTGGAACATTTCGGCCAGGCGCTCCGCGGTCGACACCGCGCCTTCCGCGGTCTCGCGGACTCCCTCCAGAAAGAAGGCGAGCCACGCTTCCCAATCCCCCTCCCGGCGGACCTCGTCCAGGAGAGCGTAGTAGGTCGCCCGGTTCTCCTTCAGGTAGAGGCTCAGGTAGAGGAGCGGCTCGCGCAGGAGTCCTGCCTGGCAGAGCAGGAACGTGATCAGCAGCCGGCCGACGCGGCCGTTGCCGTCCAGGAAGGGGTGGATCGTCTCGAACTGGACGTGGGCGAGCCCGGCTCGGACGAGAACGGAAAGGCCATCGCGCTCGGCGTGCAGGAACCGCTCGAGATCCGCCATACAGTCGGGTACGGCGGTGTGGGGCGGGGGCACGAAGACGGCGTTGCCGGGACGGGTCCCGCCGATCCAGTTCTGGGAGCGCCGAAACTCTCCGGGGGCTTTGCCGCTGCCCCTGCCGTGCGCGAGCAGTACGCCATGGATCTCGCGAATCAGGCGGTTCGAGAGGGGGAATCCCTCTCTCAGACGGGCGAGCCCGTGGTCCAGGGCCGC